>NZ_MAQA01000021.1 GCF_001692445.1 Oerskovia enterophila | reverse complement strand
CCCGTGACCGACTCCCCCGCCGCCTCCCCGCAGGCACGCCCGAGCACTCCCGCGCAGCGCGCCGCCCTGCTCGACGCCTCGGACCCGCTCGCGCCCTTCCGGGACGCGTTCGTCGCGTCCGACGACGTCGTGGCCTACCTCGACGGCAACTCGCTCGGGCGCCCGACGCACGCGAGCGCCGACCGACTGGCGCGCTTCGCGACCGAGCAGTGGGGAGCCCGCTTGATCCGCGGCTGGGACGAGTCCTGGTACGAGCTGCCGCTGAGCGTCGGCGACCGGATCGGGGCGACCGTGCTCGGGGCCGCGCCCGGCCAGACGTTCGTGGGCGACTCGACGACCGTGATCCTCTACAAGCTCGTGCGCGCGGCGCTCGAGGCCCGCCCGGACCGCACCGAGATCGTGCTCGACAGCGGGAACTTCCCGACCGACCGCTTCGTCCTCCAGGGCGTCGCGGCCGAGCGGGGCGCGACCCTGCGCTGGATCGCACCGGCCCACGACGGCGGCGTGACCGCCGAGCAGGTCGCGGACGCCGTCGGGCCGCGCACCGCGCTCGTGCTGCTCAGCCACGTCGCCTACCGCTCAGGGCACCTCGCGGACGCCGCGACGATCACGCGCCTCGCCCACGACGCCGGGGCGCTCGTGCTGTGGGACCTGTGCCACTCGGCGGGGGCCGTCCCGGTCGAGCTCGACGCCTGGGGCGTCGACCTCGCCGCGGGCTGCACCTACAAGTACCTGAACGGCGGCCCCGGGTCCCCCGCGTTCGGCTACGTCCGCGCGGACCTGCAGGCGACGCTGACCCAGCCGATCCAGGGCTGGATGGGCAGCGCCGCGCCGTTCGAGATGGGCCCCGAGTATGCACCCCACCCGGGGGTGCGGCGGTTCCTGAGCGGGACGCCCGCGGTCGTGGGGATGCTCGCGATGCAGGACATGCTCGACCTGCTCGCCGACGCCGGGATGGAGCGTGTGCGGGCCAAGTCGGTCCGGCTCACCGAACTCGCGCTCGACCTCGTGGACGAGCTGCTGGTCCCGCTCGGGGTCGCCGTCGCCTCACCCCGCGACGCGGACCGGCGCGGCAGCCACGTCACGATCGACCATGCGGAGTTCGAGCGCGTGGTCCCGCGGCTGTGGCAGCAGGGCGTCGTCCCGGACTTCCGCCGACCCGACGGGCTGCGGCTCGGCCTGTCCCCGCTGTCCACGAGCTTCGAGGAGGTGCGGATCGGCGTCGAGGCGATCCGTGCGGCGCTCCTCGAGGGTCCCGCCGGACCCTGACCCGGGGGCCCCGGAGGTCCCCGGGCGCCCCGGTTGTCGTGCCCATCCGCCGGTGCCACCCTGGAGAGGTCGAGTACCCGGGATCCTCCCGAGGGGAAGGCACGCCCATGTTCGGCAGCATCGCTCGAACGGTGATCGCTCACCCGTGGCGCGTCATCGGCACCTGGATCGTCCTGGCGGCCGCAGTCATCGTGTTCGCGCCGAGCCTCGACGACTACACCACGGGCAACCAGCAGTCGTTCCTGCCGAGCACCTTCGAGTCGGTCGAGGCCCAGGCCGCGGGGGATGCGAGCTTCCCGGCGCAGTCCGGGGCCACCGGCAGCCTGGTCGTCGTCCGCGACGACGGCGCGGCCCTGACCGCCGCGGACCAGACCACCGTCGCGGGACTCGCGACCACGCTGGGCACCGACGCGATCCCCGGCGTCGTCTCGGTGCAGGAGACCCCGCAGTCCCTCTCGACGGACGGGCTGACCGCGGCGCTGTCGGTCGCGTTCGACGGACAGCCGGGCGACGAGGCCGTCGACGACGCCGTCCCGGCGCTGCGGACCGCGTCCGACCAGGCGCTCGCGGGGAGCGGGCTCACGAGCGCGCTCACTGGCAACGCCGCGATCCAGGTCGACACGACCTCGGCCTACGCGAGCGCCGAGCGGACCATCACGATCGCGACCGTGCTGCTCATCGTGCTGCTCCTGGGGCTGGTCTTCCGCAGCCCCCTGATCGCGGTGATCCCGATCGTCGTGATCGGCGTCGTGCTCTCGGTCGTCACGGGCCTCACGGCCCTGCTGGCCGACCTGCTCGACTTCCAGGTGAGCGACACCCTGCAGCCCATCCTCGTGGTGGTCCTGTTCGGCATCGGCACCGACTACATCGTGTTCGTCCTGTTCCGCTACCGCGAGCACCTGCGCCGCGGCGAGACGCACCGCGAGGCGCTCGAGGCCTCGGTGGGGGTCGTCGGGCGCGTCGTGGCCTCGTCGGCACTGACCGTGATCGGCGCGTTCGCGGCGCTGCTGTTCGCGCGGCTCGAGTCCTTGAGCACGCTGGCGCCCGGGCTGATCGTGGCCGTGGCCGTCATGCTGCTCACCGCGCTGACGCTGATCCCCGCGCTGTTCGCGCTGCTCGGCCGGTCGCTGTTCTGGCCGCTCGGTCCTGGCCGCGAGCCCGCGCGCAGCCCGTTCGCGGCGGTGGGAAGGTTCACGGCGCGCCGCCCCGTCGTGCCCGCGCTCGGGGTGGGCGCCGTGCTCGTGGTCCTGACGCTGTTCGCCTCGGGCTACCAGGCGACGTACGACACGCTCGACGAGCTCCCCGCGAGCACCGCCTCGCGCCAGGCCTACACGACGCTCGACGCGTCGTTCCCGGCCGGTGCTCTGAGCCCCACGCAGGTCTACGTCGTGGGCTCCGCTCCGCTGGACCCGACCGCGCTGACGACCCTCGCCACGAGCCTGTCCGCGGTGCCCGGCGTCTCGACCGTCGCCCCGCCCTCCGTCACGACCGACGGCACCGCCGCGCTGGTGACCGTGGTGCTCGCGGACGACCCGTACTCCGACGCGGCCATGGCGACCGTCGAGGGCCCGTTGCGCGAGGCCGCGCACGGGTCGGTCCCGGGGGCCGAGGTCTACGTGGGCGGCCAGACGTCCGCGTTCGTCGACGTGCGCGACCAGCTCCGCGCCGACACCGGGCGCGTCTTCCCGATCGCCGCGGTCATCATCGTGGTGATCCTCGGCCTGCTCCTGACCGCGCTGCTCGGGGCGGTCAACCTGCTGGTGTGCGTGGCCCTGACCTTCACCGCGACCCTCGGAGCCGTGGTCCTGCTCTACCTGCACGCCCTGGGGTACGGGGGCATCGACTTCTCGATCCCGATCGTGCTGTACCTGTTCGTCGTCGCGATCGGCACCGACTACAACATCCTGATCGCCGCGCGCATGCACGAGGAGTACCGGGCCGGGGCCGGCGCGCGCGAGGCCGCGCGCACCGCGATCACGCACGACGCGCCCACGGCCGCGGCGGCCGGGATCATCCTGGCCTGCACGTTCGCCTCGCTCATGCTCACGGGCATCGCGAACCTGGCCGAGCTGGGGTTCGGGGTCGCGGTGGGGATCGTCGTCGCGGCGTTCCTCATGGCCCCGCTGCTGGTCCCGGCGTTGTCCGCGCTCGAGGGGCGCGCGTTCTGGTGGCCGACGCGCCGGCACGCGGACGTCGGGCACACCGCCTCCGAGCGGGCGCCCGGGCAGGCGCAGGAGCCGACGGCGCAGGACCCGACCGCGGGCATGTCGCCCGCGTCCTGACTCGTCCGGGCACGGGCCGCGAGGCGCGGGTGCCCCCGGTCCCCGATCCCCGGACGGACGCGGGGTGCCGGGGCACGCCGTCGGGCCGTGGCTTTGGACCGGAACCGACGGCCGCGCGCCGGTGCGGCCGGGACGTCTGCCCGGCCGCACCGACGCGCCCGGCCGTCAGCCGCAGGTGAGCGCGTCGTGCTCGACCTCGACGACGCTGGTCACGGCCGAGCCGTCGAGGACCGCGCTCGCCGTGACGCTCACGCTGCCCGCGGCCAGGCTCGCGGTCCGCACGGCGAACGTCTGGGACGCGCTCTTGCCCGGCGCGACCCCGGTGAAGGACTTCGCGCCCGACGCCGTCGTGATCTTCACGTCGACCGGCACCGCCTCACCGTTGACGGCCCGCACCGCGAGCTGGGCCCTGCCCGCGACGCAGCGCGGCGTGACGTCGACCGCGACCTCGACCGTCTCGGCCGGCTCGTCGGCCGCGACGATCGTCACCGTGTACGTCATCGACGTGGTGTGATCCTGCGCGATCGCCATGATCTCGAGCGTCGTCGGGCCACCGTCGCTCGCGAGGGCGACCCGGCGACCGATCGTGTCGTCGACCAGGATCCCGTCGACCCTGACCAGTCCGCTCGCCACGTGCGGGTCGGCGTCGAGCGTGACCGCCGTCGTCCCCGGTGCGACGCGCAGCTCGTACTGCGCACGCGCGGGCGAGAACTCCGGCGCGAGGACCCCCGTGTCGAACGAGAGCGCCGAGAGCTCAGGGGTGCTGTCGAACACCGCGGACCTGTCCGTCCGGACCCCGAACAGCCCGCCGACCAGACCACCGGTCGACTGGAAGCGCACCGTGACGACGGGGATCTTCTGGCCGTCCTCGTCCAGGACGAGGTTCCCGCTGCTGTCCTTCTTGTAGCGGGTGTCCGGGCCGAGCTCGAGGAACCGGGCCGGGATCTCGGTCGAGTCGACGTAGAAGCCCTGCTCGTCCTTGCTCTCGGCCTTGTCGGTCACGGTGACGGTCTTGAGCCGCACGTCGTCGACGTACACGTCGAAGCTGCGCCCGCGGTCGCCCGAGTAGAACGTCGCCCCCAGGTAGTTCTCGTCCGCGCTCGGGTCGATCACCAGGTCGTAGCTGAACCACCCGCCCGCCTGGGCGTCGCGGTACTGGCGCCCCGCGAAGACCCCGACGCCCGACGCGCTCGAGCGCAGGTTCTTCGCGTTCTCGAAGTTGTTGTTGTCGAAGCTCGTGAGGCTGTCGATCGTCAGGTCCTTCGCGCGTTCCTCCTGCTTGGCCCGCAGGATCCGGTCCTGCGCGGCCTGGCCGTCGGGCTCCTCGAGGTTCATGTAGATCCCGTACCGCTCGTCCCAGCGCGAGGTGTGCGGGGCGTACACCAGGTCGCCCGCGTCCGAGGTGTTCTTCAGGACGAACTGGACGTCGCCGGCCGCCGAGTCCTCGATGCGCACGACGTTCTCCGCGAGGCGCTCCTTCCAGGTGGCCGCGTCCATGCCCGCCGTGGTGATGGTCGTCTGCGCTTCCGGGTCGAACGTCGAGATGCGCACGAGGATCCCCGTGCCCACCGAGCCGCCCTGGTCCCGGGTGCCGAGCCCCGCGCTGAGCACCACGGGCCCGTACTTGAAGGCCACGAAGCTCTCGTTGTCGGCCGTGCTGTGCAGCGTGACGTCGAGCGGCATCGTGTACTCGATCACGTCACCTGCGCGCACGTCCGTCAGGACCACGTACCCGCGCGAGAGCGTCGGGGTGACCGCGGCGCCGTTGACGGTCACGGTCGGCTCGCCCGCGATCCAGTCGGGCACGCGCAGGCGCAGCGTGGTGCCCTCGGCGACCGCTCCGCCGTCGAGCGCGCCGACCGTGAACCGGACCGTGTCCTCGTTGGGGAGGTTAGCGGTCTGGGTCAGCACCAGGTTCTGCTCCGCGTGCTCGAACGTCGAGCTGAAGAACATGTTGACGTAGACCGACCCCTCGCCCGTGAAGTAGATCGAGTCACCGAGCTTGGAGAAGTTCTCCATGCCCGTGCCCGTGCAGCACCAGAACTCGGTGAAGGGCAGGTTGAACACCTTGTGGTACCCCGGCGCCATGGGGTTGAAGTACGTCGTGGTGCCCGTCTCGGGGTTCTGCGAGGCGAGGATCGTGTTGATGAACGTGTTCTCGTAGTAGTCCGCGTACCGCACGTCCTTGCTCAGCCGGAAGAGCTCGCGCGACAGCTTGAGCATGTTGTACTCGTTGCAGGTCTCGGACGTCTCCGCGTTGGCGCGGGTCCCCTGGTTCGCGGCCCGGTCGAACAACGAGTCGGCCGCGTGGAAGTGCTCCGACTGGCTGTTGGCCCCGGTCACGTAGGTGTGGTGCTCGACCACGATGTCGAAGAAGTTCTCGGCCGCAGCGAGGTACATCGGCAGCTCCTCCTTCTCCTGCGGGGTCAGCAGGTCGTAGTACTCGGGGTTCTGCGTGAACACCGTGTACCGCTTGAGCGCACCGATGAGCTTGGGGATCGTCGTGTTGGCGTGCTTGCCCGCCAGGACGTCCTGGCCCGACGCGAGCTGTCGGAAGAGCGACACCTCGTCGAACGCCTCGGCGGCGTCCTTGATGCGGACGTCACCCGTGAGGTCGAACAGCTCGTAGAGCGCCTCGTTCATGCCGCCGTACTCGGTGCGCAGCAGCACGTCGGTGCTCGGGAGCTTCGCGACCCGACCGGACACGTAGAGGCCGAACCCGCTCGCGATCTCGCGCGCCTTGTCGCCCGTGGGCCCGTCGACGTACTCCGCGACGTCGAGCAGGCCCGCCAGCACCTTGTGCAGGTTGTACCAGGGCACGATCACGTTCTCGTCGGAGGGCCCGGTGCCCTGGACCTGGTCCAGGACGCTCTCGCGGAACGCCGAGACGTAGCCCGCGCTGCCCGGGTGGGCCGCCCCGTAGGCGTCCTGCACCCGCTCGAGACCGTCGACGGCCGCGACGATCTCGGCCGACAGCGCCTCCTTGGTAGCCCCGTCGGGCGTGCCCGAGTAAGACATCGCGAGGGCCGACATGTAGTGCCCGAACGCGTGGCCGCGGAAGTTCACGGCGTCGCTGCGCTCCCAGCCGCCGTACCCCTGGGGAGTCGTGGGCTCGAGCCCGGCGACCTTGTAGAACTCGTAGAGGAACGTCTCCGAGCTCAGGCTCAGGAGGTAGTCCTGCTCCTTGGACGCGGCGTTGTTCAAGAAGTCGTCGGACAGCAGGACCGTGGGCAGGCCGCTGTTCTCGAGGGGGTCCATCGACACCAGTGCGGGGACCACCACGCGGAGCTCGCGGGTCACGGGCGGCCCGTCGAGGTACCGCGCCGTGGCGGTCAGCGTGACCTCGGCGTCGTCCTGGCCCTCGGCGGGCCGGGTCACGGTGCCGTCGGTCGCGACGACGTCGGGAGCCGACGACTCCCACGTGATGGTCGAGCCCCGCGAGCCCCTTGCCGCGAGGACGAGCGCGACCGTGACCCGCTCGGGCAGCGAGAGCCCGTCGGCGTCGGCCTGCGCGACCGCCTCGCGGTCGATCACCCGTCCGGACTCCTCGTAGAGCCCGACGACGTCGGCGAGCGACGCGACGCCGTCGTACAGGCGGTACTGGTCCAGCCCCGCCCGCAGGTAGGACCCGTTGTAGGACGGACCGTTGAACCCGATCGTCTTGGGCAGCGTGGGCGACGAGCCCAGGACACCGGTCGCGCCGCCCGAGCCGATCGGGCTCGCGACGGTCGCCGGGACCTGCTCACCGTTGCGGTAGAACGCCACGTCCTTGGTCGCCGCGTCGTACGTGACCACGAGGTGCGTCCACTCGTCCGCGGGGAGGAACGACGCGCGGTCGGCCGAGGCCACCCGGACCTTGTACGGCTGGCCCGACGCCGGGCCGATCGACAGCGCGAGCGGCGACGTGTCCGACTCCGAGGACAGGTACCAGCCGTCCGAGTTGTACGCACCCTTGTTCCAGCTCACGACCTGCTCACCGGTCATCTTCCCCGTGGGTCGCAGCCAGAACGACAGCGTCAGGTCCTCGGGCTGCAGGTCGGTCGACGCCCCGAGGTCGAGGAACGTGCTGCCTCCCAGCTCGACGGCCTGCGACCCTTCGGCGACCCCCGGGACCCAGCCCAGGTTCGTCGTCGTCGAGCCCGCGTGCCCCTTGGCCACGACCGGGTGCGCCGCGGGCGAGACGTCGGCGAGGTCCCCCTCGAAGCGCAGGTCCAGGACCGGGGCGGGCAGGCCGGCGTCGGCGGCTGCGGCGACGGGCGCCCAGCCCGTGAGGACCAGTGCGGCCCCGAGGAGCGCCGCGACGGCGCGTGCTCCCGGGTGCGGTCTCGGTCGGCGCGTGACGACCGCTTCTCTGTGCGTGCTCATCGTGCTCTCTTCCGTTCGAACGACAGTGTTCGGAACCGGCCCGTCGACAGCTGACGGGCCGGACGTTGCGGGGAGCTCGCAGGTCCCGCTGGTGCAGGTCACGAGCTCTGACCGGTCGAGCGTGCGGCTCGGGCATGCCCGCGATGTGCAGTGCGGGAGCGTTCGAGCCCCGTGCATGAACGTCCGACAACCCGACGGCGCGCCGTGCGCATGGTGGCCTGCCCCGGGCATCTCCCCCGTCCGGTCTGCTGCATGTTAGCGCTCACACACGGCAGGGTGTCAAGGTCGCCCCCTCGGCGACGCAGGACATGTCCCTGCCGCGTGCGAGCCGTCGCGACCCGGCCTACGGTGCGGAGACCTCGAACCCGTCTGGAGTCGCCTTGACCGCACTGCCCACCACGGCGCTGCCCACCGCCGTCGTGCTCGACCCCTCCCGCCCGGACGCCGGGCGCGCTCTCCGACTGACGGCGGCACTCGCCGACGTCCCCGTCCTGCGGGGAGACGTCGGCCCGGCCCTCGCCTGGGCGGCCCGCGTCGGGCGGACCGTCCCCGTCGCCAGCACCGCAGGGGTGCTCGAGCCCTGGGAGCTGCTCGCCTCGACCGCAGCGGTGGACGTCGGGGTGGCCCGCGTGCTCGAGCCGCACCTCGACGCCCTCTCGATCCTTGCCCAGGTCCCCGGTGGCGTCGACCTGGCCTCGATCGGCGCCGACGAGGACAGCACCTGGGGGGTCTTCGCCGCCGAGGGGCCCGGGGTACGCCTCGAGGCGGCATGGTCGACCGAAGGCTGGCAGCTGACCGGCACCAAGCCGTGGTGCTCGCTCGCCGACTCCCTCTCCCACGCACTCGTGACCGCATGGGCCGGGGACGGACGTCGGCTGTTCGCCCTCGACCTCCGGGCACCGGAGGTCAGCCCCGACCCGGGACCATGGGTGGCTCGAGGGCTCCCGGAGATCGTCAGTGCGCCCGTGCGTCTGCGGGCGGCCCGCGCGGTGCCTGTCGGCGGCCCGGGGTGGTACCTCGAGCGGCCGGGCTTTGCGTGGGGCGGCATCGGTGTCGCCGCCTGCTGGTGGGGCGGGGCCGTGGGCCTGGCACGCGAGCTCTTCGCGTCGACGCAGCGTCGAGACCCTGATCAGCTCGCGCTCGCCCACCTGGGCGCGGTCGACGTCGCTCTCTCGGGCGCCCGGGCCTCGCTCGCAGAGGTGAGCCGACTCGTCGACGAGGCCACGACCGAGGCCCTCGCGCCGGGGGTGCTCGCCCGTCGAGCGCGAGGTGTCGTGGTCCGGGCCGTGGACGAGACGGTGAAGCACTGCTCCCACGCTCTGGGTCCAGGGCCGATGACCGTCGACGAGGGCTACGCGCGCCGGCTCGCCGACCTCACGCTCTACGTGCGCCAGCACCATGCCGAGCGCGACGACGCCTCGCTCGGACGTGATCTCGTCGCCCGCACGAGCGCACCGTGGTGAGGTTCGACCACCGGGACGCCGGGACCACCGAGGCCGCGTGGCGCGCCAGCGGGTTCCTCGACCGTCTGCCCCCACTCGTGGTGTCCGCGGCCACCCCGCACCTCGTCGTGCTCGCTGCGCACCCCGACGACGAGGCGCTCGGGGCCGCGGGCCTCCTGGTACGGTCCTCGCGCCGAGGAACTCCTGTCACCGTGGTCGTCGCGACGGACGGCGAGGGGTCGCACCCCGGCTCCCCGACCCACTCTCCGGCGGACCTCGCAGCACGGCGTCGCCTCGAGCTGGTCGAGGCGGTCGCCTGCATGGCACCAGACGCCGACGTGCGCTTCCTGGGCCTGCCCGACGGCGGCCTGCGCGAGCATCGGGCCGCGCTGCACCAGGAGCTGAGCAAGGTCCTGGTCTCGGTCGGACCGAGCGACAGAGCGCCCACCGTGGCCCCACCGGGCCGGCCGCTGCTGTGCGCGCCGTGGCGCGGGGACGGACACCGTGACCACCGCATCGCGGGCGAGGTGGCGGCCGCGGTCGCTGCGGAACAGGATGCGCAGCTGGTGGAGTACCCGATCTGGTGGTGGCACTGGGCCTCTCCCGATGACGTCAGCGACCAGGTGACGATGAGACGGCTGACGCTCACACCGGACGAGAGGGCCGCCAAGTCCCGGGCTGTGTCGGCGTACCGGTCCCAGGTGAGCCCCCTCTCGCCCGACCCCCGAGACGCCGCGGTGGTCGGCCCCGAGATGCTCCTGCGCTCCGAGCGTGAGGTGGAGGTCTTCGTCGCGGACGAGCCGCGGAGCGCTGCCCCCGGCCAGGCTGCCGCCAGGACCACGGCGGAGACTCTTCCGGTGGCCTTCTTCGACGACTTCTACCGGGGGCGGAGCGATCCGTGGGGGTTCGAGACCCGGTGGTACGAGAGGAGGAAGCGGGATCTGACGCTCGCCGCGCTGCCTCGGCCTCGCTTCCGGGCCGGGGTGGAGATCGGTTGCTCGACCGGGGTCCTGACGGCCTCCCTGGCCGCCCGGTGCGACCGGATGACGGGTGTCGACCTCGCGCAGGCTCCGCTCGACGCGGCCCGCAGGCGTCTCGGGCAGGCCGTGGAGCTCTTGCGCCTCGAGGTGCCGCGAGAGTGGCCCCCGGGGCGGTTCGACCTCGTGGTCCTCTCCGAGGTCGGCTACTACTTCAGCGCAACCGACCTGGAAACGGTGATCGACCGGGCCCTGGAGTCCATGAGCGACGACGGCGTGCTGGTCGCCTGCCACTGGCGGCACCCGGTCGCCGGGTACCCGCTCGGCGGGGACGAGGTGCACGCCGCCCTGGCCGCCCGACCTGGTCTCGCCCGGCTCGCACGTCACCTCGAGCAGGACTTCGTGCTCGACGTCCTCGTCCGCCCCCCTGCCGTGTCCGTGGCCACCGCGGAGGGGCTCGCATGACCCCGGCGGACCGGGTGACGGGGCTCGCCGTCGTCGTCCCGGTGAACGACGAGGAATCGCTGCTGCCCCGGTGCCTCGCCGCGCTGGGGGTGGCCGTCGGAGCGTTGAGGAGCGCGCGGCCCACGGTCCGGGTCGAGGTCGTGATCGTCCTCGACGACTGCGCGGACGGCTCGGCGAGGATCGCGAGAGCTGCACCGTTCACCGTGATCGAGACGTGCCACCGCAGGGTCGGAGCAGCACGCGCCTCGGGCGTCGCCGCAGCGCTCGAGCGACTGGGCCCGGGTGGGTCAGGCTCCTGGGTCGTCAGCACCGATGCGGACTCTGCTGTCCCCGCACCGTGGTTGACCCACCAGCTCGATCTGGCCGAGGACGGCGCGGACGTGGTGATCGGCACGGTGCGCCCGGACTTCGCGGACCTCTCTGCGGAGCAGCGCGAGGCATGGGTCGCGACCCACGCCCCGGGCCACGCGAACGGGCACGTGCACGGCGCCAACCTGGGGATCCGCGCGGACGTCTATCTCGCGGCGGGCGGGTTTCCGGGGGTCGCCGAGCACGAGGACGTGGGCCTGGTGGAGCGCGCCCGGCTCGCGGGCGCCCGTGTCGTCGCCTCGGACGCGGGCTGCGTCCTGACGTCGGGCCGCTCGACGGGTCGCACTCCCGGCGGGTACGCGCGGCACCTGCGGGAGGATCTCGTGCCGGCATCTCGGGTCGGTTGAGTCGGCCGCGTACCGGGCCGACGGCGCCTCCCGGACGCACCGGACCCGTCACCACCGCACGGGTCCAGGGACGACGCGTCCCCCTGCCCGCAGGTGCGAGCAGGGGGACGGCGCGTCGTCGGTCAGGCTTCCTTCTTGGCTGCGGCCTCCGCCTTGCGAGCGGCACCGGTCTCGGTCGTCGCGCCCGAGGTCGAGAGCTCTCCACCCGAGGACTCGAGGTGCGCGCGGACGAACCAGTGGAACAGCTCGAGGTCGCGCAGGTGACCGACCAGGAGGTCGTTGGTCACGGTGTCGAGGTCCTCGGTGTCGGCGGCGGCCTGGCGGTGGTCGGCGATGACGCCCCGGTAGACCTCGTCGAGGGCACCGAGATGGGCGATCGTCGACGCACGGCCCAGGCTGTAGTCCTCCCAGGTGCGCTCGGCGACGATCGCACCCGGCGTGCCGCGCGGCGGGACGCCCAGCGTGGCGATGCGCTCGGCCGTGCTGTCCACCATCTCGCGAACGGCATCGACCTGCGGGTCGATCATCTCGTGGACCGCGATGAAGTGCGGACCCACCACGTTCCAGTGGATGTGCTTGAGCGTCAGCGCCAGATCGTTGAGCGCGTGGAGACGCCCCTGCAGGATCGCGGCGACCTTCCCCCCGTCCTCCAGGGTCAGCGACGGGACGGTGTACTCGGGCAGCTCCTTGCGGACAGCCATGTAGTCCTCCTCGATGCTCGTTCCTTCAGCTTCCTTCAGCGCAGTGCGCTTCCTCCATCGTGGCCGCGGGGCAGAGGCCTCGCAGCGCGAGCCGTGGTGAGACGCGCCACGTCACCCGCACTAGCCCCTGCTCGTCGGTGCGAACAGGGGTTCTGCAGCCGTGGCCATCTCGAGGTCGGCCGTCGCCTGGATGAGCGCGAGGAGCTCGGGATCGAGACCGGGAGAGAACTCCTCGTACCGTTCCCGGGCGATGGTCGACGGCACGCCGGGCGGGGCCTGCTCGGTCGCGTCGAGCTCCGTCCCGTCGTTCGAGGGCGACATCCCCTGGAAGATCCGCCCGGCCTCCGAGGCACCCTCGAGGTCGAACGTGTACTGCTTGGACTGAAGCCCCAGGTCGACGAGCTTCTTGACCTCGGGGAACTTCTCAGCGTTCGTCTTGGGTATGGGCAGCAGCTTGCCCCAGTCGACACCCAGCGTCTCGAGGGCCCGGGCATAGGCGTTCTCGTGCGCCTGATCCCTGACGATCAGGTAGGAGATCGTCGACCGGGCGGTCTTGTTGTCGGTCATCTCGTAGATCCGGCACTTCTGCAGACGTCCCGTGGACTCGAGCATCAGGTTGTAGAGCAGGTCCAGGACGAGGTTCCCCGAGTTGTAGACGTAGCTGCCGCTCCACGGGTTGCCGGCTGCGTCGACGGGCAGGGCACCTTGAGCGGCGACCAGGTAGTGATGGATGTTGCCCTCCCCCAGGGCCAGGTCGAGCGGTGTCTTCCCGCCGGCTCCGGGCGTGTCCAGGGGGTCGGTCTTCTTCCCGTTGTAGCGCGGTGAACCGTCGAGGAGTCGAGCGATCGTCGTGCCGATCAGCTCGACGTGGCTGATCTCCTCGGTCCCGATCCCCTGGAGCAGGTCCCGGTACGGCTTGCCCGTCGGGCCGCGGAAGTTGATGCTCTGGAACAGGTACTGCATCATCGTCCGCATCTCGCCGAACTGGCCACCCAGGCCTTCCTGGAGGGCGTTCGCGGCCGCCGGGTCGGGTTCGTCCGCCACGATGTCGTTGATCAGTCGCTGCACGTGCAGATACATCTCGAGCCTCCTCGGTGAAACCGATGTGGATCCGTCCACCGTGCGCTCCACGTGCACCGCCGGCCTCTGGGGCGCCCGGGCAGCCCTGGGGACTGCGAGTCGCCCCACCACCGTCTACGGTCGTCAGAGGACCGTCCTGTCACGGACGCGGCGCGCACCGCGGTCCCCCCGACCGGCCGCCGTACCGCCGCTCGACCGACCGCGCGGGGCGGGGTGACCTGGTCGGGCATGCGGGGCGCGCGGCCGTCTCAGACCCCTGCGCCCCGGTCGACGCCGAGCGTCGCGACGAGGTCCTCGTGGAGCTCGAACCACACCCGGTGGCACGACTCGACGTCGGTGCGGTCGACCCAGCCGCCGTCGCCCGCCTGCACCCGGTGGAGCGCGGCGGAGAAACGCACGTCATAGCCCGAGAACCGGGAGAGCACGTCGCCGAGCCGTCGCACGAGCGGTGCGAGCGCGCGGTCGAGCGCGGCGAGCTCGCCCAGCACCTCGGCGTCCCACGCCGGGTCGGTGTGGTCGTTGGCGGCGAGGCGGTCGCCGGACGTGGGCCGCAGCTGCCAGGACGTGCACGCCTGCTGCAACCGCGCGTTGAGCGGGAGGAAGTCGCGGTGGACCTCCCGCACGTCCTCGGCGCGCCCCGTGCGCGTGAGCTCGGCCGCGAGCTGCCGCTCGTTCTCGACGCGCCCCGCGACCGTGAGCGACCACCCCGCGAGGCCCGCGAAGCCCGATCGCTGGACCCAGCCGCGCGCCTCGGCGTCCTCGAGCAGCTCCCCCGTCTCGTCCTGGTCTGTCCCGAACCGGCGGGCGAGCGACGGGACGTCGGCGAACCCGACCACGCGCACGGCGTGCAGGACGAGCAGGTCGACGGGCGAGTCCTGGGTCACGTGCGCTCCTCCTGCTTGGCCGCGAGCCGCTGGTAGTGCTGCTGGCACGCCTGCGGCGAGTTGAATCCCATCGCGTCGGCGATCTGGGCCCAGGTCAGTCCCGCGCTGCGGGCCGTGAACAGCAGCGCGTCCTCGAGCCCGGCCACCTCCGCCCGGGCCGCGGGCAGGAGCGCGAGCGCGCTGAGCAGGTCGGTCGGAGCCAGCTCGGACGAGCGCCAGAGCGCGAAGCGCGCGAGGTCCACGGCCGACGGCGGCACGGGGGCAGGCTGCCACGGGCGGTCCGCGAGCGCGTCCGCACCGAGGCTTAGGAGGTGGGTGCGCGCGTCGTGCTCGCGGCGCGCCTGGTCCTGGTCGGCACCCGCCGTCTCGTGCCCTGCGCTGCCCAGGTCCTTCTTGCGTGACATGCGACGATCCTGCACAATCAACAGATTGTTGTCAACAATCTGTTGAAGGCGGTACGGATGATCATCCCCCTCGCACAGGCGGAGCGGGAGACGTGCGGAGGCAAGGCAGGCACGCTCGGGATGCTCGCGCGCGCGGGGTTCGCGGTGCCCGACGGGTTCGTCGTCCCCTTCGGCGTGCCGCTCGACGTGCACGGGCTCGTGGCCCGGCGTCCCGCCGCTGAGCCCGGCCGGTCGGACGCCGGCGTCCCGCTCCCCACTTCCCTGGTCGACGCGCTGGCACGAGGGCTCCGTGCGCTGGGCGACCCGCCCGTCGCCGTGCGCTCGTCGGCGGCAGGCGAGGACACGGCGCGCGCGTCGGCCGCGGGGCAGCACGAGTCGTTCCTCGCGGTCCAGGGTCCCGACGCCGTCGCGCACGCCGTGCGCACCTGCTGGGCCTCGCTGCACTCGCCGCGGGCGACCGCCTACCGCCGAGGCAGCGCGCAGGACGCGTCGGACGACGGCGCATCCATGGCAGTCCTGGTCCAGCGCCTCGTGGACGCCGACGCCTCCGGGGTCCTGTTCGCCCCCGCCGCGCCGGGCGGCACGACCGAGATCGAGGCCTCGTGGGGACTCGGGCCCAGCGTCGTCGAGGGCAGGGTCACCCCGGACTCCTACCGGGTCCGGGGTGACGGTGCCGTCGAGCTCACCGTCGGCCGCAAGGGGACCCGGCTCGACCGGAGGGGCCCGGGGGTCGTCGCGACCCCGGTGGGCGCGGACGACCGGGACCGCCCCGTGCTCGACGATGCGACCACCCGACGGCTAACCCACCTGGGGCAGCGCGTCGTCGAGGCGCTCGGCGGGGCCCAGGACGTCGAGTGGGCCCTGGCCGGGGAGACTCTCTGGATCCTGCAGGCCCGGCCCGTCACTGCGGACCTCCCTTCGTGGTCACCGGCGCCCGCTCCGCCGGATCAGGACCCGGGGAACGGGGTCCTGACCGGCATCCCGGGAAGTCGTGGCGCGGCGACCGGGCCCGCGCGGATCGTCCGCGACGCGTCCGACTTCTCGCGGGTGCGTCCGGGCGACGTCCTGGTCTGCCCGTTCACCGACCCCGCGTGGACTCCCCTGCTCCACGTCGCCGCGGGAGTCGTCACCGAGACCGGGGGCGTGCTGTCGCACGCGGCGATCGTGGCCCGCGAGCGCCGCATCCCCGCGGTCCTGGGCGTCCCCGGAGCGACCACGTCGATCCCCGACGGCGGCATCGTCACGGTCGACGGTTCGAGCGGCACGGTCACGACGGGGTCGAGCACGTCGACGTCTCCTGCACCTCCCGCGAACACCTGACCCCTGAGAGGACCGTCCGTGGGAGCACGACATCTCTACCTCGTCCGGCACGGCGCGGCCGACGCGTTCGGCGAGCTCACCGCCGTCGGTCGCCGGCAGTCGCGGCTGGTGGGCGAGCGCCTCGCCCGGGTGCCCGTGACGGCCGTCTGGCATTCCCCTCTCCCCCGCGCCGCCGCGAGCGCGCGCGAGCTGGCCAGGTATCTGCCGCAGGCGCGCACGAGCGAGGCGGCAGAGCTCGTCGACCACGTCCCCTACGTCCCGCCGCCCGACGAGATGCCCCGGTCCTGGGCCGGGTTCTTCGACGGCTGGGACGAGGCCGAGGCGAGCGCGGGGCGCCGGACCGCCGACGCGCTGGTCGCACGCTTCGCGTCGGCGCCCGACCCGGCGGTCCACGGCAGCGACGACGTCCACGAGGTGCTCGTCACGCACGACTACCCGATCGCGTGGCTCGTGCGGCACGCCCTGGACGCGCCGCCCGCGCGCTGGCTCGGCCTGAGCAGCGCCAACGCCGCGCTCACGCTCGTCGAGTACCGGGCCGGGCTGCCCCCCACCCTCGCGGTGCTCAACGACATGGCCCACCTGCCGACCGATCTGCGCTGGACGGGGTTCCCCGGCCCGGCGCGACCGTGACGGCACGGGGACAGGCCCGCCCGGTCAGCCCAGGTCCAGGCCGTCGAGCGACGAGCGGGGCGTCTGGTCCGGCAGGCGCAGCATGCGGAACGAGTTGGCCAGCCCCAGCAGCCCGGCGAGGAGCGGGACAAGCAGGGCCACCTGCAGCGACCGGTTGCGGGCGCGGTCGTTGATGGCCAGCACCTCGGCCTCGACCTCGGGGGGCTGCCCCGTGATCTGCTCGGCGAGCCGGGCCGTGCTCATGACCTCCGCGTCCTCCTCGAGCGTGGCGGCGATCTGCTGCTGCTCGGCGGCCGGGATGACCTCGCTGCTCTGCGTCATCTGCGTGAACCCCAGCGAGAGCGCGGCGAGCATGATGCCCCCGGCCATGGCGAGACCGAACGACAGACCGAACGACCCCGCGGCCGAGTTGACGCCTGCCGCCTCGCTGACACGCTCCTCCTCGACGGGCGCGAGCGTGTAATTGTTGAGCTGCGACACCAGCAGGCCCAGTCCGCAGCCGGTGATCGCGAGCGGGAGGACGAGGTACCACCCGCTGTCCACGCGGGGGACGAACGGGATGACGAGCCCGATCCCGATGCTCGCCAGGAGGAAGCCCGTGCGGATGATCGCCGCGGGACGACGAGCTCCCGAACGCCTGCCCGCCACGACCGCTGCCGCGAACATCGTCAGGGACAGGGGGGCGAGGGACAGTCCGGCCTGGAGCGCGTCGTACTCGAGGGTCATCTGGAAGAAGAGCGGAAGCGCGATCATCGCGCCGCCCAGCGTGATCTGCTGCAGCATCTGCCCCGTGACGCCCGTCGTGAAGTGCGGGTGGCGGAACAGGTCCGGGTCGAGGAGCGGGACCCGGTGCGCACGCTTGCGGCGTTGCAGCCATCGCGCGAGCAGCACGAGCGCGACGACCCCGACGGCCATGAGCACGCCCACGAGCTCGCCGCCCTCCTGCCAGACGAGGATCCCGAGCACCACACCACCCATGCCGATCACGGACAGCACCGCGCCCACGACGTCGACCTGTCGGGAGCCCGTGAACGGGACGTCCCGGACCAGGCCGATCTGGCTCAGGACGACCGCGATGATGACCACCTCGAGCGCGAACCCGACCCGCCACGACAGGTAGGTCGTGACGAACCCGCCGAGGAGCGGGCCGACCGCTGCGGCGATCGCGGCCGACGCCCCGACCAGCGCGTACGGCTTCTTCTGGTCCGTGCCCGAGAAGTTGCCGTGGATCAGCGACTGCATCGCGGGCAGCAGCAACGACGCGCCCAGCCCACCCACGATCGCCCAGAACACGACGATCGCCATGAGGCTCTGCGCGAGCGTCATGGCCAGCGCACCGGTCGCGTACGCGAGCAGGCCCAGGACGTAGGCCCGCTTGCGGCCGATCAGGTCGCCCACCTTGCTGTTGATGAGGATGAACGCCGCCGAGACCAGCGCCTCGAGGGCGATCGCGGACTGCACCCCGCTCGCGGTGGTGCCCAGGTCGTCGACGACCGCCGAGATCGACACGTTCATGAGCGACGTGTCGACGACCAGGACGAACATCGCCGCCGCGAGCAGCAGCATGAGCCGGCGGCTCCCCGTGGACTCGGGAGCGGCGCCCTCCGGTGTGGTGCTCATGTGCCCGCCTCGGTTCCGGGTGCCTCGCCCGCTCGAGCGGGCGGCGTCCGGGTGACGGTCGAGGGCGCCCTGGGCCCAGCCTAGGGACCCCGAGGAGGTCGTGCGCGGCGGGTCAGCCCGCGGTCGCTGCCAGGCGCGCGACCTGGGCGGCCAGGTGCCGCTGCTCGGGAAGGCTCGTCGCGCGGGCCGCCGCCCGACGGTAGTGCTCGAGCGCCGCCGTCGGGCGCCCGGCGCGTTCCAGGAGGTGCGCGCGGACGACGTCGACCCGGTGCGGGTCGCCCGGGACCGGGCCGAGCCCGTCGAGGACCACGAGCCCCGCGACCGGTCCCTCGACCATGGCGACCGCGACCGCGCGGTTGAGCGTGACCACGGGGCTGCCCGTCATGCGCTCGAGCAGCCCGTAGAGGCCGACGATCTGCGGCCAGTCGGTGTCCTCCGCCCGGTGCGCCCGGTCGTGCGCCGCGGCGATCGCGGCCTGGAGCTGGTACTCGCCGACGTCACCGCGCGCGAGCGCCCGGTCGAGCAGCGCCAGGCCCTCGGTGAGCAGGGTGGCGTCCCAGCGCGCGCGGTCCTGCTGGGCGAGCGGCACGACGTCGCCGACCGCGTCGGTCCGGGCCCGTCGTCGGGCATCCGTGAGGAGCATGAGGGCCAGCAGGCCGCTCACCTCGGGGTCCTCGGGGACCTCCTGGTGGAGCCGACGGGTCAGGCGGATCGCCTCGTCGGTCAGGTCCACGCGCTGGAGCGCGGGGCCGGCCGAGGCCGTGTGCCCCTCGGTGAAGACGACGTACAGCACGTGCAGGACCGACCGCAGACGCGCGGGCCGCTCCTCGGGCCCCGGCACGGTCAGCGGCTCGCCCGACGACGCCACCCTCTGCTTGGCCCGGCTGATGCGCTGGGCCATGGTCGCCTCGGGGACGCCGAAGGCCCGGGCGATCTCGAGCGTGGTGAGGCCACCGACCGCTCGCAGCGTGAGAGCGACGGCCGACGGCGGGGTGAGCGCCGGGTGGCAGCAGGCGAAGAGGAGCGCGAGCGAGTCGTCGCGCGCGGAGGGCTCGGCGCCCGGCACCTCGCTCGCCGCGAGCGCCCGCTCGCGCCGGCGGCGAGCGATCTCGCTGCGCTGGGCGTCGACCAGGCGCCGCGAGGCGACCTGCTGCAGCCACGCACGGGGGTGCTCCGGGAAGCCCTGCGCGGCCCAGCTCGTCACGGCCGCGAGGAGGGCCTCCTGGACGGCGTCCTCGGCCCCGGCGAAGTCGCCCGAGCGGCGTGCGAGCGTGCCGAGGACCTGCGGCGCGAGCTCGCGCAGCAGGTCCTCGACGGCAGGGTCGGACGTCAACGGGCTCCCTTCGCCGTGTCGAGGAACGCCGCCATCTCGGCAGCGTCCGACGGCGAGTCGTCCATGATCCGTCGCACCTGGATCGGCTGCTGCGTGGGCCGCCCCCCGCGCCCGGGCACGGCCGAGACCCGCGCGGCGATCTCGAGCGCCCGCGCCTCGGACTCCACGTCGACGATCTGGTAGCCGGCGAGCCACTCCTTGAACTCGGCGAACGGCCCGTCGGTGACGACCGGTGCCGAACCGTCCGACCGCACCACCTTCGCGAGGTCGGGGCCCGTGAGGACCACGGTCTCGACGAGCTCCCCGCTCGCGACGAGCTCGGCGTTGAGCGCCCCGTAGTACTCGAGGTGCGCCGTCACCTCCTCGGGCGTCCACTCGTCCATCGGCGTCTCGTCGCCCCCCGACCGGAAGTCCACGCCCACCAGGTATCTGGCCATCGGTCTCTCCTCACGTCAGTCGTGCCCAGCGTGGCACGCTCACCCCGTTGTCGGAACCGGTCGAGCGTTCTCGACATGCGGTCCCCTACGGGGGCGCGTCGTCCGCTCGTGCGCCCGGGCCGGTACCTGTCGTGCTGCAGGTATGCTCGCTGGCATGGATATCGAGGTCGACAGAATCTAGCCACCGGGCTGCCGGTGGCCGTCCCTGTCTTCGGGTGCGCATCGCACCCCGGCTGAACGACCCCTCCCTCCTCGCCGACGACGTCGGTCGAGGGGCGCTTCGCTGCTGAGCCCAGCCGAAGCCTTCCCGGCACGCTCGCGACGCCCCGGTCGCCGGCGCCCCGCGTGATCCCGGCCCTGCGCTGCCCCTACCCGTCCGTCCGGTCCGCTGGACGGACCGGACAGGTCCCCAGCGCGTCGTCGTCGGTCAGTTCGTGGTCGCGCCTCGTCCTCCCACGAGCCCGTGATCGGTCGCGTCCTTCGTCCCCGCCCGTCCGCTCCCCCTCTCCGAAGCCCCCTGGACCCGTCCTGCGGTCCGCCGCTTGCCCGCGCCCGCGCAGCGACGAGACCGCACCGGGGACGACGGGTCGGACATGGACGGCGCCGGCTCGTCCCCTCACGACTACCGCCCCCCTGGGGCCGAAGGAGCGTCTTCCATGGCCATCCGATCCGCCGTCACCCTCCACCAGCTCTCGTTCGAATGGCCCGACGGCACCCTCGCGCTGGACCGGCTCGACGGCACGTTCCCCACGGGGCGCACCGGCCTCGTGGGCCGCAACGGCACGGGGAAGTCCACCCTGCTGCGCCTGATCGCGGGGCGGCTCACGCCCACATCGGGCCGCGTCGACCTCGCCGGCGACGTCGGCTACCTTCCGCAGACCCTCACCCTCACGGGCACGACCACCGTGGCCCAGCTCCTCGGGATCGACGACGCACTCGCTGCTCTGCACGCGATCGAGTCGGGCGACGTCGACGAACGCCACTTCGAAGCGATCGGTGACGACTGGGACATCGAGTCCCGCGCGGACGAGGCCCTCCACGAGATCGGTTTCGGCGCAGCCGACCTCGATCGGCGCGTCGCCGAGGTCTCGGGCGGCGAGGCGATGCTCATCGCCATCACGGGGCTCCGCATCCGGCGCACCGCGATCACGCTGCTCGACGAACCGACCAACAACCTCGACCGCGCGACCCGAGCCACCCTCGCAGGGTTCGTCGACACCTGGCCCGGGACCCTCGTCGTCGTGAGCCACGACCTCGAGCTGCTCGAGCACATGGACCACACCGCCGAGCTCCACGCCGGTTCGCTCGGGATGTTCGGCGGCCCCTACAGCGCCTGGGCGGTCCACCAGGAGCAGGAGCAGACAGCTGCGCTGCAGGCGGCCCGCAACGCGCAGCAGACCCTCAAGGTCGAGAAGCGCCAGCGGGTCGAGGCCGAGACCAAGCTCGCCCGCCGCGAGCGTACGGCCAGGAAGACCCAGAAGGACGGTGGCATCCCGAAGATCCTCGCAGGCGCCCGCGCCAGCAAGGCCCAGGGGTCAGCCGGGGCGATGAGGTCGACGTCGGACGACAAGGTCCGGTCGGCGCAGGCCGCCGTGGACGCGGCAGACGCCCGCGTCCGTGAGGAGGAGCACATCCACCTCGTGCTGCCCGACCCTGACGTGCCCCGCGGCCGCCGCCTCGCCGAGCTGCACGGGCAGGGGCGCGACATCGTCATCCAGGGTCCGGAGCGGGTCGCCCTCGTCGGGCCGAACGGATCGGGGAAGACGACGCTCCTCCAGCAGCTCGTGAGCAGGAGCGAGCCCGTCGATGGTCGTGCGCACGGGACCCTCCTGACCGATCGGGTCGGCTACCTCCCGCAACGCCTCGACGGGCTCCTCGAGGACGCCGGTGCGGTCGACAACGTCAAGGCCGTGGCGCCGACCACGGACACCGGGACGATCCGCAACCAGCTCGCGCGGCTCCTCCTGCGCGGCGCGAGCGCCGACCGCCCCGTTTCCTCGCTCTCTGGCGGGGAGCGCTTTCGCGTCTCGCTCGCCACCCTGCTCCTGGCCGACCCGCCCGCACAGCTCCTCGTGCTCGACGAGCCCACGAACAACCTCGACATCACCAGCGTCGAACAGCTCGCGGAGGCACTCGACGGGTACCGGGGCGCACTGCTGGTCGTCAGCCACGACCACGTGTTCCTCGACCGTCTCGGGATCGACACGGTCGTCGAGCTCGACGCCTGCGGGACGGTCCGCGAGCGCGGTGACCTGTCGGGCTGAGGGAGGCCCGCGGTGCGGGGTCCGCCGGTCATGGCGGTCCCCCGCCCGACCGGAGGTCGGCGCAGCGCCCGCAACACCTCGCCGATCGTCCGTGCGGTCTCGGGGAAGCGCTCGGGGCCGGGCCCGCCTAGCTCGACCGGGCGGTGGGGCCCGAGGGCTCGGCGGTAGCTGCTCGACCCCCGGGGCGACCGGCGCGGGTCGCTGTCGATGGCCGGGTCGTGCGCCGGGTCGCCGTCGGCGAGAGGGCCGACATCGAGAAGCCGGCGGCGCGCTACTCGTTCGAGCGCGCGTCGGCCGGGGCCGGGCCGCCCGTGGAGACCCAGGCGCCGAAGGGTTCGTCAGGCATGTCCTCGTCGGTCTGCTCGGTCCCGCAGACCACCAGGCCCCGCGCCTGGTAGTTCGCCAGCGCGGCGGGACCGTCGAGCGTGCAGGTGTGGACCCAGACGCGGGCGGCCGGCGGGAGGTCGGCCCGCTCGGCGAGAGACCAGGCGGCCGCGATGCCGTGCTCGAGGAGCCGACCGCCTAGGCCGCGGCCGATCGCCCGCTCGGCCAGGCCGAAGTATCGGATCTCGACGTGCGTCCCGCTCGCATCCACGAGGGGCTGGAGATGGACGTAGCCCCAGGGACCGCCCTCGCCGTAGAGGACCCAGAACTCCGTCCCCGGCACCTCGAGCTCCTCGACCCACTGCTCACGCGTCCAACCGAGCCGCTCGGTCCAGAACCACGGTCCGCCCACCAGGCCGTAGAGGAAGCGGGCGTACTCGGGAGCGACGTCGACGGTCCGCTCGAGGCGTACCTCGTCGGGCAGGGCGCGCGGCGTGGCCACGGGCGGCTGGAGCATCTGGAGCGTCGTGATGGTGACCTTCACGGGACTCAAGGGTAGAGGCCCCGGCCGGGACGTCGTCTGCCGACCGTCCTCGGGCCGCGACGCACCGCGAAGGCCCGGCGACGCCGCGGCGGTCAGGCGACGCGAGCCGCGCGGTCTGGGCGGCGGCTGCTCCTGATCCTCAGGGTGGTGCGGGAGCGGAGCCTGTCGTCGGGCAGGACGGTCGCGGCGTCGGCGAGGAGGCGGTCCAGCCGGGCGGCGAGAGCGGGCAGGTCGGTCGCCGGGTCGACGGTGACGACCAGGCTCAGGACGAGCTCGGGCCCCTCGTCGTGCAAGGTGGCGGTCGCTCGGTGGACGGAAGGGATCTGCTGAGCCGCGTGGGCTGTCGCGTTCGCCACGGCGTCTCGGGAGATCCGCAGGCGCATGGTCCGGGTGGAGCCGGGCAGGTCCTGTTCGGGGACGGAACGGGCCGGCAGGTGGGCAAGCATCCACCACAGCGAGACGACCGCGAGGAGGACGGCGACCGCGCCGGTCGCGTAGGGCCACCACGGCTGAGTCACGGCATCCTGGGTGGCTGTCGTGTCGATCGCGTCAGGGACGCCGTCGAAGAGCTCGGCCAGGGTTCCCGTGGTCCACAGCAGGGCGGTGGCACCGACGACGACGAGCACGAGGCCGGCGAGGGCGAGCAGGGCGCGGTCGAGTCGCAGGACGGTGCGGTTCATGATCGTTGCCCTTCGCCGGGTCGCACGGTCAGGCGCGGCGGTTGCTCGAACGCCGAGAGCTGGTGGGAGACCTCGGCACGGACGTCGTCGAGGATGTCCGCGGACCCGGTCGAGCGGACCGTGACCCGCACCGCGGTGCGGGAGACCGACGTGCTGGTGCCCAGCACCCCGGGCACGTCGCGGGCTGTCGCGTTCACCCAGCGCGCGACGTCGGCGGAGCGCACGTGGATCCCGCTGGTGGCGGCGATCCGCCGGGTGGTCCGCGGACGGGGGCGGACGGCCTGCCACACCAACCAGAGGCCGAGCAGGGCGAGCACCACGCCGGCCGCTCCCACCCACGTCTCGGGCTGCAGGCCGTCCAGGGAGTCCGCGAGCGAGGCGATCCAGCTGGTGCCGGCGCCCCGCAACGCCACGAACGACGCCTGTCCGGCGAGCACCGCGACGGCCAGCAGGACGACCGCCAGGAAGAAGGCCCACGAGGTCAGCGCGAGCCCGGCCCGAGGCGACCTGGCCGGAGCGGGGACGTGCTGCGTGGATGGTGCCGTGGGTGTGCTCATCGGACTCGCTGCTCCTTGGGCGGACCGGCGACGTCGGACGGGTCGACGATGCGGGCCACGGTCGTACGGACCTCGTCGACCTGCACCCCGGCAAGGACGAGGAGCTGGTCGGTCACGGCTTCGCACACCTCGCGAGCGACGCGCGCGGCCGGGTAGGGCCAGACCAGGGCGATCTCGAGGAGGACGCGGGCACGGTCGCCGGCTCGTGAGCACACGACCTGGGGATAGCTCCTGCCCAGGGCTCTCCCCACCGTCCCGGCCGTGGCCGCAGCAGGCGCGACGCCCGCGACGCCGAGCACCGCCGCGCGGGTGACCTTGTCGACCACCCGGTCGGCGACCCGCAGCACTCCGCGGTCCGCGGCGTCGAGCGCCTCGGCGCGGACGTCGGGCCGCGGGTCGTCGAGGAGGACGTCGCCGCCCCGAGCCGGCTCAGACATGACGTCGGCTGCGGAAGGCTGCGCCGAGGTCGATGCGGCCCTCGATCTGGGCCGCGACGAGCCATCCGATGCCCCCGAGGGCGACGGCGAGGAGGAACCCCCAGAATCCCCCGAGGATCGCGGCGATGGCGAGCAGGAGGCCGGTGAGAAGACCGGTCGTGGACACGGACATGTGTACTCCTTGGACGGCGCCCGGTCAGGGCGGTGACGATCATGTCGGCGGGGGCTCGACGTCCTCGACGAAGACGTGGACCGGCTCCGAGACCAGGGCGCGCACGGCCTCGTGGACGTTGCCGGCGACCTCCGGGATGGGGCGCCCGGCGGAGACCACCAGGTGCACCTCGGCCTCGTCGGGCCGGAGCCTCACCCCGGTGACGGCACGACCCGGCAGGTAGGTGGCGACCTCCCCGAACGCCCCGGCGTGCAGACGCACGACTCCCGGCACGGCGAGCACCGCCGCCACCACCCGGTCCGCCAGGTCCTCCTGGTCGGCGACGTCCGCGTCGTCACCCGCAGAGGCACGAGGTGGACGAGGAGGAGAGGCGGCGAGAGGCCGCCCCACGGGCGAGGTGTCGAACGCTGCCGCGACGTCCAGGGGTGTCGGCGCGACGGGCTCGGCGTCCCGGCTGGACGTCGGAAGCCTGGAGGATCCCGGTGACGAGGTGGTCATCGCACTCGCCCGCCACCTTCCTCGCCCTCACCGCCGGCCGAGGACTGCTCCCGCGACGAGGACCGCCCCGAACTCGAGTCGGCGTCGTCGTCGGGCAGATGGACGTCGTTGACGTCGATGTTGACCTCGGTGACCTCGAGCCCGGTCATGCGTTCGATCGAGGTGATGACGCTCCGCCGGACCGCCTGCGCCAGGTCGGCGATCGAGACCCCGTAGTCCGCGACCAGGTCCAGGTCGACTGCGGCCTGTCGCTCGCCGACCTCGACGTGGACGCCGGAGGTGGTGTCGCTGCCGCTCCCGGGGATGTACTCGCGGAGGGCGCCGAACGCCCGGGCCGCTCCCCCGCCCACGGCATAGACGCCCTGGACGTTGCGGGTCGCGATGCCCGCGATCTTGGCGACGACCTGGTCCGCGATCGTCGTGGTGCCGTGCTCGGAGGCCAGAGCCGACACGTGCTCCGAGCTCTCGCGCGGCGCACGTGCCAGGCTGTTGTCCCGGGGTCGTGCTGAGGCCCCCGCAGCCGGGGTTCCCGTGGTGGGGGTGCTCTGCTCGCTCATCGTCGGCTCCTCGTGCTCAGGCTGACCCGCCCGGTCCGGGCGGTCTGGACGTTCCCCAGTGAGTGCTGACCTACGACCGATACGTCACGCGCTCGCGAGTGTGATCTGCGTCACACTCGCGCCGCGGCTGGCGAGTCCGCCGAGGATCGATATCGTCGGACGGATGGAACCCCTCGACGCGGGTGGCGGCTCGGGGACGGCCTCGGACCTGTTGCTCGCACGCCGGGCTGCGCTCCGTGACCGAGATGCGTTCACCCAGCTCGTCGACCGGCACGGCCCGGCGCTCTACCGATACGTCCTGCGGATGGTCCACGATCCCGAGGTCGCCGCCGACTGCCTCCAGGACACCCTGGTGGCCGCGTGGACCGGGTTCGCCGAGTTCCGCGGAGAGTCCACCCCGCGCACCTGGCTCTTCGGGATCGCCACCCGCCAGGCCTATCGGCACCGGAGCCGCGTCGCGCTGCAGCCCGGCCCCCTGCCCGACGACCTCGTCGAGACCGCGACGCACCGACCCGACCAGGACGCCGTGGACAGCGCGCTCGTCGAGGCCCTCGACATCGCCCTGCTCGGTCTGCCACCGTTGCAGAGGTCGTGCTGGCTGCTGCGCGAGATCGAAGGACTGCACTACGCCGAGATCGCGCTGATCCTCGGCACGAGCCACGACGCCGTACGCGGGCTCCTCCACCGGGCCCGCTCCACGCTGGCCGAGACGATGGAGGGATGGCGATGAGCGACGAAGCCGTCCTCGACCGCGCCACGCAGGCACTGCGGCGTCACACCGACCGAGGGTGGACCGTCGTGCGGGAGAACGCACTCCTCAGGGCGCTGTCCGCCTTCCGCCCCTCTGCCCCGGTCCGCGGTCGCACGGCCACCCCCGCCGGCGCTGCGGACTACTTCGTCGCGGCCGACGTCGTGGTCGCGGCGCTCCGCGAGAGCGTCGCCGCGGTGCCGAGCGCCGCGCCGCTCACGATCACCTGCTCGACCGACGACCACGACCGGCTCGTGGCCGTCACGATCGAGATCGTCGCCGCGTTCGACGATCCGCTCCTCCCGCTCGCCGCCGCCGTCCGTCGCGCCGCGACCTCCCGCCTGCGGATCGTGCTCGGTGACCTCGCCCCCCTGGCCGGCGCGGTCGCCGTCCACGTCGCCATCACCGACGTCACGGACGACCCGCGCGAGCTCTAGTGCACGCCAGGACCGGCGCCGTGGGTCTCGCCGCCGCCGGACGACCCGCGCTGTCCCGTTCCCGCGCGAGTCACCGTGAGCGTCGCTAGGTTTGCCCGATGACCACCGGCGAGATCCGCGGACGCAGCACAGCGTGGACCGCCGCGGGTGACCTCGTGCGGGTCCTCGCCGGGATCGCGGTCCCCGTGGGCGGCCTGCTCTACGGCCCGGTCGGGATCGCCCTGCTCTCGCTCGTGCTGCTCGGCACCGTGCTCCCCCGCGCGATCGGGCTCGACGGGCCCGTCGACCCTGCCATCGGCCTGACCCTGTCGGCCGCGGCCTGGATCAGCCTCCTGGACCTCTATGCCCTGGCCTCCTGGCTCGATCTCGTCGTGCACCTGGTGGCGACCGCCGTCCTCACGGTCCTCGCCTATGCACTCCTCGTGTTCCTGGGGGCCCTTCCCGTGCCCGGTGCGATGCTCGCCCGATCGACCGGGGCAGGCGCTCGCCACGACGGGTCCGGCCTCTCCCGCCCACGTCTCGGTGGTGTGGTGACGGCGACGGCGCTCGGTGTCCTCCTCTCGCTGCTGTGGGAGGTGGGCGAGTGGGCCGGCGCCACCTTCGTCGACGAGTCGATCAACGTCGGCTACCGGGACACGCTCGGCGACCTCGTCGCGGGCGGGGTCGGCGCCCTCCTCGCCGGGCTCTTCCTGGTGAGGCGTCCGTGAGCCCGGCGGCCTCGGGCTGCGCCATTCCGATGACGGTCGTCATCCCCGTCAAGGACGACGCCGTGCTCCTCGAGAGCTGCCTGTCCGCGCTCGCTCGACAGACCCGGCCCCCGCACGAGGTGATCGTGGTCGACAACGCCTCCTCGGACGACAGCGCGGCCGTGGCGCGCCGCGCGGGCGCGCGCGTGATCAGCGAGACTCGGCCCGGCATCGCTGCGGCTGCGTCCACCGGGTACGACGCCGTCCTGGCCGGCATCATCGTGCGCTGCGACGCCGACACCCTTCCTCCCGAGGACTGGCTCGAACGGGTGCACCGAGCCTTCTCCGACGACCCGGGGCTGACCGCCCTCACCGGTTCGGGCTTCTTCTACGACCTGCCCGCGGTCCGTGGTCGCCTCGCCCGGATCTTCTACCTGTGGGGCTACTACGGGGGGATGCGCGCCGCCATCGGCAACGTCCCCCTGTGGGGGTCCAACATGGCGATGCGCGTCGACGCCTGGCGCGGGGTCCGTCGCCACGTCCACCGGTACGACGCGCTCGTGCACGACGACACCGACCTCAGCTTCCAGCTCGGCAGCACCGCCCGTGTCCGCTACGACCCCCGGCTCGTCGTCGGCGTCTCAGGGCGCACCTTCGAGTCCGTGGCCGCCGTGCGCCGACGCTTCCGGCTCGCGTGGCACACGCTCGCCGTGAACTGGGCCGACAGCCCGCCCTGGGACAGGTGGTCGGCGCGGATCACGTCCAGGTGGCGCCGCCACCCACCCCCCGCCCAGGGTGCGGTTCGGCGACGGCCACGATCACGTCGGCCCCCACGAGGCTGAAGCCACCGTCACGGCCGCGCCGTGACCAGACCCGACTCGTAGGCGAGGATCACCAGATGAGCCCGGTCGCGCGCGTGCACCTTGGCCATGATCCGGTTGACGTGCGTCTTGGCGGTGTGCGCGGAGATCACGAGCTCGGCCGCGATCTCCTGGTTGGTCAGGCCGCGGGCCACGAGCAGGAACACCTCGCGCTCGCGCTCGGTGAGCCGGTCGAGCCCCTCGTCCTCCCACGCTCCCGCTCGAGGGCTCTGCCGGCGCACGAAACGCTGGACGAGCGCCCGCGTCGCGGCCGACGACAGCAGCGCCTCGCCCAGGTGGATCGTGTGGACCGCGCGCACGATGTCCTCGGGCTCGGCGCCCTTGCCGATGAACCCGCTCGCCCCCGCGCGCAGCGCCGCGACGACGTACTCGTCCTCCTCGAACGTCGTCAGGACGAGCACGCGCGTGGTGGCCCCCGTCGGACCGGCGCAGATCTGCTCGGTCGCGGCGATCCCGTCGAGCTCGGGCATCCGGATGTCCATGAGGACGACGTCGGGAGCCAGCTCCGCGGCGGCGCGGACGGCCTCGCGGCCGTTCGACGCGTCGCCGACGACCCGGATCCCTCCGCTGTCGGTGAGGATGTCGCGCACGGCCTGGCGCACCAAGGGTTGGTCGTCGACGACGAGGACCGTGATCATCACTGTCCTCTTCCCCCGGCGCTCTGCGCGCTCGTCTCGGCGGGCAGCGTGATCTCGAGCCGGAACTCGCCGTCCGTGTCCGACGTCGTCGCGCGCCCCCGCACGGACGCGACCCGCTCGCGCAGCCCGCGCAGGCCGTGACCGCTCGAGGGTGCGTCGGCGTCCTCGACGCGCAGCGGGCTCGTGATCGTCAGGGCGAGCGCACCGTCGCCGGCTCGGACGTCCACGACCGCCCGGTCGCCACCCCCGTGCTTGTGCGCGTTCGTGAGGCCCTCCTGGACGGCGAGGTAGGCGACGTGGTCGCAGGCCGGCGAGAGCGCGACGAGGACCGGTTCCCGCCGCAGCTCGACGTGCAGGCCCGCGTCGGCGAAGCGGCGGACGAGCGCGTCGAGCTGGTCCAGCCCCGCCTGCGGGCGGAGGTCGGGCCGTTCGCCGTCGTCGTCGGCGCGCAGGAGCGCCATGAGCCCGCCGATGTCCGCGAGGACCGTCCGTGACGCGCTCCGGATGGTGGTGAGGGCCTCGCGGGCCCGTTCGGGCCGGGACTCGAGCGACGACGACGCGACGCCCGCGCTCAGGCTGATCACCGAGATCTGGTGGGCGACGACGTCGTGCAGGTCGCGGGCGATACGAACCCGCTCCTCGACCACGCGCCGTCGTGCCTCGTCCTCGCGGCCCTGCTCGGCCCGTTCTGCCCGCTCCGTCACGGCCGCGATCGCCTCGCGCCGCGACCTCGTCGCGTCACCCAGGGCTCCCGCCAGGACGATGAACGTCACGAACTGGACCGCACGCGAGTCGAACAGCTCCCCGTCGAGCGGCACCGCGCTCACGAAGAACACCACGAGGGCCGCTGCGGCCACGCACACGAGCCCGAGGGACCGCCGCGTCCGGTCGGCGACCGAGAAGGCCGTGATCATGACGGCGACGAGCGCGCCCGGGGCCAGCGTGCCCGCGAGCGCTACCGCGACGGTGCACGCCAGAGACACCCCGAGGGCGACGAGCGGGAGCCGCCGACGCAGCGGGATCACCACGACGGGCACGAGCGCGACCACGAGCAGCAGCCCCCGGGCACGGAAGAGCTCGTCGGGGAACGGCAGGACGCCGAAGAGCACGACGGCGGCGACCGCGACGACGTCGCTCAGGGGTACTGCGGCAGCTCGAGAGGACGGCACTCCCCCAGTATCCCGGCCGAGCGGTCCGGACGGATCGCCCCCGAGGGTGACGTGCGCGTACCGCGAACGCGTTACCGAGGTGTCCACGCGGGGCTGACGCGCGCGGCGACCCGGCCGACGATGCTGGACCGGAGGGCGGAGCACATCAGGTGCTCCCCGGGGAGGGACGTGTGAAGAAGTCTGCGAAGAGAGCGCTCGTGACGGTGACGGCGATCGGCGCGGTGCTCGCGGTCGGCCTGGCCACGACGACCGTGGTGAACGCCGTCGCGACCGGTCGGGAGAGCGACCGGATCGAGTCGTACGGCCGGTCCGTGACCGTCGACGGGCGGCAGATGAACGTCGTCGTGACCGGGAGCGGTCCGGTCGACGTCGTGCTCCTGCCGGGGTTCGGGACGGCCTCCCCCGCACTCGACTTCGAGCCGCTCGTCACCGATCTCGCCCAGGACCACCGGGTCGTGGTCGTCGAGCCCTTCGGCTACGGCCTGAGCGACGGCACCGACAGGGCGCGTACGACCGAGAACATCGTCACCGAGGTCCACGCGGCGCTCCAGGAGCTCGACGTCGACCGCTACGTCCTCATGGGTCACTCGATCGCCGGGATCTACGGTCTCGAGCTCGCCACGCGGTACCCGGACGAGGTGGCGGCGTTCGTCGGGATCGACACGAGCGTGCCCGGCCAGCCGAACATGGACACGACGTTCCCCACGGGCCTCATGGCCGCAGCGAAGAACCTGGGCCTGGTCCGCGTCCTGGCCGCGGTCGGCGGGGACGGGCTCGACGGCTCGGTGTACTCCGACCACGCGCGCGAGCAGATGACGATGTTCACCCACCGGAACTCGATGCGCCCCACGTATCTCGACGAGATGGCGCACATCGGCCCGAACTTCGAGCGCGCGCTCGGGACGACGTTCCCTGCCGACCTGCCGCTCCTGCTGTTCACCGAGGCGGACAACGCGACCAACCCCGACTGGCTCGCGCTGCACGAGCGGCAGGCCGCGAGCGTCGAGGACGGCACCGTGGTGCCTGTTCCGGGCGACCACTACCTCCACCACACGCACGCACCGGAGATCGCTGACGGGTTCCGGCAGTGGGAGGCGGCTCGCGACCTGACGACGGGCTGAGGACAGGTGGGCACCGGGTCGTCCCGCCCTCGTCGGAGGGCGGGGCGACCCGATCGGACGCGCGATCGATCGATCAGCCGAGCCCGCTCCGCCGCCGTCGCAGACGGGGCCCCGCGCTGTGGGCCTCCTAGGACGCGGTGCGACGGTCTCGCCGCCGGACGGCATGGAGGATCAGGAGCGCTGCGAGGGCGGCGAGCACGTCGCCGGCGGCGAGCGCGATCCACGTACCGACAGCCCCGGTGGGTCCGAGGACGAGGACGAGGGGCACCTTGATCCCGACGAGCGTCCCGAGGGAGATCAGGTAGGACGGGCGTGCGCGTCCGAGCGCCTGGAAGTAGGCCGAGACGAGCGGGGCGATCCCGGAGACCGCCAGGCCGACGGCGAGGACCCGAAGCGCCGCCGCCCCGGTGCGGACGACGTCGGCCTCGTCGACGAAGAAGGACACGAGAGGCTCTGCCAGGGCCGCGAGCACGATCGCGGCGAGAGCGCCGTAGAGCGTCGTGGCCCGGAGCGCCAGGGTGCGCGCCCTGCCGACACGGTGCGCGAGGTGAGCCCCGGCGTTGTACCCGACGACGGGTTGAAGCCCTTGGCTGATGCCGGTCTGGGGCATGGTGGCGAAGGTCTGCAGGCGGGCGCAGACCGCGAAGGCGGCCAGGGCGGTCACGCCACCTGTTCGAACCAGCGAGAGGTTGACGAGCACGACGAGCAGCGTCGTGCCGAGTCCCGCGAGGAACGAGGGAGCCCCGACGCCGAGGATCGCACCGAGGGTCGGTCCGTGCGGACGCAGGTCGGACCAGGTGATGCGATAGGGACGTCGGCGCTGGAGGAAGAAGAACCACAGGCTCATCGCTGCCGAGACCGCCTGGCCGCCGACGGTGCCCAGAGCCGCGCCCCGCACACCGAGATCGAGCACGAAGATGAACAGGGGGTCGAGAGTGATCTGGACGGCGACCGGCACGAGCCAGAGCATCGTGGAGAAGAGCATGCGGCCCTCGGCGCGGACCAGGCTCGAGAAGCCCGTGGAGACGATCGCCCCCGCGAGGAGGATGACCGCGTAGTCCCGTGCGTAGTCGAGCGTCGGGCCCGTCGCACCCAGAGCGGACAGCAGCGGCTCGAGGAAGACCATGCCGACAGCCGTGGTGACGAGGGCCGCCGCCCAGAACATGACGAACGCGTTGCCGGCCGCACGCGCCGCGCGTGCAGGATCGGCGGCCCCGAGGCTCCGCGAGACGACGGAGGCCGCACCGACGCCGACCGTGGTGGAGACCGCGCCCAGGGCGAGCAGCAACGGGGCGACGAGATTCACGGCCGCCATGGCCGTGGGACCGACGCCCCGCGCGACGAACCAGGCGTTCGTCAGGGCATAGACGCCGTAGACGCCGACCGAGAGCGTGGTCTGCGAGCACGTGTGCCACAGGAGGCGCCCGACGGGCTTGGTCCCCAGGAGGTCGACCCGAGCAGGAGGTGTGCGCGCAGTCGCGGTCACCGTCACGTCGTCCGGCCGAGGAGCCCCATAGCGATGTCGAGCTGTTCGCACGCCCAGCGGTACTGCTGAGGACTCTGCTGCCGGTAGGTCGTCTCGACGAGCATGGTCACGGCGAGCCACAGCGTGTAGAGGTGACGCCTCGTCCGCTGCGAGTCGTCGAGCGCGGCGAGGCCGAACCCACGCATGAAGGGCGCAGGGTCGGGGAACGAGGGCAGGTCCAGTCCGGTCAGGCCCGCCTCCATGAGGGGGTCGCCGAACATCGCGCGCTCGTGGTCGATGATCGCGACGATGCGGCCGTCCCGCATCATCGAGTTCTTGGCCCACAGGTCGACCTCGACGAGGCGCGGCTCGATCACGTCGTCGAGCACGTCGGCGTGATCCTCGAAAGCCTTGAGCACGACGTCCGGATCCCACCCGAGGTCGACCGCCGCGCGCACCCCGTCGGCCAGGACGGTACGGAACATCGTCGTGGCGGCCTCGCGCCAGGTCCCGAACCCTGGGCCTCGAAGCTGGCCGAAGTGCGTCCCGACGATCGCGTTCAGGTCCCGGTTCAGAGAGCCGAGATGCTCGAACCCGGCCTCCACGACATGTGGCGGGAGCCGGCCCGCGTCGGCCGCGATGCCGAAGCACGTGGCGTCCACGAGCTCCATGAAGAAGTAGTCGGCGTCGCACACCTCGCGGGACAGGTCGACGTGGAACAGCTCGGGCACCGGGACGGAGGACTCGCGTCGGACCAGGTCCATCGCCGCGATCTCGTTGCGCATCATGTCGTGCTCATGGGTCAGTACCGGGACACCGGCCGGCGGCGCGATCTTCAGGACGACCTCCTTGCCGTCGGCCAGGCGGATCTGGTACAGGGCGTTGAAGAAGCCGTCGGTGAGCTCTGTCGCGAAGCCGTCGCCTTCCGGCACCTGCTGCGGTCCAAAACCTCGCTCGACCATCGTTCGCAAGCTCTCGAGGGACTGGCGGTTCTTGGTGACGCTCTCCATGGTTCAGCCTTCGTTCTCGATGGATGGGACAACCAGGTGATCGCCACAGCTCGCCCTCAGCTGGACGGTCACCGAGGACGTGGTGACCGTCGGGCGGCGCCGCGGCGCTCCGATCCGAGCCGTCAGGCGCTCGACCGCGAGACGCCCGAGCTCGGCCGTCGGTTGCTCGACCGTCGTGATCGGCGGTGCCGACGTCCTTGCCGCGTCGATGCCGTCGAAGCCCGTGACCACGACGTCCTCGGGCACCCGCACCCCCTGCGCGACGAGCACGTCGAGCAGGCCGAGCGCCGTCTCGTCGTTGCAGCACACCAGCGCTCGAGGGAGCGGCCTGGGGCGACCGAGGAGCTCGGCCCCCAGCTCGCGGGCGCGTCGGCGCGAGAAGTCGCCACGCATCGACGGCTCGGCAGGCGGGTCGATCCCCTGGATCATCAGAGCCTCGCGGAAGCCACGGAACCGCTCGACGTCGTCCGGGGTGCCGTCGCGCCCGGCCACGTAGGCGAGATCGCGGACTCCGTGGTCCACGACGAGGTGCTCCACGAGCCGGGTCATGCCCGCGGCGTTGTCGACCGTGACGTGGTCGTAGCGGTCGGTGATCAGGGGGCCTGCGAGGACGACGAGCGGGACGCGCCGGGCGACGTGATCGAGCAGGTCGTCCGGGAGTGTCTGGGCGACGACGACGAGGCCGTCGACACGACCGGCCATGGCCAGGACACGAGCCTCGAGGTCGGGCTCGCGCGCCGTCGCGACGGTGAGGGCCAACCCCGCTTCCCAGGCCGCGTACTCGGCCCCACGCAGCACCTCACCGAAGTACAGGCCGCCCCACGCGATCTCGCCGTTCGGCCGCGGGTCGAGGAGCACGCGCACCGAGGAGCCCTCGCACGCACGGTCGCCGAGGTCGTCCGGCCGTCCCGTGTCGGGCAGGCACAGCCCGATCATCCCGCTCTGTCGGGACGCGAGCCCTCGTGCGGCGGCCGACGGCACGTAGCCGAGGTCGTCGATCGCCTCGAGCACCGCGAGCCGCGCGCCGTCGCTCACGAATCCCTTGCGGTTGACGACCCTCGACACCGTCGTCGTCGACACCTCTGCGCTCCGTGCGACGTCCCGGATCGTCGCGACACGTGACCTCATGGTTCACCCCTCTCGTGCGGCCAGTGGATCATGGAAGCGCAACCACACCCCTCGCGTGCGGTCGGCTCACCACGACCGGAGGCGGCGCTGACTGCCCGACGGCGCCGGGCACCCTCGCGCGGTGCGCACAGCGGCCCGGCAGGCGGCAGGCGACGCGCGTCAGGCCCGGAGGGCTCGACGCGTATCGAGAACCTGCGAGGCCAGCACGACGACCAGCCCGGCCGCCGGGACCACCAGGAGGCCCGCCCGGAGCGACGAATGGTCGGCGACGAGACCGACGAGCGGCGGGGAGAGCAGGAAGCCGATCCGCATGAGCCAGCTCACGACGGCCAGCCCGGTCCCGGGGCGCAGGCCCGGCAGCTCGTCCGCGCCGTGCATCGCTGCGGGCACGAGGGTCGCGATGCCCAGTCCCGCCGCAGCGAACCCGGCGATCGTGCCGGGCACGGTCGGGAAGGCCAGGGCGAGTCCCATACCGACCGCGGTCAGGGCGCCGCCCGTGCGGGCCACGGCGCGCTGGCCGAACCTGTCGACCACCCGATCGCCGACGAGACGACCGACGAACTGCGCGCCGGTCAGCGCCACGAAGCCGAACGCCGCGAGCGAGAGCGACGCTCCCAGCGACTGCGAGAGGTAGACGGCGGCCCAGGTGCTGCCCGAGTCCTCCACCACGGCGCCGGCCGCGGCGATGAGGACCAGGGCCGCGAGCGTCCCGACGCGCACGAGCAGGCCCGGGACACGGGAACCATGCGTGGCACGGTCCGTGACGGGTGCCACGCTCGTGGACCCCGTGCCCGAGGCGGCCTCGCCCGCGCCGTCGTCGGCCGCGACGCGGTCCGCATCCTCGGGGCCGGGCAGCAGGAACCGGTAGCACGAGAGCGCGACGGCCGCGAAGACCAGGGCCGACAGGCCCAGGTGCAGCCCCCGCGACATGCCGATCGCGACCGCACCGGCGCCCATGAGCCCGCCCGTCACGGCACCGATGCTCCACACCGCGTGGAACGAGTTGAGGATCGACCGCCCGTAGCGTCGCTGGACCCGCAGGCCGTGCGCGTTCTGGGCGACGTCGGTGATCGCGTCCATGGCCCCTGCGAGCAGGAGCCCGACCGCGAGCATGGTCCACGTCGAGGACGACCCCGCGCCCAGGACCCCCAGGCCGGTCAGGATCGTTCCCACCACCGCGACGCGCGAGGAACGCAGACGCCGGATCAGGACGCCCGCGGCGAGGCCCGCGACGAGGGCTCCCGTGGGGAAGGCCGCGATCGCCAGACCGTACTGCGCGTTGCTCAGACCGAGCTCGGCCTTGATCGCCGGGTACTCGGGGAACAGGTTGGCGAAGATGGCGCCGTTGGTGAAGAACAGCGCCGCGACGGCGACGCGGGCCCGGCGCAGCTCACGCGGGACGGCTGCGCCCCGGGCGGGGCGGGGACGTGGGCGGGCCACGGTGGTGTCGGTCATGGGTGAGGTCTCTCAGGGTCGTGGGTGGGAGGCGTCCGCCGTGCGTCGCCCCGGTCGACAAGCCGGTCAGACGCCCAGGACGTCGACGCCGGCCTGACGAATCTGGGCGACCGCATCAGCGGGCGCGTCGGGGTCGGTCACGAGCACGTCGAAGTCGGTCACCTCGCACACGACCGCGAGCGCCGTGCGCGAGAACTTCGCGGCCTCCCCGACGAGGATCGTGCGCCGCGCGCTGGACATCGCGGCACGCTTGGTGGCGGCCTCGACGTCGTCGTACGCGGTGACGCCGTCGGTGGGCGACAGTCCGCAACAGCTGATGATCGCGGTGTCCACGCGCAGCGAGCGCAGCGAGGCCTCGGCCATGGGACCGACGAGCGAGCCCTCCCCGAACCGGGACGTGCCCCCGGGAACCTTGAGCGTGGTCGAGGCGCTCGCGGAGAGGACGTGAGCGGCGGGGATCGACAGGGGCACGACGGTCAGGCGCCGCCCGACGAGGGCGCGGGCGATCGCGAGACCCGTGGTCCCGCTGTCCACGATCACGGCCTCGCCGTCGCTGAGCAGCCCTGCGACCGTCTGTGCGATGCGTTCCTTGGCCGGGGTCGACTCGATCTCGCGCAGCGCGAACGGCAGCTCCTCCCCCCTCAGCAGCAGGCTGACCGCACCACCGTGGACACGGCGGAGCGCACCCGCGGACGCGAGAGCGTCGAGGTCACGGCGGACCGTGACCTCGGAGGTATCGAGCTCGAGGGCCAGGTCGGCAACCTCGAGTCGTTCGGTCTCGCGGAGGCGCTGGACGATCCGCTGCTGTCGGGTGGCACTGTCCATGACGTCAAACGTACACAGCGCAGTTCCGAATGTAAATGTCGTGCTTTCGTTTCGAGCCATCAGGCGCGCGCAACGCGGCGGTCGGCACCCCTGGTGCGAAGGCCAGGGGTAAGGGCGGCCGTCGATCGAGAACTCCGCCGCACGCCATCGCGACCTCGGCGCCTCGTCAGCGCCCACCTGGACCCAGGGCGCTCCGCGGCGCCCTCAACCCTCCTGGTGCGCGAAGCGCTGTCGCGAGAGCGGGCTGCTCGCCCACCTGGTGGTCTGACCGATGCTCTCCGACCCGCTCGACGCGGATGCACGACCAAGTGGTGCCGGGCCGATGGGAAGACTGGTCCCGAGCGGTCGTGAAAGCGGGCGGACGACGGCGGCACGCTGAGTCCGCCGAGGGCGCTCTTGCACGTGAACGAGCGACCCAGTACTGATCCGCCCAAACACAGTCTGCGGCGAGCGGTCATGGCGCACACACCTGGACCTGACGTCAGCGTCAGGAAGTCAAGGCAGTCACGGCCGGTGGCCTGCTAGAGCGCGGGAGGGACGACGGCTCCGGGCGTCGCGAGCGAGCCTCAGCCGCCCGTGAACATGGAGATGGTCAGCTCAGAATCGACCGCCAGGCAAGGCTCGTCGAGGGCGGAAAGGGCATCCCGCCAGGCGTCCGACCTGATGACGGTGGGTTCGGTCCTCGCCCAGAGCTCGACCGCGGGGACAGCCTCCTGCAGGTCGGCGACCCCTTGGCTGACGGCGCTGTCGCCGCTCGAGGGGATGCGGTGCAGCACATGTGTCGCGACCTCGTACCAGCCCTGCTGCTCCTGGACGGCCACGCGGCCCTCGCTCAGGGCGATGTCGGCGTTCTCCACGATCGACATGACGTCGGAGACAGCCGCGCACGCGGCAGCGTCCTGCGCCGCGTCGTCCACGGGTGCGTCAGCCTGGACCACCTCGCCCGTGGGCTCCGGAAGGGCGCTGCTCTCCCCGCTGCAGCCGGCCACCATCAGAGCCACCAGCACCAGAGCCGAAGCCCCGGCCACCTGCTTTCCTCGCATGAACGCACCCCCGTCGTGACCGTGTGTGCCCTGAGACTACAGATTCGCGCGGGGTGCGGAAGACCAGGCTCACCAGACCCACAGGGGCGGCGACGCCACCGCACACTGGATCGTCGAGAGACACCGCAGCTCAACTCGACAACCACCTCCGTGCGCGACGCACACGGAACGCTCGTGCGGCATGCGAGTGGGCAGACGCTGCGGATCTGCCCGGGTGCGGGGTACGCGGCCGAGAAGCGCCTCGACGTCGGGCCTTGTCGTCGGCCACGACGCCGGCCCGGGCCGGCGCGCGAGCTGCGGCACGCGGAGCAGTGCCCGTCACCCGACGATGTGTGCACCTCTGGGTGCGCCCCGACCGGCCCCAGGTACAACGAGAGGCTAGGAATCGTTCCGATTCCCTATCGCCTCTCACGGTCGGGCTGACAGGATGTGAACCTGCGACCCCTTGTAGCCCCTCCGAACGATCCGATTCCGCGGATTCGCTTGGCCTTCCTTCTGCGATCACTTGCTTTGCTCTCCGGTCCCGCGCCACCCTGTGCCGCCCCGGAGCACCCTGTGCTGGCGTCCGTCGGGGGTCTTGGGACACCTTGTGGGACAGGCTCTCGGGAGCCATTTACAGGTCTTTGCGAGAAGGATCAAGCGCGAATCAACTAGACACACGGCCCCTGCCAGTCCCGTGGTATCCGCTCGGACACCGTGTCACCTCCCGGACACGTCTCCTTCGCCTGCTCCCACCGATCGATCCACGTCAAGGTAGACGGCCCACCGGTGACCCCCGATCCTGCACAGCAACTGCCGTTGGGCGCAAGAGATCGATCCGTCCTTCCGTGGCTTCAATCTCTCGAAGCGCTCGATCAAACCGGAGGCGCAGGACAAAGCACGGCGAGAGCACTTCCTCTTCCCAGAACACATATGCACCGGTGGTCCCGGCGACCCGAAGGCTTGAGGTGCAGTCACGGCGCGGCCAGAGGTTCTAGAAAGGCAAGCATCTCGCGCGCGCCGTCCACCCTAACCTAGGTTAAGGTGGACGGGTGACGATCAAGATCTACGCCCTGAGTGTCCTGCGGAGCGGCCCGGCGCACGGCTACGAGCTGAAGAGCCGGATACGACGCCCGTCGATCGCGCCGGTCAACAACAACTCGCTCTACCCGGCCCTCAAGCAGCTGGAGCGCGACGGCGCGGTGACCAAGTCTGTTGAGCAGCAGGAAGGGCGTCCGGCGCGCAACGTCTACGCCATCACCGAGACCGGCCGCGGCATGCTGCACGACCTCGTGTCGACACTGCCGCGCGAGCTGGCGAGCGACGATGAGGAGTTCTTGCTCCGCGTCAGCTTCTTCGACGAGCTCCCGGTATCGTCGCGCCTCGGCGTCCTGGGGGTGCGACGTCAGATCGTCGAGCACGCGCTCGCTCAGGTACAGGGCCTCCTGGCCGAGGTCCCGCGGGACCCGGCCCTGCCATGGCGGCGCCGCGCACAGGAACAGCTGGTCGATCGCCTCACGCAGGAGCTGCGCTGGCTCGACGACCTGCGCAACGAGGCGGAACGGTCGTGACCGTCGACGGCGCGGACACACGCCCCGGTGCCACGAGGATCGGCCGAGCCGCACGGTATGGCCTGCTCATCGGCCCTTCCCTCAGCATGCTCGACTCAAGCATCGTCAACGTCGCGGTCCCGGACATCGCCCAAGACCTCCGCGCCGGGCTCGACACGGTCCACTGGGTCGTCTCCGGGTACCTGTTGTCCCTCGCCGTAGGGCTGGCACTGACCGCGTACGCCTCACGCCGCTTCGGCACGATGCGCATCTACCTGGTCAGCATGGCGCTGTTCGTCGCCACCTCTGCCGTGTGCGCCTTGGCCCCGAGCATCGAGCTGCTCGTCACCGCTCGGGTCGTGCAGGGCTTCGTCGGCGCTCCCCTGGTCCCGCTGGCGCTGAGCATCCTGATGGGCAAGGACGGCCTGAGCGGTGGCAAGGTCCCCGTCTCGGCCGCCGTGGTGCTGTTCCTCGCTCCCGCCCTCGGACCGTCACTCGGAGGCCTTCTGATCGGCGCCGGAGGGTGGCGGTGGGTCTTCCTGGTCAACGTACCGGTGGGCGCGGCCGGACTGCTGCTCGCGCTGCGCCTGCGCCGCCTCGGAACGCGGGCCAGGGCCGATTCCCGGTTCGACCCGATCGGGTTCCTCTTGCTGTCGGCCGGTCTCGTGACCACGCTTCTCGGGGCCACGCGCGGCTCCGCCAGCGGATGGGGCAACCCCGCACCGCTCGCGCTGGTCGTCGCAGGGATCGGGCTGCTCGCCGCGTACGTCAGAACCTCGTCCCGTCGAAAGGACCCTCCGGTACGCCTCGACGTCATCCGTAGCAGTCAGTCGCTCCTCGCGCTGATACTTCAGGTGCTCGCCTCGGTCATCGCCTTCGGGACCGTGTTCCTGATTCCGGTGTTCACCCAGCAGGTGCAAGGGCACACCGCTCTCGCCACGGGGCTAGCCCTGATCCCTCAGGGCGTCGTCATGGGCCTGGGAACTGCACTAGGTCAGCGCATCTCGACACACATCCCACTGCGAACCCTGGTGACGCTCGGGTTCGCCGCGCTCGCCGTGTCAAGCGGCGTGATGCTGCTGCTCACGAACGACACACCGCTGTGGGTCACTGCGATCATGCTGTGCGGACGCGCCCTCGCCGCGGGATTCGTCACGACGCCGCTGCTCGCCGCCTTCCTTGCACCACTCGGCGAGGACGAGCTTGCCGACGGCAACACCCTGTACAACATCACCCAGCGGCTCGGCGGTGCGGTCGGGGTAGGCATCCTCGGGTCGATGGTCGCGACCGGCGCAGACAGCGGTGCGGCACTCGCCGCGTTCCACCAAGTGGGCGCCGTGCTCGTCGCGCTCGCACTCGCAGCGGGGGTCCTGGCCCGGTCGCTGTCCCGCGCATGAGCTCGTCGAGGCAGACCAGCAGCCTGGAAGGCCGTCGCCTGGCGCGGACCCTACGCTTCTGCCCGCGATCAGATTGGCGGCATCGGTCGGGGCCACATCCTTCAGGACATCGCAGTCTCGCCGACTCCCCTGGCCTGCACCTGCACACCCGCACACGGATGTCGACCCGCTCGCCAAGTACCAGGAGTCGTGGCGGGGGTGGGTCCCCTTGAGAGGACTCCTTCCCGTGTCTATCGTTCTGGACGCCTCTGGACAGCCGCCTCCGCCAGGTTCGCATGGCGCCTGGATGCTCGGTTCTCGTCTCATGACTGCGGGTCGGTGACCTGATGGGCGGTGGTGCGTCCGTTTGCTGGGAGGGTGACGACGTGCTTGCCGGGGCGGTGGCCGGACTCGAGGTCGTGGTGCGCTTCGGCTACCTTCTCGAGCCCTTCGTAGACGCCGGCGATGACGATGTCCAGGGTGCCGGCCTCGATCGACCGGAGGTAGCGGCTCAGCGCGTCGACAGGGAGGTCATCCGCGTCCCCGGCATAGCTCGTGAGACCCACGCCTGTGGGGATGGTGAACGGCGAGAACTCGCTGATGGTCCACTGCCCGTCAAGTGCACCGACGAAGCAAACGTTCCCGCCGGGCTGGATGAGGGAGAGAGTGTCAGGAAGCGCGGATGCGCTGACGAACTCGAGGGCTCCGTCGAGGCCGCCTGGTGCGATCGCCCGGACCGCGTCCGCGAGGTTGTTGTCGTCAAGCACGGCGTGGTCGGCGCCCACCTGCCTGAGAAGGTCGAGCCGGGTGGGGTTGCGTGTGGTTGCGGTCACGGTAGCGCCAAGCTGGTGTGCGATCGCGATCGCGGTGAGGCCCACGGTGGACGTGCCGCCATGGATGAGTACGTGCTGGCCGGCCTGCAGCCGGAGTCCCCTGGTGAGCGAGCCGTGCGCGGTCTGCAGCATCTCCGGGAGCGCACCGACGACGTCCCAGCTCAGGTCGGTGTCGAAGGGGATCGCGTTCGCTGCGTCGACGACGGTGTACTGCGCGTAGCTGCCGTCGATGGAGCGGCCGAGGCCTCCCATCATCGTGGCGACCTTCTGCCCGGGGACCATGTCGACGCCATCGCCGACAGCGTCGACGACGCCGACGGCTTCGATGCCGAGGATCCGGGGAAAGCTGAAGTCGGGTCCGGACTCTCCCTTGCAGCTGGTGACCTCGGATTCGTTGACGCCGAACGCTCTCACGCGGATGCGCACGCGCCCTGGTTCGACGTCGGGGATCGGCACGTGCGAGACGGTGAGCTCGTCGAGCGCGACCGGCCCGGTGAGTCGGATCGCACGCATGGTGTCAGGCATGGTGGAGCTCCTGTCGAGGCGGGGCGACGATCGTAGGGAGGTCGAGGAGCGCCCGGTAGGCGCGGCGGACCATGTCTTCGTCGAGGGGCACGTCCTGGTGGAACGAGCGGTAGCTCCACCACCCCCACATCAGCGCGTCGACAGCTCGTGCCGCGTCGTCCGACAGGCGAGTGCGGAGCACCGTCAGCGACTCCTCTTGCAAGGCGCGGATGAGGTCGGCGGCGCGAGGACTACGGGCCGCGTAGTGGTACAGCTCGGTGTAGAGGCGCACGTCCGACGCGCTCGGGCTCGTGGCGCCGACGGTCGCCGACGCGAGTACGTCGACCACATCCTCGACCGTCGACGCGCGTCGTATCGGCGCCGCGTACCGGGGTTCCATCTCTCCTCGGAGCGTCTGGAACGCGGTGACGATCAGGCCCTCGAGGTCGGGGAAGTAGTACGTCATCGACCCGAGCCCGACACCCGCCTGCGCGGCGATGCGCCGGTAAGAGGCGGCATGCACCCCTTCCGCCCGGATCACCTCGAGCGCGGCTCGCAGGATGCGCGCACGTCGTTCTGGGTCATTGGGCCTGCCCTTGCGCACCGAGATCTCCCTCCGTCAGTCCGAGTACGTACCATGGTACGCACTTCACGTCGCGACTTCGATCTTGGAGGACACATGGACGACGACACGCTGCAGCAGTACGCCAGGGACCGAGTGGAAGAGCTTCCCGGTGCAGAGCTCGAACACCCCTTCGGCCCGGACTGGGACGTGTACAAGGTGCGGGACAAGGTGTTCATGCTGCTGACCGAGATCACCGGGGAACCGATGGTCATCGTCAAGGCCGCGCCGGAGGACGGAAAGGCTCTCCGGGAGCAGCACGAGGACATCACGCCTGGCTACCACATGAACAAGCAGCACTGGATCACCCTGCACCCCGGCGGAGACCTGCAGAAGCAGCTCGTGGAAGACCTGGTGACCGAGTCCTACCTGCTCGTCGTCGAGCACCTTCCCCGAGCCAAGCGGCCCGTCGATCCCGCGACGTTCGGGAAGAGCGAGCAATGACCCTCTCCGGAGCGCAGCTGCAGCAGACCGCCCGCGACACCGCGGCGTCGCTCGCGCACGTCAGTCACGGGCGCCCGTTCACGCCGCATCTGGACGTGTGGAAGGTGCACGACAAGGTGTTCCTCATCGTCACCGAGGACGACCCCCAGCTGCAGATCATCACCGTGAAGGTCGACCCCCACCACGGGGACGCGCTGCGCCGCGACCACGACTCGATCACGGCCGGGCACTACCTCGACAAGAACCACTGGATCTCCGTCGGTGCCGGCCCCGGAGTCACGAAACGGCTCGTCGAAGACCTCGTGCACGGCTCCTACGAACTCGCCCAAGGACATCAGGGGAAGTCGGGATCGTGAGCGAGATCTGGGTTGGCTATCGACTCTCCGTGTAGCCGCTGGATCCATGCACTGATCCGTGTGCGATCCTCGTCGTTGCCTTCGACGAACTGCCGCTCAACCTCGACCAGGAGTTGAGCCTTCATCCATTCGTCGAACTGGTCCTTGATCGGTTGCAGCTCAGGGCCCGGGATGGGGGCCAACGATGGAAGCATCGGCGCTCGAAAGAGACTGGGTCCGAAGAACACATCTGGGTTCACGGCGTTGAGGTATTTCTCCGTCAGATCGGTCTCCCACATCACGGTGATCGTGAGGACCCGGTGGATGGCGAACAAGCACAGCCGATACTGGATCTCACCCCCAGCGATGGAGTTCCAGCCGGGCGGAGGTGTTCGCAGTCAGGAATGTGAACGATCCCTCGGCGAGGGGCTTGGCGAGGTGCTCGAGCTTCGGCCTGACCGCAACCTCCAGCCTCGACATCCACCCGGTGTTGCACGACTCACAGATCCCGCTCTTCGCCTGCATGTCGAAGAACTTCGCCTCTTTGACGCTGTCATGCGTCCTGATCGTCCCGTCGGGGTCGCGGCTGAAGCCCCGGTGAAAGACCGGCCCGCGCTCGGGGCCGCGAAGCTGTCGCCAGTGCTTCGCGAGCACGTGCTCCGCCGAGTACTTCGCGTCCGACCCACAGAAGACGCACGGGGACTTCTCCTGTCTGGCTCCCTTGCCCATGAGTGGCAGTCTGGGGCGCGGGTCCCGCCCATGTCATGACCCCGCACGAGAATTCACCTCACCGTGGTCCCGCCCTCTTCGGAGAGCGGGGTCGTTCGTCGTTGTCAGACCCTGCGCGGACGCTGGCTGGGTGACGAAGTGGAGACAGACCCAGGGCGGGGGGCGCGCTTCCCATCACCACGGTGCCCGACGTGCAACCGGTTCTAGCCGTTCGCGGGCGAGGCGCGCCCGCGCGAGAAGCGCATGGAATGCTCGCGCACGCCGGGTGGGCACACCCTGTTGATCTACCCAGGGTGCGGACGTGGGCGGCGGAGGGCCGCCTCGACATCGGGCGCTGGTCGTCGGCGACGACCCCGGCTGGACTCGCTCGCGAGCTGCGGGCCCGGGTGGCCAGCGGAGCGAGATCGCGCTCACCGAGATCGCGCTCACCCGGTGGATGCGTGTACCTCTGTGCACCTCGACCGGCTCCGGATACGACGAGAGGCTAGGAATCGTTGCGATTCCTAGCCTCTCACTGTCGGGCTGACAGGATTTGAACCTGCGACCCCTTGACCCCCAGTCAAGTGCGCTACCAAGCTGCGCCACAGCCCGTGAGCCCCGGAGGGCTTCACCAGCCCTTCAGGGCCGAGAGAAACAATACCCCACTTTGGGCGCACTCCGTGCATCGTCGCTGGTGAGTGGCCTGGATCACGCGTTCTCGGCCCCCTCCCACCGTCCGTACAGCACGTCCCGAGCCGTCGCCCAGCGCGCCGACAGCAGGCTCTCAGCGACCGGTCGGTCCACTCCCAGCGCCGGGTTCCGCCCCGCGCGCCGGCCGCGACCGGTCCCCCTGCTCCCAAGGAGCATCTCTGATGCGCCCCGGAACGCCCAGGAGGGCCGTGCGCGCCTTCCGGCACGCACGGCCCTCCCGTGGATCTCTCGACGCCTCACGCGCCCGGCAGGAGCCCCGCCGGGGCCCCGCAGGTCGACGTCAGCGCTTGCGCTTCTCGCGCACGCGCACCGAGATCTCGATGGGCGTGCCGTCGAACCCGAAGGTCTCGCGCAGACGACGCTCGATGAAGCGGCGGTAGCCGGCCTCGAGGAAGCCCGTGGCGAAGATCACGAAGCGCGGCGGGCGCGTGGAGGCCTGGGTCGCGAACAGGATGCGCGGCTGCTTGCCGCCACGCAGCGGGTGCGGGTGGGCGGCGACGAGCTCGCCCAGGAACGCGTTGAGGCGTCCCGTGGGGATGCGCTTGTCCCAGGACTCGAGCGAGCGCTCGAGCGCGGGCACCAGGCGGTCGGTGTGCCAGCCGGTGCGGGCCGACACGTTGACGCGCGGTGCCCACTGGACCTGGACGAGGTCCTGCTCGATCTCGCGCTCGAGGAACGGACGACGGTCCTCGTCCATGAGGTCCCACTTGTTGTACGCGATGACGAGGGCGCGGCCCGCGTCGACGACCTGGGAGATGACGCGCGTGTCCTGCTCGGTGAGCGGCACCGACGCGTCCACGAGCACGACCGCGATCTCGGCCTTCTCGATCGCTGCCTGGGTGCGCAGCGAGGCGTAGAAGTCTGCGCCCTTGGTCTGGTGCACGCGGCGGCGGATCCCCGCGGTGTCGACGAACCACCACGGGATGCCCTTGAGGAGCACGAGCTCGTCGACCGGGTCGCGCGTGGTGCCGGCGACCGAGTCGACGACCACGCGGTCCGAGCCCGCGACCTTGTTCAGCAGCGAGGACTTGCCCACGTTGGGGCGCCCGACGAGCGCGACGCGGCGCGGGCCCGAGGGCAGGACGACCGCGTGCTCGGACACGAGCGGCAGGGCCTTCATGGCGGCGTCGAGCAGGTCGCCCGTGCCACGGCCGTGCAGGGCCGAGACGGGGTGGGGCTCGCCGAGCCCCAGGCTCCACAGCTCGGTCGCGTCGGACTCGCCGCGTGCGCCGTCGACCTTGTTGGCGCACAGCACCACGGGCTTGCCGGACTTGCGGAGCAGGCGCACGACGCGCTCGTCCGTGGCCGTGGGGCCCACGGTCGCATCGACGACGAACACGACGGCGTCCGAGAGCGCGATCGCGACCTCGGCCTGCTCGGCGACGCGCGCCTCGATGCCGGCGACGTCGACCTCCCAGCCGCCCGTGTCGACGAGCGTGAACTGGCGCCCGGCCCACTCGGCCGGGTAGGAGACGCGGTCGCGTGTGACGCCGGGCTTGTCCTCGGTCACGGCCTCGCGGCGGCCGAGGATGCGGTTGACGAGCGTGGACTTGCCCACGTTGGGGCGTCCGACGATCGCGAGGACGGGCAGGGGCGCCGGAGGGGCTTCGCCGTCCAGGTCCTCGCCGTCCGCGGACAGGAGCGCGAGGTCCTCGTCGGCGAGCTCGTAGTCCGCGAGGCCGGCGCGCAGCGAGCGCTCGCGGCTGTCGTCGTCCTGCTCGTCGTCCTCGGAGGGGACGTAGGGGTCGGTCGAGTCTTCAGGCTGCCCGACGACGTCGCTCGCCTGGTCGATCGTCTCACCGGGGGTCTGCGACACCTCGTCGAGGGATGCCTGGGCATCGGGCTGTGCGTGGTCGGGTGTGGTCATGGGGACCATTCTCCCAGCAACCGGGCAGTTCTCCGAACGAGGAGCCCGTGCGACACGCCCGGAGTGCACGACGTCACGCGGACGGGGCGTCTCAGCGTCCGGGGCGCTCGGGCCCGTCGACCGGCAGCGCGATGCCCGAGCGGTCCACGGCGGACGTCACGAGCGTCGCGAGAGCCGACCGGATCTGCTCGTTCGCGGCGTCCATGGCCGCCTTGCCGCGCACGCCGTCGGGCTTCTCGACGACGACCGGCGCACCGAACTCGACGTACAGGCGGCGGCGGAACCCCGGGATCCGGCTCAGCCGGTCTCCCGTGCGGCGCGTGCCCAGCACCGCGACGGGCACGACGGGCGCGTGGCCGTTGAGCGCGAGCCAGGCCACGCCCGCGCGCGCCGAGGTCGCGTCGCCGCGCCCGCGGTTGCCCTCGGGGAACACACCCACTCCCCCGTCGCGGCGCAGGACCGCGAGCGCCGTCACGAGGGCCGCGCGCCCGCCGGTCCGGTCGACGGGGATCTGTCCGGCCGCGCGCAGGATCCAGCCCACGGGCCCGACGAACATCTCCTCCTTGACCAGGACGTGCAGGGGCCGGGGCGCGACGCCCAGCACGAGCGGCCCGTCGACGAGGCCCGTGTGGTTGGCCGCGAGGAGCACGGGTCCGGTGGTCGGGACGCGGTCCGCCCCGACCACCCGGGTGTTCCAGATCACGCGCGCGAGGAAGCGCCCCACCCAGCGGGACCAGGCGGGCCCGGCGGGAGAGGGGACGTGCGGGGTGCTCACCGAGCGGGCCCCTCGCCCCCCGTGACGGCGTCGGGCCTCGTCGCAGCGGGAGCCATGACCTGCTCGACGACGTCGAGCACGGCCTGGATCGTCTGCTCGAAGTCGAGGTCGGACGAGTCGACCGTGACGACGCCGTCGGCGGCGACGTGGAACTGCGAGACGGTCGAGTCGTCGCGGTCGCGGCGCAGGACCTGGTCCCTGGTCGCCTCGACGGCGGCCGCGTCGGCGGCGCCGTGGACCTCGAGCGAGCGGCGCGCCAGGCGCGCCTCCTCGCTCGCGGTCAGGAGGATGCGGACGTCTGCGTCGGGGGCCACGACGGTCGTGATGTCGCGCCCCTCGGCCACGATGCCGCGCCCGCCCGAGAACGACGTGTCGGCCGCATCGGCCGAGGACGCCGACGACTCCGCGGCGATGAGCGCGCGCTGCAGGCGACGCAGCTCGGCGCGCACCGCGAGGTTGGTCGCGACCGCGCTCACGGCCGTCGAGATCTCGGTGGTCCGGATCGCCTCGCCCACGTCGGTCCCGTCGACGTGCACGCTCGGCGCGGCGGGGTCGATCCCCATGACGAGCGGCATGACGTCGACGGCCGCGGCCACGGCGGCCTGGTCGGCCAGGTCGACGCGTTCCTCGAGGCACCACCAGGTCGCCGCGCGGTACATCGCACCGGTGTCCAGGTAGGCGGTACCGAGGCGGCGAGCGACGGCGCGCGAGACGCTCGACTTGCCCGATCCCGAGGGGCCGTCGATCGCGACGACCAGCCCGCGGGCGGCGGCGGTGGCCTGCGGCTCCCCGCTCACTGCGCCAGGTCCTTGCGCAGCGACGTGGCCCCGTGCAGGTATACGTGCTGGACGTCGGCCCGGGGCACGTCGAGCTCGGCGTGAGCCATGAGGCGCACGACGCGGGGCAGCGCCCCGGGCACGCCGATCTCCACGGCGCACATGAGAGGCACGTCGCCGAGCCCCATCTCGCGCGCCGCCGCGGCCGGGAAGTCGGCCACGAGGTCCGGCGTGCAGGTGAAGAAGATCGAGATGAGCGACGCGGTGTCGACCTCGTTGGCGTCGAGGACGGCCTGGACGAGCTCGCGCGTGCGCTCGAAGAGGTGCTCACGCTCGTCGACGTCGAGCTGTGTGGCGCCCCGGATGGCCCGGACGGGCATGGGTACTCCTTCGTACGGGAGGGTCGGGTCGGGAGTCCGCCGTCCCGGGCTCGCGCGGTGACGCGGCGCCCGGGACGGCGGGGAGGCGTGCTAGAGGCCGACCTCGCTCATGAGGGTGCCGAGCTCGGTGCGGCCCAGGACGCGCGTCGCGCCGGGGCGCAGGTTGCCCAGGTGGATCGACCCGATGCGGGTGCGCACGAGCCGGGTCACGGGGTGACCGATCTCCTCGAACATGCGGCGCACGATGCGGTGACGCCCCTCGTGCAGGACGACCTCGACCATGCTGGCCTGCGGGGTCGTGTCGACCACGCGGTAGCGGTCGACCTTGGCCGGGCCGTCCTCGAGCTCGATGCCGTGGAGCAGCTTGTTCGCGACGTTGCCCGCGACGCGGCCCTCGACCGACACGAGGTAGGTCTTGGAGACCTCGTACTTGGGGTGCGAGAGCCGGTTGGCGAGCTCGCCGTCGTTCGTCAGGAGCAGCAGGCCCTCGCTGTCGGCGTCGAGACGCCCGACGTGGAAGAGGCGCTCGGGGCGCGTCGCGACGAACTGCGTGAGCGCGGGGCGCCCCTCGGGGTCGTGCATCGTGGAGACGACGCCCAGCGGCTTGTTGAGCGCGATCGTCACGAGCGACTGGTCGAGCTGGATGCGCATGCCGTCGACGTGGATGACCGCGGACTCGGGGTCGACGCGGACGCCGAGCTCGCGCACCAGGACGCCGTCGACCTCGACGCGGCCCGCGGCGATCAGGTCCTCGCACGCGCGGCGCGAGCCCAGGCCTGCGGTCGCGAGGACCTTCTGGAGGCGCACGCCGTCGGCGACGTGCACGTCGCGCTGGGGGCCCTTGGGCGCGACCGGGCGGCGCGGGGGCTTGCTCTTGCCCGCCTGCGCGTCACCGGCCCACCCACGGCCCGCCCCGGTGCGGGGGGCCGAGGACCGCTGACCTCCCGACCGCCCACCGCCCGGTCGACCGGTGCCCGAGGTGTTCTCGGACCGCTGTCCTCGGGCGGCCGGACGGCCACCCTCGCGTGCGCTGCTCATGATGTTCCTTCGTCGTTCGTGCTGGGTCGAGCGTCGTCGGGCAGGGCCGGCGACCGCGGCTGTGCGCGGTCGCTCCCACCCTCGGACGCTCCGAGTGTGCTGTCGGCGGCGTCGAGGATGGAGTCGACGTCCGGCAGGTGCGGCGCGAGGGCGGGGAGCTCGTCGAGGGACGAGAAGCCCATGCGCTCCATGAAGTATCCCGTGGTTCCGTACAGGACCGCACCCGTCGAGGGATCCTGACCGACCTCCGCGACGAGCCCGCGGGTCGTCAGCGTCCGTACGACGCCGTCCACGTTCACGCCGCGCACGGCCGAGATCTGGCCGCGCGTGACCGGTTGACGGTACGCGATGACGGCGAGGGTCTCCAAAGCGGCCTGCGTCAGGCGCGCGGTCTGGCCCTCGAGCAGGAAGCGCCCGACGACGTCGGCGAACACGGGCGCCGAGTAGACGCGCCACCCGCCGCCCGCCTGGCGCAGCTCGAACCCGCGGGGGCGACCGCCGAGCTCGCCGCGGTACTCGGCCGACAGCTCGGCGAGCAGGTCCTCGACCTCGCGCTGCGGGAGCCCGAGCGCCGTGGCGAGCTGCACCGCGGGGATCGGCTCGTCGGCGACCATCAGGACGGCCTCGAGGGCCGCGAGCGCCCCGCCCGGGACGTGGGCCAGGTCGAGCGTCGTCTCGTCCGCCTCGATGCCGGGGGCCGCGGGACTGCCCGTCGGGGAGCCGGGTCCCGCCTGGTCGTCGTCCCGGTCGCCCGAGGGGGCGGCCGAGCTGTCGACGGTGTCGTACGTCATGCTCTCCTCGCTCATGCTCCGGTCCGGTCCTGCCCTGGCTCGGCCCCGTCGTGGGGCGGCTGGGCATCATCACCGCTGTCGTGGGTCGGGCGAACGGCACCGACGGCGCCGTTCTCCCCGACAAGTTCGTCGAGCTCGTCGAACTCCCCGCCCACGTCGTCGAGCACGGCGTCGAGAGATCCGCTGCTGGCGCCGTCGTCGTCGCCCGTGGCGCCGGTCCACCGGACCGTGAGCTCGCCGAGCGCCTCGACCTGCTCGAACGCGACGAGCCCCTCGCGGAACAGCTCGAGCAGCGCGAGGAAGCGCGCGACGACGACGATGGTCTCGCCCGCGTCGGCGACGAGGGTCCGGAAGGACGCGGCGCCCTCACGCCGCAGGAGCCCGACGACGATCCCCGCCTGCTCGCGCACGCTCACCGCGGGCGCGTGCAGGTGGGTCAACGACACCCCGGGCGGGGGCGCCTTGGGCTCGAGCGCCCTGGCCGCGAGCGCCGCGAGCTGGTCGGGCCCGAGCTTCCACACGAGCTCGGGCAGCAGGGCCGCGAGGTGGGGCTCGAGCTGCACGACGCGCGGGAAGCGCCGCCACTCGGTCGCGAGCCGTTCGGCGATGACCGCCGAGACCTGCTTGTACGCGCGGTACTGCAGCAGCCGGGCGAACAGCAGGTCGCGGGCCTCGAGGAGCTCGAGGTCCTCGGCGCTCTCGACGTCCCCCGTGGGCAGCAGTCGCGCGGCCTTGAGGTCCAGGAGCGTCGCGGCCACGAGCAGGAACTCGCTCGCGGTGCCCAGGTCCCAGCCGGGGTGCCCGCCGCGCCCCCGCCGGCGGCGAGTCGAGGCGCCCGCGGGCGCGCCGTCGTCGGGCCCGCGGGGCTCCGAGGCCTGGGCGCGCTCCGCCGCCTCGGCCTCGCGCGCGAGGCGCTCGGCCGTGCGGATGTACGCGATGAACTCGTCGGTCACCTGCGCGAGCGCGATCTCGGTGATGTCGAGCTTGTGCTTGGCGATGAGCGAGAGGAGGAGGTCGAACGGGCCCGAGAAGTTCTCGAGGTGGACCTCGAAGGCCGGGTTGCCGTACCGGTCCGTGCTGGGCGGCGCGGGTGCCGGGGGCTCCTGCAGGTGAGCGACCGGGGCGGCCGCCTGCGCGGTGTCAGGCAGCGTCGCCACGGGCGACCAGCTCGCGGGCGAGCTGACGGTATGCCGTCGCCCCCGGGTGGGTCGGGGCGTACACCGTGATGGGCTCGGCAGCCACGGAGGCGTCCGGGAACTTCACGGTGCGCCCGATCACGGTGTGCAGCAGCTTGTCGCCGAAGGCCTCGTGGACGCGGGCCACGACCTCGCGCGAGTGCAGCGTGCGCGAGTCGAACATGGTCGCGAGGATGCCGTCGATCTCGAGGCGCGGGTTGAGCCGGTCGCGCACCTTCTCGATGGTCTCGACGAGCAGCGCCACGCCGCGCAGCGCGAAGAACTCGCACTCGAGCGGGATGAGCACGCCGTGCGCGGCCGTGAGCGCGTTGACCGTGAGCAGGCCCAGCGAGGGCTGGCAGTCCACGAGGATCACGTCGTAGTCGTCGAGCACGGGACGCAGGACCCGCGCCAGGACCGACTCGCGTGCGACCTCGCCCACGAGCTGGACCTCGGCCGCCGACAGGTCGATGTTCGCAGGGAGCACGTCCAGGTTCTCGACGTTCGTGGGGACGATGACCTCGCGGATGTCCGCGCCACGCTCCATGAGCAGGTTGTAGACCGTGCGGTCGAGCTCGTGCGGGTTCACGCCCAGGCCCACCGAGGCGGCGCCCTGCGGGTCGAAGTCCACCAGGAGGACCCGGCGGCCGTACTCGGCCAGCGCGGCCCCCAGGTTGATGGTCGTGGTCGTCTTGCCGACCCCGCCCTTCTGGTTGCACATCGCGATGATGCGGCCGGGGCCGTGCGTGGGGAGCACCTCCGGGACGGGGAAGTCGGGGACCGTGCGCCCCACGGGATCGACCCGCGGGAAGCTGTCGGGCGCGACGTCCGCACCGCCGTCGACGACCCCGGGTCCCGCACCGACGCGCGCGTCGAACGGTTCGGTGGCGTCCTGTGTCTCGCTCGGGGCCTGGCTGCTCACGTCGGCCACGCTACCCCAGCGTCCTCCCGAGGACGCGAGCACGCGCCGGAGTGGCGCGATCCGGCGCGACGTCAGCCGAGCGCGCGCGGGTGCGCCGAGGCGTACACCTCGCGCAGCGTGTCCCGGGTCACGAGCGTGTAGATCTGGGTCGTCGTGACCGAGGCGTGGCCCAGCAGCTCCTGGACCACGCGCACGTCGGCGCCGCCCGCGAGCAGGTGGGTCGCGAACGAGTGCCGCAGGGTGTGCGGCGAGATGCGCTCGGGGTGCTCGAGCCCGGCCCGCTCGGCCGCGGTCCGCAGGACGGCCCACGCGCTCTGGCGGCTCAGCCGGGCACCGCGCGTGTTGAGGAAGACCGCGGGCGTGCCGCGGCCCGTGGCGGCCAGCGCGGGACGTGACCGCACGAGGTAGGCGTCGAGCGCGCGCACCGCGTACGACCCCACGGGCACCACGCGCTCCTTGCCGCCCTTGCCGAACAGGCGCACCGCACCGGTCTCGAGGTCCAGGTCGTCGACGTCGAGGCTCACGGCCTCGGAGATGCGGGCCCCCGTGGAGTAGACGAGCTCGAGCAGCGCGCGGTCGCGCAGCGGCGCCGGCCCCTCTCCCGCCCCGGCGGCCTCGAGGATCGCCTCGACCTCGTCGGTCGAGATGGCCTTGGGCAGCCGCTTGCCCTGCGCGGGGGGACGCACCTCGGCCGACGGGTCGGTTCCCGTGTGCCCCTCGAGCGCGCAGAAGCGGTGCCACCCGCGCACCGCGGCCACCGACCGGGCCGTCGACGACGGCGAGAGGAGCGCGGCGCCGTCGGACCCCGTGCGGACCGTGGTGACGTACTCCGCGACGTCCGCCGCGCTCACCTCGGCCGGCTCGGTACGGCCGCGCGCCGCGAGGTACGCGGCGTAGCGGGCCAGGTCGCGCCGGTAGGCCGCGACCGTGTTCGGGGAGAGCCCGCGCTCGACCGTGAGGTGTGCGAGGTACTCGCGCACGGCGCGCTCGAGGGCGGCAGGCAGGGGCGGAGCGGGAGGCGTGGCCTCCGGGCCGGGGGGACCGTCCGAGGGCCCGACGGCGAGCGCGGGCTCACCGGCGGCGACGCGCGTCATCGCGCGCCGGCCGCTCGTCGGACGGTCATCCCGTGCGTCCCGGCCAGACCGTCAGAAGGGGAGGAAGACGTCGACCGCGACGGCGACGAACAGCAGGGTCAGGTACGTGATCGAGGCGTGGAACACCTTCATGGCCCCGAGCTTGCCCTTGGTCGGGTCGTTGGCCCGGCGCAGCATGGTGATGCACAGGGCCAGGAACCAGGCGCCGAGGCCGATCGCGACCACGCCGTAGACCCACGTCATGGGAGCGAGCCACCACAGCGCGAGCGACGAGGCGATCATCGCCACGGTGTAGCCGATCATCTCGCGCGCGACCTTGCGGTTGTCGGCGACGACCGGGAGCATCGGCACCCCGGCGTTCGCGTAGTCCTTCTTGAACTTGATCGACAGCGGCCAGTAGTGCGGCGGCGTCCAGAAGAAGATCACGAGGAACAGCGCGACCGCGGACCAGCTGAGCGAACCGGTGACGGCCGACCAGCCGATGAAGACCGGCATGCAGCCCGCGATGCCGCCCCACACGATGTTCTGGGGCGTGCGGCGCTTGAGGATCATGGTGTAGCCCACGACGTAGATCGCGATGGCCGCGAACGTGAGCCAGGCCGAGGGGGCGTTGACGAGCCACGCGAACCACACGAGCGCGATCACGCCGAGCGCGGTCGCGAAGACCAGCGCGGCGCGCGGGGTGATCTCCCCCGTGACGAGCGGTCGCCGCTTGGTGCGGTTCATGAGCTCGTCGATGTCACGGTCGATGTAGCAGTTGAAGACGTTGGCCGACGCGGCGGCCAGCGTGCCGCCCACGAGGGTCTTGACGACGAGCCACAGGTCCGGGAGCCCACCCTGGGCCAGGATCATGGTGGGCAGCGTCGTCACGAGCAGGAGCTCGATGATGCGCGGCTTCGTCAGGGCGACGTACGCGCCGATCGTGCTGCGGACCCCCGCGACGGCATGGCCGTCGGAGGAGACCCGGGCCTGCCCGGCGACCGAGGAGGTCGCGGCAGGGCGAGACGGGATACCCGTCTCGTCGATCGGTGCCTGGCTCGTGGTGTGCACGCGCTTCGGTGTTCCGTTCTGGCGAGGAATGCTGGGGGGCGTCGTCCGGCAGCCGGTGCGTGTCTGCTCCGACCCGCTGGACATCCGTCCCATGCTACGTCGCCCGCCCTCGCGCCGCTGCCCTGCTCGCCCGAACAAAAGTGTGAGATCCGACCGAAATCCACGAGATGGTCGCGCGACGTGCCCGCTCGGGGCGCACGTATAGGCTGGGCGGAGCAACCGACGGCCTGGTGCCCCGGTGCGACCCGAGGCGACCTGACCTCGCGGTGCGCGCCGTCGCGACCGGCCGGTCCGCCGCTCCGCCCTCGGTCCCCCTGTGAGTCACCGGGTGCGCGCGAAGGAATAGTTCAACGGTTGATCCGAGTTGAATCGACGAAGATCCGGGGCGCAGACTCCGGACGGGAAAGAGGTCCGGTGAACGCGTTCGTTCCTGCCAACCAGCCCCTCGAGTGGTCCCCCCTGGACGACCAGGCTGTCAAGACCATCAAGGCTCTCGCAGCCGACGCCGTCGAGAAGGTCGGCAACGGCCACCCCGGGACGGCGATCTCGCTGGCCCCCGCCGCGTACCTGCTCTTCCAGAAGGTCATGCGCCACGACCCGGCCGACTCGCACTGGGTCGGTCGCGACCGCTTCGTGCTCTCCGCGGGCCACTCGTCGCTGACGATCTACCTCCAGCTCTTCCTCGCCGGCTACGGCCTGGAGATCGAGGACATCGAGGCGCTGCGCACCTGGGGCTCCAAGACCCCCGGCCACCCCGAGTACAAGCACACCAACGGTGTGGAGATCACCACGGGCCCCCTCGGCCAGGGCCTCGCGTCCTCGGTCGGCATGGCCATGGCGGCCCGCCGCGAGCGCGGCCTGCTCGACCCGTCGACCGCGCCGGGCGAGAGCCCGTTCGACCACCACGTCTACGTCATCGCGTCGGACGGCGACCTGCAGGAGGGCGTGACCTCCGAGGCCTCGTCCCTCGCGGGCCACCAGCAGCTCGGCAACCTCATCGTGATCTGGGACGACAACAAGATCTCGATCGAGGACGACACCGACATCGCGTTCACCGAGGACGTCCTCGCGCGCTACGCGGCCTACGGCTGGCACACCCAGAAGGTCGACTGGACCCAGGGCGGCACGGGCTACGCCGAGAACGTCGACGAGCTCGCCGCGGCCGTCGCCGCGGCCCAGGCCGAGACCGGCAAGCCCTCGATCATCGCGCTGCGCACGATCATCGGCTGGCCCTCGCCCACCAAGCAGAACACCGGTGGCATCCACGGCTCGGCCATGGGCGCCGACGAGATCCGCGGCCTCAAGGTCGAGCTCGGCCTGGACCCGGAGAAGTCGTTCGACGTCTCCCCCGAGGTCCTCGCCTACACGCGCGCCGTCGGCGAGCGCGGTGCCGAGCTGCGCGAGCGCTGGGACACCGCGTTCGAGGCCTGGAAGATCGCGAACCCCGAGGGCGACGCCCTCCTCGAGCGCCTCACGGCCCGCGAGCTCCCGGCCGGCTGGACCGAGTCCCTCCCCACGTTCGAGGCCGGCAAGGACGTCGCGACGCGCGCGGCCTCGGGCAAGGTCCTCTCGGCCCTGGCCGACACCCTGCCCGAGCTCTGGGGCGGCTCGGCCGATCTCGCGGGCTCGAACAACACGACCATGGACGGCGAGCCCTCGTTCGTCCCGGCCGAGCACGCGACCAAGAAGTTCCCGGGCCACGAGTACGGCCGCACGCTGCACTTCGGCATCCGCGAGCACGCCATGGGCTCGATCCTCAACGGGATCGTGCTGCACGGCGGCACGCGTGCCTACGGCGGCACGTTCCTCACGTTCTCCGACTACATGCGCCCCGCGGTCCGTCTCGCGGCGCTCATGGAGATCCCGTCGACGTTCGTCTGGACGCACGACTCGATCGGCCTGGGCGAGGACGGCCCCACGCACCAGCCCATCGAGCACTTCGCCGCGCTGCGCGCGATCCCGGGTCTCGACGTCGTCCGCCCCGCGGACGCCAACGAGACCGCGTGGGCCTGGCGCACGATCCTCGAGCACGACGACCGCCCCGCGGGCCTCATCCTGACCCGTCAGAACGTCCCGACGTTCCCGCGCGGCACGGACGGCTTCGCGGACGCCTCGGGCACCGCGAAGGGCGGCTACGTGCTGCTCGACACCGAGGGCACGCCCGACGTGATCCTCATCGGCACGGGCTCCGAGGTCCAGCTCGCGGTCGAGGCGCGCGAGCAGCTCGCCGCGGACGGCATCGCGGCCCGCGTGGTCTCGCTGCCCAGCCGCGAGTGGTTCGACGCGCAGAGCCCCGAGTACCGCGAGAGCGTGCTCCCGGCAGCCGTCAAGGCCCGCGTCTCGGTCGAGGCGGGCATCGCCCAGGGCTGGCGCGACCTGGTCGGCGACGCCGGCCGTTCCGTGAGCCTCGAGCACTACGGCGCGTCCGCGGACTACAAGATCCTCTACCGCGAGTTCGGGATCACGTCCGAGGCCGTCGCCTCGGCCGCCAAGGAGTCCATCGAGGCGGCACGTACGGGTGCCGCACCGGGTGGCGAGGCCATCCCCTCGGTCGGCGGCACTGGCGACCAGCGCTGACCATCCGTAGATTCCAGGAGGGGGCGGCTCACGTCCGCCCCCTCCTGGGACGTCCGTGAGGACGGCCGCCAGACGACGAGAGGGAGAATCGTGTCCGTGCACCACAGCGCAGCACCAGCACCCGTCCGCGAGCTGTCGGAGGCAGGTGTCTCCATCTGGTTGGACGACCTCTCCCGAGAACGCCTGCGCAGCGGTGGCCTCGCCGACCTGATCGGCTCGCGCGCCGTCGTCGGCGTCACGACGAACCCCACGATCTTCGCGGGCGCGCTCTCGAAGGGCGACGCCTACGACGCGCAGCTCGCCGAGCTGGCCGCGGCCGGCACCGACGTCGAGGCCGCGGTCGAACGCATCACCACGGACGACGTGCGGGCCGCGGCGGACGTCCTGCGCCCCGTCTACGACGCGACCGACGGCGTCGACGGCCGGGTCTCGATCGAGGTCGACCCCCGCCTGGCGCGCGACGCCGACGCGACCGTCGCGACCGCCGTCCGGCTGTGGCAGACGGTCGACCGCCCCAACGTCCTCATCAAGATCCCCGCCACGGTCGAGGGCCTCGACGCGATCGAGCGCACCCTGGCCCAGGGCATCAGCGTCAACGTGACGCTCATCTTCTCGCTCGAGCGCTACCGCCGGGTCATGGACGCGTTCCTGTCCGGGATCGAGCAGGCGCGCGACGCCGGCCACGACGTGACGCGCATCGCGTCGGTCGCGTCGTTCTTCGTCTCGCGCGTCGACGCGGCGGTCGACACCGCGCTCACCGCGGTCGGCTCCCCCGAGGCGCTCGACCTGCGCGGACGCACCGCGGTCGCCAACGCGCGGCTCGCGTACGAGGCCTACGAGCAGGTCCTCCAGAGCGACCGCTGGCGCGCCCTCGCCGCGACCGGCGCCCACCCCCAGCGCCCCCTGTGGGCCTCGACGGGCGTCAAGAACCCCGAGTACCGCGACACCCTCTACGTCGACGAGCTCATCGCTCCCGACGTGGTCAACACCATGCCCCAGGCGACCCTCGACGCGTTCGCGGACCACGGCGTCGTCCTGGGGAACACCGTCGCGGGCACGTACACGGCCTCGCGCTCGGTCCTCGAGACCGTCGAGTCGTTCGGCGTCTCGCTCGCCGAGGTGACCGAGCGGCTCGAGGTCGAGGGCGTCGAGAAGTTCGAGACCAGCTGGACGGATCTCCTCCAGACCGTCGCGGACGGTCTCGCCCGGGCGGGCGGCGCACCCGCATGACGCGGGCACGCTCCCGGACCGCCGCGGGTGCTGGGGGTGCTGGCGCTGCTGTCGTCGCCCCTGCGGCACCGATCATGGACGCCCCGCGACCGCCCCTCGCGCACCACCTAGGCTTCACCTCGGTCCGCAGGACGGACCTTTCGACCATTCCAGCCCACGCCGACGAGAACGGTGACATCAGTTGAGACCGGCAAAGATCAGCGCAGAGCACAACCCGCTGCGCGACCCGCGTGACCTTCGACTCCCCCGCATCGCCGGGCCCAGCGGCCTGGTCATCTTCGGCGTCACGGGCGACCTCGCCCGCAAGAAGCTCATGCCCGCCGTGTACGACCTCGCCAACCGCGGTCTCCTGCCGCCCGGCTTCGCGCTCACGGGCTTCGCCCGCCGCGACTGGGAGGACCAGGACTTCGCCAAGGTCGTGCGCGACGCCGTCGAGCAGTACGCGCGCACCCCGTTCCGCGAGGCCACGTGGAAGCAGCTCGCCGAGGGCATCCGGTTCGTCCAGGGCGAGTTCGACGACGAGCAGGCCTTCGAGCGCCTGCGCACCACGGTCGAGGAGCTCGACAAGGAGCGCGGCACGGGCGGCAACCACGCGTTCTACCTCTCGGTCCCCCCGAGCGCGTTCCCCCTGGTCTGCGAGCAGCTCTCGCGCTCGGGGCTCTCCCGCTCGGGCGAGGACGCATGGCGCCGCGTGGTCATCGAGAAGCCGTTCGGCCACGACCTGACCAGCGCACGCGAGCTCAACGACGTCGTCTCCAAGGTCTTCTCGCCGGACTCGGTCTTCCGCATCGACCACTACCTGGGCAAGGAGACCGTCCAGAACATGCTGGCGCTGCGGTTCGCCAACCAGCTCTACGAGCCCATCTGGAACGCGAACTACGTCGACCACGTCCAGATCACCATGGCCGAGGACATCGGCATCGGTGGCCGCGCGGGGTACTACGACGGGATCGGCGCGGCGCGCGACGTCATCCAGAACCACCTCATCCAGCTCCTCGCGCTCACCGCGATGGAGGAGCCCGTCTCGTTCGACGCCGAGTCGCTGCGCGCCGAGAAGCTCAAGGTGCTCTCTGCCGTGCGTCTTCCGCGCGACCTGGGACGCCACACCTCGCGCGGCCAGTACTCGGCAGGGTGGCAGGGTGGCGAGGAGGTCGTCGGGTACCTCGAGGAGGACGGCATCTCGCCCGAGTCCACGACCGAGACGTTCGCCGCGATCCGCGTCGACATCGACAACCGCCGCTGGGCCGGGGTGCCGTTCTACCTGCGCACGGGCAAGCGCCTGGGCCGACGCGTGACGGAGATCGCGGTCGTCTTCAAGTCGGCGCCGCACCTGCCGTTCGAGTCCTCGGCGACGTCCGAGCTCGGCAAGAACGCGCTCGTGATCCGCGTCCAGCCCGACGAGGGCGTGACGATCCGCTTCGGCGCCAAGGTCCCCGGCACCGCGATGGAGGTCCGCGACGTCACCATGGACTTCGGCTACGGCCACGCCTTCACCGAGTCCTCCCCCGAGGCCTACGAGCGCCTCATCCTCGACGTCCTCCTGGGCGACCCGCCGCTCTTCCCGAGCCACGAGGAGGTCGAGCTGTCCTGGAAGATCCTCGACCCGATCACGGCGTTCTGGGAGTCCAAGGGCGCCCCGGAGCCGTACCGCTCCGGCACGTGGGGCCCGGCCTCGGCCGACGACATGATGGCTCGCGACGGACGCACGTGGCGGCGTCCGTGACCGCGACCGCACCGATCTCCCGCCTGCCCCGGATCCCTGCCCGGACCTCGAACTGGAGCACCACCTCATGATCATCGATCTCCCCGAGACGACGACCAATGCGGTCAACAAGCGCCTCGTGAAGCTGCGTGACGAGGGTGGCGCGGTCGCCCTCGGACGTGTCCTGACCCTCGTGGTCCTGGCCGAGGAGGCCGACGTCGAGGACGCGGTCGCCGCGGCCAACGGCGCCTCGCGCGAGCACCCCTGCCGTGTCGTGGTCGTCGCCCCGGCCAACAAGCGCTCGACGGCGCGCCTCGACGCCCAGATCCGTATCGGCGGCGACGCGGGGGCCAGCGAAGTCATCATCCTGCGTCCCTCGGGGCCGCTCGTCGCGCACACCGACACCCTCGTGATGCCGCTCCTGCTCCCCGACGCCCCGATCGTGGCCTGGTGGCCCCGTGAGACGCCCGACAACCCCTCGGCGGACCCGGTCGGCCAGATGGCCCACCGCCGCATCACCGACGCGGTCAACGCAGGCAAGTCGCTCCAGACGCTCCAGCACCTGAGCAAGAGCCACCACCCGGGCGACACCGACCTCGCGTGGACCCGCGTCACGCTGTGGCGCGGGCTCATCGCGGCAGCGCTCGACCAGCCGCCCTACGAGTCCGTGACGGCCGTCGAGGTCGAGGGCGAGGAGCACCACCCCTCGGTCGACATCCTCGCGGCGTGGTTGGCCCAGCAGCTCCGGTGCCCGGTCCGGCTCGTCCGCCGGCGCGGCGTCGAGGGGATCACGAAGGTGACCCTCGAACGCAAGGGCGGCGCCGTCGTGCTGTCCCGTCCCGACGGGCGCATCGTGACCCTGACGCAGCCCGGCCAGCCGGACCGTCGCATCTCGCTGCCGCTGCGCCAGCTCGAGGAGTGCCTCACCGAGGAGCTGCGCCGGCTGGACCCGGACGAGGTCTACGGCGAGGTCCTCACCAAGGGCCTGGCAAGGATCGGCGAATGACGACCGACGTGGAGACCGAGACCAGCGCGCACGGGGCGCGCCTCGTCGTCGTGCACCCCGACGCGGGCGTGCTCGCCGAGGCCGTCGCCTCGCGCCTGCTGACGCGCATCCTCGACATCCAGTCCGTGCGCACGCCCGTCCACGTCGTCCTCACGGGCGGCACGGTCGGGATCCGTTCGCTCGCGGCCGTCGCGGCGCACCCCGTGCGCGACGCGGTCGACTGGACCGGAGTGCACTTCTGGTGGGGCGACGAGCGCTTCCTGCCCGCCGGAGATCCCGAGCGCAACGAGACGCAGGCGCGCGAGGCGCTCCTCGACCACCTCCCGGCACTGCCCGCGCAGAACGTGCACGTCATGGCTGCGCCGGGCGAGGGCGTCGGGTCCCCCGAGGAGTCGGCGGCGCTCTACGCCGACGAGCTCTCGCGCTTCACGCCCGACGGCGCCACGCACCTCGCGTTCGACGTCCTCCTGCTGGGCATGGGTCCGGACGGGCACGTCGCGTCGCTCTTCCCGGGCAACGCCGGGCTCGCGGCCCAGGGGGCCACGACGGGAGTCCATGACTCCCCCAAGCCGCCGCCCGAGCGCGTGTCGCTGACGTTCTCCGCCATCCAGGCCGCGCAGGAGGTCTGGGTCGTCGCCGCGGGCGCCGAGAAGGCTCCTGCCGTGGCGTCCGCCCTGGCCGGGGATCCCGTCGAGACCACGCCCGCCGCGGGGGCGATCGGCACGCGGCGCACGCTGTGGCTGGTCGACCTGGCGGCGAGCAGCACCTCGTCCTGAGGTCCGGGACCGTCGGGCGCGGCCCGGCGGTCCCGGACCATCGGAAGGGGGCGACCCGATCGCCCACGCACAGCGGGGCCCGTCCGACGACCGGACGGGCCCCGCTGTGCTGTGCTGCTCATGACGACGTGCACGCCGGACGCCGGACGGGCACCTTCCGGTCACTGCCGGGGCGCGCCGCGCCCACCACCGGACCGGCAGGGCTAGCGGCGGCTACGACGGGCGCGCAGCGCGGCGAGCGCCTCGTCGAGGAGGGCCACGCCGTCCTCGTCGCTGCGGCGCTCCTTCACGTACGCGAGGTGCGTCTTGTAGGGCTCGTTGCGCAGCGCGCTCGGCGGGTTCGCCTGGTCCTGCCCCCCGGGCAGACCGCAGCGCGGGCAGTCCCAGGTCTCAGGAGTGACGATCTCCACCTCGGAGGAGAAGCTGGGGCGCGTCTCGTGCCCGTTGGCACACCAGTAGGAGACCCAGATGCGCGGGGCGACGTCGCCCCGTTCCGTCTCGCCGAGCGGGCCTGCCCCGACGCGAGACCCCTTGATAGCACTGCCACCAGCCACGACTTCACTCCCCCGACTTCCGACCGGACCGTGACCCGGACCGGTTCCACTCCCCTGCCGCCGGAGCGGCGAGGGTCAGCTGACCTTCTGGATGAGCCCCAGGAGGATGATCACGACGGTCCAGGTGATCGCGAACGTGATCGTGATGCGGTTCAGGTTGCGCTCGGCCACGCCGGAGCTGCCGGCGCTGCTCGAGATGCCGCCACCGAACATGTCCGAGAGGCCGCCGCCCTTGCCCTTGTGCATGAGCACGAGCAGGGTCAAGAAGCCGCTGGTGATGACCAGCAGGATCTGAAGAATGATGCGCAGCGCGTCCACGAGTACGTCCTTGGCTCTTTGGGTCCACGTCGAGAAGTCGAGAGGGACCGCACGGGTGTCCTGGACCGACCTGCGGGTGCAGGTGCGGCACAGAGGACAAGGGTAGGTGACGAGGGGCCGTTCCGACGAACCGTTCCGCACTGCGGGCCACGTCGCCCGGTCGTGCAGGGAACCGGCGCTCGTCCGCTCGGCTCCGACCACCGCACCAGCGGTGGCCGCGCTGCCGGGGCGCGCGTGCGGCGCGACCCGGCAGCGAGGGGAATCAGGCCCCGGTCTGGTGCGACTGGAAGCGCGCGATCTTCGCGAACTCCTCGGGGTCGAGGCTCGCGCCACCGACCAGTGCGCCGTCGACGTCCTGCTCCTTCATGAGCTCGGCGATCGACGAGGACTTGACCGAACCGCCGTACAGGACGCGCACGGCGTCGGCGACCTCGGCCGAGTAGAGCTCGGCGAGGCGGGCACGGATCGCGCCCGCGACCTCCTGAGCGTCCTGCGGGGTGGCGACCTCGCCCGTGCCGATGGCCCAGACGGGCTCGTACGCGATGACGACCTTGGCGGCGTCCTCGGCCGAGAGGCCCTCGAGAGCGCCGTCGACCTGCGCGAGCGTGTACGAGACCTGCTCACCGGCCTTGCGGATCTCGAGCGCCTCGCCGACGCAGATGATCGGGATCAGGCCGTGGGCCAGCGCGGCCTTCGACTTGGCGTTGACGAGCGCGTCGTCCTCGCCGTGGTACTGACGGCGCTCCGAGTGGCCGATCGCGACGTAGGTCACGCCCAGCTTGCTCAGGAACACGGGCGAGATCTCGCCCGTGTAGGCGCCCGAGACGTGCTGCGAGACGTCCTGCGCGCCGTAGGTCAGCTCGAGCTTGTCGGCGTCGACGAGCGTCTGCACGCTGCGGAGGTCCGTGAACGGTGCGAGCACCGTGACCTCGACGGCCGAGAAGTCGTGCTTGGCGTCCTTGAGGGCCCAGGCGAGCTTCTGGACCGTGTGGATGGCCTCCTGGTGGTCCAGGTTCATCTTCCAGTTGCCCGCGATGAGCGGGGTACGTGCATCAGTCATGGTGTGTCTACCTTCTGTGAGCCGTGAGGCTGCGGTGGTGGGGGTCAGGCCTCGAGGACTGCGAGCCCCGGGAGGGACTTGCCCTCGAGGAACTCCAGGCTCGCGCCGCCACCGGTCGAGATGTGGCTGAAGCCGGCCTCGTCGAAGCCGAGGATGCGCACGGCTGCGGCGGAGTCGCCGCCGCCGACGATCGTGAACGCACCGTTCGCGGTCGCGTCGACCAGGGCCTGCGCGACGGCACGCGTGCCGCCCGAGAACGCCTCGAACTCGAAGACGCCCGCGGGGCCGTTCCAGACGACCGTCTTGGCGTCGACGATCTTGCTCGCGAAGAGCTTGGCCGACTCGGGGCCGATGTCCAGGCCGATCTTGCCGTCGGGGATCGCGTCCGCGGGCACGACCTCGTAGGGCGAGTCTGCGGCGAACGAGTCCGCGGCGAGGATGTCGGTCGGCAGGACGATCTCGACGCCCGCCTTCTCGGCGTCCGCGAGGTAGCCCTTGACCGTCTCGATCTGGTCCGTCTCGAGGAGCGAGTTGCCCACCGAGTAGCCCTTGGCCGCGAGGAACGTGAAGACCATGCCGCCACCGATGAGCAGGCGGTCCGCCTTGGTCAGCAGGTTGGCGATGACACCGAGCTTGTCGGAGACCTTCGAGCCGCCGAGCACGACGACGTAGGGGCGCGCGGGGTCCTCGGTCGCCTTCTTCAGGGAGTCGACCTCCTTGAGGACGAGCTCGCCCACTGCGGACGGCAGCACCTTGGCGATGTCGTAGACCGAGGCCTGCTTGCGGTGCACGACGCCGAAGCCGTCGGAGACGTACGCGTCCGCGAGCTCTGCGAGGTCTGCGGCGAGAGCCTCGCGCTCGGCGTCGACCTTCGAGGTCTCGCGAGCGTCGAAGCGGATGTTCTCGAGCAGCGCGACCTCGCCGTCGCCGAGCGCGGCGACCGTGGCGCGGGCGGACTCGCCGACCGTGTCGGCCGCGAGCGTCACCGGGGCGCCGAGGAGCTCACCGAGGCGGGCCGCGACGGGGGCGAGCGAGTACTTGGCGTCCGGCTCACCCTTGGGGCGCCCGAGGTGCGCGGTCACGACGACCTTCGCACCGGCGTCGGTCAGACGCTTGAGCGTGGGGAGCGCGGCGCGGATGCGGCCGTCGTCCGTGATGGTCGTCCCGTCGAGGGGGACGTTGAAGTCCGAGCGGACGAGCACGCGCTTGCCGCGCAGGTCGCCGAGAGAGTCGATGGTCTTCATGAGCACACTCCTGGTCTGAACAGGTCGAAACAGGTCACGTCACACATGACTGCGTCCGCGTGCATGGGCGGCCAACCGGGCCGGCCACGCACGCGGACGCAGAATTCACCTCACGTCGAGAAGACGGAGATCAGAGACGAGCACCCACGTACTGCGTGAGGGAGACGAGCGAGCTCGAGTAGCCCCACTCGTTGTCGTACCAGGCGACGACCTTGACCAGGTCGCCGCTCACCTTGGTGAGCTTCGAGTCGAAGATCGAGGTGTGCGGGTCCGTGACGATGTCCGACGAGACGATGTCGTCGTCGACGTACTTGAGAACACCCTTGAGCGGGCCCTCGGCAGCAGCCTTGACCGCGGCGTTGACCTCCTCGATCGTGACCTCCTTCGAGGCGGTGAAGGTGAGGTCGGTGGCCGAGCCGGTGATGACGGGGACGCGCATCGCGAAGCCGTCGAGCTTGCCCTTGAGCTCGGGGAGCACGAGAGCGACGGCCTTGGCCGCACCGGTCGAGGTGGGGACGATGTTCTGCGCGGCCGCACGGGCGCGACGCAGGTCCTTGTGGGGGCCGTCCTGCAGGTTCTGGTCACCCGTGTACGCGTGGATCGTGGTCATGAGACCGCGCTCGATGCCGATCGCGTCGTTGAGGGCCTTGGCCATCGGGGCGAGGCAGTTCGTGGTGCACGACGCGTTGGAGATGATGTGCTGCGTCGCGGGGTCGTACTGCTCGTGGTTCACGCCGACGACGAACGTGCCGTCCTCGTTCTTCGCCGGAGCGGAGATGATGACCTTCTTGGCGCCGGCCTCGATGTGGGCCTTCGCCTTGGTGGCGTCGGTGAAGAAGCCGGTCGACTCGATGACGATGTCAGCACCGAGCTCGCCCCAGGGCAGGTTCGCCGGGTCGCGCTCTTCGAGGGCGCGGATGGCCTTGCCGTCGACGATGATGTTGTTCTCGTCGAAGTCGACGCTCAGCGGGAAACGACCCAGGACGGTGTCGTACTTCAGCAGGTGCGCGAGCGTCTTGTTGTCCGTGAGGTCGTTGACACCCACGATCTCGATGTCCGCCCCCGACGCAATGATGGCGCGGAAGAAGTTACGTCCGATACGACCGAAGCCGTTGATACCGACGCGGATGGTCACAATGCCCTCCTCAGGGCGCGCCGGTGTTCCCGACGCACACGGTTGATGCCGAACGATCACGTACTACGGCGTACGTAGGTGGTGAACGGCGAAGTACTCCCCCACTGAATGCCTGACGGCGTGATACCCGGGAACTCGGAGGGCCTCAGCGACAGCTGCGACTCAACGGGGTCCCGAAGACCTCAGTGAAGGAGCACGTCTTTGTCACCTGACATCCCCGAGCCTATACCCAAAGCGCCCCAACACGTGACCTGAGGCCTGATCTGAGACGACCTTGCACGAAGCGTGGGAACGTGATCAAGGTCCGAGACGGACGTCACACCTCCGCCGCGGCAGCGACCGGAGCGCACCCCCGGTCCGGCCCCCTCCCTCGTCGACCCCGCAGGCCGGGTGCTCAGACGTCGAGCAGGTCGGGGCTCAGACCCGCCTCGGTGTCGGGGATGCCCAGCTCCGCAGCGCGCTTGTCGGCCGTCGAGAGCAGGCGTCGGATACGGCCCGCCACGGCGTCCTTGGTCAGCGGCGGCACGGCGAGCTGGCCCAGCTCCTCGAGCGACGCCTGCTTGTGCGCGAGGCGCAGCTCGCCGGCCTCGCGCAGGTGGTCCGGCAGGTCGGGTCCGAGGATCTCGAAGGCTCGCTCGACACGGGCCCCGGCCGCGACGGCAGCGCGGGCCGAGCGTCGGAGGTTGGCGTCGTCGAAGTTCGCGAGCCGGTTGGCCGTGCCGCGCACCTCGCGCCGCTGGCGCCGCTCCTCCCAGACGACCACGGTCTCGTGGGCGCCCAGCCGCGTGAGCATCGCGCTGATGGCCTCGCCGTCGCGGATGACCACCCGGTCCACCCCGCGGACCTCGCGCGCCTTGGCGGAGATGCCCAGGCGTCGCGCCGCGCCGACCAGGGCGAGGGCGGCCTCGGGCCCAGGGCACGTGACCTCGAGCGCAGACGAACGACCGGGCTCGGTCAGCGAGCCGTGCGCGAGGAACGCGCCGCGCCACGCGGCCTCGGCCTCGCCGACCCCCGCGGACACCACCTGCGGCGGGAGCCCGCGCACGGGCCGGCCACGGTTGTCGAGCAGGCCCGTCTGACGGGCGAGCGACTCGCCGTCCTTGACGACCCGCACCACGTAGCGGCTCCCCCGACGCAGACCGCCGGCCGAGACCACGATCAGCTCGCTCGTGTGCCCGTACACGTCGCTGATCGTCTGCCGGAGGCGGCGCGCGGCGATCGCCGTGTCCAGCTCGGCCTCGATCACGATGCGACCGGAGATGATGTGCAATCCACCGGAGAATCGCAGCATGGCCGAGACCTCCGCCTTGCGGCAGGAGGTCTTGTCCACCTTGAGTCGCGCGAGCTCGTCCTTCACCTGTGCCGTCAACGCCATGGCGACATCCTCCCATCAACGGGCAACGATCGTGACCGCACTCCCCCACGAGGGTGGGCCGTCAGTGCGTCGTCGTCCCCACGTCGCCCAGGAACCCGTCGAAGACGTCCCGCAGGGCAGCGGCGAGGCGCAGCGCGTCGTGCCGCGGGGTCCCGTCGGAACGCCCGACCTGCCGGAGCAGGAGGCGCGCGCCCATGCGCGCCGACTCGTCGGCCAGCAGCCCGATGTCCTCGACCGCGCTCGGGTCGGCGACCACGGCGTCGATCCGCAGCCCGGGCGCGTGCTTGTGCAGAGCCTCCAGGTGGTCGGTCGCCGTGAGCCCGTAGGTCTCGCCCGCGTCGCTCGAGAGGTTGAGCACGACGCAGCGCCGGGCCGCGGTCTCGTGCAGCGCGTGCGCGAGGTCGGGGACGAGCAGATGAGGCATGACCGAGGAGTACCAGGAGCCGGGGCCGAGGATCACCCAGTCCGCGGACAGCACCGCCTCGACGGCCTCGGGGCACGCGGGCGGGTCCGGCGGGACCAGGCGCAGCTGCTCGATCCGCTCATGCGTCACGGCGACCTGGCTCTGGCCCACGATCGTCGAGAGCCCGTCCCCCGTGCGCACGTCCGCCTCGATGCCGAGCGGAACGGCGGCCATGGGCAGCACCCGGCCGCGGGCGCCGAGCAGCTTGCCGACCCAGTCGAGCCCGGCCACGGGGTCCTCCAGGAGCTCCCAGAGAGCCACGATGAGCAGGTTCCCGACCGCGTGCTGGTCCAGGTCGCCGCTCGAGGAGAACCGGTGCTGCAGGACTGCGCTCCAGGTCCGCCCCCACTCGGAGTCGTCGCACAGGGCCGCGAGCGCCATCCGGAGGTCTCCCGGGGGCAGCACGCCGAGCTCGGAGCGGAGCCTCCCGGAGGATCCGCCGTCGTCCGCGACGGTCACGACCGCGGTGATGCGGTCCGTCATGAGCCGCAGCGAGGACAGCGTCGCCGACAGCCCGTGCCCTCCACCGAGCGCCACGACCGCGGGGTTGATGAGGGACACGCCTACTCCTTGCCGAGGTCTCGGGCGGTCACGGTCACGCGCTGGCCCAGCGCCCGGAGCTTCTTGGCGAGCTCTTCCGAGACCGCGACCGAGCGGTGCTTGCCACCCGTGCAGCCGACGGCGATCGTCACGTAGCGCTTCTCCTCGGCGAGGTAGCCGGACAGGACGGGCTCGAGCGCGCTCACGTACCGGTCGATGAACTCGAGGGCCCCCGGGCGCGCCAGGACGTAGTCGCGGACGGGCTTGTCGCGGCCCGTCAGGTGGCGGAGCTCGGTGATCCAGTAGGGGTTCGCGAGGAACCGCATGTCGACGACGTGGTCCGCGTCGAGCGGGATCCCGTACTTGAAGCCGAACGAGACGATGTTGATCCGCAGCGCGTCCGGCGTGCCTTCGGCCACGGCTGCGCGGACCTCCCGCGCCAGGTCGTGGACGTTGAGGTCCGAGGTGTCGATGACGACGTCCGCACGTTCCTCGACGCTCGCGACGAGCCGTCGCTCCTCGGCGATCCCGTCGAGGATCCGGCCCCCGCCCTGGAGGGGGTGGGGACGACGGACCTGCTCGTACCGTCGGACGAGCACCTCGTCGGACGCGTCGAGGAACAGGATCCGGTAGAAGACGCCGGCGTCCCGCAGGTGCTTGAGGACGTCGAGCAGATCGGTGAAGAACCCGCCTCCGCGGACGTCGACGACCGCGGCGATGCGCTGCACGCTCGACCCCGCGCGCGTCATCATGTCGACGAGCGGCACGAGCATCTTGGGCGGCATGTTGTCCACGACGTACCAGTCGAGGTCCTCGAGGACCGCGGCAGCACGCGTGCGCCCTGCCCCGGACATACCGGTGATGACGAGGACCTCGGCGTCCGAGCGCTCGGGCGCGGGGGTGGTCGCCTCGATCGCGGGGATTCCCTGGGGGACGGTCGTCGGCGAGGGTTCGGTGCTCATGCTCCCAGCATGCCAGCCGGTCATGCGGGGACGGCCCCGCTCGTCGCGGGGGGCGCCCCGGGCGTGTCCGATCCGCTCCGTTCCTCGCGCCCGACGGCGTCGCTCGCCGTCCCGGACCGGCTCGCGGTCGTCGCGGTGGTCGGCTGCCCGACGGTCGGTGACCCACTCTCCCCTTCGGGGGCGGGCGGGGCCG
>NZ_MAQA01000020.1 GCF_001692445.1 Oerskovia enterophila | reverse complement strand
GTGCGGGATGGGCATGTCAGCCATGGTGCGCTCGCTGTTGCGCCGTCGGGCTCATGCCCCGCACGCGCGTGAACGCGGCGCTCAGGGCGAACGGCGTCCCGTACCCGACCTGCCGCGCCACCGAGCCGACGGTCGCCCCCGGCTCCAGCAGCAGGTCGGCCGCGAGGGTCAGGCGCCACCCGGTGAGGTAGCCCATGGGCGGCTCGCCCACGAGCTCGGTGAAACGGCGCGAGAACGCGGCCCGTGACAGTCCGACGGTCCGCGCGAGCGACTCGACCGTCCAGGCCCTGGCCGGGTCGTGGTGCATGAGACGCAACGCGTGCCCGACCACGGGGTCGGCGTCCGCGCGGTACCACCCCGGGGCCTCGCCGCGGTCGAGCCAGGCGCGCAGCGCACCGATGAGCAGGATGTCGAGCAACCGGTCGAGCACGGCCTCCTGGCCGGGCCGGTCCTGCGAGACCTCGCGCGCGAGCAGCGAGACGAGGTCGGCGTCGAGGTCCCCGCGGCGCAGCACGACGAGCGGGGGCAGGACGCTCAGCAGCCGGCCGCCCACCTCGCCGTCGAGCGGGTAGGTCCCGGTCAGCAGCACGGTCGGCCCGTCGGGGTCGTTGCCCCAGGTCCGGACGCCGAGGTCGACGAGGGGAGACGGGGCGTCGCCGATCGCCCGGCAGGCCCCGACGGCGTCGCTCACCATCTGCGGCGCCGTCCCGGGGGCGTCGGCCACGGTGTAGTGGCGAGGCCCGCGCACGAGCGCGACGTCGCCCTCGTCGAGGTACACCTCGAGCGACGGCTCGTCGGGCCGTGGACCGGCGTCCATCCCGAGCCAGGCCGACCCGCGCACGACGGGCACGAGCGTCAGCGGTGCCTCGTCCTCGATGCGCATCGACCACGGCGGCGCGAGGAGCGAGCGCAGCAGGAAGGCGCCCCGCGCACGGGGCCCGTCGAGGAGTCCGGCGACAGCGTCCATGTCCCGACCGTACGCCGCCCACGTCTCCGACGGAAGACGAACGGACATGCGGTCGAGCCGTTCAGCCATGGAACGTCTCGACGCTGACCGGTTGACTCGAACCACAGCACCGGACGACCGATCACAGGAGACCGACATGACCGCGAACCAGCCGCACCCCACCACCTCGACGGGCGACGCCGGTCGCCCCGACCTCGTCGCCGTCGTCGGCGCGACGGGCAAGACCGGTCGCCGCGTCGCGGCCCGCCTCGCTGCACGGGGCATCGCCGTCCGCCCTGTCTCGCGGAGCACCGAGACCAGGCTCGACTGGGACGACGCCGCGACCTGGGCGCCGGCGCCCGCGGGGGCCGACGCCGCGTACGTCGCGGTCGCGCCGGACCTCGCGGCGCCGGGCATCCCCGAGGTCGTCGCCGGCTTCGCCCGGGTCGCGGCGCACGTGGGCGTGCAGCGCCTCGTGCTGCTCTCGGGCCGCGGTGAGCCCGAGGCGCAGCGCGCCGAGCAGCTCGTCGCCGAGGCGTTCCCCGCGCGCACGGTCGTGCGCTGCGCGTGGTTCGCGCAGAACTTCAGCGAGAGCTTCCTGCTGGACCCCGTGCTCGACGGCGTGGTCCCGCTCCCGGTCGACGCCGTGGTCGAGCCGTTCGTCGACCTCGAGGACGTGGCGGACGTCGCGGTCGCGGCGCTCACCGAGGACGGGCACGCGGGCCGGGTCTACGAGCTCACGGGTCCGCGGCTGCTGACCTTCGGCGAGGCGCTCGCGGAGGTCGGGGCGGCGAGCGGCCGGGACGTCAGGCTCGTGACCGTCACGGGTGACGAGTTCGCGGCGGGCCTGACCGCCGCGGGTGTCCCTGCTGACGCCATCGATCTCACGCGCTACCTCTTCGAGGAGGTCCTCGACGGACGCAACGAGCACCTGACGCACGGGGTGCGGGAGGCTCTCGGGCGCGAGCCGCACGACTTCACGGAGTTCGCGCGTCGCGAGGCCCGGGCCTGGGCACCGGTCTCCTCGCCCGTGTCCGCACCGGCCGCCCTGGACGAGGTGCACTGATGGACGCGCTCGGGGTCCTCGGGTGGGCGGTCGTGGCGGCGGCGGTCGGGTGCGGACTGGTCGGGGGAGTGCTCTTCGCGTTCTCGACCTTCGTCATGGCGGGCCTGCGCTCGGTCGCGCCCGACGTCGGTGCCGCAGCGATGGCCGCGATCAACCGTCACGCGACCAGGGCTCCGTTCGGGTCCCTCCTGCTCGTGACGACCGGGCTCGTGGCGGTCCTCGGCGTCGTGGCTGCCACGCGGCTGGACGAGGCGGGCGCGGGGCTCGTCCTGGCCGGGGCCGTCGTCTACCTCGTCGGTGGCATCGGGGTCACAGCCGTGGCCAACGTGCCGCTCAACGACCGGCTCGAGGCCGCGGACGCTGCAGTCTCGACCTCGGGCGCACGGTCGGGTGAAGCCTCACCCTCAGGTGGAGGGTCGGCTGGGACGAGGGTTCGTCCCGCCAGCCCGACGGCGGAGCGAGACCGGGTCTGGGCGGTCTTCCTCGGGCGGTGGGTCGCCTGGAACCACGTGCGGACCCTGGCGTGCGCGGTGGCCGCCCTGCTGCTGACCCTGGGACTGGTGACGCGACTCGCGGGGTGAGCCGCGCCGTCGGGCCCCGGATGAACGGTGGGTGCGGAGTTCTTGTGAGACACGCCTGGCGAGTCGCGCAAGAACTACGCACTCGGCGCACCGGAGGAGGGCGCAGCCCGGAATAGCCGTCCCCGCGCCGGGGTTGCCCCGGTATGAGCGCAGAGAGCTGGGGCGAGGAAGCCGTCATCCGCAAGGTCCTCGCGGACACCGAGACGTGGGCCGTGGTCGGGCTGTCGAACAACTCGGCCCGTGCCGCGTACGGGGTGGCCCGGCTGCTCCAGCGTCAGGGCAAGCGCATCGTGCCGGTCCACCCGGCTGCCGAGACCGTGCACGGCGAGCAGGGCTACGCCTCGCTCGCCGAGATCCCGTTCCCGGTCGACGTCGTGGACGTGTTCGTGCGCTCCGACCTCGCCGGGGACGTGGCGGACCAGGCCGTCGAGATCGGTGCCCGGGCCGTCTGGTTCCAGCTCGACGTCGTCGACGAGGACGCGTTCGCGCGGGTCCGCGACGCCGGGCTCGACGTGGTCATGGACCGCTGCCCCGCGATCGAGTGGCCGCGCCTGGGGCCCGCCGTCCCGGCGCAGGGCTGAGGCCGACGTGACCGCGATCGACACGACGACCACGCTGGGTGCGCGCGCCGCCGAACGGCTCGAGGCCGACCTCGTCGTCTGGCTCACGACGGTCGACCCCACCGGGACCCCGCAGCCGACGCCGGTGTGGCAGATCCGCAGCGGGGACGACATCGTGATCCTCAGCGAGCCGCGCAAGGCCAAGCTGCGCAACGCCGCCGCCAACCCGCGCGCCGCGGTGCACCTCAACTCGACGCCTGCAGGATGGGACGTGCAGGTGCTCACGGGCCGGCTCGTCCTGGACCCGGCCGGCCTGAGCGCCGAGGAGCGCACGCGCTACGACACCAAGTACCGGTCGCCGATCGCCGGCCTCGGGATGAGTCCTGAGGAGTTCCACGCCGCGTACTCCGAGGTGCTGCGCTTCACGCCCGAACGGCTGCGCGGGTTCTAGGGCTCGTCGCTCCTCGCACCCCAGCGCGGGTGGGATCTGGGGTCGTGCAGGCGCCCGGGCCGAGCATGTGCCGTCGGACGAGCATACGGTTGGCGTCCGAAACGGCCCGGATGCGAACCCCAACCGCATGCTCGGCGCCGGGTGGCGCCGGGCATGCACCCGGCGACGCCGCAGGCCGTCAGTCCCCGAACACCAGCACCGGGCGACCCGTCCGCGGATGGGGCAGCACGTCGCACCGCACCCCGTACACGGGCTCGATCACGTCGGGGACCAGCACGTCCCGCACCGGACCCGCCGCGACGACGCGCCCGCCCGACAGGACCACGACGTGGTCGCACGAGGCCGCCGCGAGGTTGAGGTCGTGCAGGGCCGCGAGGACCGTCACGCCGTCCGCGGCGAGCTTGCGCAGCACGGTCATGGCAGCGAGCTGGGCAGCGATGTCGAGGTGGTTCGTGGGCTCGTCGAGGAGCAGCAGCGCGGGGTCCTGGGCGAGGGCGCGTGCCATGTGCACGCGCTGGCGCTCGCCTCCCGACAGCGTGGCGAGCGACCGTTCGGCCAGCTCCTCGACCCCGGCCCGCACCAGGGCCTCGTGGGCCACGGCGCGGTCCGCGTCGGTGTCGCCTGCGAGGAGCGAGCGGTGGGGGATCCTCCCGAGCAGCACGGCGTCGAGCACCGAGAGGGGCAGGTCGGTCGACGCGTCCTGCTCGACGAGGGCCAGCCTGCGCGCCCGGCGACGGCGCGGCATGCGCAGCAGGTCGTCTCCGTCGAACCGGACCTCGCCCGCGTCGGGCACCTGCGTGGCCGCGATCGTGCGCAGCAGCGTCGACTTCCCGGACCCGTTGGGGCCCAGCAGCCCGCTCACCGCTCCCGGGGGAGCCGTGCAGTCCACGCCGTCGAGGATCAGCCGCGACCCGGCCGACCACGAGACGCGCGAGGCATCGAGCCCGTGGGCCGCTCGCTCGGGAGGTGGCGGGCTGGCGGCGCGCGCGCCGGCGTCCGGCGCGCCGTCACGCGAGATCGATGATCCACCGCGGTCGTGCGCCTCCCCGTGCGCCTCCGCGCGCCCGGTGCCCGCCATGCCCATCGTTCTCGGCTCCGTCACAGCGCCCGCCTCCCTCGCCACAGGATGATCGCGAAGACGGGCGCGCCGATCGCGGCCGTCAGGATGCCCACGGGCAGCTCGCGCGGGGCGAAGATGGTGCGGGCGAGCGTGTCGGCCCACACGAGGAACGAGCCGCCGAGCAGGGCCGCGAGGGGCAGCAGCACGCGGTGCCGCGCCCCGGTCAGGAGCCGGACGGCGTGCGGCAGGATCAGCCCGACGAACCCGATCGCTCCCGAGACCGAGACCAGGGCTCCCGTGAGCAGCGCGACCCCCACGAGCAGGAGCCACCGGGTCCGGTTCACCGCGATGCCGAGGCCCGCGGCCGCGGTGTCGCCGAACGTGAAGGCGTCGAGCACCGACCCGGTCGACGCGAGCAGCGTCCCCAGGACGAGCACTGCCCCGCCCGCGATCGCCACGGACGTCCACGTGGCCCCCGCGACCGACCCCATGAGCCACGACAGGATCTCGCGGTACGAGTCACCGGTCGCGGACCAGAAGATGATGAACGACGTCGCCGCGGCCGCGAGCTGGCTCACCGCGAGACCTGCGAGCACGGTCCGCGTGGGGGTGATGGCCCCGAGAGAGCCCGCGAGCGCGAGGGCCGCGACCAGGGCCACGACCGCCCCGCCGAACGCCGCGACGGGCAGCAGGACGCTCACGCCGAGGACCAGGACGAGGACCGCGCCCAGCGAGGCGCCCGACGAGAGCCCGAGCAGGTACGGGTCGGCGAGCGGGTTGCGCGTGAGGGACTGCATGACGGCGCCGCAGATCGCGAGCCCTGCTCCCACGGCCGCGGCGGTCAGGACGCGCGGCAGCCGGAGCTGCCACACCATGCCGTCCTGCAGCAGGGGGAGCGGTTCGAGGCCGAGCGCCCCGCCGAGCCCGAGGTGCGTCGCGATCGAGCGCCACACGTCGCCCCACGTGAGGTCCGCGGGGCCGATCGTCACGGCGACCACGACGCTCACGACGAGCGCGACCGAGGCCCCGGCGAGCCACCACGGGGTGGCTCGCCGGAGCCTTGGAGCGCGGCGCGCAGAGCGGTGCACGATGGCGCGCGCTCCCGACGGGTCGGTGCTTGTCACGGGCACGAGGCTTCTCACCGGTGGGGGTCTCCTCAGGGGATGGTCAGCGCGGAGAGCTGTGCGCTGAGGTCCTTGACGGCGTCGACGTTGCGCACGCCCGCCTCGGTCGCGGGGAACGGCACGGTCAGGAAGCGGTCGCCCTGCACGGCCGTGAGGTTGGCCGTGGCCGGGTTGGCCTTGAGCGCGTCGATCTTCGACTGCGCAGTGTTCCAGGCCGAGTCGACGAGCACGATCACGTCGGGGTCGGCCGCGATGATCTCCTCGAACGAGAACGGCGTCCAGGTGTCCTGGACCGAGGCCGCGATGTTCTCGACGCCGACGGCGTCCATGATCATCTGCGGCGCACCGATCCCGGCACCCACGTAGGGGATGTCGGAGCCCGAGGAGTACCACAGCGCCGTGAGCCCGCGGTCGTCGGGCTCGAGGGCGTCGAGCTCGGCGCGCTGGGCCGACACCAGGTCCGCCGCGGTCCCGGCGACGTCGAAGATCTGACCGGCCTCGGTGATCTCGGCGAACACGTCGTCGAACGTGAGCGGGTCCGGCTTGTACGCCTCGTCCTTGCACGCCGAGGGCGAGACGTAGGTCTGGACGCCGAGCTGCTGGAAGGTCGCCCGGTCTCCGGCCCCCTCGGCCGTCAGGTTGGACTCCCACCCCGCGTACACGAGGTCCGGCTCGAGCGTGAGCACGGCCTCTGCTCCCGGGACCTTGTCGGCCATCGGGGTCACGACCGCGGGCACCGCGGCGGCGGCGTCGGCCCACTGGTCGGGCACGGGGCCGTCGGGGAACGCGGTCCCCACGATCCGGTCGCCCAGGCCGAGCGCGAGCATCATCTCGGTCGTGCTCGACTTGATGGTCACGACCTGGCGCGGGGCACCGGCGAACGTGACCTCGAACCCGCAGTTGTCGAGCGTCAGGGGGTAGGTCGTCGAGGCGGCGGCAGGTGACGCGACCGGGGGCGTGGTCGCTCCCTCCGTCGCGAGGCTCCCCGCGTCCGAGCACGCGGCGAGGGTGAGGGACACGCCCAGGGCGAGCGCCGCCGTCGGGCCGGCGGAGCGGATGCGACGAGGGGACCTGCGGACGCGAGGGCGAGCGGACGAGGACAGCACGGGACTCCATGTCGGGGAGGTCGCCGGCTCGGCCGGTGCAGGGCACGGCGGCGCGGCGAGATGCGAGAGGGAAGGGCGCCACAATCCGCGACGAGGATCCGCGGCCCAAGCACGGGCCGCTGCGGCGAGCCAAGCAGGGCTCGCGATCCGCCTCCCAGCCTAGTAGGTCGGACGCGCACGAACCACGCACCCGATGCCGCGGCCTCGCGGACACGCCTCGCGGACTTACAGTGGGCGCATGAGCCCGACGACGGAGCCCGGCCCTCCCGGTACGTCCGGTCGCGCGCAGCACGAGACAGGCCGGGGCGCGGACCCGTCCCGGTGGTGGGCCCCGCTGCTGGGCGTCGCCTCGGCCCTCGGGGCCTTCGCGGTGGCCGAGCTGGTCGCGCTGGTCGTGGGCTCGGGGTCGAGCCCCGTGCTCGTCGTGGGGGCGGGCGTCGTGGACCGGGTCCCGCCGTGGCTCAAGGACTTCGCGGTCGAGACCTTCGGCACCGCCGACAAGACCGTGCTGATCCTCGGGATCGTCGTGGTGCTGGCGCTCGCGGCCGTCGCGGCGGGGATCCTCGAGACGAGGCGACCGCCGTGGGGGACGGTCCTGCTCGTGGCGGTCGGCGCCGTGGGGGTCGCAGCGGCCGTGACGCGGCCTGACGCCACCACCCTGTGGGCGCTGCCGACCGTGGTAGGCGTCGGCGTCGGGATCATGCTCCTGCGGACAGGGGCCGCGCGGCTGCGGGCGTGGCGGTCCTCGGCCCTCGCGGCCGAGGCCCGGGCGACGGGGCCGGCGGTGCCGGGCGAGGCGCCCGAGACCCCGCTCTCGGCCCGACGGCAGCGCGAGGCGCTCGACCGTCGGTCCTTCCTCGTCTTCGCGGGCCTGACGACCGTGACCGCGCTCGTGGTCGGCGGCACGGCGCGCGTGCTGTCCGCGGGGTCGCGGGCCCTGACCGCCGTGCGGGACGCGATCCGGCTCCCCGCCCCGACCGGTCCCGCGGTCGTGGTCCCCGCCGGGGCGGACCTCGACGTGCCCGGTATCACGCCCTACGTGACGCCCAACGACGAGTTCTACCGCATCGACACGGCCCTGCGCGTGCCCGAGGTGGACCCGGACGACTGGCGGCTGCGCGTCGTCGGGCTCGTCGAGGAGGAGGTCGAGATCTCGTTCGCCGAGCTGCTCGCGCTGCCCCTGGTCGAGCACGCCACGACGCTGACGTGCGTGTCCAACGAGGTCGGCGGGGACCTGGTCGGCAACGCGGTGTGGCTCGGGTACCCGCTGCGCGACCTGCTGGCCCGCGCCCGCCCGCACGCGGACGCGGACATGGTGCTCTCACGCAGCGCGGACGGCTGGACCGCGAGCACGCCGCTCGAGGTGCTCACGGACCCGGGCCGCGAGTCGTTGCTCGCGGTCGGCATGAACGGCGAGCCGCTGCCGCTCGCGCACGGCTTCCCGGTGCGCATGGTCGTGCCGGGGCTGTACGGGTACGTCTCGGCGACCAAGTGGGTCGTCGAGCTCAAGGTCACGCGCTTCGCCGACGACGTCGCGTACTGGTCGACGCGCGGCTGGTCCGAGCGAGGGCCGATCAAGATGTCGTCGCGCATCGACGTGCCCCGCGCGGGGGCGACGGTGTCGCCGGACGCGGCCGGCGACGTGGTCGTGGCGGGCGTCGCGTGGTCCCAGCACTCGGGCGTCGCGGGCGTCGAGGTGCGCGTCGACGAGGGGGAGTGGGAGCCCGCCGAGCTCGCGGAGACCGTCTCGGCCGACACGTGGCGGCAGTGGACGTGGACCTGGAGCGGGCCCGGCGCGGGGGAGCACCGCCTCGCGGTGCGGGCGACCGACGCGGACGGGACCGTCCAGACCTCGACCCAGGCGCCGCCCGCGCCCGACGGGTCGAGCGGCTGGGACACGGTCGAGGTGCGCGTGGCGTAGGCCCCGCGCAGGGGCGTGGGCAGGGAGCCGGGTGCGGTGCGTGACTGCACGGCCGCGGGCGTCCCACGATGCGGGCACCCTTCTCGACGGCGCCGACCTCGCCTCGCCGGCGTGGCAAGGTAAGGGACGTGACGACCTCGCAGACCCCGACCCAGCCCACCTCCTCGACCTCAGCGGCCTCCGGCGCGGACGCACCGACCCGGCGGGCCGTGGTCACCGGCGCCTCGTCGGGCATCGGCGCCGCGACCGTGCGCCACCTGCGTGCCGCAGGGTGGGACGTCGTCGCGTTCGCGCGCCGCGCCGACCTGCTCGACGCGCTCGCGGCCCGGACCGGCGCGCACCCCGTGGTCGGCGACGTCACGAGCGACGACGACGTCGCGCACCTCGTGCGCGAGGCCGAGGCCCGCGGGCCGGTCCACGCGGTGCTCAACATCGCGGGCTTCGCGAGCGGCACGGACCCGATCGACGCGAGCGACCTGGACCGCTGGCGGGCCATGTTCGAGACCAACGTGCTGGGCACCGTGCGCGTGACCAAGGCGTTCCTGCCCGCGATCCGCCGTGCGGGCTTCGGGACGGTCCTGGTCCTGACCTCGACCGCGGGGCACGACGCGTACAGCGGCGGGTCGGGATACGTCGCGACCAAGCACGCCGAGGCCGCGGTCGCGGACACGCTGCGTCTCGAGCTCAACGGCGAACCCATCCGGGTCCTGGAGATCGCGCCCGGCATGGTCCGCACCGAAGGGTTCTCGCTGACCCGGTTCGACGGCGACCAGGCCAGGGCCGACGCGGTCTACGACGGTGTCGAGGCGCCGCTGACCGCCGACGACGTGGCCGACGTCGTGACCTTCGCCGTGACCCGGCCCCAGCACGTCGCGATCGACACCCTGGTCCTGCGTCCCGTCGCGCAGTCCTCGACCACGTTGCTGGCCCGCGGACCGCTCGTGACGCGCAGGTGACGGACAGGGGACGCACCTCGGCCCGGGGCGCTGCCCGGGCTGGGGTGAGCCCAGTTCGCGGCTGAGCGCCGGGCCGAGACGCGCTTGTCGGCGCGCACGCGGGCTGGCATGATGGCGCCCGTGACCCCCGCCGCGCACCCCCTGAGCACCCGAGTGCTCGCCGTGCGCCCGCGGCCGGTCCGCACGTCGAGCTGTTGTTGAGGGCTCGCTGACGCTCCAGCAGCGCGCGACCTGGTGTCAGCGAGCAGTGCCACGCCCCTCCCTCTGAAGAGAGGGCGTGATGGTCACCGATCAGTTCTCCGGTCCTGGTCGGTCTGCCCTCGTGAGCACCCGCCTCGACACCAGGACTCCCCATGAACGCCATCGCACTGATCGCCCACCCGTTCGACACCGCCGGGGGCATCGATCCCCTCGGCCGCCTCGTCGCCCAGGACCCGTGGTTCGCCGCCGCTTCGCGGGGTGGCGCGCCGTCCGCGTCGCACGGCCCGACGGCGCAGCCCGCCCAGGGCGCCGCCCTCACCATCGAGTGGCTCGTCGCGCGCGACATCGACACCTACCGTGCCCGCCGTCGGGCCTCCTCGCGCGGTCGGTCGGTCGCGGGGCGCTGAGCGGCCCGGCCGTCGTGCGACGGCCGGCGCGTCGTCAGGTGCGTCAGGCCGACGTCACGGCGTAGGTGACGCGGACCAGCCCGTCGTCGGCCGTCGTGTGGACTCCGCGGACGGTGAGGCGCACGTCCCGGTCGAGCGCCCCGAACAGGCGCTTGCCCGTGCCGAGGAGCAGCGGTGCGACGGACAGGGTGAGCTCGTCGACCAGGCCGGCGGCGAGGAACGACTGGATCGTGCGACCGCCGTCGACGTAGACGCGTCCCGGGCCCTTGCGGTCGAGGAGCTGACGCACGTCCTCGACCGAGGGTGCGACGTGGATGCGTGGGTCGTCCGTGCGAAGGGTCGTGCTCAGCACGACGACGTCCTTGCCGTCGAAGGCCCACTCGTCGAAGCCGAGCACCGTCTCGTAGGTGGAACGTCCCATGACGACGGTGTCGACGGTCGGGAAGAACGTCTCCCACACGAGCGCCGGCGTGGTCGACGCAGGAGCGACGTGGTCCTGGAGCGCCGGAGCGGTGAGCCAGTCGAGGCTGCCGTCGGGGCGTGCGATGAAACCGTCCAGGCTGACGCCGATGAAGACGCATCCGGTCCACTCGCGGGTCGTCGTCATGTCCATGCCTCCATGAGCTGGTCGAGGGTGTCGGTCGGCGGAGAGGGGCGCAGGTCGACCCCGCGTCGATAGAGCGATCCGTGGAGTGCGTCGAGGAGCAGCAGCGCGCCGCGCGGTGGATCCACGAGCCGCGGGAGCCGCATCGCCGACAGGAGCTGCCCGAGGTACCTCGCTTGCTTGTCCCACCCCTCGCGCAGCAGGGAGTTCGACTCGGGCGTCCGCAGGTCCGCGAGGAGCTCCTCGAGGGCGAAGATCGCTGCGCCCGCCGACGGGGCCTCGAACTCCGCGGAGACGTAGGCGCGCAGTTCCTCTTCCGGCTCCTGCTCCGTGGGTGAGGACGGGACGAGATCGATCCATCGGCGAGCGAGGGCATGGAGCAGGTCGGCCTTGGAGCCGAACCTCTTGATCAGTCCGGCAGGGCTGATCCCCGCGGCCGGGGCGACCTCCTGCAGCGTCCACGTCCCCGACGTGCGTCGGGACGAGAGCGCGCGGTCGATGCGGTCGAGCAGGTCTTCGTCGTTCACGGTCCGCGGGCGCGTCATGGCAGTTAGTAAATCATGATTCACTAATCATCGCCGCCCCGGCGCGGCCCGCGGGCTCGTGTCCGGTCAGACCAGGGCGCGGACCTCGGCGTACCCGTCGGCCAGGACCGAGGGGGCCCGCACCCCGCCACCGAAGACCCGCGTGGCACCCGGGGCGTCCGACCATGCGCGCCATCCCGGTGCCCCCTCGAGCACGAGCGAGACGGCTGCACCGTGGAGCTCGCTCGCCAGGGCCTGGGGCGGGTTGTCGCCCGCGATGAAGTCCACCTTCTCGGCGTCGAGGCAGTCGAACCAGAACGGCACGTCGAGGCAGTGGGCGGCCCACCCGAGCTTCGGCGACGCCCACGAGAACCGGTACACCCAGGTGGGGTGGGCGGCTCGGGCCTCGGCGACCCGGACGATCGGCGCGCGGAACATGCTGTCGGTCATGAAACGGCCGAGCATGGCCGCCGTGCCCTTGCGGCGCTGCGGCCGGTTGGCGGCGAGGTAGGCCTTGCGCCGGTCACGGTCGGTGAGCAGCCTGCCCAGGACGAGCGAGGCCGGCACGAAGCGCAGCTTGTTCTTCTGGGCGTCGGTCGCCATGGTGAACTCGTCGTCCGTGGCGCCGAGCACGAGCGGCTTGTCGCCGCCCACGCCGCTGCGCAGCGAGTCGAGCGTCGGGCGGGTGATGAGGTCGCCGTCGATCATCGGACCCCAGGGCAGTCCGTCCTGGAGCATCGCGGCGACGCCTGCCATCGGGTCGAGGTCGTCCGGGTTGGTCGCCGCGTCCTGCAGCTCCAGGACGCGGGTCTCCGGCAGGGACGCGAACCCGTCCCGCGTCGCCTCGACCCCGGCAAGACGCGCGAGGGTCTCGGCGAACGTCCTCGCCCGGGCCTCGGTCACGTCGGCGACGGCGCCCGAGAGGCACCACACCGACCGGAACAGGTGCTGTGCGGCCGGCATGCCGAGCAGCGTCAGCACCGCGCCGCCGCCCGCCGACTGGCCGGCGATCGTGACGCGCGCGGGATCGCCGCCGAACGCCGCGACGTTGCGCTGCACCCAGTCCAGGGCGAGCAGCCAGTCGCGCACGCCACGGTTGGACGGCGCGCCCTCGATGTACCCGAACCCGTCGAAGCCGAGCCGGTAGGAGATCGACACGGTCACGACGCCGTCGCGGTTGAACGCGCGCCCGTCGTACCAGGGGCTCGCCGGCGAGCCGGCCGTGTAGCCGCCGCCGTGGATGTAGACGAGAACGGGCAGGGCGGCGTCGGGCGCACCGGGTGAGGGCGTGTAGACGTTGACGTTGAGGGTCGAGTCGCCGGGGATCGAGGGCTCGGGGATCAGCGTGATCTCGGCGAGCTGCTTGCGCTGCGGGGTCGGGCCGAGCTCCGCGGCGTCGCGGACCCCGTCCCAGGGAGCGACGGGCACGGGCGCCTCGAACCGGAGGGGCCCGACGGGGGCCTCGGCGAAGGGGACGCCGAGGAAGGCCGCGGACCCCTCGCGCCAGATCCCACGGACCTGGCCCGAGTCGATCGTGACGACGGGGCGTTCCAGGGTGGGGTCGACCGACTCGGTGACGGTCTCGGGGGTGCTCATGCGGTGGTGCTCCGTTCGGAGGGGAAGACCCCGAGGGACACGAGCAGCCGCTCGATCTCGGAGGCCATGTCGATGGTGGGGTCCTGCAGCCAGAGGGTCTGCAGGCCGTCGGCGACGGCGGTGATGACGAGGCCCAGCGAGGCCGTGTCGACGTCGGTGGGGTACTGCCCGGCGAGCTTGCCCTCCTCGACGAGTCCCGTGAACATCGCCTGCATGCCCGCCCGGCGCTCGGCGAAGAAGGCGTGGGCCGGGTGCGCGTGGTCGCTCGCCTCGGCGTTGAGGCGCGTGTACAGCTCGACGAGCCCGGGGACCTCGGCGTTGTGCCGCATGACCTGCAGGAACACCCGGAAGGGGTCGAGCCTGGACTCCGTGCGGTAGGTCTCCAGATCGAGCTCGTCGCGCTTGCGCAGGATCGCGGTGAACAGCTCGTCCTTGCTGTCGAAGTAGTGCAGCAGACCCGCCTGGCTGAGGCCGGCCGCGTCGGCGAGCTCCTTGACCGATGCCCCCCGGTATCCCTCGCGGGCGATGACCTCGAGCGCCGTCGAGAGGATCTCCTCCCGCTTGGCGATGCCCTTCGCGTATGAACCTCGCTGTGCCATGCGTCGACCCTAGACCGGAGACCCTTGCACTTCAATACCGAGTGCCATACTGTTTTGGCGACGCTCAAGGATGAGCGCCTGTCCGACGAAGGATCCGCCATGACACTGCCGTCCGATTCCCCATCCACCGCTCCGGTCTCGGCCCCGACGCCCACCCCCGCGCCGGCGTTCGCTGTCGACACGTCCGCTGCCGCCGAGGAGTTCATCGAGGAGGCGTCCGGCCAGGACGACCCGCCCCCGCTCGTCCGGGGCACCCCTCGACGCCTGCTCGGGTGGATCGTCCCGGCCAACTTCTCGGTCTTCATGATCTGGGGCGCCGTGGGCGGACTCCTGATGCCTCTCCAGGTGCAGCTCCTGGGTGAGGAGGACAAGGTCGCGAACCTGGCCGTGGTCGGGACGTTCGGCGCCCTGGCCGCACTGCTCGCGCAGCCCGTCGCGGGTCAGATCTCGGACCGCACGCGCAGCAGGTTCGGCAGGCGCGCCCCGTGGCTCGTCCTCGGTGCCCTCGTCGGTGGCCTCGGCCTGCTGGCCATGGGCTTCGCGAGCTCGCTCGTCGGCATCGTCATCGGCTGGATGATCGTCCAGATCGCCTACAACTTCGCGCAAGGCCCCCTCAGCGCGATCATGCCGGACCGCGTCCCCCGTACCTTGCGCGGCACCTTTGCCGCGCTCTCCGGGCTGGGGCTGATGCTCGGAGCCCTCGGCGGATCGATCCTGGGTGCGCAGTTCGCGGACTCGATCCAGCTCGGCTACCTGGTCTTCGCGGGCTTCACCCTGATCGTGCTGACCCTGTTCGTCGTGTTCAACCCCGACCACTCCAGCAAGGACCTGGCCAAGGAGCCGTTCGACATCGGCGAGTTCCTGCGCACCTTCTGGGTCAGCCCGCGCAAGCACCCCGACTTCTTCTGGGCCTTCACCGGACGCCTGCTCCTGTACACGGGGTACTTCGCCGTGACCGGCTACCAGCTGTTCATCCTGCAGGACTACATCGGTCTCGGTCAGGCCGGGGCGGTCGCCGCCGTGCCGTTGTTCAGCGTCATCAGCCTCGCGGGCGTGCTCGTCGCGACGCTCGTCTCCGGACCGCTGTCCGACCGGTTCCAGCGCCGCAAGGTGTTCGTCTTCCTCTCGTCGGCGCTCGTCGGCCTGGCCCTCCTCATCCCCACGTTCGTGCCGAGCTTCGCGGGCTGGGCCGTCTTCACGTTCGTCTCGGGCCTCGGCTTCGGCATGTTCCAGGCCGTCGACACGGCGCTCATGAGCGAGGTGCTGCCGTCGGCGAAGTCGTTCGCGAAGGACCTCGGCGTCGTCAACATCGCCGCGACCCTGCCGCAGACGCTCGCCCCTGCGTTCGCCGGCATGATCATCCTGAGCTTCGGCGGGTACATCGCGCTGTTCCCGGTCGGGATCGTCCTGAGCATTCTCGGCGCCTGCGCGGTCTGGCCGATCAAGGCGGTGCGCTGATGGTCGCCGACACGTCGCTGCCGCAGCCGCAGGAGGCGACCGACGCCGTCGTCCCCGCACCACGGACGCGTCGCCCGCGGGCGATGCTGGCCTGGTCGCTGGGCCTGGTCGCCGCGTTCGCGCTCATGGGTCTGCTCGTCGGGCTGAACCCGGCGGCGCCCTTCACGCAGCCGCTCGACGACTGGTGGCGTGCGCTCGTCGGCGTGTCCGCGGACGGGAGCATCCACACATCGGCCGTCCCGATGTTCTTCCAGCACCTGGGAGAAGGCCCGGGCGCGCTCGTGGGGGTCGTCCTGGTCCCCGCGGTGCTCGCGATCGTCGGGCGCTGGCGCTCCGGGCTCTTCTTCCTCACGGTCACGCTGGTCGGCCCGGGGCTCTTCTCCCAGGGGATGAAGAACCTCGTGGACCGCCCGCGTCCCGCCGTCGACGAGACGCTCGGGCTGTTCGGGCCGCTGTTCCGGGTCGACCACGGGTCGTTCCCCTCGGGGCACGCCGTCATGGCCGGCGCGCTCGTCGTCGGCATCGCGGCCCTGATCCCGGCCACGCGGCGCACCGCGCGCACGCTCTGGTGGACCGTCGGCGGCCTGATCCTGCTCGGCATGGTGTGGCAGCGCACGCTCATCAACGCGCACTGGCTCTCCGACACGGTCTTCGGACTCGTCGCGGGCATCGCCGGCGCACTCCTGATGTGGTGGGCGTTCTGGCCCCTGATCCAGCGCGACCACGGGCGCCCCGTGTGGTTCTGCCACCTCGGGCGCCGCCACCAGCCCTCCCCAGCCTGAACCGCGATCGAGAGACAAGGACGAGCACATGACCGACATCGACATCACCAACCAGGGGGCAGCGACGGCGTCCGTCGCCGACCTGACGCTCGAGGAGAAGGCGTCGCTGACCAGCGGCGCGAGCTTCTGGTGGACCAAGGGGGTCGAGCGTGCGGGCATCCCGTCCGTCATGCTCACCGACGGCCCGCACGGCCTGCGCAAGCAGCGCGGCAGCGCCGACCACCTCGGGATCGGCGACAGCGTCCCGGCGACGTGCTTCCCGCCCGCGGTGGGGCTCGGTTCGTCGTGGGACACCGCGCTCGCGCACCGCGTCGGCGAGGCGCTGGGCGTGGAGTCCTCGATCGAGGACGTCGCGGTCATCCTCGGCCCGGGCGTCAACATCAAGCGCTCGCCGCTGTGCGGCCGAAACTTCGAGTACTTCTCGGAGGACCCGATCGTCTCCGGCGTGATGGCCGCCGCACTCGTGCGGGGCACGCAGTCGACGGGGGTCGGCACGTCGCTCAAGCACTTCGCGGCCAACAACCAGGAGCACGACCGCATGCGCTCGTCGAGCGACGTCGACCCGCGTCCGCTGCGCGAGATCTACCTGCGAGGCTTCCAGCGCGTGGTCGAGGACGCCCAGCCGTACACCGTGATGTGCTCCTACAACCGCGTCAACGGCGTCTTCGCGTCCGAGGACCCGTTCCTGCTGACCCGGGTGCTGCGCGACGAGTGGGGATTCGAGGGGCTCGTGGTCTCGGACTGGGGCGCGGTCAACGACAGGGTCTCGGCGCTCGCGGCGGGCCTGGACCTGGAGATGCCGTCCTCGGGCGGAGCGACCGACGCGCAGATCGTCGACGCGGTGCGCGCCGGCTCGCTCGACGAGAGCGTCGTGGACGCCTCGGCCGCGCGGGTCGCGCACCTCGCGACGCGCTGGCAGGGCACGCCGCGCGTCGCCGGCCCGCTGGACGTCGACGCGCACCACGCGCTCGCGCGGGAGGTGGCCGGGCGGTCGATCGTCCTGCTGAAGAACGACGGGGGACTGCTCCCGCTCCGGGCGGAGCGCTCGGTGGCACTCATCGGGGCCTTCGTCGACCAGCCCCGGTACCAGGGGGCCGGGTCCTCGATGATCAACCCGACCCGGATCGACTCGGTGGCCCGCGAGGTCGCGATCAAGGTCGGTGAGGACCTCGTCTCCCAGGCGCAGGGCTTCACGCTCGACGGCTCGGGTGACGCGGCAGCGCTGCGGGCCGAGGCCGTCGCCCTCGCGGCGGAGAACGACGTCGCCGTGGTCTTCCTCGGCCTGCCGGCGGCCGCAGAGTCCGAGGGCTACGACCGCGAGCACATCGACCTGCCGGCCGTGCAGCTCGAGCTCCTCGACGCGGTGCTCGAGGTCAACCCCGACACCGTGGTCGTCCTGTCCAACGGCAGCGTCGTCGCACTCCCGTTCGCGGACGACGTCTCGGCGATCCTCGAGGGCTGGCTGCTCGGCCAGGCCGGGGGCGGCGCGATCGCCGACGTGCTCTGCGGCGACGTCAACCCGTCGGCCAAGCTCACCGAGACGATCCCGGTGCGCCTGGAGGACAGCCCGGCGTTCCTCAACTTCCCCGGCGAGGACGGTCACGTCCGCTACGGCGAGGGCCTGTTCGTCGGCTACCGCTGGTACGACGCGCGCAAGATCGAGGTGACCTTCCCGTTCGGGCACGGCCTGTCCTACACGACGTTCGGGTACGGGGACGCGGCGGCTTCCGTGGGCGCCGACGGCGACGTCGAGGTGCGCGTCATTGTGACCAACACGGGGGACCGCGCGGGCCGCGAGGTCGTGCAGGTCTACACGGGGCTGGCCTCGGCGGACGTGCAGCGTCCCGAGCGCGAGCTCAAGGCGTTCGCGCTGGTCGAGCTCGAGGCGGGCGAGAGCCGTGAGGTCGTCCTCACGGTCCGTCGTGCCGACCTCGCGTACTGGCACGTCCGCACGGACCGCTGGGTGGTCGAGGGCGGCGAGTACACGGTCGACGTCGCGGCGTCGAGCCGCGACCTGCGCTCGTCCACGACCGTCGAGGTGGTCGGCGACACGCTCGTCCTGCCGCTCACGCGCGAGTCCTCGCTGGCCGAGGTCTTCGCGCACCCGGTCGCGGGGCCGATCGTGCAGCAGGCCATGGCGCAGATGGCCTCGGCCATGGAGGGTGCCGCGTCGATCATGCCCGAGGGCGTCGACATGGCGAAGATGATGGGCTCGTTCCCGATCGGGCGCATCGGCATGATCGCGGGCGACAGCCTCGGCCCCGAGCAGGTCGACCAGCTCCTCGCGATGGCTAACGGCGCCGGAGCCTGAGCCGTCCGACGAGGGGAGGCCCCGGCACCGCACGGTGCCGGGGCCTCCTGTGCCTGCTGGCCCGCCTGCGTGCCTGCCGGCCCGCCGCCCGACTGCCCGACCGCCCGACCGCCCGACCGCCCGACCGCCCGACCGCCCGACTGCCCGACCGTCTGCCGGTCGGCTCGGGCGCGCCCGGCGGGTGGCGCGTTACCATGGGGTCCACAGGCATCGACCCGGCCATCACCGGTGAGCCTCCGGAAGAACGGGCCCCGTCCGCGGGGCCTCAGTAGAACCGGACGGGTAGGCCCGTCACAGCCGTGTCGAGCGGTCGCCGCTCGGGCCCCTCAGGTGCCCGACGACGGCAAGCGGGGTGGTACCGCGGCTCGCCTTCTCCCTCGGGAACCAGGGAGGGGTGGTCGTCCTCGCACGAGCACGTCCCGGACCACCGCCTGCCACTCACGATGGAGCCACTGAGCCATGGCCTACCCGCTGCACCGCACCGACGACACCGCCCCTGACGGTCAGGGCCACCAGATCCCCGCCAGCCCCCACCTGCCCTCGCTCGAGCGCGGCGTGCTGTCGTACTGGTCCAAGGACGACACGTTCCGTGCGTCGATCGAGCACCGTGAGGCGGGCCAGGACGGCGACAACGAGTTCGTCTTCTACGACGGCCCTCCGTTCGCGAACGGACTGCCGCACTACGGGCACCTCCTGACGGGCTACGCCAAGGACGTCGTGCCGCGCTACATGACCATGCGGGGCAAGCGCGTCGAGCGCCGCTTCGGCTGGGACACGCACGGTCTGCCGGCCGAGCTCGAGGCCGAGCGCGTGCTGGGCATCACCGACAAGTCCCAGATCGAGGCCATGGGTATCGCCGCGTTCAACGACGCCTGCCGCGAGTCCGTGCTCAAGTACACGGACGAGTGGAAGGAGTACGTGACGCGCCAGGCGCGCTGGGTCGACTTCGACAACGACTACAAGACGCTCGACATCACCTTCATGGAGTCGGTGATCTGGGCGTTCAAGCGCCTGTACGACAAGGGCCTCGCATACGAGGGCTACCGCGTGCTGCCGTACTGCTGGCGCGACGAGACGCCGCTGTCGAACCACGAGCTGCGCATGGACGACGACGTGTACCAGTCGCGCCAGGACCCGGCCCTCACGGTCGGGTTCCGGCTCTCCGGCGAGGACGTCGACGGCGTCGCCTCGCCCGCCGCGGGAGCGCTCGTCCTCGTCTGGACCACGACGCCCTGGACGCTCCCCTCGAACCTGGCGGTCGCCGTCGGGCCGGACGTGGACTACGTCGTGGTGCGCGCCGGTGCCGGCTCGGCAGTGGCCGGCGACAAGGTCGTGCTCGCCGCCGCCCGACTGGGCGCCTACGTCAAGGAGCTCGGGGAGGACGCCGAGGTCCTGGCGACCGTCAAGGGCGCCGACCTCGCCGGGCTGCGCTACACGCCGGCCTTCGACTACTTCACGGACCGCTCGGCCGAGGGCTGGCCCACCGCGCACCAGGTGCTCGTGGCCGACTTCGTGACGACCGAGGACGGCACCGGTGTGGTCCACCTGGCTCCGGCCTTCGGCGAGGACGACATGGCCGTGTGCGACGCCGCGGGGATCGTGCCCGTCGTGCCGGTCGACGCCCGTGGGCGCTTCACCAACGCGGTCCCGGACTACGCGGGCGAGCAGGTGTTCGACGCCAACCCCAAGGTCATCAAGGACCTCAAGGAGGGCACGGGCCCGCTCGCACGCGTCGCTGCCGCCTCGCGCGCGGTCGTGCTGCGCCACGAGACCTACCAGCACTCCTACCCGCACTGCTGGCGCTGCCGGAACCCCCTGATCTACAAGGCGGTCTCGAGCTGGTTCGTGCGCGTGACCGAGTTCCGCGACCGCATGGTCGAGCTCAACCAGGACATCACCTGGACGCCCGAGCACATCCGTGACGGCCAGTTCGGCAAGTGGCTCGCGGGTGCTCGCGACTGGTCCATCTCGCGCAACCGCTACTGGGGCACGCCCATCCCCGTGTGGGTCTCGGACGACGCGAACTACCCGCGCATCGACGTCTACGGCTCGATCGCCGAGCTCGAGGCCGACTTCGGCGTGCCCGTCACGGACCTGCACCGGCCCTTCATCGACGACCTGACGCGCCCCAACCCGGACGACCCGACCGGGAAGTCCGTCATGCGCCGTATCCCCGACGTCCTGGACGTCTGGTTCGACTCGGGCTCCATGCCGTTCGCGCAGGTGCACTACCCGTTCGAGAACGCGGACTGGTTCGAGCACCACTACCCGGGCGACTTCATCGTCGAGTACATCGGCCAGACCCGCGGCTGGTTCTACACGCTGCACGTCCTGGCCACGGCCCTGTTCGACCGCCCGGCGTTCCGTTCGGCCGTCTCGCACGGGATCGTGCTCGGCTCGGACGGGCGCAAGATGAGCAAGTCGCTGCGCAACTACCCGGACGTCTCCGAGGTCCTGGACCGGGACGGCTCCGACGCGATGCGCTGGTTCCTCATGAGCTCGCCCATCCTGCGCGGCGGGAACCTCATCGTCACCGAGGAGGGCATCCGCGACTCGGTGCGCCAGGTGATGCTGCCGCTGTGGAGCACGTACTACTTCTTCACGCTCTACTCGAACAACGCGAACGGCGGCGCGGGATACACCGCGCAGCGCGTGGCACCGGAGCGCGTCGTGGACCTCCCGGCCCTCGACCGCTACCTGCTGGCGCGCACGCACGACCTGGTCGCGACCGCCACGACCCAGCTCGACGCGTACGACATCGCGGGCGCGTGCGAGACCGTGCGCGAGCACCTCGACCTGCTGACCAACTGGTACGTCCGCACGCAGCGCGACCGCTTCTGGGACGAGGACAAGGACGCGTTCGACACGCTCTGGACGGCCCTCGAGGTCCTCACGCGCGTCATGGCGCCGCTCGCGCCCATGCTCTCCGAGGAGGTCTGGCGCGGGCTCACGGGTGGGCGCAGCGTGCACCTGACGGACTGGCCGAGCGTGGCGGCGCAGGAGACGACCGACGGCACGGGCGACTCGCTCGCGGGCGTCCTGGTCGCCGACGACGCGCTCGTCTCCTCGATGGACCTGGTCCGTTCGGTGGCCTCCCTCTCGCTCGGTCTGCGCAAGGCGCACTCGCTGCGCGTGCGCCAGCCGCTGAGCACCCTGACCGTCGTGACCGAGGACCCGGCCGCGCTCGAGCCCTACGGTGACCTGCTCGCCCGTGAGCTCAACGTCAAGTCCGTGCGCTTCCTCGACCTCGAGTCCGGTGCGGCCGACGAGTTCGGCGTCTCGCAGAAGCTCACGGTCAACGCGCGTGCCGCGGGTCCGCGCCTGGGGCGCGGGGTCCAGGCGGCCATCAAGGCCGCCAAGGCGGGGTCGTGGCGGGTGGGCGACGACGGGTTCGTCGTCGTCGAGACGCCCGACGGCGACGTGCCGCTGCTCGGCTCGGAGTACGAGCTGACGACCGTGGTGCTCGCCGAGCAGGGCCACGACGAGGTCGACCCGGCGGCTCCGACGATCGCGGCGGCCGTGCTGCCCACGGGCGGCTTCGTGGTCCTCGACCTCGAGCTGAACGACGCGCTCCTGGCCGAGGGCTATGCGCGCGACATCGTGCGCGAGGTCCAGGACGCCCGCAAGGCCGCCGGGCTCGACGTCTCCGACCGGATCGACCTGTCGCTCTCGGTGCCCGGCCCCTGGCAGGGGGCGGTCGAGGACCACCGCGAGCTCATCGCGGGCGAGACCCTCGCCGTGAGCGTCACGATCGACCTGTCGCCCACCGACGAGCGCAGCGTGCTCGTCGCCAAGGCGTCGTCCGACCAGACCGACGGAGCGCAGGCATGAGCGGCGTCCGCGTCGGCCGTGGCGCCGGCGAACGCCCGGGGGACAAGGACGCCCGGCGTCCCGGAGGTGCCGCGCACCAGCGCACGGCCGAGGAGGCCGCCGCGCTCGAGGACCTGGCCACGGTGTACGCGCACATCATGGACCGGGCCCCCGAGCACGACATCGACCCGACGCTCGAGCGCGTCGAGCGTGTCCTCGAGCTGCTCGGCGACCCGCAGAAGGCCTACCGCACGATCCACATCACGGGGACGAACGGCAAGACGTCGACCTCGCGCCTGGTCGAGCGGCTCGTGCGTGAGCACGGTCTGCGCACGGGCCGTTTCACGAGCCCGCACCTGACCTCGGTCACCGAGCGCATCGCGATCGACGGCGAGCCCGTGAGCCCCGCGCGCTTCGTCGAGATCTGGGAGGACGTCGCGCCGTACGTCGGCGTCGCGGACCGCGAGTCGCAGGAGGCGGGCGGCCCTCGCCTGAGCTTCTTCGAGGTGCTCACGGTCATGGCGTTCGCGGCGTTCGCCGACGCCCCCGTCGACGTCGCGATCGTCGAGGTCGGCATGGGCGGCGGCTGGGACTCGACCAACGTCGTGGACGGCGACGTCGCGATCGTGACGCCCATCTCGATCGACCACACGCGCTGGCTCGGTCACACGATCGAGGAGATCGCGACCGAGAAGGCGGGGATCGTCAAGGAGGACGCGGTCGTCGTGCTCGCCGAGCAGAGCGACGCGGCCGAGGCGATCGTCATCGAGGCGGCAGCCGTCAAGCACGCGCGCGTCCTGCGCGAGGGCCAGGACATCGCGGTGGCCGGGCGGACCCCGGCCGTCGGCGGGCAGGTCGTCGACCTGCGCACGCCCGCAGGTCTCTACACCGAGATCTTCCTGCCGCTCATCGGTGAGCACCAGGCCCACAACGCCCTCCTGGCGCTGTCGGCCACCGAGGCGCTGCTCTCGGGCGGTCGCGCGCTCGACGGCGGTGTGGTCGAGGCGGCCTTCGCCGACGCGACCTCTCCGGGACGGCTCGAGGTCCTGCGGTCCAGCCCGACCGTGATCGTCGACGCCGCGCACAACCCGGCGGGCGCCGAGGCGCTCGTCGCGGCGATCGACGAGGCGTTCGAGTTCGAGCACCTGATCGGGGTCGTCGCGATCATGGGCGACAAGGACTCCGAGCAGATCCTCTCGGTGCTCGAGCCCGTGCTGGCGGAGGTCGTCATCACGCGCAACTCGGCCGAGCGCTCGGCCGACGTGACCGACCTCGCCGAGGTCGCGATCGAGGTCTTCGGCGAGGACCGGGTGCACACGGCCGAGCGTCTCGACGAGGCGCTCGCGATCGCGGTCGACCTCGCCGAGCGCGACGACTCGGTGGGCGTCGGCGTGGGCACGGGAGTGCTCGTCACAGGTTCGGTCATCACCGCGGCCGACGTCCGGATCCTGCTCGGGCGCGGCTGACCTCGCGGCGCGCGGCGCGCCGCAGCAGGTCGCGGCCCAGCGGCTCCGCTCGACCCGGCCACGACGCAGGGTGTCCCTCGCTCCGAGGGGCACCCTGCGTCGTCGGGCACGGAAGCGCACAGGACGTCTCCCTGGGTGCCGCGGCCGCTGCGGGGGTGTTTGATGGGGGGACGGGCGCCGGGGCACGAGCCACCGGCGCGCGAGCAGTGCACGCGGCCGGACGTGCCGCAGCAGTCCGACGGAGGGATGCGCCATGAAGAAGCTGCTCAACGACCCGCAGGATGCGGTGACGGAGTCGCTCGACGGGTTCGAGCTGGCCCACGCCGACCTCGTGGAGGTGCACCGGGCACCCCTGTACGTGTCCCGTGCCGGAGGTGCGGTGCCGGGCAAGGTCGGGCTCGTCAGCGGAGGCGGTGCGGGGCACGAGCCGCTGCACGCAGGCTTCGTCGGCGCGGGGATGCTCGACGCCGCGGTCCCCGGAGCGGTGTTCACCTCGCCCACGCCGGACCAGATCGTGCCCGCGATCCTCGGCGCCGACTCGGGCGCGGGCGTGCTCGCGATCGTCAAGAACTACACGGGCGACGTGCTCAACTTCGAGACGGCGCTCGAGCTCGTCGAGGCCGAGGGCACGCAGGCCGCGAGCATCCTCGTCAACGACGACGTCGCGGTCGAGGACTCGCTCTACACCGCAGGTCGCCGCGGCGTGGCGGGCACCGTCGCGGTCGAGAAGATCGCGGGAGCCGCCGCCGAGCGCGGGGACGACCTGGGCAAGGTCACCGAGATCGCCGGGCGGGTCGTCGCGAACGTCCGCTCGATGGGGGTCGCGCTCTCGGCCTGCACCGTGCCGCACGTCGGCAAGCCGAGCTTCGACCTCGACGAGACCGAGATCGAGATCGGGATCGGGATCCACGGCGAGCCGGGCCGGCACCGCATCCCCATGGCGCCCGCGGACGAGATCACCGGCATGCTCGTCGACGCCGTCGCGGAGGACCTGCGGCTCGCGGGCGGGGAGCGAGTGTTGCTGTTCGTTAACGGAATGGGCGGTACGCCCCAGTCCGAGCTCTACGTCGTCTATCGTCAGGCACGGAGGCTGCTCGAGGCGCGCGGCGTGGCAGTCACACGCTCGCTCGTGGGCAACTACGTCACTTCGCTGGAGATGCAGGGGGCCTCGGTCACCGTGCTCCGGCTGGACGACGAGCTGACCGCGCTGTGGGACGCGCCCGTGCACACCGCCGCTCTGCGGTGGTGACTCCAGCCGACCCCCGAGAGCCGGGGAGCGGCGCCCCGGACCCTGCTCCTCGGGAGCCGTGCCCGGGACAGGAACGAAAGGGCGAGGAATGACGCTGGACGTTGCGTGGGCTGTGCGCTGGATGCGAGGCGCGGCGACGATGATCGTGTCGTCGCGGGACGAGCTCACCGAGCTGGACCGTCAGATCGGTGACGGGGACCACGGCGAGAACCTGAACCGTGGGTTCCAGGCGGTCGTCGCCAAGCTCGACGGCCTCGAGGAGCAGCCCGCGCAGATCGGCGACGTCCTCAAGCTCGTCGCCACGACCCTCATGTCGTCGGTCGGGGGAGCGTCCGGACCCCTGTACGGCACGGCGTTCCTGCGTGCCGCGAAGGTCACGGGCCTCGCCGAGCTGGACTCGTCCGCCGTCGTCGCGCTGCTCGAGGGCGCGCTCGAGGGCATCACGGCCCGAGGCAAGGCGGTCCCGGGCGAGAAGACCATGGTCGACGCGTGGCAGCCCGCGGTCGACGCGGCCGTCGAGGCCGCGAACTCCGGCAGCGACCCGGCCGGGGTCCTCGAGGCCGCGCTCGCCGCGGCCGAGGCCGGGGCGCTCGCGACGGTCCCGATGCTCGCGACCAAGGGGCGCGCGAGCTACCTGGGCGAGCGCAGCGTCGGGCACCAGGACCCGGGGGCGACCTCGACCGTGGTGATCCTCCGGGCTGCGGTCGCGGCGGTCGATGCTCCCGGGGAATGATGTCCCGATGACAACCCCACACGTCGGCGACCGCGCGCGGATCGCCCTGGTCCTCGTGTCCCACTCGGCCCGGTTGGCGCAGGGCGCCGCGGAGCTGGCCGCCCAGATGGCCCCGGGCGTGCTGCTCCTGCCCGCGGGCGGCACGGACGACGGCAGCCTCGGAACCAGCTACGACGTGGTGTCCGCCGCGGTCGCCGAGGGGCTTCTCGGGACCGAGGGAGTGGTGGTCCTCGCGGACCTGGGCTCGGCGGTCATGACGATCGAGTCGGTCATCGAGCTCGACGACTCGCTCGACGGGCGGGTCGTCCTCGCGGACGCGCCGTTCGTCGAGGGGGCGGTCGCCGCTGCGGTCACGGCCCACGGGGGCGGGACCCTCGCCGAGGTGCTCGCCTCGGCCGAGGCCGCAGGCGGCACGTTCGCGCAGAGCGGGTCACCCGACGACCGTTTCGTGCCGCCCACGGGGCCCGCGGACCAGCTGGCCGCGGCCGCCGGGCTCGAGGACGACTCGCCCGGGGCGCCGCGCGCGGTCACGCTCCGCAACCCGCTGGGGCTCCACGCACGTCCGGCGGCGATCCTCGCGCGCCTGGTCGCGGGATACGACGCCAAGGTCACGATCAACGGGGTCAACGCTGCGAGCGTGCTGGAGATGATGAAGCTGGGCGCGACCGGCGGTCGCGAGCTCGTGATCGCCGCGGAGGGTCGCCAGGCCGACGAGGCCCGGGACGCGGCCGTCGCGGCGATCGAGGGCGGTTTCGGCGAGGTGTGATCTGCACCGGTGACGAGCGTCACGTGAAGACTGCATTGCCTGCAAAGTTGCACGACATGTAAATTTGCTTGCTGTGCAGAACCTTGTCGAGCCCTCGGCCGCCCCCACGGGGCTGCGCGAGCGCAAGAAGCGTGAACGCCGCGAGGCGCTCATCGACGCTGCCCAGACCCTCGTGCTCGAACGCGGGCTGGACGCGGTCACGGTCGACGACATCTGCGCATCGGTCGGCGTCTCGACGCGGACCTTCTTCAACTACTTCGCGTCCAAGGACGACGCCGTGCTGGGGGTCGAGGAGTTCTCGCCCTCGGCCGGCGCGGTCCAGGACTTCGTGGCAGGTGGTCCCACGGGCGACCTCCTCGACGACCTCCAGGTGCTCGTCGCCGACCTGCTCGCGCACCAGGTCATGTCCCTGGAGCGCGTGCACCGGGCGATCAAGCTCGTCGAGCGCGAGCACCGGCTCCTCGCCCGCCACATGTGGTGGATCGAGAACCTGCGGACCGGGCTGATCGACGCGTTCGACCGGCGCCGGACCCAGCACCCGTTCGTGCCCGAGCCCGAGCTGCTCGCGATGGTCGTGATGGCGCTCCTGCGCACCACGACGCTCGAGTGGGAACGGCTCGGCCGCACGGGCGAGCCGGTCGACCACCTGGGCTCGGTCGTCGACCAGCTCCGGGCGCTCGTGTGTCCGGGGCGCCCGCCGGGAGATCCCGGCAGCCCCGGCTGACCGCCACCACCACCCTCACGCCCGCCGTCTCGCGTCGTCGGGCGTCACCACCGATCTGACCCCACCCGAACGGATCCCTCATGTCCACCTCCCGCTCCACCACGTCGGCCACGCCGACCGGGGCCGGCGCGTCTGCCGAGAACGGCAAGCCGCTCATCGTGCTGACGCAGCGCACGGTCTGGCTGATCTTCGGCGCGCTCATGGCCAGCATGTTCCTGTCCTCGCTCGACCAGTCGATCGTCGGCACCGCGATGCCCACGATCGTCGGCGAGCTGCACGGCGTCGAGCACCAGGGGTGGGTCATCACGGCCTACATCCTGGCGATCGCGATCGTCATGCCCCTCTACGGCAAGTTCGGCGACCTGTGGGGACGCCGCTGGCCGTTCCTCGTCGCGATCGGCCTGTTCACCATCGCGTCCGCGGGTGCGGGCTTCGCCCAGACGTTCCCCGAGCTCGTCGCGTGGCGAGCCGTCCAGGGCCTCGGTGGCGGTGGCCTCATGATCCTGTCGCAGGCCATCATCGCGGACATCGTCCCGGCCAAGGACCGCGGGAAGTACATGGGCCCCATGGGCGCCCTGTTCGGCATCGCGGCCGTGATCGGTCCGCTCCTCGGCGGCTGGTTCACCGAGGGCCCGGGCTGGCGCTGGGCCTTCTGGATCAACGTCCCCATCGGCATCGCGGCGTTCCTCGTCGCATGGTTCACGCTCAAGCTCCCGAGCCACCGCTCGGGGCGCAAGATCGACGTCGCCGGCATCTTCTTCCTGGTCGTCGGGACCTCGGGGATCGTCCTGCTCACGAGCTGGGAGTCGCTGACCTCCAGCCGGGGCTACGACTGGTCCGACCCCAAGCTCCTGGGCATGGTCGCCGCGACCCTCGCCTCGATCGCCCTGTTCATCGTGGTCGAGCGGCGTGCGGAGGAGCCCCTCCTGCCGCTGCACCTCTTCAAGAACCGCACGTTCACCATCGCGACGCTCATCGGCCTCGTGCTCGGCATGGGCATGTTCTCCGCGCTGGCGTTCCTGCCGACGTTCCTCCAGATGTCGACCGGCGCAGGCGTGACCGAGTCCGGCTTCCTCATGCTCCCCATGATGGTCGGTGTCATGATCACGGCGATCGGGTCCGGGTTCGCGATCACCAAGACGGGCCGCTACAAGATCTACCCCGTCGTGGGCCTCGCGATCACGACCGCGGGCATCATCTGGCTCACGACGATCACGGGCGACATGTCCATGGTCCTGTTCGGCGCCATGATCTTCGTGATGGGTGCCGGCATGGGGCTCGTCATGCAGACCATCGTGCTGGCCGTCCAGAACTCCGTGGACCCCCACGAGATCGGGACCGCGACGAGCGCGAACAACTTCTTCCGCGAGATCGGTGCGGCAGTGGGCACGGCGCTCTTCAGCACGATCTTCACGACGCGGCTGTCGGCCAACCTCGCCGAGGTCATCCCCGGTGGCGCGGCCACGGGTGGGGGAGAGGCGTCGAGCCTGACCCCCGCCGCGGTCCAGGCCCTCCCGGAGCCCGTCAAGACGGGCGTGATCGACGCGTTCACGGACGCGCTCGCTCCGGCGTTCTGGTACCTCGTGCCGCTCGTGGTCGTCGGGTTCGTGCTCGCGCTCTTCCTCAAGGAGGTCAAGCTCTCGGGCGAGGCCGGCATGGTCGCGCGCGGCGAGGCGATCGCCGACCCGAAGGGTGCGCTGGTCGAGGGTGGGACGGACGCGCCGGTGCGCGACGCCGTCGGGCCTGACGGTGCCACCATCCCCACGGGCGACGACCCGGCGGGCGGCTCCTCCCGCCAGGACGCGCCGGTAAACTGAACCCCGTGAGCTCCACCAACGAACCGGTCGACGGGTCCGTCGCGTCCTCCGCCCCCATGGCGGAGGGCGCGGCGGACGCGCCCCGCATCAAGGCCAAGAAGTCCGCGAAGATCCAGTTCACGTCGACGACGCTGATGCTGGAGGCGTTCCTGATCCTGTTCGCGACCCTCGTCGCGTACGGGCTGCGCAACGTCCCCTACGCGTGGCCGGACAAGATGCAGGTGCCCTCGGGGCCGGCGATCTGGATCGTGGGCGGCACCCTGATCGTCGTCCTGCTCCTGCTCAGCCGCATGGTCGGCGGGCCGGGCGGGTACGTCGCGGGCTCGGCCGTGCAGATCCCCGTCATCGCGTGCGGCTTCGCCGTCCCGCTGATGTTCCTCGTGGGCGGCATCTTCGTGGTGCTGTGGATCGTCTCGCTGCGCCTCGGCGGGCGCATCGACCGTGAGCGTGCCGAGTACGACGCAGAGCACCCGGAGACCGCGCCGAACATGTGAGCAGGGCCGGTAGGGTCGTGCGCATGACTGATGTTGCAGCCCCCGCAGTGGCCGACGCGCTCGCCGAGACCATCGAGCGCACCCTCGTCCTGGTCAAGCCCGACGGCGTCCGCCGTGGACTGTCGGGCGAGATCCTCCGCCGTATCGAGGCCAAGGGGTACACCCTGGCCGCCGTCCAGCTCCTGGACGCCACCCCCGAGCTCCTCGCGGCGCACTACGCCGAGCACGAGGGCAAGCCGTTCTACCAGCCGCTGGTCGACTTCATGCTCTCGGGCCCGACGCTCGCGATCGTCGCCGAGGGCCAGGGCGTCATCCCCGGCTTCCGCTCGCTCGCCGGCACGACCGACCCGACCGCGGCCGCGCCCGGCACCATCCGTGGTGACCTGGGGCGCGACTGGGGCCTGAAGGTCCAGCAGAACCTGGTCCACGGCTCGGACTCCCCGGAGTCCGCCGCGCGGGAGATCGCGCTCTGGTTCCCGGGACTCTGAGCAGCTCCCGCACGACCCGCTGACACCGGCACCGCCGGCACGGCACGAAGCAGTCAGGCGCCCCCGTCCTTCGACGGGGGCGCCTGACTGTGTCCGAGGCCGGGCCGGATCGGACCGTCACCTCCCCGGTTCACCCGCCACGTCGCACTAGGCTCTGACCCGTGCACCTCAAGACCCTGACCCTTCGCGGGTTCAAGTCGTTCGCGTCGGCGACGACCCTGCGCTTCGAGCCCGGGGTCACGTGCGTCGTGGGACCGAACGGCTCGGGCAAGTCGAACGTCGTCGACGCCCTGTCCTGGGTCATGGGAGAGCAGGGCGCCAAGTCGTTGCGCGGCGGCAAGATGGAGGACGTCATCTTCGCGGGGACCACGGGCCGCCCTCCGCTCGGGCGTGCCGAGGTGTCCCTGACGATCGACAACACCGACGGCGCGCTGCCGATCGAGTACTCCGAGGTGACCATCTCCCGGACGCTGTTCCGCAACGGCGGCTCGGAGTACGCGATCAACGGGTCGTCGTGCCGGCTCCTGGACATCCAGGAGCTGCTGTCGGACTCGGGCATCGGGCGCGAGATGCACGTGATCGTGGGTCAGGGGCAGCTCGACGCGGTGCTGCGTGCGACCCCCGAGGAGCGGCGCGGCTTCATCGAGGAGGCCGCCGGCGTCCTCAAGCACCGCAAGCGCAAGGAGAAGGCGCTCCGCAAGCTCGACGCGATGCAGGCGAACCTCACGCGGCTCGGGGACCTGACGGCCGAGATCCGGCGTCAGCTGGGCCCGCTCGGACGCCAGGCGCAGATCGCACGCAAGGCACAGGTGGTCCAGCGCGACCTGCGCGACGCGCGGGCGCGGCTGCTCGCGGACGACCTGGCCCAGCTCACCGCGACGCTCGAGCAGGAGATCGCGGACGAGTCGGCGCTGCGGGCCCGCCAGGGTGAGGTCGAGCGGTCGCTCGCGACCGCGCGCGACGCGCTGGGGGCCCTGGAGACGCAGGCGGCCGAGGCCGCGCCCGCCCTGGCCCGCGCGAGCGAGATCTGGTACCGCCTGTCCTCGCTCAAGGAGCGGCTGGGCGGGACACGGACCCTCGCGGCCGAGCGCCTGCGCCTGCTGGGACGCCCGGAGACGGTGCAGCGGGGACAGGACCCGAACGACCTGGACGCGCAGGCCGCGCGGGCCCGGGCGGCCGAGCTCGAGCTCGAGTCGGAGGTCGCGGTCGCGCGCGCCGCGCTCGAGGCGGCCGTGGGGGAGCGGACGGCGGTCGAGGAGCAGGCGCAGGTCGCCGAGCGGGCCCTCGCGACGCTGCTGCGGGGCGCCGCCGACCGCCGTGAGGGCCTCGCGCGCCTGGCCGGCCAGGTCGCCGCGCGGCGGTCGCGCGTCGAGGCGACCGAGGCGGAGATCGGGCGCCTGCGCGAGTCGCTCGCGGAGGCCGAGCGGCGGGGGAACCAGGCGAACGTCGAGTTCGCGACGCTCGAGACGCAGGTCGTGGGCGTCGAGGAGGGCGAGGAGGGCCTGGACGCCGAGCACGAGGAGGCGGCCGACGCGGTCGAGCGCACCGGGGCCGTGGTCGCACGGCTGCGCGAGGAGGAGCAGACCGCGGACCGCGAGCGCGCGACCTGGAGCGCTCGCGTCGAGGCGCTCGAGATGAGCCTGGTCCGCAAGGACGGCGCGGGCGCGCTGCTCGCAGCCGACCAGGTGGGGGCTCTCGGTTCGCTCGCGGCGCTGCTGAGCATCGACACGGGGTACGCGGACGCGATCGCTGCGGCCCTGGGGCCGGCCGCGGACGCGATCGCGGTCGAGAGCCTCGAGGCGGCCGTCGACGCGCTGCGCCACCTGCGCCAGGAGGACGCCGGGCGAGCGAGCCTCGTGGTGGGCGGGGGAGCGCCCGTCGAGGGCACGGTGAGTTCTCGGTCCGTCCTCCTGCCCGACGGCGCCGCGTGGGCCGCGGACGTCGTCACCCCCGCGCGGTCGGTCGCCTCGGCCGTGGAGCTCCTGCTCGACGGCGTCGTCGTCGTCGACGACCTGGCGCAGGCCCGCGCTCTCGTGGCGTCGTCGCCGCAGGTCACCGCCGTGACCAGGGGCGGCGACCTGCTCGGGGCGCACGGCGCCTGGGGAGGCTCGGCGACCGCGCCCAGCGTCCTGCACCTGCAGTCGGCGCTCGACGAGGCACAGACGGCGCGGGACGACGCCGTCGCGCGCGGCGAGCGGACCCGCTTCGCCCTCGTGGGCGCGCTCGAGGAGGCCGAGGAGGCGCAGCAGCGCTACGACGCGACCCTGGACCGGCTCAACGAGTCCGACGCGGCCCTGGCCGCGGTCGCCGAGCAGCTGGGACACCTGGGCGCGACGGCGCGCTCGGCCGCGGCCGAGTCGGCCCGGGTGCGCGCCTCCCTCGAGAAGGCGCAGGCCATGCTGGTGGCCGAGCAGACCGAGCTCGCGGGGCTCGTCGCACGCCACGACGAGGCGGCCTCGGCGCCCGAGCAGACCGAGGAGTCGGTCGCCGCCGCGACGGCAGAACGCGACCGGGCGAACGGTCTCGCGACCTCTGCACGGGCGGCCGAGACCGAGGCGCGGCTCGCGCTGCGCACGAGCGAGGAACGTGCGCGGGCCCTGACGGGGCGCGCGCAGTCGCTGGCCCGTGCGGCGGCGACCGAGCGTGCCGCCCGCGAGCGTGCGGCGGCGCGGGAGGCGGCGCGCGTGCGCCAGGCCGAGCGTGCCGAGGCGGTCCGCGACGGCGCCCAGGTCGCGCTCGTCGCGCTCGACCGGTCGCTCGCACGGGCCAGCGAGGAGCGTGACACGGCGGAGGCAGCGCGGGGAGAGCTCGACCAGGCGGTCTCGGCACGGCGGGCCGAGGTCGACGCGCTCGCGGGCCGGCTCCGCGAGCTGACCGACGTGGCGCATCGCGACGAGGTGGCCCGGACCCAGCAGCAGCTGCGGATCGAGCAGCTCCACGGCCGCAGCGTCGACGAGCTCGGCCTGGACCCCGAGGTCCTGCTCGACGAGTTCGGGCCCGACCGCCCGGTGCCGGTCCTCGCCGAGGACGGCACGGTCCGCGAGGACGAGGACGGCGAGCCCGTGACCGAGCCGTACGTGCGCGCCGCGCAGGAGAAGAGGCTCCGCTCGGCCGAGCGGGCGCTGGGCCAGCTCGGCCGGGTCAACCCGCTCGCGCTCGAGGAGTTCGCGGCGCTCGAGGAGCGGCACACGTTCCTCACGACCCAGCTCGCCGACCTCAAGAAGTCGCGGGCCGACCTCCTCGAGATCGTCCGGGAGATCGACGAGCGCGTCGAGCAGGTCTTCACCGAGGCGTACCACGACACGGCCGAGCAGTTCGTCCACGTGTTCGGTCGGATGTTCCCGGGTGGCGAGGGGCGGCTCGTCCTGACGAACCCGGACGACATGCTCACCACGGGTATCGAGGTCGAGGCGCGTCCCGCGGGCAAGAAGGTCAAGCGGCTCTCGCTGCTGTCCGGCGGCGAGCGCTCGCTCACGGCGGTCGCGCTCCTGGTCGCGATCTTCAAGGCTCGCCCCAGCCCGTTCTACGTCATGGACGAGGTCGAGGCCGCGCTCGACGACGTGAACCTGGGCCGTCTGCTCGAGATCTTCCGCGAGCTCCAGGAGGACTCGCAGCTCATCGTCATCACGCACCAGAAGCGCACCATGGAGATCGCCGACGCGCTGTACGGGGTCACCATGCGGGGAGACGGGGTGACGACCGTCATCAGCCAGCGGCTGCGGGACGAGGTTCCCGCGTAGCCACGGCAGGTGGTGGGGTCGTGGCTGCGGGCGCGATCGACCGAGGCACGGTTGAGGGCAGGGTGGACGGCGGCGTGGCGGGCGGCACCCGTGGGCGTGTCCCGCATCACCTCTGGGCCCTGGTCCCGTGAAGATGCTGTGCCGAACATCGGACTCGCCGCCGCAGCGAAGGTCGCCTGGCCGTTCTCCCGTGATAATCGAACGATGTTCTGGATGTTCGTGTTCTTGGGGATCGCGCTCGTGGCGGCCGTCGTCGTCTTCCTGTTCGCGAGCGTCGTCACGCGCATCGACGACCGCAACGACCGGACGGGTCCGCCCGTCGGGCTCAAGGGTTTCTGGCGCGACTTCGTGTCGGGACTCACCTCCTGGCGTCGCTCTCGCCGCGACGAGCGCACCGACGGTTCGACGGTCGTGCCCGTGGACACGGGCATGGACGAGTTCTTCGCGGCGACCGAGGTCGACGACCCCGCGTACATCGACGCGGACGAGATCACCGACGTGCTGCACCGGGCCCGCGAGCGCGCGACCCACACGCTGCACAGCGCGGGCGTGCGCCGCCCTGCGACGGGGACCGTCCCGTCGGTCTCGTCGACGACGGCGCCGAGCAGCCCCCCGGTCCTCCCGCAGGACTGAGCCTCTTCGGGCGCCTGCGAGGACTGCTGGTCCGCCTGCCCGCACGTCGCGCCCGGATTTGAGACACTTCGACGGTGAACGATCTCCTCTGGCTCTGGATCACCCTCGCCGTCCTCGCCGTCCTCGGGCTCGGCTTCCTCGGCGTCCGTCGGCGCTCGGGGTCGCGCGACTCCCTCCCCCCTGCCTCGTCAGGCACGACCACGCTCGAGCGCGACGCTCCCGGGGAGCAACCCGCCGAGGCCGCCGAGGGCGGCGGTGTGGCGACGGCCGAGGCGCCCTCGGACCTCGAGGCTCCTCCTGCGGTCGAGGTGCCCGAGGCGGTCGGCGGCCGTCTTGCGCGTCTGCGCGGGCGCCTCGCACGCTCGGGCTCTCCGCTCGGCAGCAAGCTGCTCGCCGTGCTCTCCCGGGACCACCTGACCGAGGACGACTGGGACGAGCTCGAGGAGACCCTGCTGCTGGCCGACGTCGGCGCCGGGCCCGCGGGCGAGCTCATCGACTCGCTGCGCACGCGGGTGCGCGTGCTGGGCGTGCGCGACGCCGCGAGCGTGCGCGCGCTGCTCCGTGAGGAGCTCGTGGCGCTCGTCGACCCGACCATGGACCGTTCGCTCGCCACGGCCCCGCAGACGGCCGAGGACGGGTCCCGGCTGCCCGCCGTCGTGCTCGTGGTGGGTGTCAACGGCACGGGCAAGACGACGACCGTGGGCAAGCTCGCGCGCGTCCTGGTCGCCGAGGACCGCACGGTCGTGCTCGGTGCCGCCGACACCTTCCGCGCGGCCGCGGCGGACCAGCTCGAGACCTGGGGCGCGCGCGTGGGCGTGCGCACCGTGCGCTCGGACCGGGACGGTGCGGACCCGGCCGCCGTCGCGTTCGACGCGGTCCGTCAGGGCCGGGAGGAGGGCGTCGACGTCGTGCTCGTCGACACCGCGGGCCGGCTGCAGAACAAGGCCGGCCTCATGGACGAGCTGGGCAAGATCCGGCGCGTCATCACCAAGGAGGCGCCGTTGTCGGAGGTGCTTCTGGTGCTCGATGCGACCACGGGCCAGAACGGGCTCAACCAGGCACGTGTCTTCGGGGAGATCGCGGGCGTCACGGGCATCGTGCTGACCAAGCTCGACGGAACGGCCAAGGGCGGGATCGTGGTCGCGGTCCAGCGCGAGCTGGGCGTGCCGGTCAAGCTCGTCGGCCTGGGTGAGGGGCCCGACGACCTGGCCCCGTTCGACCCGCAGGAGTTCGTCGACGGTCTCCTGGGCGACTGAACCCGCGGCCGGCCCGGGGTCGAGGACGCCGTCGGGCCGGCCTGGGCGGTCCTCGATCAGCCCGGGTAACGCAACGTTTACACACGAGTGCACCGCGTCACACCCGCGTAACCGCGCGACAGTCGCAGGGAAACGCCGCTGGACGACTCTTGACCTGTCCGGCCGCCCGGCTGGCGAGGTGAGAGGCGACAGCGCATGCCCTTCGAACTTGACACTGGAAACACGGCCTGGCTCCTGACGTCAGCCGCTCTGGTGCTGCTGATGACCCCGGCCCTGGCGTTCTTCTACGGCGGCATGGTCCGCGGCAAGAGCGTCCTGAACATGATGATGATGAGCTTCGGCGCGATCGCCGTGGTCGGCATCATCTGGGTGCTCTGGGGCTACTCGATGACCTTCGGGTCCGACGTGGCCGGCATCTTCGGCAACCCGACCGAGTTCTTCGGTCTGGCCCCCCTGACCGACGACGCCAACAGCCTCCTGGCAGGCAGCGGCGTCCCGGCTCTCGTGGCGGCAGGGTTCCAGGCCACCTTCGCGATCATCACGGTCGCCCTGATCAGCGGCGCCATCGCGGACCGTGCGCGGTTCGGCGCGTGGCTCGTCTTCGCGGGTGTCTGGGTGACGCTCGTCTACTTCCCGCTCGCCCACATGGTGTGGGGCGGCGGCATCCTCGGTGCCGGCGAGAACGGCATCGCGGCGGCGATCTACGGCGTGACCGACGGGATCGCCAACGTGGCCCCGATCGACTTCGCCGGTGGCACGGTCGTCCACATCAACGCGGGTGTGGCGGGCCTGGTGCTCGCGCTGATCATCGGCAAGCGCAAGGGCTTCGGCAAGGAGCCCATGCGTCCCCACAACCTCCCGTTCGTGATGCTGGGCGCGGCGCTCCTGTGGTTCGGCTGGTTCGGCTTCAACGCCGGTTCCGCCGGCGCCGCCAACGAGGTCGCGGGCCTGGCCTGGGTCAACACCACGGTCGCGACCTGCGCCGCGATGGCCGCCTGGCTGCTCACCGAGCGTCTGCGCGACGGGCACGCCACGAGCCTGGGTGCCGCGTCCGGTATCGTCGCGGGCCTCGTCGCGATCACCCCGGCCGCCGCGGCCGTCAACCCGGTCGGCGCGATCGCGCTCGGCGCCGTCGCCGGTGTCCTGTGCGCCCTCGCGGTCGGTCTCAAGTACCGCTTCGGCTACGACGACTCGCTCGACGTCGTCGGCGTCCACCTGGTCGGTGGCCTGGTCGGGACCGTCCTCATCGGTCTGCTGGGCACGGACACGGGCCTGCTCTACGGCGGCGGGATCGACCAGCTCGTGATCCAGGTCGTCATCGCCCTCGCGGCCGTGATCTTCTCCGGAGTCCTCACGTTCGTCATCGGCTTCGTCATCAAGGTGACGATGGGCTGGCGGGTCAGCGAGGACGCCGAGGTCGGCGGGATCGACCTCGCGGAGCACGGTGAGACCGCATACGAGACCATCGCACAGGGTCGTGTCATCCAGGAGGTCAGGGCATGAAGCTCGTCACAGGAATCATCCAGCCGCACCGTCTCGACGACGTGAAGTCCGCGCTCGAGGCCGCAGGGGTCCGGGGCATGACGGTCAGCGAGGCCAGCGGCTACGGCCGGCAGAAGGGCCACACCGAGGTCTACCGCGGTGCGGAGTACACCGTGGACCTGGTCCCCAAGGTCCGCATCGAGGTCCTGGTGGACGACGAGGACTCCTCGACGGTCACCGAGGCGATCGTCAAGGCCGCCCAGACCGGGCGGATCGGCGACGGCAAGGTGTGGACGGTCACGGTCGACGACGTCGCCCGTGTCCGCACGGGCGAGCACGGCGCCGGCGCCCTCTAGGTGATCCGGACCGGACAGGAGAACGGCATGGAGTCGTCAGCGGTGCAGCAGGGGGCGCGGTCGAGATGACCGGCGCAGCGCACGAAGGGACCCCCCAGGGGTCCGGCGAACCGGCGGAGGCCCCGTACCCACCTCGGGTGCGGGGCCTCCGGGCCGAGATGCTCACGGTCGCCAGGAACCTGAGCGGCCCGGGCAGCTCGGGGGTGGCCCGCCGCTCGGCGGTCTGCGCCCTGGTCACGGACCGGCTCACGGCCCTCTGGCAGGAGGCCACGGCCGGCACGAGCACCGAGGGTGTGGCCCTCGCGGCCGTGGGGAGCCTGGGGCGCGCGGACATGGGGCCCGCGAGCGACCTCGACCTGGTGCTCGTGCACGACGGTCGCAGCCACTCGGCCGAGCAGGTCGCGGCGATCGCCGAACGCCTCTGGTACCCGCTGTGGGACGAGGGCGTCGACCTGGACCATGCGGTGCGGTCGTTGTCCCAGTGCCGCCAGGTCGCGTCCAAGGACGTCCCGGCGGCGGTCGGGTGGCTCGACGTCCGCCCCGTCGCGGGCGACGCGCTCGTGGTGCACCGGGCCGCGTCGGCCGTGCTCACGGACTGGCGTTCTGCCTCGCGGCGTCGTCTGCCCGAGCTCCTGTCCTCGACGAAGGAGCGGGCCGAGCGGTCGGGCGAGATCGCTTACCTGATCGAGCCCGACCTCAAGGAGTCGCGCGGCGGGATCCGCGACGCCGTGGTGCTCTCGGCCCTGGCCGCGACCTGGCTGACGGACCGGCCGCACGGCACGGTCGACCAGGCCCACGCGCACCTGCTCGACGTGCGCGACGCGATCCAGGTCGTCACGGGACGGCACACCAACAAGCTCCTGCTCGCGGACCTCGACGAGGTCGCGGCGCTCACGGGGTACGACGACCCCGACGAGCTCCTCGCGAGCCTCGCGGCCTCCGGGCGCGAGATCTCCTACGCGCTCGACACCACGGTCCGCCGTGCCCGCCAGGCCCTCCAGCGGCCGAGCACCACGCGTCGCCCGGTCCTCGTGCGGGGCCGACGGGCCGCGCCCCGGCTGCGGTCGGTCGGGGACGGGCTCGTCGAGCACGACGGCGAGCTCGTCCTGGCCATCGACGCGCACCCCGAGACGGACCCGCTGCTGTCGTTGCGCGCCGCCGCGACGGCCGCACGGACGGGCCTGACGCTCTCGCCCGTCTCGGTGAGCAGCCTCGCGCACTGCCCGCCGCTCCCCGAACCGTGGCCCGCCGCGGCGCGGGCGGCCTTCCTCTCGCTGCTCGGCAGCGGTCACGCGCAGGTCGCGGTCTGGGAGGCGCTCGACCTCGCGGGGGTCGTCACGACCTGGATCCCCGAGTGGGCCGGGGTGCGCAACCGGCCGCAGCGCGCCGCGATCCACCGGCACACGGTCGACCGCCACCTCGTCGAGACGGTCGCGCGGGCCGCGCGGGACCGCAAGGAGGTCGCTCGCCCCGACCTCCTGCTGCTCTCGGCGCTGTTCCACGACATCGGCAAGCGGCGCGGCGCGGCCGACCACTCGGAGGAGGGTGCGCGGCTCGTCCCGGGCATCCTGCACCGGATGGGCTTCGAGGACGGGGTGCCCGACGACGTCGCGCGCCTCGTGCGCCACCACCTCACCCTCTCGCGGCTCGCCGTCTCGGCGGACCCGGACGACCCGGCGACCGTCGCCGAGCTCGCCGACGCCGTCGGGCACCGACGGGACCTGCTCGAGGTGCTGCGCGCGCTGACCGAGGCCGACTCCTCATCGCTCGGCCCCACGGCCTGGACCTCGTGGCGCGCGCGCCTCGTGGACGACCTCACGGTCGCGACCCGGGCCGTGCTGCCCGAGCCGGCGCCCCCGACCGGTAGGCTGGGCACTTCCCTGATTCACGAGCGGTAAGGATGACGCGGTGTTCGCCACGCTGTCAGATCGATTGACGTCGACCTTCAAGAACCTGCGGAGCAAGGGCCGTCTCTCCGAGGCGGACATCGACGCCACGATCCGTGAGATCCGGCGCGCGCTCCTCGACGCTGACGTCGCTGTACCCGTCGTCAAGGACTTCACCGGTGCCATCCGGTCCAGGGCCCTGTCGGCCGAGGTCTCCGGCGCGCTCAACCCTGCCCAGCAGGTCGTCAAGATCGTCAACGAGGAGCTCGTGGCGATCCTCGGTGGGGAGAGCCGCGGCCTGCGCCTGGCGAAGAACCCGCCGACCGTCATCATGCTCGCGGGCCTCCAGGGCGCCGGCAAGACGACGCTCGCGGGCAAGCTCGCGCTGCACCTGCGCGAGCAGGGGCACACGCCGCTCCTCGTCGCCGCGGACCTCCAGCGCCCCAACGCGGTCAACCAGCTGTCGGTCGTGGGTGAGCGCGCGGGCGTGCCGGTCTACGCGCCGCTACCCGGCAACCAGGGCTCCGAGGGCGAGTCGGGCACGAGCGTCGGCGACCCGGTCCAGGTGGCCCGCGACGGCGTCGAGACCGCGCGCCAGCGCCAGCACGACGTGGTCATCGTCGACACCGCAGGCCGTCTCGGCGTCGACGCCGAGCTCATGCGCCAGGCCGCGGACATCCGCGACGCGGTCGACCCCGACGAGATCCTGTTCGTCATCGACGCCATGATCGGCCAGGACGCGGTCGCGACCGCCAAGGCCTTCGAGGAGGGCGTCGACTTCACGGGCGTCGTCCTGTCGAAGCTCGACGGCGACGCGCGCGGTGGTGCGGCGCTGTCGGTCGCCCGTGTGACGGGGCGCCCGATCCTCTTCGCCTCGACCGGTGAGAAGCTCACCGACTTCGAGGCCTTCCACCCCGACCGCATGGCCTCGCGCATCCTCGACATGGGTGACGTGCTCACCCTCATCGAGCAGGCCGAGAAGGCGTTCGACTCCGAGCAGGCCGCGAAGATGGCCGAGAAGGTGGCCACGGGCCAGGACTTCACGCTCGCGGACTTCCTCGTCCAGATGCAGCAGATGCGCAACATGGGCTCCATGAAGAAGATGCTCGGCATGCTGCCCGGCATGGGGCAGATGCGCGAGGCGCTCGACAACTTCGACGAGCGCGAGGTCGACCGCATCGAGGCGATCATCCGCTCGATGACGCCGGGCGAGCGCGAGAACCCCAAGATCATCAACGGGTCGCGCCGTGCGCGCATCGCCCGTGGTTCGGGTGTCACCACGAGCGACGTCAACCAGCTCCTCGACCGGTTCGCGGGCGCGCAGAAGATGATGCGCCAGATGAGCCGCGGCGGCGGCATGCCTGGCATGCCGGGCATGGGCAACCTGCCGGGCATGGGGGGCAAGAAGGCCCGCGGGCGCGTCGCGCCCCCGGCCAAGGGGCGCAAGGCGAAGTCCGGCAACCCGGCCAAGCGGGCGGCGGAGGAGGCCGCGCGCCAGGCGCGCGCCCTGGGCGGCCCTGCCGCGCCGACCGCAGCGCCCGGTGCGGCGTTCGGTGGGCTGGGTGGCGCGAAGGCCCCCCAGAAGTCGACCGACGCGACCGACCTGCAGCTCCCGCCCGACCTGGAGAAGTTCCTGGGGCGCTAGCGCGCTAGGTTATGTCCTGCAGGTCACGGTGGCTCACACCTGACCTTCGTCCGACCCCTCGTCCGACACCGTGGTCCGGCCCGTCCGGCGGCGCGACGGACGCACCCCGACCGTCCGAGAACCTGGAGACCGATGTCCGCGCTGGAAGGCCCCTCGCTGCACATCAGAGGTCGCATCCTCCTGGGAGACGACCGCGAGGTCTCCGACCTCTGGGTCAAGGACGGCCACGTCACGCTGACCCGCCCGTCCGCGCAGGGCACGAACATGGTCGCGATCGAGGGCTGGGTGCTGCCCGGGCTCGTGGACGTGCACTGCCACGTCGGTCTCGGTCCTGACGGGCCGGTCGACAACGCGACCGCACAGGCGCAGGCCGTCGCGGACCGCGACAGCGGCGTGCTCCTGCTGCGTGACGCGGGGTCCCCGCTCGACACCCGGTGGGTCCGGTCACGCCGTGACCTGCCGCGCATCGTGCGGGCGGGGCGCCACATCGCGCGCCCCAAGCGCTACCTGCGCAACTTCGGTCTCGAGCTCGACGACGTCACGCAGCTCCCCGAGGTCGTGCGCCAGGAGGCGCGCGCCGGGGACGGCTGGGTCAAGCTCGTCGGGGACTGGATCGACCGCGACCTCGGTGCCGACGGCGACCTGCGCCCCCTGTGGCCGCAGGACGTGCTGACCGAGGCAGTCGCGGTCGCGCACGCCGAGGCCGCGCGCGTCACGGTCCACGCGTTCTCGAGCGAGGTCGTCCCCTCGCTGCTGGCCGCGGGCGTCGACTGCATCGAGCACGGCACCGGGATCCACCCCGACGACATGTACACGCTGTCCGAGCGGGGCATCGCCGTGACGCCCACGCTCCTGCAGGTCGCCGAGTTCGAGAACATCGCCCGGCAGGCCGAGGGCAAGTACCCGCTCTTCGCCTCGCGCATGCGCGACATGCACGAGCGTCGGTACGAGCAGGTGCGCCAGCTCCACGAGGCCGGCATCCAGCTGTTGGTCGGCACCGACGCGGGCGGCACCCTCGGGCACGGCCGGATCGCCGACGAGTGCGCGGAGATGGTGGCCGCGGGCGTCCCGACGGCCGACGTCGTCGCGGCCGCGAGCTGGCAGGGGCGCGAGTTCCTGGGCTACGGCGGGCTCGTCGAGGGGTCGAGCGCGGACCTCGTGGTCTACCCGGAGGACCCCCGCGAGAACATCGAGGTGCTGCGGCACCCGAAGGCCGTGGTGCTGCGCGGGGAACTGGTGTCTCCGGTCTGAGGGGTGGGGCCCTCGCCTGGGCGCGCCGTGTGTGGTGGGTGAGGGTGGTGTCTCCGGTCTGAGGGGCTTTCGCACCGGTCCGAGGGAGTCGTCTCGTGTGACACGGGTCCTCGAAGGACGGGTTGGTCGCACGCTGTCTGGTCTGGCACAATAGCCGGGTACTCGGCGTGCCCGGCCCCTCTCTCCGCGCTACGCCGTGTCCCGACCTCGTGCTCGCCTGGTCCCCACCGGGAGGACGCACGGGTCACCTCACCCAGAACCAGGAGAGACCACCACAGTGGCCACCAGAATTCGTTTGAAGCGTCTCGGCAAGATCCGTGCGCCGTACTACCGTGTCGTCGTCGCCGACTCGCGCACCAAGCGCGACGGTCGCGTCATCGAGGAGATCGGCAAGTACCACCCGACCGAGGAGCCGTCGCTCATCGACATCTCCTCCGAGCGTGCGCAGTACTGGCTGAGCGTCGGCGCGCAGCCGTCGCCGCAGGTGCTCGTGCTCCTCAAGATCACGGGTGACTGGCAGAAGTTCAAGGGCCTGCCGGGTGCCGAGGGCACCCTGCGCGTCAAGGGCGAGAAGGTCGACCCGGCCGCTGCCATCGAGGCTGCCGCTCAGGACGCCGAGAAGGCCAAGGCCAAGGCTGCCGAGAAGAAGTCCGCTGCTCCGGTCGAGTCCGCTGACGCGGCTGAGGCAGCCGAAGAGCAGGCCTGATGCTCGGCGAGGCGCTCGAGCACCTGGTGCGCGGGATCGTGGACAACCCGGACGCGGTCCGGGTCAACGCGAAGCCGCTGCGCCGGGGCGAGCTGCTCGAGGTCCGGGTTCACCCCGAGGACCTCGGACGCGTCATCGGGCGAGGCGGGCGTACTGCCCGCGCGCTGCGCACGGTGATCGGAGCCCTGTCGGTCGACGGTCCGGTGCGGGTCGACGTCGTTGACGTCGATCGCCGCTGACGCCTGCTGAGCGCAGAGCCGATTCACAGCACGACGTGACGGTCGGTCCGCCGACTGCACGGTACGACGAGGCCCGGTCCCCTCACGGCGGACCGGGCCTCGTCGTCTGTCCGACACCGGGCACGGGTGCGGCGCCGCCGCACGGGTGCCACGGTGATCCCGTCCGGTCGAGCGGTCCGCGCCCCGGAACGACCAGCACGTACACGACGAGAAGGAGCACACGATGCAGCTCACGGTGGCCCGTATCGGCCGCGCCCACGGACTGCGCGGCGAGGTCGCGCTGGACCTGCGCACCGACAACCCCGAGGCACGTCTCGTCGTCGGGTCCTCGATCGACACCGAGCCCGCGGAGGCGGGCCCGCTGACGATCGAGCGCGCACGGCTGCACCAGGGCAAGTGGCTCGTGACCTTCGCGGGTGTGACGGACCGCTCCGCGGCCGAGCGCATGCGCGGTGTCACGCTCGTGGTCGAGGCCGACGTCTCCGACGAGGAGGACGCCTGGTACCCGCACGAGCTCGCGGGCCTGCGCGCCGAGCTCGAGGACGGGACGGTCGTCGGTGAGGTCCAGGGGCTCGAGCACCTGCCCGCCCACGACATGCTCGTGATCAAGGAGACGGACGGCTCGCGCACGCTCGTGCCGTTCGTGCACGCGATCGTGCCCGTGGTCGACGTCCCCGGCGGTCGCGTGGTGCTGGACCCGCCGGGCGGGCTCCTCGCCCGGGACGCGGACCGGCTCGAGGTCGCCGAGCCCACGCCGGGCTCGGGTGACTCTTCCGACGGCTCTGACGGCACCGACGGGACGAACGACTGACGTGCGCATCGACATCGTCTCGATCTTCCCCGAGTACCTGGCCGCGCTCGACCTGTCGCTCGTCGGCAAGGCCCGCGTCGCAGGGCTGCTCGACCTGCGCGTCCACGACCTGCGCGACTGGACGACGGACCGCCACCGTACGGTCGACGACACGCCCTTCGGCGGGGGAGCGGGCATGGTCATGCGCCCCGACGTGTGGGGGCAGGCCATCGACGAGCTGACCTCGACCGGACCCGCGCACCTGGTGGTCCCGACGCCGTCGGGCACGACGTTCACCCAGCGCACCGCGGAAGCCCTGGCGACCGAGGACCAGCTCGTCTTCGCGTGCGGGCGCTACGAGGGGATCGACGCGCGCGTGGCCGAGCACTACCGCGCCGCGGGGCACCGCGTGAGCGAGCTCTCGATCGGCGACTACGTGCTCAACGGCGGCGAGGTCGCCTCGCTCGTCATGGTCGAGGCCGTCGCCCGCCTGCTTCCCGGAGTGATCGGCAACCCCGAGTCGCTCGTGGAGGAGTCGCACGGTGCGGCCGGCCTGCTCGAGTACCCGGTGTACACCAAGCCGCCCGTCTGGCAGGACATCGAGGTGCCCGACGTCCTGCTCTCCGGGCACCACGCGAAGATCCGCCGCTGGCGCAGGGACCGCGCGCTCGAGAAGACCGCAGCCCGCAGGCCGGACCTGATCGAGGCGCTCGAGGTGAGCACGCTCGACAAGCACGACCGCGCGTTCCTGACGGGGCTCGGGTGGAAGATCGCCGACGGCGCGTTGCGTCGCCCGGTGACGGTCGAGAACCCTGCTCCTGAAGCAGGCCCGGGGACCGTTCCCGGCGGTGTGGCAGAATAGACCCTCGGTGTCCGCCGGTCGGGTCTCTGCCACAGGGGAGGCTCACCGCACGTCCGCGTGCGCGACCGATCTCATGCGAGCACCACCCTTGTACTGAACCGGACCCACCTCGCGGTGGGCCACGAGAACGCGTCTGACCTGTGGCAGAGCGGGGAGAGAACAATGCACACGCTGGACAGCGTCGACGCAGCATCGCTGCGTAGCGACATCCCGGAGTTCCGGGCCGGAGACACCGTCAAGGTCAACGTCAAGGTCGTCGAGGGCAACCGCTCCCGCGTCCAGGCGTTCCAGGGCGTCGTCATCGGCCGCCAGGGTGGCGGCGTCCGCGAGACCTTCACGGTCCGCAAGATCAGCTTCGGTGTCGGCGTGGAGCGTACCTTCCCGGTGCACTCCCCGACGCTCGAGACGATCGAGGTCGTCACGCGCGGTGACGTCCGTCGCGCCAAGCTGTACTACCTGCGCAAGCTGCGCGGCAAGAAGGCGAAGATCAAGGAGAAGCGCGACGCGCTTCCCGCCAAGTGATCCGGTCCTGACACCCCGTCAGCCGCACTGCACGCCCACGGGCGGTCACCTCTCGAGGTGGCCGCCCGTCGGCGTCCCGGCGCGCGCCGTTTTCCCCTCTCGGGCGTCGAAATGGCACAGTGAGCGCGTGACAGAGAGCGCCGCCCAGGCAGCAGCCCGACCCGAACCCGCCCCCGGTGACCATCCGGGTGCCGGTGCTCACGCAAGGAGCGAGATGGCAGAGCAGCAGCCCGGCGCGCGCCGCGCACCCCGCAGGCCGTCGCTCGTGCGCGAGACCGCGATCATCCTGGTCAGCGCCCTGGTGCTCTCGTGGCTCATCAAGTCGTTCCTCGTGCAGGCCTTCTTCATCCCGAGCGCCTCGATGGAGGACACGCTCGTCGAGGGGGACCGGGTGATGGTCTCCCGGCTCGTGCCCGACGCGTTCGACGTCCACCGCGGGGACGTCATCGTCTTCAAGGACCCGGGCAGCTGGCTCCCGCCGTACGTCGCCCCCGACCGCGGGCCGGTGGGCAACGCCGTGACGTCGGCCATGACGTTCGTGGGACTGCTCCCGCAGGACACGGGCGAGCACCTCATCAAGCGCGTGATCGGCCTCCCGGGCGACACGGTCGTGTGCTGCGACGCCCAGGGGCGCGTGAGCGTCAACGGGCAGCCCATCGACGAGACGTACATCAAGCCGGGCTCCGTCCCGAGCCAGGACCCTTTCGACACCGTGGTCCCGGAGGGCATGCTGTTCGTCATGGGCGACAACCGCCAGCACTCCGCCGACTCGCGCTACAACACTGGCAAGCCGGGCGGAGGGTTCGTGCCGATCAACAACGTCGTGGGGACCGCGTTCGTCAAGGTCTGGCCCCTGAGCGACTTCACGTTCATGCGCAACCCGGGCGACGTGTTCGCGGAGGTGCCGGAGCCGTGACGACCGACCTCGGTGCGCGCCCCGCGGCCGCGAACAAGCCCCGCAAGGCCCCCGCGAAGCGGGCGACCGGTCCCGTGCCGCCGACCATGCGCCACGAGCGCTCGATGCTCGACTCGGGGGCACGGTTCGTCGCCGGCATGGACGAGGTCGGGCGCGGGGCGCTCGCCGGACCGGTCAGCGTGGGCGTCGTCGTGGTCGACCTGACCACGGGCGCGTTCCCGGAGGGGCTGACCGACTCCAAGATGCTCACGCCCGCGGCGCGCGAGGCGCTGCTGCCCGCGGTGCGCGACTGGGGTCTCGCATGGGCCGTCGGGCACGCCGGCCCGGCGGAGATCGACGCCCACGGGATCGTGGCCGCCCTCCGGCTCGCCGGGCGCCGTGCGCTCGCCCAGGTCCGCAGGTCGCTCGGACCCGTCGACGCCGTCCTGCTCGACGGCAAGCACGACTGGCTGACCCGCCCGACGGTCGACCTCTTCGAGGCCTTCGACCTGGACCCCGAGGACGACCTGGAGGCGCTGCCTGACCCTGCCGTGCGGACCCTGGTCAAGGCCGACCTCCAGTGCGCCTCGGTCGCGGCGGCGAGCGTGCTCGCCAAGTGCGAGCGCGACGGCCTCATGACGGGACTCGCCCGGCAGTACCCGGCCTACGGCTGGGACGGCAACAAGGGGTACGGCGCGGCCGTGCACGTCGAGGCGCTCAAGGCCCACGGCCCGACGCCGCAGCACCGGCGCAGCTGGCGGCTCCCCGAGCAGGACGGGGCCTGAGGGGAGAGGCTCGTCGGCGCGCCGCAGCGTGCGTGCGCGGGTGCGCGTCCCGGGTTCGGTCCGCCGATGGTCCATGATGGTCCAGTGAGCGCCGAAGACCTCGAGAACTATGAGACCGAGATGGAACTGGCCCTCTACCGCGAGTATCGCGATGTGGTGGGCCTGTTCTCCTACGTGGTCGAGACCGAACGACGTTTCTACCTCGCGAACCAGGTGGACCTGCAGGTCCGCTCGGCCGCCGGCGAGGTGTACTTCGAGCTACGGCTGGCCGACGCGTGGGTCTGGGACGTCTACCGGTCGGCCCGCTTCGTGAAGTCGGTGCGCGTCGTGACGTTCAAGGACGTGAACGTCGAGGAGCTGGCCAAGGCCGAGCTCCAGCTCTAGGAAACGCCGGGCGGCGGCGGGTGCTGCTGGGGTCGTGCTGCGCTGACCCGTACCCGTAGCCGTGATCGCTGCGTGCGGCGCTGTCGTCCGCCTCCGTCTGCCCTCCGTGCACTGCCACGCAGCGGCCGCCCGCAGCTTCGAGCCGTGCACAGGCGCGCGACCCGCGGGGCCGTCCACAGGCCCCGTGTCCCCGCGCCCCGCGCCGCCCCTGAGTGCGTCAGGGTGTGGCCCGGAGGTGGGACATGGGAGCGAAGGACGCTGTCGGTCGGTACGGGGAGAAGATCGCCGCGAGATACCTGGTCGAGGCCGGGTGGGTCGTGCTCGACCGCAACTGGCGCGGCACCCGGGGCGAGCTCGACGTGGTGGCCAGGGACGGCGACGTGCTCGTCGTCGTCGAGGTCAAGACGCGACGAGGCACGGCCTACGGGCATCCCGCCGAGGCCGTGACCCCGGACAAGCTCGCGCGGCTGCGCCGGCTGACCGGTGAGTGGATGGCCGCCCACCCGGTGCGGCCCGGATCGGTCCGGATCGACGTCGTGGCCGTCGTGCTCCCGCAGGCAGGGGCCGCGCAGGTCGAGCACCTCGTCGGGGTCAGCTGATGACCCTCGGCACGACGTTCGCGGTCTCGCTCGTGGGACTCTCGGGCCACCTCGTGGAGGTGCAGGCCCACCTGGCGGCCTCGGTCCCCGGGTTCACGCTCGTGGGGCTGCCGGACGCGGCGCTGTCCGAGTCGCGCGACCGCGTCCGGGCCGCGATCGCCTCGTCCGGCATCTCGTGGCCCCAGCGCAAGGTCACGGTCAACCTGTCTCCCGCGTCGCTGCCGAAGTCCGGCTCGGGCTTCGACCTGGCCATCGCCGTCGCGATGCTGGCCGGCGCTCGCCGGATCTCGGTGTCCGACCCCGAGAAGGTCGTGCACATCGGCGAGCTCGGGCTCGACGGCCGGCTGCAGCCCGTCCGTGGGGTGCTCCCTGCCGTGGCCGCCGCGGTCGCGGCCGGGCTGTGCGACGTCGTCGTGCCGCTGGAGGACGCGCAGGAGGCGCGCCTCGTGCCCGGGGCGCGCGTCGTCGGCGTCGCGAGCCTCGCCGAGGTCGCGGCCCTCTACGGCGCCGAGGTCCCCGGCATGGTCCTGCCGTCGGCCGCCTCCCGTGCGCCACGGGTCGAACGGCCACGACGGGCCGAGGGCGACCTGCGGGACGTCCTGGGGCAGGAGCAGGCCCGGCGAGCCGTCGAGGTCGCCGCAGCGGGAGGCCACCACCTGCTGCTCGTCGGACCCCCCGGGGCGGGCAAGACCATGCTCGCGTCGCGGATCACGAGCATCCTGCCGGACCTCGACGAGGCCGAGGCCGTCGAGGTCACCGCGGTCCACTCGGTCGCGGGGGTGTTCGACCCCGGTCAGGGACTCGTGCGGCGTCCGCCCTACGAAGACCCCCACCACACGGCGACGGCCGCCTCGATCGTCGGCGGAGGGTCGGGCCTGCCTCGTCCCGGTGCCGCCTCGCGGGCGCACCGCGGGGTCCTCTTCCTCGACGAGGCCCCCGAGTTCGGCTCCCGGGTGCTCCAGACGCTGCGGCAGCCGCTCGAGCACGGTGAGCTCGTGATCCACCGGGCCGCGGGCTCGGCGCGCTACCCGGCACGCTTCCAGCTGGTGCTCGCCGCGAACCCCTGCCCGTGCGGTCTCTCGATCGGCAAGGGGATCGAGTGCCAGTGCACGCCGATCGTCCGCCGACGGTACTTCGGGCGCCTCTCGGGGCCGCTGCTCGACCGCGTGGACGTCCAGGTCGAGGTGCGCCCCGTGACCCGGGTGGACCGTGCGGGCGAGGGGGACGTGGAGACGAGCGCGACGGTCGCCGTGCGTGTCGCCGGCGCGCGGGCCGCGGCAAAGGCTCGGCTCGCGGGGACCCCCTGGTCGACGAACGCCGAGGTGCCCGGGACGTGGCTGCGCGAACGGTTGGGCGCGGGGCGAGGCCTGCTGGCCGACGTCGACACGGCGCTCGACCGTGGGACGCTCTCGCTGCGCGGGGCCGACCGGGTGCTGCGCCTCGCCTGGACCGTCGCGGACCTCGCAGGGCGGGACGCGCCCACCCGGTCGGACGTGGGGCAGGGGCTCGCGCTGCGGACCAGGGGCCACCATGGGTGAGCGGCGTCGTGCCTCGTTCGACCTCTACGACCCGCTGCTCGCGCGTGCGGCGTGGAGCCGGATCACGGAGCCGGGCGACCAGGTCGCGGGCGCGCTCGTCGCGCACCTCGGTGCCGCCGACTCTCTCGCGTGGCTCTACGAGGTCGTCGACGACCCCCACCGGCTGGCGCTGGGAGCGCTCGCGGGTCGCGACGAGCGACCCGCAGGGGACCGGCTCGTGCGCGCCGTCGAGCGTTGGCGAGGACGGTTGCCCGGCCTGGACCCTGCGCGTGAGCTGGGCGCCTTCGGCAGGATCGGCGGCCGCCTCGTGATCCCGGAGGACCCGCGGTGGCCGACCGCGCTCGACGACCTGGGCGCCGCCGCCCCGCTCGCGCTCTGGGTCCGGGGCGACGACGACCTCGCCGCGCTCTCGACCCGCTCGCTCGCGCTCGTGGGGGCGCGCGCGTGCACGGACTACGGGCGGCACGTCGCCGCGGACCTCGCGGTGGGACTGGTCGACCGTCGCTTCACGGTCGTCTCGGGAGGCGCCTACGGGATCGACGCCGCCGCGCACCGCGGCGCTCTCGCCGCCGCAGGGCGGACGGTCGCGTTCCTCGCCGGAGGGGCAGACCGTCTCTACCCCGCGGGGAACACCGACCTGCTGCGCGCCGTCCTGGAGGAGGGGAGCGTGGTCAGCGAGGTCCCGCCGGGCTCGGTCCCGAGCCGGGTGCGCTTCCTGCACCGCAACCGCCTCATCGCCGCGTTCTCCGGAGCGACCGTCGTGGTCGAGGCGGCCTGGCGCTCGGGGGCGCTGAGCACCGCGACGCACGCGGCCGTGCTCCTGCGCCCCGTGGGCGCGGTCCCCGGACCGGTCACCTCGATGGCCTCGGGCGGGTGCCACCGGCTGCTCCGGGACGCGAAGGCGGTCTGCGTCACCGACGCCGCCGAGGCAGCCGAGCTGGGAGGCAGCGCGGGGGCCGACGCGGTCACGGCCCAGGAGGGACGCCACGAGCCGCAGGACGGGCTCGACGAGGTGGGCCGGCGACTCTGGGACGCGCCCCCGGTGCGAGCCCACGCTCCGGTCGAGTCGGTGGCCCGGACGGCCGGGCTCGGCAGCCAGGAGACGCTCGGAGGCCTCGGCCACCTCGAGCTCGTGGGGCTCGCCGAGCAGTCGGGCGGGCGGTGGCGCAGGCTCGGCGGGTAGGGCCGCCGGGCGTGGCAGACCCGTCACGGCGGGAGCGCTCCGCGAGACTAGTGCCATGGGCACCTCCGAGAAGCGTCCGCACGGTGCCGAGAAGGCCGGGCAGGACGACCCCGGGCAGCCGGAGGCCGCGCCCGACCTCCCGGCCGGGCTGACCGCCGCGGTCGCGGCGTTCGAGGAGCACCTGGTCGTGCAGCGCGGACTCTCCGCACACACCGTGCGCGCCTACACGGGCGACGTGCGCTCGCTCCTGGGGCGCGCCGTCGGGACGGGCGTGCGCGAGCTCGGCGACGTCGACATCGCGGTGCTGCGCGACTGGCTCGCCGACCTCGGGGCGCGGGACCTGGCGCGCACCACGATGGCCCGCCGCGGCGCCGCGGCGCGCGCCTTCTTCGCCTGGACCACGAGCACGGGGCGCACTGCGCAGAACCCCGCGCTGCGCCTCGCGAGCCCCCGCGTCCCGCGTCACCTGCCCACGGTCCTCGCGGTCGACTCGGCCGCACACCTCATGGAGACCGCCCGCGAGTCTGCCGCCGACGGCGACCCTGCCCGGCTGCGCGAGTGGGCCGCGCTCGAGGTGCTCTACGCCTCGGGTGTGCGCGTCGCCGAGCTCGTCGGGATCGACGTCGACGACGTGGACCTGGGGGAGCGGACCCTGCGCGTGGTCGGCAAGGGCGACAAGGAGCGGGTCGTGCCGTTCGGGGTGCCCGCCGGGCGGGCGATCCGTCGCTGGCTCGACGCCGGTCGCCCCGCGCTCGCGGTGGCCGACTCCGGACCGGCGCTCCTGCTGGGCGACCGGGGACACCGATGGGGTCAGCGGCAGGCGCGCGAGACGGTGCACCGGCTCGCGGCGCTCGCGGGCGTCGACGACGTGACGCCGCACGACCTGCGCCACAGCGCCGCGACGCACCTGCTGCAGGGAGGCTCCGACCTGCGCAGCGTCCAGGAGGTGCTCGGGCACGCGACGCTCTCCACGACGCAGCGCTACACGCACGTCAGCGCCGACCGGCTGCGGGCCTCGTTCGAGCAGGCGTTCCCGAGGGCGTGACGGGTCCCTGCCGCGGCCGGCGGGGTGTCCGTCGCCCGGGCCCGGGGCCGCTGCTGCACCGATGCCGACGCCGACGCCGACGTCGGCGTCGGGCTCGGCCGGGCGAGGCCTCAGCGCAGCGGCAGGAGCACGATCGGTTCACGAGGTGCCAGCAGGGCGAGCGGGTCCAGGTAGCGCTCTCCCCGCCGGACGCCCCAGTGGAGGCACGACGCCGGCGCGCAGTGCCCGGCGGCGGCCCCGCCACCTCCGTCGGGGCCGCTCTCGAGGGTCCCGACGACCTCGCCGCGCGCGACCCTCGTCCCGGGAACCACGCTCCCCGCGACGGGTTCGAGCGAGGTGCGCAGCCCGTCGTCGTGCAGCACCACGACGACGCCGCGGTCCACGACGGTCCCGGCGAACGTCACGACCCCGGCGTGAGGAGCGACGACCGCCGACCCGGGCGACGCGCCGAGGTCCACGCCGCGGTGCCCGGCGAGCCAGTCCTGGTCGGGTGGGAGGAAAGGGCGCAGCACGACGAGGTCGCCGGCGACCGGCGCGACCCAGGGATCGCTCGCCGGTGTGCGTGCGCCCCCGCCCAGAGCGAGGGGCGTGGGCGACGCGACGAGGGTGAGCGCAAGGGCCCCGGCGACGACGGCGGAGAGGCGGGCGGGGCGTGACAGGATGGCGGGCACGGGCCGAGCATCGCGCACCGCCATCGCGGGTGGTGCGCCGGCGTCCGCGCCTGTGGACCGGACCGATCCGAGGGGACCTGTGGACGGGTCCGGTCGGGGCCGCGCATCAGGTAGACTTAACGCCGCGATCGGCACGTTCATTCGGACGGCCCACGAGCACCTCCGGCGGAGTCCGCCGGAGAGGCCACGGCCCCCGCTGCGCGCCGTCGACTTCGCGCGTCACTTCCCCGCCTCCCGGCTCGTCAGGGCCAGCGGCAGGGGCTGCCACGACAACGGTCCGGACCCTCGTTCGCCAGGGTCCGGCGTCGCCAGGCGGTGTGACGCCAGGGGTGCACGGCCAATCCCGGCCCGCACCGTCAACCGAAAGCACCGACCGGACGCCGCGCGCCCGGTCGGACGAACGAGCGTGAGCAGCGGGAGGATCCCGCGTCACGCCTGAAAGGACGTGCCATGGCCGTCGTGACCATGCGCCAGCTCCTCGACAGCGGAGTCCACTTCGGACACCAGACCCGCCGCTGGAACCCGAAGATGAAGCGATTCATCTTCACGGAGCGCAACGGCATCTACATCGTCGACCTGCAGCAGTCGCTGTCCTACATCGACCGCGCGTACGAGTTCGTCAAGGAGACCGTCGCCCACGGTGGCACGATCCTCTTCGTCGGCACCAAGAAGCAGGCGCAGGAGCCCGTCGCCGAGCAGGCCGCTCGCGTGGGCATGCCCTACGTGAACCACCGCTGGCTCGGTGGCATGCTCACCAACTTCACCACGGTGCACAAGCGTCTGCAGCGCATGAAGGAGCTCGAGGAGATCGACTTCGACGACGTCGCAGCCTCGGGTCTCACCAAGAAGGAGCTGCTCGTCCTGCGTCGCGAGAAGGACAAGCTGACCCGCACCCTGGGCGGCATCCGCGACATGGCGAAGGTCCCCTCCGCCGTGTGGATCGTGGACACCAACAAGGAGCACCTGGCCGTCGACGAGGCGCGCAAGCTGCGCATCCCGATCGTCGCGATCCTGGACACCAACTGCGACCCCGACGTCGTCGACTACAAGATCCCGGGCAACGACGACGCGATCCGCGCCGTCACGCTGCTCACCCGCGTGATCGCCGACGCCGCCGCCGAGGGCCTGCTCCAGCGCCACTCGGGCCGCACGGGCGCCGAGGCCGGCACGGCCACCGAGGCAGAGCCCCTCGCCGAGTGGGAGCGCGAGCTCCTCGCCGGTTCCGAGGCAGAGGCCGCAGTCGAGACCGCAGCCGCTGCTGAGGTCGTCGCCGAGGTCGCCGTCGAGGCTGCTGCCGAGGCCGAGGTCGTCGCCGAGGCTGCTGCCGAGGTCGCTGAGGCTGCCGTCGAGGCCGCCGCTGAGGCTGAGGTCGTCGCCGAGGCCGAGGTCATCGCCGAAGAGGCCGACGAGTCCAAGTGACGACGTGGTGCGCGCCCCTCGCACGAGGGGCGCGCACCCGCCGCACCGCCCGCTCCACGTTCTCCCCGGGGAGCCCCGGGACCCCAGACAGGTAAGGACAGCACCATGGCGAACTACACCGCAGCCGACATCAAGGCACTGCGCGAGCGCACCGGCGCCGGCATGCTCGACGTCAAGAAGGCTCTCGACGAGGCCGACGGCGACTCCGAGAAGGCGCTCGAGATCATCCGTGTCAAGGGCCTGAAGGGCGTCGCCAAGCGCGAGGGCCGTTCGACCTCCGAGGGCCTCGTGGCCGTCGACATCTCCGAGACCGAGGGTGGCCAGGTCGCCACGCTCATCGAGCTCAACTCCGAGACGGACTTCGTCGCGAAGAACGAGAACTTCCTCAACCTCGCGGCGCGCGTGCTCAAGGCCGTCGCCGACTCGGGTGCTGCGGACACGGACGCGGCCCTCGCCGCGGACGCCGACGGCGAGTCCGTCCAGCTCGTGATCGACAACACCGCCGCGTCGCTCGGCGAGAAGGTCGTCCTTCGCCGTGCCACGCGCATCGCCGGTGAGCGCGTCACCGCGTACCTGCACCGCACCGCCAAGGACCTGCCGCCGTCGATCGGCGTCGTCGTCGCGACGAACGCTGCCGGCGAGGCCGTCGCCAAGGACATCGCGCAGCACATCGCCGCGCTGTCCCCGACGTACCTGACGCGTGAGGACGTCCCCGAGGACGTCGTCGCCAACGAGCGCCGCATCGCCGAGGAGACCTCGCGCAACGAGGGCAAGCCCGAGGCCGCGCTGCCGAAGATCATCGAGGGCCGCCTGAACGGCTTCTTCAAGGACGTCGTCCTCGTCGACCAGCCGCTCGCGAAGGACCCCAAGAAGACCGTCGGCCAGGTGCTCGCCGAGGTCGGTGGCACGGTCACCGAGTTCGTGCGGTACCGCGTCGGCGCCTGACGCACTCCACCGGTGGCCCGGTCCGCGCACCCGCGCGGACCGGGCTACCGCGCACCGGGACCCGGCCAGGTCCCGGCGCACCACGCAACACCCCGGGGACACATCGCAGAACGTCCTCGGAACGTCCTGGGGCAGACCTCGGGAGCTCGGAACGACGAAGAACAGGTGGCGCTGCACATGGGCGACAACATCGAGACCACGACCCCGGCACGACGAGTTCTGCTGAAGCTCTCCGGTGAGACCTTCGGTGGCGGACAGATCGGCCTGGCGCCGGACGTCGTCCAGCGCGTCGCGGGCGAGATCGCGGAGGCCGTGCGTCAGGGCGTGCAGGTCGCGATCGTCGTGGGCGGCGGCAACTTCTTCCGCGGGGCCGAGCTCTCGCAGCGTGGCCTCGACCGTGCGCGCGCCGACTACATGGGCATGCTGGGCACGGTCATGAACTGCCTCGCGCTCCAGGACTTCCTCGAGCAGGCGGGCGTCGACACGCGCGTGCAGACCGCCATCACGATGGGCCAGGTCGCCGAGCCGTACATCCCGCTGCGCGCCATCCGCCACATGGAGAAGGGGCGCGTCGTCATCTTCGGTGCCGGCGCGGGCATGCCCTACTTCTCGACCGACACCGTCTCGGTCCAGCGCGCGCTCGAGACCCACTGCCAGGAAGTCCTCATGGGCAAGAACGGCGTCGACGGGGTCTACAGCGCGGACCCGCGCACCAACCCGGACGCGGTCAAGCTCGACCACCTCACCTACACCGACGCCCTGGTGGGCGACCTCGCCGTCATGGACGCCACGGCCCTGAGCCTGTGCCGCGACAACGACGTGACCATGCGCGTCTTCGGCATGGGGGACCCGGGCAACGTGACCCGCGCCCTCCTGGGGGACAATATCGGGACACTGGTCACCACGAGCTGACCGGACGACCGACGCACGACCCGGGGCGCGCTGCGTCCCGGTGCGCCCCGCGGCGCACAGGACGGCAAGCCCTGCAACGCACGACGAAGGAGCACTGGTGATCGACGAGACCCTCCTCGAGGCCGAAGAGAAGATGGACAAGGCGATCGAGGTCGCCAAGGAGGACTTCGCCAACATCCGCACGGGACGTGCGAGTGGCGCGATGTTCAACAAGATCACGGTCGAGTACTACGGGGCCCCGACGCCCCTCCAGCAGCTCGCCTCGTTCAACACTCCCGAGGCCCGCACGATCGTCATCTCGCCCTTCGACAAGACCGCGCTGTCCGCGATCGAGAAGGCGATCCGTGACTCGGACCTCGGCGTCAACCCGTCGAACGACGGGAACATCATCCGTGTCGTTCTCCCCGTGCTCACGGAGGAGCGTCGCCGCGACTACGTGAAGCTCGCCAAGGGCAAGGCCGAGGACGCACGCGTCTCGGTGCGCAACATCCGTCGTCGTGCCAAGGAGCAGCTCGACCGCATCGTGAAGGACGGCGAAGCGGGCGAGGACGAGGGCACGCGTGCGGAGAAGGAGCTCGAAGCTCTCACCAAGAGCCACGTCGACACGATCGACGCGCTGCTCGCCGGCAAGGAGAGCGAGCTCCTCGAGGTCTGATGGCGAACTCCGAACGCACCGATGACACGTGATGCTGTCGCGTCCGAGCCCCGGCGTACGCCGAAGGCCGGACGCGACCTGCCGAAGGCGATCGCCGTCGGCGTCGGGCTCCTCCTCGTCGTGGGGGCCTCGCTGGGGTTCCGTCCGGAGCCGTTCGTCCTGCTGGCGATCGCCGCGGTGGGTGCGGCGCTCTGGGAGCTGAAGCAGGCCTTCCTGCGTCGCGACATCCACCTGCCGCTCCTGCCTCTCCTGGTGGGTGCGGCGGGGATCATGATCTCGTCGTACTACGCCGGACCCGAGGCCCTCATGGTCTCGTTCGTGCTGACCGTGGCGGGGGTCGTGGTCTGGCGGGTGATCGACGGCTCGGGCACCGCTGCCGTGCGGGACGCCGCGGCCGGCACGTTCGCGACCGCATACCTGCCGTTCATGGCGGGCTTCGTCATGATGATGCTGGCGAACCCGGAGAACGGACGGATCCAGGTCCTGCTGTTCATCCTGCTGGCGGTCGCGAACGACGTCGGCGGGTACGTGGCCGGTGTGCTGTTCGGTCGCCACCCGCTGGCCCGCTCGATCAGTCCCAAGAAGAGCTGGGAAGGCCTGGCGGGCTCGTTCGTGCTCGCGACCGCGGTCGGCGTCGTGGGGGCCGTCTACGGTCTGGGCGCGAGCCCCGTGATCGGCGTCGCGCTGGGCGTCATGGTGCCGCTCACCGCGACCGTGGGGGACCTGGCCGAGTCGATGATCAAGCGCGACCTAGAATTGAAGGACATGGGGTCCCTCCTGCCGGGGCACGGAGGTGTCCTCGACCGGCTGGACTCCATGCTCCTGACGGCCCCGTTCGTGTTCCTGCTGCTGTCCGTCTCGCTCTGAGGCGGTCCCCGTGAGGGGTGGCAGGGCTCGTCCGTCCGCGTGCGTGCCGGCCTGCGTGAGAACGCACCGGCACGCTCGCACGCTCGCTCCGGACCGCCTCGGTGCGTACCTGCTCTGACCTGTTCCACCCGTTCCAACCTCTGGATCCACCATGTCTGTGCGCCCGTCCGTCGAATCGAAGCCGCTGCCGCTCGTCATGTCGGCACCCCGCCGCGGGAAGCCCCCGCGTCACTTCGCCGACCTCTCTGCCGAGGAACGGACGGCGGCCGTCGTGGAGCTGGGGGAGAAGCCCTTCCGCGCCAAGCAGCTCGCGACGCACTACTACGCGCACTACACGAGTGCCGCGGAGGACATGACGGACCTGCCCAAGGCCTCGCGCGACCTGCTGGTCGAGAACCTGTTCCCGCAGCTGCTCACGCCCGCGCGCGTGATGCAGGCGGACGGCGGCACGACCGTCAAGACGCTCTGGAAGCTCTTCGACGCGGCCAAGGTCGAGTCGGTCCTCATGCGGTACCCGAACCGGTCGACGCTGTGCGTCTCGAGCCAGGCCGGCTGCGGCATGGCGTGCCCGTTCTGTGCGACCGGCCAGCTCGGCCTGACCCGCAACCTGTCGACCGCGGAGATCGTCGAGCAGGTGCGCTCGGCCGCGAAGTCGCTCGCCGACGGTGACATCCCCGGCGGCCCGGCCCGGCTCAACAACCTGGTCTTCATGGGCATGGGCGAGCCGATGGCCAACTACAAGGCCGTCATGGGCACCATCCGCCAGCTCATCGCCCCGGCCCCCGAGGGCCTGGGCATGTCGGCGCGCAACATCACCGTCTCGACCGTGGGTCTGGTCCCGGCGATGAACAAGCTGTCGGCCGAGGGCATCCCGGTCACGCTCGCGCTCTCGCTCCACGCACCGGACGACGACCTGCGCAGCGAGCTCGTCCCGATCAACACCCGGTGGTCGGTCGACGAGACGCTGGACGCGGCACGCAACTACTTCGAGGTCACGGGTCGGCGCGTCAGCATCGAGTACGCGCTCATCAAGGACATGAACGACCACGCCTGGCGGGCGGACCTGCTGGGCGAGAAGCTCACGGCGCGCGGTTCGGGCTGGGTGCACGTCAACCCCATCCCGCTCAACCCGACGCCGGGCTCGATCTGGACGGCCAGCGAGCGCGACGTGGAGGACGAGTTCGTCGCACGCTTGCGCGGGCACGGGATTCCGACCACTATTCGTGACACACGCGGCAGCGACATCGATGGTGCGTGCGGACAGCTGGCAGCCGAGGAGGAAGAGTGAGTGCGTTGTTCAGCACCGTCTCGAAGGTGCGCAACGGGTACGACCCCGAAGAGGTGGACGAGTTCTTCGACCACGCCCGTCAGGTCTACGAGGGCAAGAAGCCCGAGCGCCTGACGAGCACGGACATCCAGGTCTCGATGTTCGACCTGGTCCGTGGCGGGTACGACACCCACGAGGTCGACGCGGCCCTCGACCGCCTGGAGGGCGCGTTCATCGCCCGCCAGCGTGCCGAGTACGTCGCGGTCAACGGGCAGCAGGCCTGGATGAACGCCCTGGCCGAGCGGGCGCGCAGCCTGTACGGCCGGCTGGGTCGTCCGGACGGCGAGCGCTTCGCACCGGCGGGCCGCGGCGAGTCGGGCTACGACATGGACGACGTCGACGACCTGTGCGACCGCCTGGTGGCGTACTTCGACCGTCAGGAGCCCATCACGGCCGCCGAGATCCGCAGCGCGACGTTCGCGCGCCGCCGCGGCAAGGACGGCTACGCCGAGGCGCCCGTGGACGCGTTCTTCGCCCGGGCCATCGAGGTGCTGCTCGGCGTCGAGTGACGCCGTGGGTGAGTCCTGCCCGACGCCGCAGCGCGCCTCGGGCGGTCCTCGCACCTGGGAGGATGTCCCCATGAGTCTGCGCAGCGTGACCCTCCTCGGGTCGACCGGATCCATCGGCACCCAGGCGATCGACGTGATCTCCCGCCACCCCGACCGCTTCCGTGTGGACGCGATCTCGGCCGGCGGCGCGAACGCCGAGCTGCTCGCGCACCAGGCCGTCGCGCTCGGCGTGCAGCGCGTGGGTGTGGCGGACCCTGCACGGGCCGTCGAGGTCGAGGCCGCCCTGGCGGCCCGGGCCCCCCGCGCGGGGGCTCAGCCGGTCGAGGTGCTGGTCGGTCCGGACGCCGCGACCGAGCTCGCGGGGGCAGGGTCTGACGTCGTGCTCAACGGCATCACGGGGTCGGTGGGCCTCGGCCCCACGCTCGCCGCGCTCGGCGCGGGCTCGACGCTCGCGCTGGCCAACAAGGAGTCGCTCGTCGTGGGCGGCGTGCTGGTCCAGGACGCGAGGCAGCGTCCGGACCAGATCGTCCCCGTCGACTCGGAGCACTCGGCGATCGCGCAGGCGCTGCGCTCGGGTCGGCGCGAGGAGGTCCGTCGGCTCGTGCTGACGGCGTCGGGCGGGCCGTTCCGCGGCTGGGCGCGGGACGACGTCAAGGCCGTCTCCCCGCAGCAGGCGCTCGCGCACCCGACCTGGGCCATGGGCCCGGTCGTGACGATCAACTCCGCGACGCTCATGAACAAGGGCCTCGAGCTCATCGAGGCGCACCTGCTGTTCGACGTGCCGACCGAGGAGATCGCGGTCGTGGTGCACCCGCAGTCGGTCGTGCACTCGATGGTCGAGTTCGTGGACGGTTCGACGATCGCGCAGGCCTCGCCCCCGGACATGCGGCTGCCCATCGCGCTCGGCCTGAGCTGGCCCGACCGCCTGGGCGAGGTGGCCGCCGGGTGCGACTGGACGGCGGCGACCGCCTGGACGTTCGAGCCGCTCGACGAGGCGCTCTTCCCCGCGGTCGGGCTCGCGCGCGAGGCCGCGTCGGCCTCCGCGACGCACCCTGCGGTGTACAACGCGGCCAACGAGGAGTGCGTCGCGGCGTTCCTGGAGGGCCGCATCGGGTTCCTGGACATCGTCGCGACGGTCGAGCGTGTCCTCGGAGAGCACCGGGGAACCTCGCGGGCGGCGGTCACGTTGGACGACGTGACGGCAGCGGAGACGTGGGCCCGTGCGCGGGCCCACGAGATCCTGGCGCAGCGCTGAGGTGGGCACGCGGCGGGCGCCTCACGGGGCGCGGGCGGTCTCAGGCATCGTCCAGCGATCGGCGGTAGGTTCGCCCCGTCCGGTCCGGGGCGGTCTGCCACGACCCTCCGACCGTCTCGCACCCGTCCTGGAGTCGTCCCGGACCCCACAACCTCCCCGAACGGAGCTCTCATGACCGCGGTGATCGCGATCCTCGTCGTGCTGGTCGGCATCCTGGTGTCGATCGCGCTGCACGAGGTCGGGCACATGGTCCCGGCCAAGAAGTTCGGCGTGCGCGTGAGCCACTACTTCGTGGGGTTCGGCCCCACGCTGTGGTCGCGCACCAAGGGCGAGACCGAGTACGGGGTCAAGGCGATCCCGCTGGGCGGCTACGTGCGGCTCGTGGGGATGTACCCGCCGGCACCGGCGGGCAAGAAGCAGTCGGACGGGTTCTTCGGGCGCATGGTCCAGGACGCTCGCGAGATGAGCGCCGAGGAGATCCTTCCCGGGCAGGAGCCGCGCGCGTTCTACAACCTCTCGGTGCCCAAGAAGGTCATCGTGATGTTCGGTGGACCGTTCATGAACCTCGTGATCGCGTTCGTGCTCATGACGATCGTGCTGGTGGGCATCGGTCTGCCGCAGGCGACCACGACGGTGGGGCTCGTCCCGCAGTGCGTCACGCCCGCCACGGCCCCGGCGGACTACGAGTGCACGGCCGACGACCCGCTCACCCCGGCGGCCGAGGCAGGCCTGGAGCCCGGCGACACGATCGTCTCGTTCGACGGCGAGCCCGTCACGTCGTGGGACTCGCTCGTCGGCAAGATCACGGGGGCGGCGGGGGAGACCGTGCCCGTCGTGGTCGAGCGCGACGGCGAGCGCACGACGCTCGAGATCACCCCGGCCGAGGTCGAGCGACCGGTCGTGGGCGACGACGGCCAGTACGTGCGCGACGACGCGGGAGAGCTGGTGCTCCGGCCCACGGGGTACGTCGGTGTCGCTCCGACCCAGGAGCGTGTCTCCGAGCCGCTGTCGGCGGTCCCGGAGGCCATCTGGCAGCAGGTGAGCGGCACGGCCGCGATCATCGTCTCGCTGCCCGCGCGGCTCGTCGACATCGGCCAGGCCGCGTTCGGCGACGAGGCGCGCGACCCCAGCTCGCCCGTCGGTCCCGTCGGGGTCACGATCGTGGCGGCCGACCTCCTGGACGCGGGCGAGGGCGACCTCGTGGGGCAGGTCGCGACCATGCTGAGCCTGCTGGCCTCGCTCAACATCGCGCTGTTCGCGTTCAACCTCATCCCGCTGCCGCCGCTCGACGGCGGTCACATCGCGGGTGCGCTGTACGAGGGCGCCAAGCGTCAGGTCGCCAAGGTCCGTGGGCTGCCGCGCCCGGCGCACGCCGACGTGGCACGGCTCGTCCCGCTGGGGCTGGCCATGTGGGTCGTCCTGCTCGGCATGGGGCTGCTGCTGATCTACGCGGACATCGTCAACCCGGTCCGGCTCACCTGACCGGCCGCACGGTGAAGATCTCGCGAAGAGTCGCGTGCGGAGCGGGGCGGGGTGGGCCCGTGGGCGCGGCCCGGGTGCTGGGCGGGGGATACTAGGTCCGTGAGCGTACCCATCAGCCTTGGCATGCCAGCAGCACCCCCGCCGGTCCTCGCGCCGCGCCGCAAGACGCGCAAGATCAAGGTCGGCAAGGTCGACGTCGGCGGCGACGCCCCCGTGAGCGTCCAGTCGATGACCACGACGCCGACGACGGACATCAACGCGACCCTCCAGCAGATCGCCGAGCTGACCGCGTCCGGCTGCGACATCGTGCGTGTCGCGGTGCCCAGCCAGGACGACGCGCTCGCGCTGCCGGCGATCGCGAAGAAGTCCCAGATCCCCGTGATCGCGGACATCCACTTCCAGCCCAAGTACGTGTTCGCGGCGATCGACGCGGGTTGTGCCGCGGTGCGCGTGAACCCGGGCAACATCCGCAAGTTCGACGACCAGGTCAAGGAGATCGCTCGCGCGGCCTCGGACGCGGGCACCTCGATCCGCATCGGCGTCAACGCCGGGTCGCTCGACCCGCGTCTGCTCGCCAAGTACGGCAAGGCCACCCCGGAGGCGCTCGTCGAGTCGGCCGTCTGGGAGGCGTCGCTCTTCGAGGAGCACGGCTTCCACGATTTCAAGATCTCGGTCAAGCACAACGACCCGGTCGTCATGGTGCGGGCCTACGAGCTGCTCTCCGAGCGCGGTGACTGGCCCCTGCACCTCGGTGTGACCGAGGCGGGCCCGGCGTTCCAGGGCACCATCAAGTCGGCCACGGCCTTCGGTGCGCTGCTGAGCAAGGGCATCGGTGACACGATCCGTGTCTCGCTCTCGGCCCCGCCGGTCGAGGAGGTCAAGGTCGGCATCCAGATCCTGCAGTCGCTCAACCTGCGCCCGCGCAAGCTGGAGATCGTCTCGTGCCCGTCGTGCGGTCGCGCCCAGGTGGACGTGTACACGCTCGCCGAGAAGGTCGCCGCGGGTCTCGAGGGCATGGAGGTCCCGCTGCGCGTCGCGGTCATGGGCTGTGTCGTGAACGGCCCGGGCGAGGCGCGCGAGGCAGACCTCGGCGTCGCGTCGGGCAACGGCAAGGGCCAGATCTTCGTCAAGGGCGAGGTCGTCAAGACCGTGCCGGAGTCCATGATCGTCGAGACGCTCATCGAGGAAGCGATGCGCATCGCCGAGACCATGACGCCGGAGAACGACGCACAGGCCGGCCCGCCGGTCGTCACCGTCGGCTGAGCCTGCGGCGATGGCGCGCTGGCACCCCCCGGGGCCGTGGTCCCGGCCGGAGGCCGCCCGTGTCCTGACGGACGCGGACGTCCCGGCCGCGCTCGCGGTGTGCGCCCTGGACCCGGTCGGCTCGGTCCTGGCCGCCTCACGGATCGTCGAGGCGACACGACTGTCGCTGAGCGGCGGACAGGTGTGGGGCTTCCCCGCGCAGGGTCCGCTGCTCGCGATCTGCTGGGCAGGGGCGAACCTGGTGCCGGTCGTCCCCCTGGCCGGTGCCGAGCACGCGCAGGCGCTCGACGCGTTCGCGGCCCTGGCGCGCCGGTTCGGTCGCCGTGCGTCGTCGATCGTGGGCGAGCGCGCGGCCGCGCTGGGGCTGTGGGACCGCCTGGCCCAGCACTGGCCCGCAGCCCGCGACGTGCGCGACGACCAGCCCTCGCTCATGATCGACCGTGCGCCCGAGGTCGAGCCGGACCCGATGGTCCGGCGGTCGGTGCCCGCCGAGCTCCCGCTCGTGCTGCCCGCGTGCGTGCGCATGTTCGTCGAGGAGGTCGGGTACTCGCCGGTCGCGGCGGGCGGCAACGCGTACGCCGAGCGCGTGCGCGGGCTCATCACGTCGGGGCGCTCGTTCGTGCGGCTCGCGGGCGGTGTGCCCGCTCCGTCGCTGCCGAACGGGGACAGGGACCCGCTCGCCGCGGTCGCGCTGCCCGAGCGCACCGTGGCCTTCAAGGCCGAGCTCGGTGCGGTCACGTCCGCGGTCGCGCAGGTCCAGGGCGTGTGGGTCGATCCCCAGCTCCGCGGGCGTCGCCTGTCGGAGTCGGGCATGGCCGCCGTCGTGGAGATCACGCGACGCGAGATCGCACCGATCGTCTCGCTCTACGTCAACGCGTACAACGAGCGCGCGCTCGCGACGTACCGCCGAGTGGGGTTCGAGCAGGTCGGGACGTTCGCGACCGTCCTCTTCTGAGGCGGCCGCCGGCCGCTAGCGCAGGAGCTTGGACATGCGCCGGTCGGCGAGCACCTGCCCGCCGGTCTGGCACGTCGCGCAGTACTGCAGGCTGCGGTCCGCGAACGAGACCTCGCGGACGACGTCCCCGCACACCGGGCACGCCTCGCCCGTGCGCCCGTGGACGCGCATCCCGCGTCGTTTGGCGTCCTTGAGCTCGGCGGCCGGCCTGCCCGACGACGTCGCGACGGCCTCGGAGAGCACGTCGCGGATCGCGGCGTGCAGGTGGGCCACGTCGTCGGCCTCGAGGCTGCGGGTCAGGCGGAACGGGCTCGTCCTGGCGGCGTGCAGGATCTCGTCGGAGTACGCGTTGCCGATCCCGGCGACGAGCCGCTGGTCGCGGAGCAACCCCTTGAGCTGCTGGTTGCGTGCCGCGAGCAGGCGTGAGAGCTCGGCGAGCGTGAAGTCGGGGCCGAGTGGCTCGACGCCCAGGGTCGCGATCGCGGGGACCTCGGCGGGATCGCGGACCACGTGGACCGCGAGCCGCTTGCGCGTGCCCGCCTCGGTCAGGTCGAACCCCGAGCCGTCGTCGAACCGGATCCTCAGCGCGAGGACCGCCCGCACGCCGCCCCTGCTCGAGGTGGGGCGCACCGGCGTGGTCGGCGCGTCCTCCGACCAGCGCAACCAGCCCGCCCGGGCGAGGTGGAAGACCAGGTGGAGCTCGTCGTCGGGCACCGCGCCGCCGGTCCCCGCCCGCCCCGCGCCACCGGCGGCGTCGCCGGCCTTGGCCCCGCCGGAGCCCGTGGCGCCAGCGGCTCCCGTGGGAGGGGCGGGACGCACCGCCAGGTCGAGCCACTTGCCGTGCCGCGACGCACCCGTGACCGTTCCGCCCACCAAGGCCGACAGGGGAGGGGAGAACGTCTTGAGGGCCACGATCGAGGCGATGTCGGCCGCGACGACGACGTGACCGGTCGCGCGCTCGTCGAGGAACCGGACGAGCGCCTCGACCTCGGGCAGCTCGGGCACGCTTCCATGGTGCCCGCTCCCGCGCGGACGCGCACCGCCGGCGGGTCACGGACGGCGGACCGCCTCGGGGACCGACCGGGGACGGTCGCGGCACCTCTGCGGGATGCCGTATCGCGCGACGGTAGGATCGGGCCCATGTCTTCAGCCTCCAGCCGGGTGGTCGGTCCCCCCGTCAAGCCCCTCAAGATGACCTCCCTGTTCCTGCGGACGCTGCGCGAGGACCCGGTCGACGCCGAGGTCGCGAGCCACAAGCTCCTCGTGCGCGCCGGCTACATCCGTCGTGCCGCCCCCGGCATCTACACCTGGCTCCCGCTGGGCCTGCGCGTGCTCGCCAAGGTCGAGGCGATCGTCCGTGAGGAGATGGAGGACGCGGGCGGCCAGGAGGTCCACTTCCCGGCGCTGCTGCCGCGCGAGCCCTACGAGGCCACGGGCCGGTGGGACGAGTACGGCGCGAACCTGTTCCGCCTCACGGACCGCAAGGACGGCGACTACCTGCTCGCCCCCACGCACGAGGAGATGTTCACGCTCCTCGTCAAGGACATGTACTCGTCCTACAAGGAGCTGCCGCTCACGCTGTTCCAGATCCAGACGAAGTACCGCGACGAGGCACGTCCGCGCGCGGGCCTCATCCGTGGCCGCGAGTTCATCATGAAGGACGCGTACTCGTTCGACGTGACCGAGGAGGGGCTCGAGGCCTCGTACCAGAACCAGCGCGCCGCCTACCAGCGGATCTTCACGCGCCTGGGTCTCGAATACGTGATCGTGGCCGCGACGTCCGGGGCCATGGGCGGCTCGCGCAGCGAGGAGTTCCTCAACCCGACCGCGATCGGTGAGGACACGTTCGTCCGCTCGCCCGGCGGCTACGCGGCCAACGTCGAGGCCGTCGTCACGCCCGTGCCCGAGGCCCTGCCCTACGACGACGCGCCCGCGGCGCACGTCGAGGACACCCCCGACACCCCGACGATCGACTCGCTCGTCGCGCTCGCCAACGCGCACTTCCCGCGCCCCGACCGCGAGTGGACCGCGGCCGACACGCTCAAGAACGTCGTGCTCGCGCTCACGCACCCCGACGGCCGCCGCGAGGTGCTCGTCGTGGGCCTGCCGGGCGACCGCGAGGTGGACCTCAAGCGCCTCGAGGCGTCGGTCGAGCCCGCCGAGGTCGAGCCCGCGGGCGAGGCCGACTTCGCCGCGCACCCCGAGCTCGTCAAGGGCTACATCGGCCCGGGCGTGCTCGGCCCGCAGGGCCCCCAGGTGACCGTGCCGGCCGAGGGCAAGACCCCCGCGTCGTCGCACTCGGCCGTGCGCTACCTCCTGGACCCGCGCGTCGTCGAGGGCACCCGCTGGATCACGGGCGCGAACCAGCACGGCAGGCACGTGTTCGACCTGGTCGCCGGTCGCGACTTCACGGCCGACGGCACGATCGAGGCCGCCGAGGTCCGTGCGGGCGACCTCGCGCCCGACGGCTCGGGTCCGCTCGAGCTCGCGCGCGGCATCGAGATCGGCCACATCTTCGCGCTGGGGCGCAAGTACGCGCAGGCCCTGGGCCTGACGGTCCTCGACGAGAACGGCAAGCAGGTCGTCGTGACCATGGGCTCGTACGGGATCGGCGTGACGCGCGCGCTCGCCGCGCTGGCCGAGGCCAACCACGACGAGGCCGGCCTCGCCTGGCCCGCGCACGTGGCCCCCATGCACGTCCAGGTGGTCGCCACGGGCAAGGACCAGGCGGTCTTCGAGGCCGCCGCGTCGCTCACGGCCGAGCTCTCGGCGCGCGGCGTCGAGGTCCTGTACGACGACCGGCCCAAGGTCTCGCCCGGCGTGAAGTTCAAGGACGCCGAGCTCCTGGGCGCCCCGCTCGTCGTGGTCGTGGGCCGCGGGCTCGCGGACGGCGTCGTCGAGGTGCGCCCGCGCCAGGGCGGCGAGCCCGTGCAGGTGCCGGTCGCAGGCGTCGCCGACCTCGTGACCGAGAAGGTCGCCGAGCTGCTGGCCTGATCTCTCCCCAGCCGCCCCGGCGGCGGGGGCCGACGACGGACGGGCCGGGTCCGGGAGCGATGCTCCTGGACCCGGCCCGTCCGCCGTCGTGGAGGAGCGTCCTCAGCCGGCCGCCGGGGGAGTGGTCGACTGCTCGGGCAGACCCGGGAACGCTGCGAGGGGAGCACCCCACGCGACGGCCGCGAGGCTCGCCTCGGTCGACAGGTCGGCGAGCGGCGGGCGGGTCCCCGTGCCGGCCTCGGCCGTGAGCGCGGCGTACGACTCAGCGAGCGAGGACTCGAGCTGGACGGCGAGCTCCGCCGTCGGGACGTCGGCCGGGACCGAGTAGGCGACCCGGCGCGGGTCCTGCGCCCCTCCCGCGGTGCCCGCCGCCTGGGCCCAGGCCTCTGCCCGGGCGCGGTGCAGCACCGCGCGGTCGAGGGCTGCGGCGCGCACGTCGCCGTCCGCGAGGGCCGCGCGGACCTCGAACGCGTACCCCGCGGCGTCCTCGGCCTCGATGATGGTCGACAGGTCCGTCGCGGTCAGCCCCGACGGCGTGGTCTCGGGCACGAGCAGGCCGGTCGGGAGCGCGAGGGACTCGGGCAGGGGTGTGCCCGTCGAGGCCGCGAGCTGACGCGCAGAGGCGTCCTGCGAGGACACGATCGACGTCAGCAGCCGGGCGAACGGGCCGTCGTCGGTCTGGTCGATCCCCTCGCGCATGCTCGCGCTCGAGGCGGCCAGCGCGTCGAGGACCTCGGCGGGCGTCGCGGTCGTGGGAGTCGTCGGCTGCTCGGTCGCGCCGGACGGGGGCTCGTCGGTGTCGCCGTCGGGCTCGGGGAGGCCCGAGTCGTAGACGCCGCCGAGCTGCGTCACATGGAGGTCGGCGAAGGTGCCCGCCTCGGCGAGCGTCGCGAGCGAGGTCGCGTCCAGGCCCGACGACGTCGCGCCCGCCGCGACGGCGAGCTCGCCCACGAGCAGCGCGCCGTCGACCGCGTCGCGCCGCAGCGTCTCCTGGGCGTCGGGCACGGGCTCGGTCGGGGGCGGGGTCTCCAGGCGCAGCCCGCAGCCGGCCACGGTGAGCAGCGTGAGCGACGTGACGATCGACACCACCGCGCGACCGGCCGGACGACGCCACCGAGCCCGGACCCGTGAATATCCGGGCGAAGCGGACGGCGGGGCGTCGCCCGAGGGGCTCGACGGGTGGAGGCGCGGAGTCGGTTCGGCAGTCATCGAGGGTGATGATGTCACGTTCCTGGCGGGTGAGTCGTTAGGCTGATCCCGTACAACAGCACACCGGTCGATTCCTTCAGCCCGGTGGGCTCTGGAAGCCGACGGGAGACCGAGACATGAACAAGGCGAAGCAGGCCGGTGCGGACAGGGTCCGTCAGGTCGTGGAACCTGCGGTGCAGGCAGCGGGCCTGTACCTGGAGGACGTGACCGTCTCCCTGGCAGGCAGCCGCTCGGTCGTCCGCATCACGGTGGACCTGCCCGAGGACGCGGTGGGCAACCTGGACCTCGACGCCGTCGCAGAGGTCTCGCGCGAGATCAACAACGCGCTCGACGCCTCCGACGCGTTCCCCGGTGCGTACACGCTCGAGATCTCGACGCCCGGCACCTCGCGCCCCCTGACCGAGCTGCGCCACTTCAAGCGCGCCCGCGGCCGCATCGTCAGGCTCACGCTCACGGACGGCGCAAGCGTCGAAGGGCGCCTGCGCGAGGTCGAGGACGGCCGCCTGCTGCTCACCGGGGCTCCCGTGGACTCGGTGGCGCTCGACGACGTGACGCGCGGCGCCATCCAGGTCGAGCTCAAGCGTGCGCTCGAGGCAGACCTCGGCCCGGAGATGGCTGTTGACGAGAACCCCGGGGCGATCGCCCCGAACGACGAGGAGGTCTGATCGATGGACATCGACATGAGCGCGCTGCGCCTGCTGGAGCGCGAGAAGGACATCAGCCTCGACATCCTGGTGGCAGCGATCGAGCAGGCGCTGCTCTCCGCCTACCACCGGACCCCTGACGCGCACGCCCGCGCGCGGGTCGAGCTCGAGCGCCGTACCGGCCACGTGACGGTCTGGGCGCGCGAGGAGATCCCGGCCGAGGAGGACGCCGACGACGCCGCCGACGAGGTGGACGAGGACGGCGAGCCCGTCCGGCGCTACCGGGCGCCCGTGCTGGGCCCCGAGTTCGACGACACGCCCAAGGACTTCGGGCGCATCGCGACCGCGACGGCACGCCAGGTCATCGTGCAGCGGCTGCGGGACGCCGAGGACGACCAGATCCTGGGCAACTTCCGCGGCAAGGAGGGTGAGGTCCTCGCGGGCATCATCCAGCAGGCCAACGACCCGCGCATGGTCCTCGTGGACGTGGGCGGCACCGAGGCGGTCCTCCCGCCGCACGAGCAGGTCCCGACCGAGGACTACGTCCACGGCGAGCGGCTGCGCGCGTACGTCCTGGACGTCGCACGCGGCATGAAGGGCCCGCAGATCACGCTGAGCCGCACGCACCCGAACCTCGTCCGCAAGCTCTTCGAGCTCGAGGTCCCCGAGGTCGCCGACGGCTCGGTCGAGATCATGGCGATCGCCCGCGAGGCCGGTCACCGCTCCAAGGTCGCGGTCCGTTCGCGCGTCGCGGGCCTCAACGCCAAGGGCGCCTGCATCGGCCCCATGGGTGGGCGCGTGCGCGCGGTCATGGCCGAGCTGCACGGCGAGAAGATCGACATCGTCGACTTCAGCGACGACCCGGCGGAGTTCGTGGCGAGCGCGCTGTCGCCGGCCCGTGTGACGTCTGTCACCGTGGTCGACGCCGAGGCTCGCGCCGCACGCGTGGTCGTCCCCGACTTCCAGCTGTCCCTCGCGATCGGCAAGGAAGGGCAGAATGCCCGGCTTGCCGCGAAGCTCACGGGGTGGCGCATCGACATCCGCTCGGACGAGGGCGCGCACCCCGGTGCGGGCGACGACCGGGCCCGTGGAGGCCTCGACGAGGTCGACGGACCGGGCTCCGGCGACGGAAACGGGTAACACTCGGTGAGCGGGCGCGCTAGACTGTCCCTGACTGGGCCACGGGTCCGGAATCCGTCGCACGACCCTTCAGGCGCTCACGCGCCCGTTCGGACGTGCGTCGGCTGCCGGGAGCGTGACCTACGGTCTGTTCTTCTCCGCCTCGTGGTGGACCAGCCTGACACTCCAGAGCCTCGGCTCGTCGTCGATGTCGGCAGGTCGCTCCCGGGGCGCGGCGCCTGGCTCCACGATGCTCGGCGTTGCCTCGAGCTGGCCGAGCGTCGACGAGCCTTTCCCCGGGCGCTGCGTCTCGCAGGACCCGTGGACCTCGCCGGAGCTCACGCCCATCTCGACAGGGAAGACTGACCCGTCGTCAGTCATCGCCAGTCATCGTCAAGTCGGCGGTCCCGGTCGGCGGCGCACCAGCGCCGCCCGAGCCGAGCCGCGCCAGTACCGCACGAACACCGCACGAATCGTCGACAAGGAAGCGGGTTAGAAGCCGATGGGCACCCGATGAGTACCCAGCGATGAGCACCCAGCACTAAAGACGGTCCTCCCTGTTTCGGGTGGGCCGAGACAGGAGAGTTGTGGCAAAGGTCCGCGTCTACGAGCTCGCAAAGGAGCTCGGGGTGGAGAGCAAGACCATCATGACCAAGCTGACGGAACTCGGTGAGTTCGTCCGCTCGGCATCCTCGACCATCGAACCGCCGGTCGTCCGCAAGCTGCGCGACACCTTCCCGGCCGGTGGCACGGAGAGCGCAAGCGCTCCCGCCAAGCCCGCCGCCGCGAAGCCCGCGCCGGCACGTCCGGCCGCGCCCAAGCCCGTGCCGGCCGCCGAGGCTGCGCCTGCAGCACCGGCGCCCGCTGCCCCCGCGCCGGCACCCGCCGCGCCCAAGGCGCCGGCACCCCAGAAGGAAGCAGCGAGCCCCGCGTTCGTCGAGCCCACGCCCGCAGCCCCTGCTGCGGCCAAGCCCGCCGCCACGCCGGCTCCCGCTGCCGAGCGCAAGCCGTCGGCATCGCCCAAGCCGGCAGGTGGCGGCAACGCCCCCGCGCCCGGCCCGCGTCCCGCAGCAGCCCGCCCCGGCGGCTCCGGCGGAACCGGTGGGGGCGGCCGTCCCGGCTCCCCGCGTCCTGGCAACAACCCGTTCGCCTCGAGCCAGGGCATGCCGCGCGCCGGCTCCCCGCGCCCGGGCAACAACCCGTTCGCCTCGAGCCAGGGCATGCCTCGTCCGGGTGCACGGCCCGAGCGCGCAGCCGACCCGGCAGCGAACGCCAACCCCGCAGCAGCAGCAGGCAGCGCCGAGCGCACCGGCGGACCCCGTCCCGGTGGTCCCCGTCCTGCACCGCGTCCGGGTGGTCCCCGTCCCAACCCGGGCATGATGCCCGGTCGTACCTCGATCGGTCGCCCCGGTGACCGTCCCGCTCCCGGCGGTCGTCCGGGTGGCGGCGCCGGCGGTGCCGGTGGCGGTCGTGGCGGCTTCGCCGGTCGTCCCGGTGGCGCAGGCGGAGGCCCCGGCGGCGCTCCTGGTGGTGGCGGCGGTTTCGCCGGTCGCCCCGGTGGCGGTGGCCGCGGTGGCGCAGGTCGTGGCAGCACCCAGGGTGCTTTCGGTCGTGCAGGAGGGCGCCCCGTCCGTGGGCGCAAGTCGAAGCGGGCGAAGCGCCAGGAGTTCGAGCAGATGCAGGCCCCCTCGCTGGGTGGCGTGCAGGTTCCCCGTGGGAACGGCTCGACCGTCGTGCGCCTGCGTCACGGTTCCTCGCTCAACGACTTCGCGGACAAGATCGACGCGAACCCCGCGAGCCTCGTGACGGTGCTCTTCCACCTCGGTGAGATGGCGACCGCCACGCAGTCCCTCGACGAGGACACGTTCGGCTCGCTCGCCGCGGAGCTCGGGTACGTCATCGAGATGGTCTCCGCAGAGGAGGAGGACCGCGAGCTCCTCGGTGCCTTCGACATCGACCTGGACGCCGAGCTCGAGGGCGAGGGCGACGACGAGCTCCAGGCCCGTCCGCCCGTCGTCACGGTCATGGGTCACGTCGACCACGGTAAGACCCGACTGCTCGACGCGATCCGCCAGACCGACGTCATCTCCGGCGAGGCCGGCGGCATCACGCAGCACATCGGTGCCTACCAGGTCCGTCACGAGCACGAGGGCGTCGACCGTCCCATCACGTTCATCGACACCCCGGGTCACGAGGCGTTCACCGCCATGCGTGCTCGTGGTGCCCAGGTGACCGACATCGCGATCCTCGTGGTCGCAGCCGACGACGGCGTCATGCCGCAGACGGTCGAGGCGCTCAACCACGCGCAGTCGGCCGGCGTGCCGATCGTCGTCGCGGTCAACAAGGTGGACAAGGAGGGGGCCAACCCCGCCAAGATCCGCCAGCAGCTCACCGAGTACAACCTGGTGGCCGAGGAGTACGGCGGCGACACCATGTTCGTCGACGTGTCCGCCAAGCAGAACCAGGGCATCGACGCGCTCCTCGAGGCCGTCCTCCTCACGGCGGACGCCTCGCTGGACCTGCGCGCCAACCCGGACAAGGACGCACGAGGCGTCGCCATCGAGGCGAACCTCGACAAGGGCCGCGGCGCCGTCGCGACCGTCCTGGTCCAGTCCGGCACGCTCCACGTCGGGGACGCGATCGTCGCGGGCACCGCTCACGGACGCGTCCGTGCGATGTTCGACGAGCACGGCAACAACGTCACCGAGGCGGGCCCCGCCCGCCCCGTGATGGTGCTCGGGCTCGCGTCCGTGCCCAGCGCCGGTGACACGTTCCTCGTGGCTCCGGACGAGCGCACGGCCCGTCAGATCGCCGAGAAGCGCGAGGCAGCCGAGCGCGCAGCCCTCCTGGCCAAGCGTCGCAAGCGCGTCAGCCTCGAGGACTTCGCCCAGGCGCTCGAGCAGGGCAAGGTCGAGACCCTCAACCTGGTCCTCAAGGGCGACGTCTCCGGTGCCGTCGAGGCACTCGAGGACGCGCTGCTGCAGATCAACGTCGGCGACGAGGTCCAGCTGCGGATCATCCACCGCGGCGTCGGTGCGATCACCCAGAACGACGTCAACCTGGCGACCGTGGACAACGCGATCATCATCGGGTTCAACGTCAAGTACGGCGAGCGTGTCGAGGCACTGGCCGAGCGCGAGGGCGTCGACGTCCGCTTCTACTCGATCATCTACCAGGCGATCGACGACGTCGAGGCTGCACTCAAGGGCATGCTCAAGCCCGAGTACGAAGAGGTGCAGCTCGGCACCGCCGAGATCCGCGAGGTCTTCCGTTCCTCCAAGTTCGGGAACATCGCCGGTTCGATCGTCCGCTCGGGCGAGATCCGACGCAACACCAAGGCACGCGTCCTGCGTGGGGGAGCCGTCATCGGCGACAACCTCACGGTCGAGTCGCTCAAGCGGTTCAAGGACGACGCCACCGAGGTCCGCGAGGGCTTCGAGTGTGGTATCGGTCTCGGTTCGTTCAACGACCTGCAGGTCGGCGACACGATCGCGACGTTCGAGATGCGGGAGAAGCCGCGTAGCTGACGTACCTCTCCGCTGACGCCTACCCGTGAGGTGTGGCGGGTCTACCGCGGGCCTGGCGGCCCGTGCCAGACCCACCACGACCCGCCACACCTCACGGTCCGGCGTCGGCGGAGCTGTTCGTTCAGGACGTGGCCCGAAGGGCCCACCAGGAGCTGACTTCCTGCGGGGCCCTCTGATGAAAGGACTGAACCATGGTCGACAAGCCCAGGGCTCGCAAGCTCGCTGACCGGATCAAGGTCATCGTGGCGCAGATGCTCGACACCCGGATCAAGGACCCGCGTCTCGGGTTCGTGACCATCACCGACGTGCGTGTGACCGGTGACCTGCAGAACGCCTCGGTGTTCTACACGGTCTACGGCAACGACGAGGAGCGGGCAGGGACCGCCGCGGCGCTCGAGAGCGCCAAGGGGATCATCCGCTCCGAGGTCGGCAAGCAGACGGGGATCCGGCTCACGCCGTCCCTGGAGTTCCACCTCGACTCCGTGCCGGACACCGCCGCGCACCTCGACGTCGCCCTCCACGAGGCTGCACGTCGCGATGCCGAGCTGGCCGCGCTGCGCGAGAAGGCCACGTACGCCGGCGACGCCGACCCGTACAAGAAGCCTGCCGCTGACGACGAGGTCGAGGCCGGCGGGTCTGCGGACTCCGACGAGGTCGCGCCCGCCTGACGGCGCGCCCGCGCACCCCACCGAGCCATCGGGCGGGTGCGGCAGCACGAGCACACGGAACGGCCGGTCCCTGCTGGGGCCGGCCGTTCCGCTGTCCTGGGCCACCTGCCCCGCACCCCACCGGACCCGTCCCGGCGGGGTGCGCTACGCCGTCGGGCGGGCGGAGCGGCGCGGCAGGAACGTCGCGGCGACCGCCCCCACCCCCACGCTCGCGGCGCCGACCCACAGCGCGGCCGGCAGGCCTTCCGTGAAGAGCTCCGGTGTCAGCGCTCCGCCCGCGGCCTGGAAGACCGCGACGAGGACCGCGACCCCCAGCGCGACCCCGACCTCCCGGAGCGTGGAGTTGGTCGAGCTCGCGGTCGCGTTGTCGGACTCGTCCATGTCGACCAGGACGGCCGTCGCGCTCGGCGCGAACGTCAGACCCATGCCGATCCCCGCGAGCACGAAGGCCGGGACGAGCTGCGCGTACGTCGCGCCGGACGAGACGACCGCGAGCCAGGCGAGCGCGAGCGTCTGGAGGGTCAACCCGGTCACGAGGAGCGTCCGGATGCCGAGGCGCGGCGCGAGCATGCCGGCGACGGGTGCGACGAGCATGGGGGCCGCGGTCCACGGGAGCGTGCGGACCCCTGCCTCGAGCGGTGAGAGGCCCTCGGCGATCTGGAAGTACTGGATCAGCAGGAACACGGCGCCGAACATGCCGAGCGAGAACGCGAAGCCGGACACGTTCGCGATGGCGAAGCTGCGCGAGCGGAACAGGCGCATCGGGACGAGGGGCGAGCCGCCCCGGCGGGCGAGGTGCTGCTCCCACGCGACGAACGCCACGAGCAGCAGGACCGACCCGGCGAGCAGCGAGAGGACGACCGCGGACGTCCACCCGTCCTCGTTGCCGCGGACGATGCCCCAGACGCCCGCGAAGACCCCGGTCCCGGCGAGCGCGAGGCCCACGAGGTCGATCGGCCCGCGACGGCCGAACGACTCGCGCAGCACGACGAGCACGAGCGGGACGGCGACGAGCGCGACGGGCACGTTGATCCAGAAGATCGCCTCCCAGCTCATGCCCTCGACGACCGCGCCGCCGACGAGCGGCCCGAGCGCGACGCCGAGACCCGAGACGCCGCCCCAGATCCCGATCGCGAGCGCGCGGCGGGCACGGGGGACGGCGTCGGCGATGAGCGCGAGGGACAGCGGCATGATCGCGGCAGCGCCCGCACCCTGCACGGCGCGGGCCGCGATGAGCGCGGACGGGGTGTCGGCGAGCGCGCACGCGACCGACGCGAGCGTGAAGACGGCGATCCCGACGACGAACACCCGGCGGCGTCCGAACCGGTCGCCGAGCGAGGCCGCCACGAGCATGAGGGTCGCGAACGCGAGCGTGTAGGCGTTGACGAACCACTGGAGCTGCTCGACGCTCGGCCGCAGCGCCTGGGAGATCACGGGCAGGGCGCCGGTGACCACGAGGTTGTCGAGCGTGGCCATGAACATGGGCAGCGAGGCTGCGACCAGGACCAGCGCGAGAGGCCGACGGCGGCGCGCGCCCGGGGAGCGTGCGTCGTCGATCGCGGTGGTGAGGCCCGCGGGGAGGGGCGCGTCGCTGACGAGGGTGGGCGGGCGGTCGGGGACGGCGGTCGTGGACATGAGGACTCCTCAAAGAGGTAAGCATCGAATGATTACTAGGATTCTGACGCTAGTAATCAACTGATAACCTTGTCAACATGGAGAGCGCACCGAGTTCTGCACGGGCCCAGGTCGCCGAGCCCGAGCCGTCGGCGCGGCGCATGTCGCGCGACGAGCGACGCGAGCAGATGATCGACGCCGCGACCGCGGTCTTCGCCGCCGGGGGCTACGCCGGGACCAGCGTGGACCAGGTCGCCCGGGCCGCGGGCGTGTCCCAGCCCTACGTCGTGCGGATGTTCGGCACCAAGCACGAGCTGTTCGCCGAGGTCTTCGACCGGATCGGCCGCCGCATCGTGGCTGCGTTCTCCGCGGTGCCCGCCGGGCCCGCAGCAGGCGACGAGCTCGCCGCGACCTACGTCCGGCTGCTCGCGGACCGCAACCTCCTGCTCGTCATGATGCACGGCTTTCTCGCGGGGGCAGACCCAGACTTCGGGGCCAGGTCGCGCGAGTTCTTCGTCGAGGTCTTCGAGGTCTACGTCGACCGCACGGGAGGCACGCTCGACCAGGCGCGGG
>NZ_MAQA01000019.1 GCF_001692445.1 Oerskovia enterophila | reverse complement strand
CCACCGCACCCGCCCCCACGGGGGTGCCCGACGACGCCCCCGCGCCGATCGTCCCTCTCGCCCAGCTCGCGCTCGCCGACGCCGTGCGCGACGTCGAGGCGCACGTCGCGGCCGACGGCTGGGACTCCCCGCCGCGCGTGTTCGCGCTCGTGCGCACGGCCGACGCGATCGCCGCCAACCCGGGCCTGGCCGACCAGCTCCCGCCCGAGGTCGTGACCGCGGCGCGCGGCATCCCCGACCACTTGGTCTCGGTCGAGCAGGAGGGCCTGCCGGACGCCGAGACGCTCGAGGAGCTGCTCGGCACGCTGTCGTGGCCGTCGACGGTCGACGGCGCGGCGATCGTCGCCGAGCGCGTCATCCTGCCGCCTTCGGCCGAGGAGGGCCTGCCGACCGACCCCGCGGCCGCGCTCGCCTACCTGTCCTCGCACCCGGACCGCCAGGACGTGCGCCTCGCGGTCGGCGTGCTGCGCGACGGCACCCCGTGGTGCGCGGTGCGCACGCGGGCCAACGACGACGGGAACGACGTGGCGTTCGGGCCGGACCTGGTCCCCGGGCTCATCGAGGCGCTGCGCGCCACGTTCGAGTAGTCGCCTGGCTCGTCGAGCTGCTGCGCGCCACCTCCGCACCCGAGCCAGGACACGACGGCGGGGCCGGACGACCATGGTCGTCCGGCCCCGCCGTCGATTCCGCAGCCGTTCGGTGCGGCCGTCAGTGCGCCCCGGTCACGAGGTGCACGTCGGCAGGCTCGCGCCCTCGCCCGCGCCGATCGCGACCATCGCGTCGCGCGCGTCCTCGAGGGTCGCGATCTTGACGACGTTCAGCCCCTCGGGCACGTTCCCGACGACCTCGTCACAGTTCGACTCGGGGGCCAGGAACCAGGTCGCGCCGTCGCGCTCGGCGCCGTACAGCTTCTGCTGGATCCCGCCGATGGGACCGACGTTCCCCTCGACGCTCATGGTCCCGGTGCCCGCGATGACGTTGCCGTCGGCCTCGTCCTCGGGCGTGAGCTGGTCGATGATCCCGAGCGCGAACATGGTGCCCGCCGAGGGGCCACCGATGTCGTCGATCTGGATCTTCACGTCGATCGGCAGCTCGAAGTCGGGGTCGATGAAGACTCCGAGGATCGCCTTGCCGTCGGCCTCCTGGGTCGTGATCGTGAGGTCCACGGCCTCGCCGCCACGGTCGACGCCCAGCACCACGTCCTCGCCCGGGGTCACGGTCGCGAGCTCGTCGATGAGGTCCTGGTAGGTCACGACGTCCTTGCCGTTGGCCGACGTGATGACGTCCCCCTCCTCGACGACGCCGGCCGCGCCCGTGTCCTTCGCCGCACCCTGGATCGTGAGGGTCGCGGGCACCTCGTAGCCGAGCTCGGTGAGCGCGGCCACGGTCGCGGTCTCCTGCGACGACAGCATCTCGGCCTGGCTCTCCTCGGCCGTCTGCTCCTGGGTCACGTTGCGCGGGAACGTCTCCTCGACGGGGCGCACGGACCGCGAACGCTGGGCCCAGCCCTCGATCACCTGGAAGAGGTTCGCGGGGTACCCGGGACCGCCGGCGACCGACACGGTGGTCAGCAGCAGCTCGCCCGTGGAGTCGAACGTCTCGGCGCCCTCGATCTGGATGAGCTCGCGGTCGTTCTGCTCGCCGAGCGTGTCCTGCGTGGGACCGGGCGAGCGCACCACGTAGGGCGCGGGCATGACCGCGAGGCCCGCGACCAGCAGGGTCGTGGCCAGCAACGAGATCCCGAGCGTGAGCGAGCGGCGCGTCACGGGAGGAGGCGTGTAGTCGTCCTCGGGCGGCGGTCCGAACGGGTCGGGACCGGGCGCGGGCTCGTGCGGGTCTCGGGGGGCGAGCGGTTCTGTCACGTCGCTATCATCCCCGAGAATCCTGAAGGTTCGCTGGCGGCGGGCCGGGAGGTTCCTGCCAGCGCCCGACGACGTCGCGCACGCTGCGAGCCCTCTCACCTCGCGTGGAGCTCCCGACGAGAGCCGCACCCGGGGCGAGGTCACCGCCCGAGGCGGCTCACCGCCGTCGGGCCTGCCGCCAGATCGCGGCCGTCCCCAGGAGCGCGACCGCCGCTCCCGCGGCACCCAGCGCCGCGGCGTCCCGGCCACCCACGCGGCGGCCACCCACCGCGATCCGGCCCCGGACGCCGTCCATGAGCACGTCGACGCACTCGGCGCTCGACCATGCAGGAACCCAGCCGGCCTCGTGCAGGGTGCGCGCGGAGACGGTCCACGGGTGCACCACGAACGCCATGTCGCTCGCGGGCGACGGCAGCACGCCCACACGGTGCAGGCGCTCGGCGGCGCCGAACGCGGTCGCCGCGGGCAGGCTCACGGTCGCGAGCCCCGTGCGCTCGACCAGCTCGGCGGGCGTGACGACGTCGGGCTCGCCGTGCTCGTCGAGCGCCCCGACCGTGAACGCCCCGGACCGTCCCTCGGCGGCGACGAGGCGGACCGCCGACGCGAGGTCGTCGGTGTGCACGAGCTGCCAGGGGCGTTCGCTGCCCTTGACCACGAGCAGGCGAGGGGCCTCGAAGTGACGCGTGAGGATGGTGTCGACCTCGGGTCCGACGACGACCGCGGGACGCAGGACCGCGAGCAGCACGGGCTCGTCGACGAGGTCCATCTCGTCGGCCAGCGCCTCCTCGAACGCGACGAGGTCCGCGACGAAGCCCGCGGCGTCGGGCGAGACGGGCTCGGCGTCCTCGACGACGGGCCGGTCGGCGCTCGCGCCGTGCACCATCGCGGACGTGACGGCCACGACCTGGCGCACGCCGTGCGCAGCCGCCGCCCGGGCGACGCGACGCGCCTGCTCGACGAGGAACGCGCGGCGGGTCTCGCCCTTGAGCACCCTGATCCCGAACTCGCCCGCGGGGGCGACCACGACCACGGTCCGCGCGCCCTCGACCCACGGCGCGGCCAGGTCGTTGGACTCGGCCGGCGCCCGCTCGGGGCCGCGCCCGCCGAGGGCCTCCCGTACGAGTGCCGCGACGCGCCCCTCGCCCACGACCACGGTCGCGTCGTCTGCGCCCGGACGCCCGTCCTGGCCGTCCGACCCGGCGTCCGTCGCCGGGTCGTCCCCCTGCCCGACGGCGCCGCTCGCCCGGCCGTCGTCGTCCCCGGGCGCGCTCGACGCGCCGGGCGTCCCGGCCTCCGACGCGCTGCGCCGTGAGCGAACCGAGCCCTCCGACATGCCTCGCGCCCCCTTGCTGGTCACAGATTGTGGTTACGGTGATTCCTGACGCTATCCCGAGGAGACCCCGATGAGCAGCCAACCGCCCGACGAGTTCACCTCCGGCGCGGGCGACCAGCCCGACGCGCAGTGGGAAGAGCTCCTGCGTTCCATGTTCGGCGCGGACGCCGACGAGGCCCTGCGCGAGCTGCGCGCACGCGGCCTCGACCCGGCGGCGCTCGCCGCCGGCAGCGGCCTGAGCAACGATCCTGCCGCGATGAAGCACGTGCTCGCCCAGGTGCAGCGGCTCCTCGCGAGCTCGGGCAACGGCCCGGTGAACACCGACGTCGCGCACGACATCGCCCGCCAGGTGGCCGTCGCGGAGGGCGATCCCTCGCTCACGCCGGCCCAGGTGCGGTCGGCGACCGAGGCCCTGTCGGTCGCCGAGCTGTGGCTCGACGCCGTGACGGACCTCCCTCCCGCGGGGGGCAAGCGGTACGCGTGGAGCCGGTCGGAGTGGGTCGAGAAGACGCTCCCCGCATGGAACGCGCTCGCCGCCCCGGTCGCGTCCTCGGTCGCCGACGCGCTGTCCACGGTCCTGCGCGACCAGCTCCCGGGTGGCGGCGACGGGCCGGACGCGCTCTCGTTCGGCATCCCCGGGCTGCCTGCGGGCGCGCTCGGTGCGGACTTCGACCCCGCGCAGATGATGCGCCGGCTCGGTTCCGCGGTCTTCGGCATGCAGATCGGGCAGGCGACGGGGACCATGTCGCGCGAGGTCTTCGGTGTGACGGACATCGGGCTGCCGCTGCTCCCCGAGCCCGCCACCGCCCTGCTCCCCACGAACGTCGCGGCTTTCGCCGAGGGGCTCGACGCCCCCCTCGAGGAGGTCCGCCTCTTCCTCGCGCTGCGCGAGGCCGCGCACGCACGCCTCTTCACGCACGTGAGCTGGCTCCGCGGGCACCTGCTCGGGCTGGTCGAGGCCTACGCACGGGGCATCACGATCGACCTCGACGCGCTCGAGTCCCAGCTCTCCGACATCGACGTGACCGACACGAGCGCTCTCCAGAGCGCGCTGTCGGGCGGGGTGTTCGGGCTCCAGAACACCCCCGAGCAGGAGGCCACGCTGCTGCGCCTCGAGACCGCCCTGGCGCTGGTCGAGGGCTGGGTCGACGAGGTCAGCGCACAGGCTGCGCTCCCCCACCTGCCTCACGCCGTGCCGCTGCGCGAGATGCTGCGCCGTCGGCGGGCCGCGGGCGGCCCGGCCGAGCAGATCTTCTCGACGCTCGTGGGGCTCGAGCTGCGCCCCCGCCGGTCGCGCGACGCCGCGACCCTGTGGGCGCTCATCGCGGTCCAGGGCGGCGCCGACGCCCGCGACGCGGTGTGGGACCACCCGGACCTGCTGCCCAGCCCGCTCGACCTCGACGACCCGTCCGGCTACCAGTCGCGGCGCGCCGAGGTCCAGGCCGAGCAGACCGACCTCGACAAGGCCCTCGCGGACATCTTCAACGAGGCCGACGGCTCGACCGGCGACACCGAGGCCGAGCCCGACGGCTCCCCGCGCACCTAGCGCGCGGACTCCCTCGCGGGGGCCTGCGCGCCTCGTCCGGCCGGCACGGCGTGCCGGTCGGGCGTCGCACGCGGGGCGGGCTCCGGTGCGGCGTCGTCCTGCGGGAGCGGGGGGTGCGCCTCGATCTCGACGTGCGGCGGGGCCACCTTGTCCTCGTCGGGCGACTCGGGGGTGCCGCCGTCGCGCGTGAACGAGACCCCCTCGAGGAAGCCCTTGGCGCGCTCCGTCCGGGGGTAGGACTCGAGCAGCGCCCAGAACCCGGGGCCGTGGCCCGCGTGCAGCAGGTGCGCGAGCTCGTGCAGCAGCACGTAGTCCAGGACCCACTCGGGCATGCCCTGGACACGCGTGGAGATCCGGATGCTGCCGTCGATCAGCGTGCACGAGCCCCAGCGTCTGCCCTGGTTGCTGGACCAGCGCACGCTCGTGGGGTGCGCCCGCCCGTCGAGGTACTTGGCCGAGAGCTCGGTGGCGCGCGCGACGAGCTCGGCGTCGGACGGCCTGCGCCGTCTCTCCTTGTCCGCGAGCCGGTCCAGCATCCGCTGCACCCACTCGCGCTCCTGGGCTCGCGTGAACCGCGCGGGGATCGACACGATGGTGCGTTCCCCGTCGCGGTAGGCGCTCACCGTGCTCTTGCGACGACGGCTCCGGCGCACCTCGACGTACGTCTCGGCACCACCCTGGGTACCTCGCTCGGCTTCGTAGGCCACGGCACAGACCGTAGTGGTTCATCGTGACATATGCCATAGACCACGCCGACGATTCTGCGACATGCGTGCGAGAAACCGTCGAGAAACGGTCAAGCGTTGGCTGCGAGCCGCGGGCGTGACGACCTCTGCGAACGCGGCTGTGGACAACCTCCACGAGGTGCCCCTCGCTGGCAGTGTGGACGACGCAGGCTCCGACGGAGCATCCCCGGGAGCCCCCAGGCGAGGAGACGCCTCATGGTCGACGCACCCCTGTTCCCCGTCCGGCTGCGGCCGGGGACGATCGTGCTGCGACGCGGCCCGGGCGAGGTGCAGTACGGCACCGACGACCGGTGGAGCGTGCTCCTGAGCGGCCTGAGCGAGGACGAGGAGACGTGGCTCCTCGACCACGGCCGCTCGGCCCGTCCGCTCCTGCACGCCCCGGCCGAGGTCCGCGCCATCCCGCTCGAGCGGCAGCGCGTGATCCTTCGCCACCTGCGCGAGGCGCTCCTCGTCGTCGGGCGGGCGGACGACGCGCGCGAGGACGTCGCCGCCCCCGCGCGCGGCGCGGCCGACGCGGCGACGCTCTCGCTCCTGCGTCCCGACGCGGCGGGGCACGCGACGCTGTCCCGACGGGCGAGCACGAGCGTCGCGATCGAGGGCCTGGGGAGGCTGGGGGTCGGGACGGCGGTCGTCCTCGCCACGGCAGGGGTGGGAACGCTCCTGCTCGACGACGTCGCACCGGTCCAGGCGACCGACGTCGGGCTGGGCGGCTACCGTCCGCGGGACGTGGGGATGCCGCGCCGCGAGGCCGCCGCGCGGCTCCTCACGGACCTCGCGCCGCAGGTGCAGGCCCGGGCGGTCGACGCCGCGCGGTGGGTCTCGCCCCACGGGCAGCGGCCGGACGTGGTCGTGGTGGTCGAGCGCCGCGTGCTGCGCCCCGACAGGTACGGGCGGCTCACGGGCGACGGGACCCCGCACCTACCTGTCGTGGTGCGAGAGGCTGACGTGGTGGTCGGACCCTTCGTCCGACCGGGGCGGACGCCGTGCGTCCGGTGCGTCGAGGGGCATCGTGCCGACCTCGACCCGCAGTGGCCGCAGCTCGCGGACCAGCTCCGGGATGCTCAGCGCGAGGTCCTCGACGTCGAGGAGACCACGCTGGCAGCAGTCGGCTCGGCGATCGCCGCGAGCCAGGTGCTCGTGCACCTCGACGGGCTGACGCCCCGCACAGCCACGGCCTGCATCGAGATCGCTGTTCCCGATGCGGTGCCGAGGCTGCGCGAGGTGGTGAACCACCCGCGGTGCGGGTGCTCGAGCCTGACGGGTGCGGCGGCCATGTCAGGCCGCCGATGACGCCGAGACGGACTCGGCTGCCTCGCGGGCAGCCGCCTCCTCGGCCTGACGGGCGAGGACCTCGGCCTTGCTCGGCCGTCCACGCCCACGCTTGCGGGCGACGACGGCCCCGTCGACGAAGACCTCGCCGCCCCAGACGCCCCACGGCTCCTGGCGCTCGAGGGCGCCGGCCAGGCAGCCCGCGACGAGCGGGCACGACTGGCACAGGGCCTTGGCCTGCTCGACCTGGGTCGACTGCTCGGCGAACCAGAGCTCGGGGTCGTTCGTCCGGCACGGCAGAAGGCCGGCGAGGAGCCGGTCGAACTCGGCCGCGTCGGACGAACCGAGGGGGGTGGAGAGGGGCTGATGGGGAGTCCAGGGGCCGGATCCGCCCTGGGCAGTGATGTTGTCGAGCAGCGCGGTGAGCCGCACGATGTCCTCCAGTGATGTCCTGTTTGCGTGTGAACTTCTTTGTCACAGGACCCGCAGATGGTCGTCGCGTCCGGGATGGTGGACGGCTGACCGGGAAGACGATCGCATTCGGAGAAACACGAAGGCCGCGGGTCCAGGTGGACTCCGCGGCCTGAGAAGGGTGCTGCCGGTGACTAGACCGGCGACGTCCTCAGTGCGGAGTCGGGCGCGGGGCGGATGACGAGGGATCCGCCGCGTCGTGCGCGGTTGGTCGGATCGGCCGACACATGTGTCGGGTTCGTCGTCAGGATCTGGTTCACCATGCTCACCCACCTCCAATCTCCGTCGAGCGCTCGCCTCTCGGCGCGCGCCTCTCCTACAAGGACTCCTGAACCATATGCCGCCCTCGGAAGGGGGCACAACTTATTTATCGAGATTCTTCTCGACGAGTTTTTCGGGTGGCTCCGCGCGGGCCGCCCGACCCCAGGTCAGGACCCGGATCGCGCCACGATGTCCAGCAGGGTCTCGCCGTACTTCTCGATCTTGGCCGGTCCGATCCCGTTGATCTTCGCGAGGTCCGGCACCGAGGAGGGTCGGGTCTCGGCGATCGCCGCGAGCGTGGTGTCCACGAGGATCGTGAACGCCGGCTTGTCCGTCTCCTGCGCGACCGACAGCCGCCACTCGCGCAGCTGCTCGAACAGCGCGCGGTCGTACTCGCCCGTGAGCTGCACCTTGTTCTGGTTGGCGCGGCTTCGTCGAGGTGCGCGGGACTGCTCGTCGTCGGGCCACAGACCGTCGAGGAACCGCGTGCGTCGTCGTGTGGCCCGCCCACCGGGGTTGCGGGACCGGCCGAACGAGACCTGCAGGTGCTCGCGGGCACGTGTGATGCCCACGTAGAGCAGGCGCCGTTCCTCGGCCACGGCCTCGTCCGTCTCCGCGAGCGAGATGGGCATGAGCCCCTCGCTCATGCCGGCGAGGAACACCGCGTCCCACTCGAGCCCCTTGGCCGCGTGCAGCGAGGCGAGCGTGACGCCCTCGACCGTGGGTGCGTGCTGGGCCGAGGCACGCTCGTCGAGCTCCGCGACGAACGACGCCACCGTGGGGGGCGCGTCCTCGGGAGCGACGCGCGCGACGTCGTCGGCCAGGGCCACCAGGGCCTGCATGGACTCCCAGCGCTCGCGGGCAGCCCCTCGCGCGGACGGCGGCTCGGAGGCCCACCCGGCCGACATGAGCACGTCACGGACCGTCTCCGGCATGGGGACCGCCGGGTCCGCAGAACGGGCGGCGCCGCGCAGCAGCACGATCGCGTCACGCACCTCCTTGCGCTGGAAGAAGCGCTCGCCCCCACGGACCAGGTACGCGATGCCCGCGTCCGCGAGCGCCTGCTCGAACCCTTCCGACTGGGCGTTGGTGCGGTAGAGGATCGCGATCTCGCTCGCGCGCGTCCCCGCGGCCAGGAGGCGTCCGATCTGCGCGGCGACGCCCTTGGCCTCGGCCTCGTCGTCGTCGTAGGCCACGTACGCGACGGGTGGGCCCGACGGTCGCTGGGCGATGAGCTCGAGGGCCTGGTGCGCTCCCCCGCGGCGTCCCGCGCGCGCCAGGAGCTGGTTCGCGAGCGTCACGACCTGTGGCGTGGACCGGTAGTCCCGGACGAGCTTGACGACCTGGGCCCCCGGGTACCTGGTGGGGAAGGTGAGGAGGTGGTGGGGCGTGGCGCCCGTGAACGAGTAGATGGTCTGCGACGGGTCGCCCACGACGCACAGCTCCTTGCGTCCCCCGAGCCACTGGTCGAGGACGAACTGCTGGAGCGGGGAGACGTCCTGGTACTCGTCGACCACGAAGTGGCGGTACTGGCGCCGGACCTCGTCCGCCATGGCGCCCTGCGACGAGAGCATGTCTCCGAGCATGAGCAGGACGTCCTCGAAGTCGATGACCGAGCGCTCGGTCTTGACCTCCTCGTACGAGGCGATGAGGCGAGCCACCGTCTGGTGGTCGTACCCCGCGGGCGCGGGGCGGTCGATCGCCGCGCACGCCTTCACGTAGTCGTCCGCCGTGACGAGCGAGACCTTGGCCCACTCGACCTCCGACGACAGGTCGCGGACCGCGATCCGGTCCACGCCGAGGCCCAGCCTGCGGGCGGACTCGCCGACCACGGCCGCCTTGTACTCGAGGATGCGCGGCGGGGCACCGCCCACGACCTTGGGCCAGAAGTAGCTGAGCTGGCGCAGCGCGGCAGCGTGGAACGTCCGGGCCTGGACGCCGGTGGCCCCGAGCTCGCGCAGACGCGTGCGCATCTCGCCCGCGGCACGCGCCGTGAACGTCACGGCGAGCACGCTCGTGGGCGTGTACACGCCAGTCCTCACGCCGTAGGCGATGCGGTGCGTGATGGCTCGCGTCTTTCCCGTGCCCGCCCCCGCGAGCACGCAGACGGGCCCGTGCAGCGCGAGGGCGACATCACGCTGGTCGGGGTCGAGGGCTTCGAGGATCTGGTCCGCTGACTCGTTCGGCATCACGTCGATTCTCTCAGCCGCCGCCCACACCGGGCGCCACTCTCCACAGGGCGGGGTCGTCGTCGGGCGCGGCGGGGAACAACCGCACCCCCGCGGACGTTGCCCACGACGGCAGCACCCGGGTCCTGTGCCCGGCGTGGTTGTCGGCCCGCGCGCACGCCCGGGCCCCGCGAACGAAGGAGCACCGATGGCCACGGCCCCGACCACCCCCGACGCCGGATCGATCGTCATGTACTCGACGAGCTGGTGCGGCTACTGCCGTCGCCTGAAGACCCAGCTCGACTCCGCGGGCATCGGGTACACCGAGGTCAACATCGAGGAGCACCCCGAGAGCGCGGCCTACGTCGAGCAGGTCAACGGTGGCAACCAGACCGTGCCGACCGTCGTCTTCCCGGACGGCACCGCGGCGACCAACCCGTCGCTCGCCCAGGTCAAGGAGCGCCTCGCGGCCTGACCTCCCCGCTCCCGGACGAGGTGCTGTCGCCCACCACGCGGCACGTCGTCGTCGCAGAAGGCCCCGGACCGGAGTCCGGGGCCTTCTGCCGTGCTCGGATAGTGCTCGCGCAGCCCTCGGTCGCGGTCGCGCGCACGCGCAGCCCGCACGTGCCCGGCTGACCGGCTACTTCGAGGTCCCCGCCTCGAGGATCGACACGATCGAGAAGAGCGTGAAGCAGACCGCACCGAGCCCGACCAGGACGTGCGCGCCGACGAAGAAGCCCGGCTCGGTCATGGTCGCCTCGAAGAGGAACGCCGCGAAGAACAGGCACGCGAGCGCCGTGGCCACGGGGATGATGGGGATCCGGTTGGCGAGCGCGAAGACCTGGCGCCACACGAGCGCGAGCAGAAGCACCTTGGACAGGATGCTGAAGCAGATGAGCCCCAGGCCGATCAGCACGGTGCCGGGGGCCAGGCGCGACGGGTCGTCCGAGCTGAAGAGCACCACGAGGCCCAGGGCGACGTTGATGGTTCCCATCGCGACGACCCACCACGTCCAGCGGTAGCGCTCGGCGTCGCCGAACTCGTTGCGGACCTGGCGCACGATGCTCGCGACGAGCGCGACCAGCGCGGAGCAGATGAGCGACAGGCCGACCATGACGTTGCCCGCGACCAGGGCCGCATTGCCGCCGCGCGCGTAGAGCGTCACCGCGACGATGAGACCGACCACCGCGAACAGAGCGGGGATCGCGATCAGCACGGTTCCCGCCCCGCGTGAGTAGGCGCCATCCGGTGCACCGCCTCCGACGGGAAGGGCCGCGCTCTTCTGGATGAGCACGAACTTGGTCGACGCCGTGGCCACGGTGCTCACGCACCCCGCGATGAAACCGATGCCGAGCATCACGTGCCCGGCCACGATGAACTGCGGCTCGTCGCCCCGACCGATGATCGTGATGCCCCAGATCATGGTCGCGATGGCCACCGCGTATCCGAGCACGGGCAGGACGATCTCCCAGACCCTGCCGTACCGGTGGACGAGCTGGCGGATGATCGTCGCGGCGGTCGTGAACAGCGCGATGCAGATCGCGGTCAGGGCCACGTTGACGTGACCTGCGACGAAGTGGTTCGCGTCGTCACCGCCCGACAGGACGTAGAGCCCGAACGCGAGGCACACCGCACCCATCGCCAACGGGATCGCACGGAAGAGAACGCTGATCGACGGGTTCATGCTCACTCCTCAGGGTGGACGAGCCGGTGCGTCCACCGTAGGCAGGGCATCGAGGATCGGCCCGTCGAGCACCCTGGACGACCCCGTGGTAAGTCACTCCCCCGCGAGCGGCCCCCCGAACCACTCCTCGACGAGCGCACGCGCGATCGAGGAACGGCTCGGCAGCTTCACCTCCCCGCTCTCCGTGGCCCGGACGAGCTGCGCCCGGGTGAACCAGCGCGCGTCGGTGACCTCCTCGCCGTCGGGCCGGATGTCCGTCGTGAGCGCCGTGGCCGTGAAGCCCAGCATGAGCGAGGCCGGGAACGGCCACGGCTGGCTCGCACGGTAGACGACCTCCCCCACCTGGACGCCGACCTCCTCGGCGACCTCGCGCCGCACGGCCTGCTCGAGCCCCTCGCCCGGTTCGACGTAGCCCGCGAGCGTCGAGAAGCGTCCCTCGGGCCAGTGCGCGGCGTGGCCCAGCAGGAGCCGGTCCTGGCCGGGCCCCGCCCCCGGGTCGACGACCGCCATGATGACCGCCGGGTCCGTCCGCGGGTAGTGCTCGATGTCCTGCGCCACGCAGCGCCGCACCCAGCCCGCCGCGACGGGGACGGTCGGCTCGCCGCAGCGCGGGCAGCGCTCGTTGGCCGCGTGCCATGCCGCGAGAGCCACGGCCTCGGTCGCGAGCCCCGTGTCGCGCGGGCCGAGGCGCGAGGCCAGCTCGCGCAGCCCGGCCCACTCGTGCGCCCGTACCAGGACGGACAGCGGACCCGAGGGGTCCACGCCCTCGATGTCGAGGTCGAGGTCGTCCGCGTCGTCGGGCAGGAGGAGGGCCAGGAAGGACGTGCCCGACGGCGCATCCTCGCCCAGGAAGACCCAGCGCGGCGTGTTGCTGTGGTCACCCGTGGCCGCGTGGGGCTCGGGAACGGCGGCGACGTCCTGAGGGGTGGCGAGCGCGAGCCCGTCCGGTCCGGTCGCGAGCCGGCCGCGGTGCAGCAGGACCACACGGGTCGAGGGGTCGGCACGCAGCGTCGCGAACAGGCCCTCCTCGGTACGGCGGTGCGCCGCACGGTCGAGCGCGGAGCGGGCGAGCGGCAGGTGCGCGGCGAACGCGCTGGGGAGCGCGACAGCTCCCGCCGGGGGCTGCGGGTTCGGGACGGGGGCTGCGGGCGAGGTCTGGTCGGTCACCTGTCGACCGTAGGTCACGCGGGACGCGCGGCGCTCGCAGCGCACACGGCGCGGCTCGCGTCGCGGACACACCTGCCGCCGAGGGCGGCCCGTCGCCGCGCACCGACTACCGTGGACGCGTGCCACGCTCACCTCTCACCCTCGCCGCGCTCGCGACCGCAGCCGTCCCCGGCCTCGACGTCCGGTCCGTGCGACCGTCCGAGGCGACAGGGGACGACGACGTCGCGATCGTCACCGACGGCGACGGGCAGGAATGGGTCGTCCGCGCTCCTCGCACGCTCGCGGCCGGCGCCGCCCTCGAGGCCGAGACGGCCCTGCTGGACTCGCTGCGCCACTACGTGACGACGGGCGTCCTGTCCTTCACCGTCCCCGACGTGCTGGGCTACGCCCTGCTGCCCGAGGGCGGACGCGCCGTGGTGCACCACCGGTACGGCGGCGTCCCGCTCGACCTCGACACCCTGCGCCCGGGCCCGGGGCTCGCCGCGGACCTGGGGCGTGTGCTCGCCGCGGTACACGAGCTGCCGCAGTCCGTCGTCGAGAACGCGGGCCTGCCCGTCTACACGGCCGCCGAGTACCGCGACCGCCGCCTCGCCGAGGTCGACGAGGCCGCGAAGACCGGCAGGGTGCCCGCCCGGCTCCTGCGCCGCTGGGAGGCCGCGCTCGAGGACGTGTCGCTGTGGAAGTACCAGCCTGTCGTCGTCCACGGGGACCTCGGCGCGGGCCAGGTGCTCGTCGCGCGCGGGCGCGTCGTCGCCGTGACCGACTGGGCCGAGGCGCGCGTGGCCGACCCAGCCGACGACCTCGCGTGGCTGCTCGTGGCGGCCCCGCCCGAGGCGATCGACTCGATCATGGAGGCCTACCAGCTGCGCCGCACCGAGCTCACCGACCCGCACCTGACGGACCGTGCGCTGCTCGCGGGCGAGCTGGCCCTGGCGCGCTGGCTGCTGCACGGGGTACGGCACGGGCTCGACGACGTGGTCGCCGACGCCGTGGACATGCTCCTGGACCTGGACGAAGTCACGAGCGGGGGCGACGAGGGCTAGCCGGAGGGCGGTGCGCTCAGGCGCCGTGCCCCGCCACGAGAGCCTCCAGCTCGTGGGCGTCGAGCAGTCGCTCCGGTCGCACGGTCTCATCTGAGCCCAGGTAGTAGAACGCCGCGTTGACCTTCTCGACCGGCAGCCCGGACCAGCGCGACCACGCGAGCCGGTACACCGCGAGCTGGACCTCGCGCGTGCGCCGGGCCTCGGCGTCGCGCGGGGCCTTGCCCGTCTTCCAGTCCACGACGACGACGGCGTCCCTCGCCCCGCCAGCGTGCTCGGGGCTCTCGGGAAAGACGGCGTCGATGCGCGAACGGAACATGATGCCGCCCACGGGGGTCTCGACGTCGACCTCCACGGCGATCGGCGTGCGCCCCGCCCACTCCGAGGCGAGGAACGTCTGCTGGAGCGCCTCGAGGTCCAGGTCCGGGGAGATGTCCTCGTCGTCGGCCCCCGGCAGGTCGTCGACGTCGAGCAACGACGACGACGTGAAGTACTGCTCGGCCCACAGGTGGAACTGCGTGCCGCGACGCGCATGCACCGTGGGTTGCGCGGGCACCGGGCGCCGCAGGTGCAGCGCGTACTCGCCCCGGTCCGCGGCCAGGCGCACGAGCCCCGATGCCGAGATGTGCGCGGGGAACGAGATCTCGCTGCTGCGGGCGTCGCGGCGGTCACGCTCCTCGAGCAGGATGCGCGCGAGCTCGCGCAGGTCCGTGCCCGACGCGTCGAGCAGCGGCTCCCGCCCGTCCAGCACCGAGTCCGCACCGGATCCGTCGCCTGCGTCGCGACCCGCGACGGCCACGAACGAGGCGCGTGCGTCGATCCGTTCCCGGACCCGGTCCGCGGCGGCCCGCACGACCGCCCGGGCGCGCGGCTCGGCCGGTGATGCGGCCGTCTCACCGATCGTGGCCGGCGCGCTCTCGTCAGCCCCCGGTTCCCCGCGCGGCCAGTCCTTCTCGTGGACCAGCTCGTCGCGCGGGTTGGTCTCGTCCTTCGCGGGCATGCCGGCCCAGTCGGCGTCGCTGATGATGCCGGCCTCGGCCAGCTCCACGAGGAACGGCGAGGGCGTACGGGGCTTGGTCGCGTCGCGCCACCACGACCCGGCCAGCAGCAGCTCGGCGCGGGCGCGCGTGAACGCCACGTACGCGAGCCGACGCTCCTCGTCGACCTGGTGCTCACCGCTCGCCGCGAGGAACTCCTTGCGGCGCCCGTCGAGGTCCTTGGCGTCCTCCGCGACCTCGAAGTGGAAGACGGGCAGGTCCTCGGCGTCACCGCGCAACGGGTACGGGAGGTTGCCCAGCCCCGTGAACCAGCCGCTGTCGGTCGGCCCTCTGTCCCCCACCGCGGTGTTGGGGAAGATCCCGTCGACCATGCCCGGCACCGCGACGACGTCCCACTCCAGGCCCTTCGAGGCGTGCACCGTGATGATCTGCACCGCGTCGGGGTCCGGCTCGCGCACGGGCAGGTCGAGCCCTCGCTCCTGCGAGCCGGCCGTGCCGAGCCACGCAAGGAAGGCGCCGAGCGTCGGCAGGTCCGCCGACTGCGAGAACGTCGCGGCGACGTCACGGAACGCGTCGAGGTGCGCGCGTCCCCGGTCGCCGACCTCCTCGCCGAACCCGCCCGCCGCGAGCGTCGCCGCGGTGGTCACCTCGATGTCGAGGCCGAGCGCCCGCTCGGCCTGCGTGACGAGCTCCGGCAAGGACAGGTACGTCTGCCCGCGCAGGTCGCGCAGGACCGTGGACAGCGCGGCCAGCCGCGCGTGCCCCTCCTCGGTGAGCTCACGCCCGTCCCGGGCCGCGCGTCCGGGCGCCGGCAGGTCGTCGAGCGCGTCGACGATCGACCGGTGGTCGACCACGTCTCCCTCGACCACGGTGAGCGTCCCGTCGTCGGCGACGCCGGGCAGCTCGCCCTCCCCCGCCGCACCCGACGGACCATCGGGTGCGGCGCCGTCGGACGCGAGGGCGCCCGACAGACCGCCGGGACCGCCCGAGGCGCCCGTCGGCGGGCGCCGCGCTGCGTCTCGGCGCGCCAGGTCTGCCGCCCAGCTGCTCAGCGCGTGCAGGTCCGCCGCGCCCAGGTTGAGTCGCGGCCCCGTGAGGATGCGCATGAGCGAGTCGCCGCGCGAAGGGTCGTGCGCGACCTCGAGCAGGGCGACGAGGTCCACGACCTCGGGGGTCGAGAGCAGGCCGCCCAGGCCGACGACCTCGACCGGCAGGCCCTTGGCCCGCAGCGCGACCTCCATCGCGAGGAACTGCGAGCGCGCACGGCACAGCACGGCCGCGGTCACGCGTTCCTGGCGGCGCGTGCGCGGGCGCCAGCGTTCGGCGACGAAGTCCGCGACCGCCGCGGCCTCCTCCTCGAGCGTCGCGGCGTAGACGCCGGTCACCACACCGCGCCCGGCCCCCGGGCGTTCGTCGAGCTGCGGCACGGGCACGCGCGTGGCCCCCTCGCGCAGCGGCGCGGCCGTGACGTTGGCCGCCGCCAGCACGGCCCGGTCGTTGCGCCAGGACGTGCTGAGGTACTGCACGTCGGCGGAGGCGCCCGTGCTGCCGGGGCCCGTCGCGCGGAACCGCTCGGGGAACCGCGCGAGGCCCGACGCGCTCGCGCCGCGCCAGCCGTAGATCGACTGGTTCGGGTCGCCCACGGCCGTGACCGGATGTCCGCCGAACAGCGCGCACAGGAGCTCGACCTGCGCGTACGACGTGTCCTGGTACTCGTCGAGCAGCACGACCCCGTACCGCGCCCGCTCCCCTGCGCCCACCGTGGGCACGGTCCGGGCGAGCCGCGCCGCGATCGCGACCTGGTCCCCGAAGTCGAGCGAGTCCGAGGTCCGCTTGCGCTCCTGGTAGGCCTCGACCACGTCGAGCAGCCGGTGGCGCTCACCGAGCGAGCCCAGGAGCCTCTTGACCTCGGCGTAGTGCTCGGTGCGCTTGCCGCCGAGAGGCGTCGCGAGGATCGAGTCGACGATGCCCGTGATGCCCGCGCGGGCCTCGTCGGGGCTCAGCAGGTGCTCGCTCAGCGCGCCGGACAGCGACAGCACCGCGCCGACGACCGTGGAGAACGCCGCCTCGGTCTGGAGGTCGCCGGCCCAGCTCTCGACGACCTCGGCCGCGAGCTGCCACTGGCTGGCCTCCGAGAGCAGCCGGGCGCCGGGCTCGATCCCGATCCGCAGCGCGTGGTCCCCCACGAGCGAGGCGGCGTACGAGTTGTAGGTCGAGATCGCCGGCCGGTCCAGCATCGACAGCGCCGCGCCGTCGTTGCCTAGCGCGCGATCGAGCTGCACGAGGCGCGACTGGACGCGCTCGGCGAGCTCGCCCGCCGCCTTGCGCGTGAACGTCAGCCCGAGCACGGACTCCTTGGCGACCCACTCGTTCGCGATGAGCCACACCACGCGCGCGGCCATGGTCTCGGTCTTGCCCGACCCGGCCCCGGCGACGACGAGCAGCGGCGCGAGGGGCGCCTCGATCACCGCGACCTGCTCGTCGGTGGGCCGAGGACGACCCAGCATCTCTGCGATCCGCACGGCCGAGAAGCGTGGCTCGGGCAGCTCGCGCGCGCCCTCCCCGTCGGCCCCGGCCGGGACTCCGACCGTCCCGAGGTCGAGCTCGTCGAACAGCGACTCGGCGCTCATGCGATCACCTGGCGGCCTTCCGTCATCAGGGGGCAGGACCGGCGCACGGGGCACACCGAGCACAGCTTGTTCTCCCGGGCCGTGAACACCGAGTCGGCCATGGTGTCCGCGACGTCCTCGACGAGCTCGCGCGCCCAGCTCGTCCCGTCGGGCTCGGGTTCCAGCGCGGGCTGGGTCCGCAGCCCGGCGTCCTTGCCGTCACCCACGAACACGAGCTGCGCGCCCGCGCTGCGCGTGCCCTCGGGCAGGTCGAGCGCACCGCCCTCGACAGCGAGCTGGTAGGTGCCGAGCTGGGGATTGGTCACGGCCTCCGTGACCGACGGCTTGGTCTTGCCCGTCTTGAGGTCCGCGACGCGCACCGCGCCGTCACCGGCGTCCTCCACCCGGTCGATGACCCCGCGCAGCACGGCACGGCCGATCTCCAGCTCGAACGGCGCCTCGACGAGCAACGGCTCGCCCGAGGCCTGCAGGTACCCCGCGAGCCGACCGACCATGTCCTCGGCCTTGTGGCGCGTCTGGGTCGTGGGCCAGCCCGGCGTGAGCGCGAGCTCGGGCCAGCGGCGGTCCAGCTCGGCCGCGAGCTCGGAGTGCGTGCCGCGCGGCGCCTCCTGCGCGATCGAGTGGACCAGGTTGCCGAGCGACTGGGCCGTCGCGTCGGGGGCCGTGCCTCCCGCGCTCTCCACGGCCCAGCGCAGCGCGCACCTGCTCACCGACTCGACCTTGGACGGCGAGATCATGACCGTGTCCTCGGGGCCCCACAAGGGGTCGGTGCTCGAGACGGGGTTCACGCCGTACCAGGACTCCGGCCGGGCCTCGCCCACGCCCGTGAGCGCCAGGTCGGCGAGCAGCTCGGCGAGGGCCTCGGATCGTTCGGGGTCGCCCGGGTCCCCCACGCCTCGCGTCGAGCCGTCGCCGCGCACGACCTCCTCCACGAGCAGGCTGCGCGCCGCGGCCACGAGCCCGCGCAGGTCGAGCGGCTGCCCGACCTGGACGCGGCGCGGGTCCCGCTCCTCCTCGAGGAGCGCCGGCCCGTCCCCGTCGCCACCGTCCTGGGGCGCACCACCGGCCCCCTCGGCGGCGTCGTCGGGCCCCGCGGGCGGGCACACGAGGTCGACGAACGGTGAGGGCACCTCGTCGACGTCGCTCACGGCCGTGACGAGCAGACGACGTGACGCACGCGAGGTCGCGACCGCGAACGAGCGCAGCTCGTCGGTCAGGACGGCCCGCCGAGCGTCGGGTCCCAGGCCGTGCGCGTCCTGCGAGCGCCCCGCGAGGAGCTCGACGAGCGCCTCCGACCCGAGCAGGGAGTCGCGCAGGCGCAGGTCCGGCCACACGCCGTCCTGGACGCCGGCCACGACCACGACGTCCCACTCGCGCCCCGCCGCCCCGGCGGGCGTGAGCGCCGCGACGGAGTCCGTCCCGGCGGCCCGGGCCGCGAGCGAGTCCGCGGGGAGGTCCTGGGACTCGAGGTACTCCACGAACGCCGACGGCGGAGCGCCCGGCATGCGGTCGACGAACGTCTCCGCGGCGCGGAAGAGCGCGAGGACGGCGTCGAGGTCGCGGTCGGCGCGCGCGCCGACCGCTCCACCGCCCAGCGCGGCGTCGCGCCACCGGTCCGAGAGCCCGGTCGCGCTCCAGATCGCCCAGAGCACGGTCTGCGCGGTCGCGTCGGGGGCGAGCGTGGCCTCCCGTCCGGCGGCGATCACCCGAGCGACCGCCACGGCACCGCGACGCACGCTCGCGGGCAGCGTCGCGGCGCGCGACGCGTCGAGCAGCACCTCGACCAGGAGGGCGTCCGACGTGCGCCCGCCGCCCGACCCGAGCTCCTCGGCCCGCAGCGCCCGGCGCAGGCGACGCAGCGCGACCACGTCCAGCCCGCCCACGGGCGAGGTCACGAGCGCGGCCGCCGTCACGGGGTCCAGCTCGTCGAAGGTCGTGCTGGGAACCGGCGGCTCCCGTTCGATCAGGGTCTCGGCAGGGTCGCCCACGTCGCGGGTCACCGCGTCGTCGATCCCGGCCGTGCCGCGCACGCCGTCCAGCCCCCGCGAGTACCCGGCCGGAGGCAGGCCCACCGCGACGCGCATGATCGCGAGCAGCGGAGTGACCGCGGGCTCCTCGCGCAGCGGGACGTCCGAGCCGAGGATGCCGACGGGCACCGACGCCGCGATGAGCGCGCGCCGGAGGGTCGCGAGCTGCGACCCCGCGCGGCACACCACGGCCATGCGCCCCCAGGGCGTGCCGTGCAGCAGGTGCTCGGCGCGCAGCTCACGCGCCACGTACGCGGCCTCCTCCGCGCCGCTGCCGAGCAGCGCGACCGACGCCCCGCGGGGCGCCCCGTCCTCGGGGACGGGAGCCGTCGAGGCCCCAGCCCCACGGTGGACCGCCCCCGCGACCGTGCCGATCTGGGTCGTCACGGTCCGGGTGACGTCGCGCAGCGCGGCCTCCTGGCGCCAGGCCGTCCCGAGGACCTCGACGCGCGCGTCGAACTCGCCCGTCGCGGCCCGCCGGCGCACGGGCGCGCTGGCACGACCGACCAGCCCCGGGCTCGCGCCGCGGAAGGTCTGGACCGCGGTGTCCGGGTCCGCCAGGAGCACGAGACGCGCACCCGCGTCGTGCACCACGCGCAGGAAGCGCGCGGTCGCGATCGTGGCCTCCTGGTAGTCGTCCACGACGACCACGTCCCACGTGGGCCGCGGCGCGCCCGTGACCTCGTCCTCCCAGGCGAGCAGCGCCTCCGCGGCCTCGTCGACCACGACCGCCGGGTCGTAGCGCGCGCCCAGGTCCGGGGTACCGACGCGCAGCGCCGTCACGTCGAGGTACTCCTGGTAGACCTGCGCGGCGGTCCGCCACTCGGGGCGCTCGTGCGCCGCACCCAGGTCGTCGAGGTCAGCGGGGGTCAGGCCGCGCTCGGCCGCACGCATCAGCAGGTCGCGCAGCTCCTGGCGCAGGCCGCGCAGGGCCAGCACCTCCTCCGGCAGCCCGTCCGGCAGGCGCAGCGGCACCCCGTCCCCGTCGAGGTGCCCCGCGAGGAGCTCGGCCAGGAGGAGGTCCTGCTCGGGGCCGGAGATGAGCGTGGGCGGCGGCTCGCCGATCGCTGCCGCGCGCGCTCGCAGCACCGCGAAGGCCGCGGCCGCGGCCGTGCGCACCATGGGCGCGCTGACCGTCCGGTCCGCGCGCGCCGACAGCCTGTCCCGCACCTCGGCCGCCGAGCGGCGAGAGGCCGCGACCACCAGGACGCGTGCCGGGTCGACGCCCTCGCTCAGCGCCTGCGCGGCCACCTCGATGGCTACCGTCGTCTTGCCCGTCCCGGGGGCCCCGACGACCAGGGTCGCCGGTTCCGTGCGCGCCGCGTCGAGCGCGGCCCGCTGGGTCGCGTCGAGCAGGACGGGCACCGTGGAGGCGGTGTCCGGCAGGACGAGGCGGAGGTCCGGGTGGTGCAGCACGGGAAGATCTCATCACGAGCCACCCACACTCCCGCGCACCCGGCGAGGGCCTCGCCCGAGCCCGCCCCGGGCTCGCGGACGGCGCCCCGGCCGCTGCCCGGAAGGTGCCCCGGACGACACCCCGCCCGGCTACCCGAACGTCGGCCACCCGTTGGGCAGGCAGCCCTCGGTCGACATCGACTGCTGCACCATGACGGGGGCGAGCGTCCCGGGTGCGGGGCAGCTCACGTGCCGGTGGCCCAGCACGTGCCCGACCTCGTGGTTCACCAGATAGTGCCGGTAGAGCCCCATGTCGCCGTCGAAGTCCGAGGCTCCCTCGACCCAGCGCGAGAAGTTGAGGATCGCCGCACCCGTCACACCGCACGAGTACGTCCCGCCGGTCTTGAGCGGGGCGCACATCCGGTCGGTCGTCGCCGGGCTCGCCAGGACCACGCGGATGCTCGCGTCGCCCCCCGTCCGGGCGAACGTCACACCGTCGACCGGCCCCCAGCCCCGTGGGTCGTTGAGGGTCGCCATGACGGCCGCGGCGAACGTCTCGCCGTCCACGGGCAGCCTCGCCTCGACCTCGATCCGCACGGTCTTGACCGTCCCGGCCCCCGGCGCGGCGACCTCCGCGGGCACGACCACGAGCGCGCCGCCGAGGTCCGGCACCACCTCGGTCCCGACCAGGCCCGACCCCGCCTCGACCTCCCGTTCGAGCACGAGCGGGAGCGACCCGGGCCCGTCGAGCCCCAGCTGGGGGTCGCGGACGGACCGGCTCGCGACGTCCTCGCCCCGGTTCTCGGGAGCCGCGGGGGCCTCGTCGACCGCCTGCCCGACGGCGCCGCTCACCGGGGCTTCCGACGCACCGTCCGCCACCGCGACGTCGGTGGCACCGGGTGCTCCCGGCAGGAGCGACCCCGCTCCGAGCCCCCCGGCCCCGAGCCCGGCCAGCAGCCCGACCGACGCGAGGACGAGAGCAGGACCGCGACGCATCCCGCGCCTGCGGACCCGTCCCAGACGCGCCCGGGCGCGCGACCTGCGCGAGGTGCGCGGCGCCGTCGGGCGCGAGAACGGGGCCTGGCCTGCACCTTCATGCCACTGCGGGGACCCCTCCGGGCGTCCCCTCGATCCGTCGTGGGGGGCTTCCGGGGGCATCACGTGTCCATGATCGCACCGCCCGTCACGGCCCGACGCCGCGGCCCGTACTATCGCCGCATGTCGGGGGTCGCAGAGAAGTCGAGAACCACACGGTCCATCGCCGTGCGCATGCCGCGGGACGAACGGCGCGCGCAGCTGCTCGCCGTCGCCGAGCGTCTGTTCTCCGACCACGGCTACCACCACATCACCATGGACGACATCGCGGACGGCGCCGGGGTCAGCAAGCCCGTGCTCTACCGGCACTTCCCGTCCAAGCTCGACCTCTACATGGCCCTGGTCGACGAGCAGGGCGCTGCGCTGGTCCGTTCGGTGCGCGCCGTCCTGGCGCCCTTCCGCTCCGCGGCCCCCGGCACGTCGTCCGGGGACCTCGACGCCCTCGCGGTCGACGGGCTCGCCGTGATCGAGGGGATCGTGCGGGCCTACGTCGACTACGCGCGGTCGGCCGGGCCGTCGGCCGGGCTCCTGTTCGAGTCCGACGTCATGCGCGACCCCGGTGTCCGGGCTCGCGTGCTCGAACCCGACGAGGTCAACGCGCGCGAGTTCGCCGAGGTCCTCGGCCGGCTCACGTCGCTCACCGGGCAAGAGGCGCTCGTGGTCGCCCGGACCTGCACCGCGATCGCCCGGACCGCGGCGACCGAGGCCGTCCGCGCCGAGAGCGACGTGACGACCGCCGAGCTCACCCGCCTGCTGCCCGCGCTCGCCTGGCGAGGCGTCCACGGGATGCTCCGCCGCGACGCCTGAGGATCGGGGCCGCTCGGGACTCCCACCAGCGCGGGAGCACCCGAGGTCCTCGGGAATCTCGTTAGTATCGGAGGAGTTGTCGACCAGTGGCCGGCGGGATCACCCGCGGGCGACGCTCGCGAAGGAGAATCACGTGGAAGTCACCATCGGTGTGCAGAACTTGGCCCGCGAGCTCGTGATCGAGACGGAGGAGACCACGGAGGCCGTCGCCGCCGCCGTCTCGGCCGCCCTGGCGGGCGGTCCGGCACTCGAGCTGCTCGACTCGCGCGGTCGCCGCGTCATCGTCCCGACGTCGTCGATCGGCTACGTGGAGATCGGAACCGAGGAGCAGCGTCGGGTGGGCTTCGGCTCCCTCTGAGAGCTCACGCAGAACGAGGGCGGTGCCCCGGCCGGTCGGCCGAGGCACCGCCCTCGTCGTACGTCGCGACGTCCTGAGGTGCTCAGGCCGCGAGGCTGTCCCGGACCGCTCAGGCCGCGAGGCTGTCCCGGACCGCTCAGGCCGCGAGGCTGTCCCGGACCGCTCAGGCCGCGAGGCTGTCCCGGACCGCTCAGGCCGCGAGGCTGTCCCGGACCGCTCAGGCCGCGAGGCCCAACCGCCCCATCCTGCGCGTGTGCTCCGCCGTGAGCTGCGAGAAGACCCACGCCTGGCGGTCAGCGGCCGTCCCCGTCGCGTCCGCGGCTCCCGGGGTCCCCGCCTCGGTGCGGTGCCCAGCGCCGTCCGCGAGGAGCCTGCTCAGCCCCTCACGCTCGGAGAGCAGCGTCTGCACCAGCCCGAGCGCCTCGCCCACGAGCCGCCGTCCCCACAGGGCGAGCCGCGACGCGAGCACGGGGTCTGCCGCCGCGGCGTCCGCGATGACGGTGGCCGAACGCTCGGAGTCGACGCCGTCCGAGAGGATCTCGAGCACCAGGTCGCGCGACTCGTCGTCGAGCCCGTCCGCGGCGAGGCGGCAGAAGTCGTCGGCGACACCGTGACCGACGTACCCCTTGAGCACGCCTTCCCACCAGGTGCTCGACGGCGTCCGCGCCTCGAAGTCGTCGAAGATGCCGTCGAACGCGCCCATCTCGGCCTCGGGGTCGGCGCCCAGGTCGGCGATGCGCTCGAGGACGCGCTCGTGGCGCGCGAGCATCTTGCCCGCGTGGCGCGAGAGCTGGTGGCGCTGCGCGAGGGTCGGAGCGTGCGCCGCGTCGGCCGCGAGACGGCCGAAGGTCGCGAGCTCGGTGTACGCGATGAGGCCCAGCAGACCGACCGCGTCATGGTCCGTGGCGAGCTTCTCGGTAGCGACGGACGGGTCGTGGTGCTGCGGCTCGCTCATCGGGTCAGGATAGTCGAGTCGCGCCGAGCGTCCCCCGTCGTGGGACGCGACATGACGGGCAATGATCGGCTTGACGGGTGCTGTCCGATAGTATGGGGGGGTACATCGGTTGCCCGGTCGTCCGAATCCCCGGTCCCCGGTGGGTGCTCGTGAGCCCCACCCCGTGCCGAAAGACTTGCGAACGACACTGCACGACGCCGACCTCGGTCGGTGCGCGCGGGCGGAACCGGGGTTCGCGCCTCACGGCCGACGACCCCCGACGACGTCTTCGCGGCGAATACCCACGATCGGCTGCCGGCCACTAGGCGCGAGAGACCGTACCTGCCTGGGATCTTCCCGGAGCATCGTGGACCCGCCAACCGTCGGGTCGATCACGCACGTGCGGGGCCTCGCGCCAGACATCAGAACCACGAGGCACCAGTGACCACCACCGAAACACCTGTCGAGCCCACCGAGCTCGACCTCACCCCTGCCGAGGCCCCTGTCGACGACGCACAGGGCACGCTCTCGTCGAGCGTCCAGGCCAAGGACGTCTCCTTCGCGGACTTCGGTGTCCGCCCGGAGATCGTCGAGGCGCTGGCCGACGCCGGCATCACCCACCCGTTCCCCATCCAGGCCATGACCCTGCCCGTCGCGATGTCGGGGCACGACATCATCGGCCAGGCCAAGACCGGTACCGGCAAGACGCTGGGCTTCGGCGTGCCGCTGCTGCACCGCGTCATCGCCCCGGGCGAGGAGGGCTTCGACCAGCTCCCCGCACCGGGCAAGCCGCAGGCCCTCGTCATCGTGCCGACCCGTGAGCTCGCGGTCCAGGTCGCCGGCGACCTCGAGGCCGCCTCGGCCAAGCGCAGCGTCCGCATCATCCAGCTCTACGGCGGCCGTGCGTACGAGCCGCAGATCGCAACGCTCAACGCGGGCGTCGAGGTCGTCGTCGGCACCCCCGGTCGCATGATCGACCTCATGAACCAGGGGCACCTCAACCTCACGCGCGCTCGCTGCGTCGTGCTCGACGAGGCCGACGAGATGCTCGACCTGGGCTTCCTGCCCGACGTCGAGAAGCTCCTCTCGCGCACGCCCGCGGCCCGCCACACCATGCTGTTCTCGGCGACCATGCCGGGCGCGGTCGTCTCGATGGCCCGCCGCTACATGACGCAGCCGACGCACATCCGGGCCAACGACCCGGACGACGGCGGCCAGACCGTCAAGAACATCAAGCAGGTCGTCTACCGCGCGCACGCGCTCGACAAGGTCGAGGTCCTCGCTCGCATCCTCCAGTCGGAGGGTCGCGGCCTGACGATCGTGTTCGCGCGCACCAAGCGCACGGCCGCCAAGGTCGCCGACGAGCTCGCCGACCGCGGCTTCGCGTCGGGCGCGATCCACGGCGACCTGGGCCAGGGCGCCCGCGAGCAGGCGCTGCGCGCCTTCCGCTCGGGCAAGATCGACGTGCTCGTCGCGACCGACGTCGCGGCCCGCGGCATCGACGTCGACGACGTCACGCACGTCGTGAACTACCAGTGCCCCGAGGACGAGAAGACCTACCTGCACCGCACGGGCCGTACGGGCCGCGCGGGCAACAAGGGCACGGCCGTCACGTTCGTCGACTGGGACGACGTACCCCGCTGGTCGCTCATCAACAAGGCCCTGGACCTGAACATCCCGGAGCCCGTCGAGACGTACTCGACGTCCCCGCACCTGTACTCGGACCTCAACATCCCCGAGGGCACCAAGGGCCGACTGCCCAAGTCCGCGCAGACCCGCGCGGGCCTGGACGCCGAGAAGCTCGAGGACCTGGGCGAGACCGGCAAGCGCGGCGGCTCGCCGTCGTCGGCGCGCGGCGGTCGGGACGCAGGCCGCGACGCGGGCCGCTCGGGCTCGCGCGACGCCGGTCGGTCGGGTGGCCGCGACAGCGGTCGCAGCAGCTCGCGCGACGCCGGCCGGTCCGGTGGACGTGAGGGTGGCCGCAGCTCCGAGGGCGCGCAGCGTTCCTCGGCACCGGCCGTCTCCACGGGTGCGGAGCAGGCTCCGCGCGCCGAGGCTCCGGCCGCCGGGGCGTCCGCGGACGGCGCTCCGTTGCGTCCGCGCCGCCAGCGCAACCGTCGCCGCACGCACGGCGGCGGCTCGGGCGCCGGCACCACGGGGGCGCCGGCTCCGGCCGAGTGACCCTCGACGCACGACACCGACGGCGGGCCGTCGCTCCTCGGAGCGGCGGCCCGCCGTCGTCCCGGGAACCGTCATGCGCGCGGGCGCAGCGGCGGCGTGCCCGGCGGGTCGGGGCTAGCGTTGATCCATGGAACCTCGCGTCAGCCTGATCACCCTGGGGGTGCGCGACGTCGCCCGGGCACGCGCCTTCTACGTCGACGGGCTGGGCTGGGCACCCGTCAACGAGGTGCCGGGCGAGGTCGTCTTCCTCCAGGTCGGTCACGGCCTGCTGCTGTCGCTGTGGCGCCGGGCCGACCTCCTCGAAGAGGCCGGTCCCGGCATCCACGAGGGGCACCACGGTCCCGAGCCCGTGACGCCCGTCGCGCTCGCGCACAACGTCGGCTCGCCCGCCGAGGTGGACGACGTCCTGGCGAGCGCGCTCGCCGCAGGAGGCTCCGTCGTCGTGCACGCGCAGGTGCGCGCCTGGGGCGGCTACTCGGGGTACTTCGCGGACCCGGACGGGTTCCGCTGGGAGGTCGCCCACAACCCGGGCCTCGTGGTGTCCGACGACGGGCGGGTCACGTTCGTCGCGGCCGAGCCCGACCCCGGGGCCTGGTAGGTCCTGGCGGGACGCCGTCAGCCGAGGCGGGTGCGGCCCCTCACGCCGTCACGGGGCCCAGTCCACGTCGGCGACCTGGTTCCACCCGATGCCCGCCGCGGTCCAGCGCGGGGACACCTGGACGAGCCGGTCACGGAAGTCCGGATAGCTACGGTCGGCCTGCTCCGACCACGCGACCTCCGCCGTCGCCGGCAGGCGCGGGAAGAGCATGAAGTCGGCGTACTGGTCGACGGGCACGAACACGTCGGTGCTCGTCGGCAGGCTCGCGAGGCTGTCGGGGTAGGAGCGGTCGGACCACAGCAGCACCTCGACGCCCGCCATGTCGGACTCGTCCGCCAGGGTGCTCTTCCCGTCGGGCGAGGTGAGCTCGGTCGCCGGGTCCCAGCCGTACGCCTCCTCGAGCGTGATGCGCGAGGCCCACTCGAGGCCGTACGGGGTGTCCTCGTCGTACTTCATGTCGAGGTACGTGCGGTCGGCGGGCGACATGATGAGCCGGGCGCCCTTGTCGAGCGCGGCCTGGACGTCGACCAGGTCGGCGTTCGTCGCCTCCCCGCCGATGACCGGGCGCAGCCGTTCGCCGACACCCCAGTACTGGATCAGCGCGCCGGGCGGGAGCGCCTCGGACGCCCCCCACTGGTGCCAGCCGATCACGGTCTTGCCGTGACCGGTCGCGATCTCGTTGGCCGCCTCGGCGTAGCTCTGGTACCAGCCGGGCGGGCTGGGCGCCTCGTCGCCGCCCAGGTGCAGGTACGGGCCGGGGTTCTGGCCCGCGACGGACGCGAGGACCGTCTCGAGGAAGCCCTGGACGTTGCCCAGGTTCTCGTCGCTCGCGCAGACGATCGGGTTGTTGACCTCGGGGCCCCAGTACAGCGGGGTCGGGACGCCGTCGCAGGTGAGCGAGCCGAGCGACGCCTGCGCCGCGAGGGTGTGCCCCGGCCCGTCGATCTCCGGGACGACCGTCATGTACTTGTCGCGCGCGTAGGCGACGATCTCCGCGTACTCGTCCGCGGTGTAGTACCACCGCTCACCGTCCCCCGTCCCGGGCTCCCACCCCTCCTGCGTGGTGGAGCCGACCTCGGTGAGCTCGGGCAGGGCGTCGACCGCGATGCGCCACCCCTGGTCGTCCGTCAGGTGCAGGTGGAGTGCGTTGAGCTTGTACGTCGACGCGTGGTCGATGAACCGCTTGACGGACTCGACCGGGTAGAAGCGGCGCGCGACGTCGAGCATCGCGCCGCGGTAGGCGAACCGGGGCTCGTCGGAGATGGTCACGGCAGGTGCCGTCCACCCGCCCGCCGGCTCCTCCTGGACCGTCGTCGCATCGATCTGCGCGGGGAAGAGCTGTCGGAGCGTCTGCACGCCCCGGAACAGACCGGGGGGCGACGTGGCGGTCAGGACGATCTGCTCGTCGTCGACCGTGAGCTCGTAGGCGTCGACACCCGTGTCGTCGAGCAGGCCGTCCCGCTCCCAGACGACCTCGGTGTCCGGCACGAGCTCGAGGCGGATCTCGCCCACGGCGCCGTCGACCGCCGGGCCGAGCGGCAGGTCGAAACCGGTCGCGGTCCCGAGGTGCTCGGCGAGCTCCTCACCGACGTGGTGGACGTCCGGGGCCATGACCTCGGGCGTGACCAGCGCGATCGTGGAGTCCGCGTCGAGCACGAACGCGCCTCCCCCGTCGACCCTCACGTCCGTGGGCACCGGCACGAGCCCGAGGCCGGCCGAGGCGACGTCCTTCTCCTCGGGAGTGCATCCCGCGACGAGCGAGACGGCGAGTACGCCGAGGGTGATCGTGGTGGTGAGGGCGACCGGTCGACGGCGACGCGGTGAGTTCATCAGCACTCCTTCGATACTCATGACGGAAGGATGCGACGCGCCCTCCGGGACTCACCCTAGGACGTGGGTGCGATACCAGGACGGGGACGTCCGTACCGATCGGGTAACGCCCGTCGGGCTCGCGGACCGTCGCGCGTCGGCGCCGACCATCGTGCCTGGACAGCACGACGCCCGCGAGACCATCAGGTCTCGCGGGCGTCGGGGCGCTACGGTCGGCCGGGCGTCAGCTGGCCGCCTGGACGAACGCGGTGACGGCGTCCGCGACGAGCTGCACCGCGATGGCCGCGAGCAGCAGACCCGCGATGCGGGTCACGAGGATCGTCCCCGAGTCCCCGAGGACACGGTGGATGACGTTCGCGAAGCGCATCGCCAGGAAGAGCGTGATGTGGACCGCGACGACGCCCGCCGCGATCGCGACCCAGTCCGCAGCGGACCCGTCGGCTCGCTGGACGAACACCATGGTCGCGACGATCGCACCGGGGCCCGCGAGGAGCGGCGTGCCGAGCGGGACCAGGGCGACGTTGACGCCCTTGTTGCCCGACGGCGTCGGCTCCTCCATCTTTCCCGTGAGCAGCTCCATCGCGACCAGCAGCAGCAGGAGCCCGCCGGACGCCTTGAGCGCCGGGAGCGAGATGCCCATGTAGTTGAGGATCTGCTGGCCGAACACCGCGAACGACACGATCACGCCGAACGCGACGAGGATCGCGGTCCTGGCGGCCTGGTTGCGCTGCTTGGCGCCCATGGCGCTCGTCAGGCCCAGGAAGATCGGTACCGTCCCGGGAGGGTCCATGATCACGAACAGCGTGATGAACACCTCGGTGAAGAGGCGGAGGTCCATGATGTCGTTCACGACATCACCGCCCGCGCCGTCATCGGATCACGTCCAACGTGCCTAGCTCCTCGATCGTCTCCAGCACTCGTGGTGCTGTCGTGTTCTCGCCGAGCCGGTTCGGTTTGCCGGCTCCGTGGTAGTCGCTCGAACCCGTCACGAAGAGGCCCAGGGTGTGGGCGATGTCCTCGAGACGGGCAACTTGCTGTGCGCTGTGGTCGCGGTGGTGCACCTCGAGCCCCAGCAGTCCTGCGTCGGCCATCTGCTCGATGACCGCGTCCGGCACCACGCGCCCTCGCCCGTCGGCGCCCGGGTGGGCGAAGACGGGCACCCCGCCCGCTGCGCGCACCGCGCGCACGGCGTCCAGGACGTCAGGGGCGTAGTGCGGCACGTAGTAGCCCGTGCCGGGGTGCAGGATCGTGGCGAATGCCGCCGAACGGTCGCTGACGTGGCCGGTGGCCACCAGGGCGTCCGCGATGTGCGGGCGCCCGATCGTGGTCCCCTCCTCGGTCTGCGACAGGACATCTTCCCACGTCAGCGGGTAGTCCTCGCCGATCCGCTCGACCATGCGCCGGGCCCGCGAGACGCGGTCGACGCGCGTGCGCTCGGTCTCGGCCAGCAGGTCGGGGTGCGTGGGGTCGTGCAGGTAGCTCAGCAGGTGGACCGAGACGTGCCCCGAGCGGGCCGAGATCTCCGCGCCCCGCACCAGCGCGATGCCGCTGCGGGTGGCCGCTCGCGCGGCGTCGGCCCAGCCCGCGGTCGTGTCGTGGTCGGTGAGGGCCACGACGTCGAGCCCTGCGGCGGCTGCGTCCTCGACGACCTGCGCCGGGGCGTCGGTCCCGTCGGACGCCGTGGAGTGGGTGTGGAGGTCGATGAGCACCCCCTCAGGATAGTGAGCGCGCGCGTCGAGGCCCGCCGGGAGGGCCCGACGGCGGCGCTCACCGGAGAGGACCGGTCCGGCCGGTCTGCTGCGGCCTGCGTGCGGCACGGCACCGCGAGGCCACCTACAGCGGCAGCGGCCTGTCCTCGACGACGCTCTTCATGACGAGCGTCGAGCTCAGGCGCATCACGCCGGGCAGGGTCGAGAGCCGCTCGTCGTACAGCACCTGGAAGCCCGGCAGGTCGCTCGCGACGACGCGCAGGAGGTAGTCGGGGTCGCCGAAGAGGCGCTGGGCCTGCAGGACGTTCGGGACCTCGACGACCGCGGTCTCGAACGCCTCGAGCGTCTCCCGCGTCGCGGACTGCATGGTCACGAAGAGGAGCGCCTCGAAGGTCAGCCCGACCGAGCTCGCGTCGAGGTGCGCGCGGTAGCCGCTGATGACCCCGGAGCGCTCGAGCGCCCGCAGCCGCCGGTGGCACGGCGAGACGCTCAGGCGGACCCGTTCGGCGAGCTCGGTGAGCGTGAGCCGGCCGTCCTGCTGCAGCTCGGCAAGGATCTGCCGGTCGATGTCATCCATGCGAAGGATCTTTCCACTCGGTCACGATCCAGGGCAAGAAGTTGGAAGCACTTTTGCCGTGTTCCGACCTAACGTTGCTCTCGCGCCGGAGGTCGGCGCACACGCCCCTGGAGGAACGATGCCCGTCGCCACGATCGCCGCGTTCTGGGCGGTGTCGCTCGTCTTCGTCGTGACGCCGGGAGCCGACTGGGCGTACGCGATCACGGCCGGCCTGCGCCACCGGTCGGTCCTGCCCGCGGTGGGCGGGATGCTGGCCGGCCACCTCGCGGCCGCGCTGGTCGTCGCAGCCGGGGTCGGCGTCCTGGTGTCCCGCTCCCCGGCTCTCCTGACGGTCCTGACGATGCTGGGCGCGGCGTACATCGCGTGGCTCGGCGTGACGATGCTCGCCCGTCCGGGTGGACCCGTCACGGAGGGAGACCACGTCGCGGGGTCGTGGGTGCGCCAGGCCGCGAAGGGCCTCGGGACGAGCGGGCTCAACCCCAAGGTCCTCCTGCTGTTCCTGGCGCTGCTGCCGCAGTTCACCGACCCCGCGGGGCGCTGGCCCGTCGGTGCGCAGATCGCGGCGCTGGGCGCGGTGCACATGGTCGGCTGCGCCGTGGTCTACCTGCTCGTGGCCTGGGGGGCGCGGCACGTCCTGCGCTCCCGGCCCGGGGCGTCGCGGGTCGTGACACGGGTCTCGGGCGTCGCGATGATCCTGATAGGCACCGCGCTCGTCCTCGAGCAGGCGATCGGCTGACGGCCTCGTCCCAAGGCCCGCACAGGACGTTCACGGGAGGCTCCCCGTGCTTTCGCACTGCTCCCAGGTGGCGCTGGCAGCATCCGAAGCGATGCGAAACAGCCAGCCCTCCCTCCGGGCCTCCGCCTTCCCGTCCGACCCGTCGATCGACCTCCTCCCGAGCCTCGCGCAGGCGTCCTCGGCCGGGCCCCCTGCCGCCGTCGTGTTCGTGCACGGTGTGCGCACCTCGAACGCGATCTGGGGGCGTCAGCTCGCCCACGTGCGCGAGGCGGGCCACCTCGCGGTCGCGGTCGACCTGCCGGGGCACGGCGAGCGCAGCGACGAGCGGTTCACGCTCGCACGGGCCTTCGAGATCCTGGACGATGCCGTCGCGTCCTTCCCCGACGACGTCCCCGTCGTCGTGGTCGGGATGTCGCTCGGCGGCTACACGTCGCTCGCGTACGCGGCGAGCCACCCCGACCGGCTCGCGGGCATCGTGGCGTGCGCGTGCAGCGCCGACCCGCGCGGCAAGCCCGTCGCGCTCTTCCGCGAGGCCGCGAGCCTCATGGACGCTGCGGGCACCGCGACCCGTCGCGCGCTGGGCCGCGTCCAGGACGTGCTGCGCGCCGGAAGGTCGCTGCCGGGTGGAGCACGCGCCTCGGCCCAGCTCACCGGGGCCGGCACGTTCGCCGACCCGCGGCTCCCCGGCCGGCCCGCGTGGCAGGTCGTGACCGACGTGCTGCACGAGCTCGCGGGCCGCTCCTCGCGCGCCGACCTCCGCGCCGCCAAGGTGCCGGTCTGGCTCATCAACGGCCAGCGCGACCACCTGCGCCTCGACGAGAAGCGCTACCTCGACACGGCCCCCGACACAGCCCTCGTGGTCGTGCCGCGCGCGGGCCACGACGTCAACCTCGACGCCCCCGACGCGTTCAACGACGCGCTCTCGCGGGCGCTGGGCGACCTCACGAGCCGCTGGTCCCCCGCTCGACGCCTCGAGCCGGTCGGCGCGGCCGCGTGACACGACCGTCCTGAGCGCCACGCCCGGCGACCCCGGGCCGTGACGACCCAGGACCGACAAGGCCCCAGGCACCCGAGGCGAGAACCGCCGTCGGGCACCTGGGGCCTTCTTCCTGCTACCTGCTCACCTCCCGCACCGGCACGTGCGGGCCGGCGTCAGCCGCAGGACGTCGCCGGGTAGGCGACCTCCACCGTGCGCGGCTCGGCGCCCGGGAGCGTCACCGTGACGCTCGCCGTCCCGGCCTCGACCGAGCCCGAGCGCGCGTTGAACGTCTGCGCGGCGCTCTTGCCGGGCTGCAGCCCGTGGAACGACTTCGTCCCGAACGGCGTCGCCAGGACGACGTCGACCGCGGTGTCGGCCGAGCTCGTGGCCTTGACCGACACCTGGGCGTTCTTGCCCACGCAGCGCACCGTCGCGGTGACCTCGACGGGCAGCGGCGGGAGCGGCGCCGACAGGCTCGGGATGCGGTCAGCGGGCGCGGTGCCCCACGTGAGGCCCGCGCTCGAGTCGGCCAGGTCGAACTCGAGCGTGCCGCCGTCCTGGATCGCCGAGGCGTCCATCCACGCGGCCGTGTGCTCGGCCCCGTCGAGCGTGACGCCCGAGACGTAGCTCGGCAGGTCCTCGTTGGCCCCCTCGGCCGAGATGGCGAACGTCGTGCCCGCGTCGGTCGTGACGGTCGCGGACTGGACCTTGGGCGCGTTGAGCGCGAGCATGCCCGAGCCCGGCAGGACGGGCTCGAACCCGAGCGCGGCCATGACGTACCAGGCGGCCAGGGTGCCCAGGTCGTCGTTGCCGACGCCCCCGCCCGGCGTGTTCGGGAACCGGTTGAGGTTCGCAGCCAGCACGTCGTTCGTCTTCCACGGCTGCCCGACGTACCCATAGAGCCACGCGTTGGTGATCGTCGGCTCGTTGCCCGGGTTGTAGCGGATCGTCTGGTAGTACGAGCTGCCACCGCGCGCCCACGTCGAGGGCGAGACGCCCGGCTTCGCCGCGAGCGCCGGCATGTCGAAGTAGTAGTCGAGACGCTCGACGAACGCGTCCTCACCACCCATCGCCTCGGCCAGACCCGTGACGTCCTGCGGGACCATCCACTGGTACTGCCACGGGACACCCTCGTGGAAGCCCGTGCGCGTGACGTCGGTCAGCTCGGGGAGAGTGACGAACGTACCGTCGGGGCGCTTGGCGTTGACCATGCCCTGGAAACCGCCCGAGAGCTCGACGTCCGGGTTCCACAGCGTCTGCCAGTTGCGGCCCTTGGCGAGGAAGGCCTCGGCGTCCTCGGTCTTGCCGAGGCGCTGAGCAGCCGCCCCCAGGCCCGCGTCGGACAGCGCGAACTCGAGCGTCGACGAGCCGCCGTGACGGTACTCCTCGTACTGCCCGCCCAGGCCGCCCTCGTTCTCGGGGTAGAACGGGATGTGGCCGTTCTCGTTGTAGAAGGCCGCGCTCTGGCGACCCACCGACGCGACGCCGGCAGGCGGGGCCGTCGTGGCGTTCTCCACGAGATAGCCCCAGAGCTCGTCCGAGATGTCGTCGGGCACGGTGCCCATGGCGAAGTTCTCCGCGAGCCACGGCGTGACCGGGTCGCCGGCCATGATGTTGGTCTCGAGCGCGCCCAGCGACCAGCGGGGCAGCCAGCCGCCCTCGACGCGGTGCTGGTACATCGAGCGGACGATGTCCTCGGCGCGCTCGGGGAGCAGCAGGGCGTGCAGCGTCGCCTGGGTGCGGTACGTGTCCCAGAGCGAGAAGTTCTGGTAGTAGTCCCAGCCGTCGGCCTGGTGCTCCTCGAGGTCCATGCCGCGGTACCGGCCGTCGACGTCGTTGCCGATCGTCGGGGACAGCAGCGTCTTGTAGAGCTGGGTGTAGAAGATCGTGCGCTTCTCGGGCGAGGCCTCGATGTCGACGCGGCCCAGCTCGGTGTTCCAGGCGTCGCGCGCCTCCTCGCGGATCTCGTCGAACCCGACCTGGACGCCGTCGCGCACGGCCTCGGCCTCACGGTTGCCGCGAGCGCCGTCGACGCTCACGAAGGACACGCCCACGCTCACCTCGACGTCGCGGTCCGTGGTCGTGTCGAACACCGCGACGGCGCCGTTGCGGCCCGTCGTGACCTGGCTCGTGGTCGAGCCCGCGGTGTAGACGCCGGTGGTGCCCCACGTGCCCGACGAGGACACGGGGCGGTCGAACGTGGCACTGAAGAAGTAGCGCTGCTTGGCGGGCGTGCCGCCGCAGAAGCCGCCGTTGTCGACCCAGCCCTCGAGCGTGTGGTCGTCGACCCACGTGACCGAGCTGGCGCCGGCGTCGCGCAGCGTCTGCCCGACGTTGAACGACAGGTGCGACGTGGTCGAGGCCGGGAACGTGTACCGGTGCGCACCCACGCGGGTGGTCGCGGTGAGCTCTGCGTGCACGTCGTTGGCGAGCGTGACCTCGTAGAAGCCGGCGACCGCCTTCTCGGTGCTCGCCTGGTCCTTGATCGCGATGGGGGTCCGGGCCGTGCGCGGGGCCGCGGTGGTGTCCGGGGTCACGAGCAGCTCGCCCGCCGCGGGGCAGCCTGCGCTGTTGACGTGCCGGTGGCTGAAGCCCCAGACCCGCCCGGCGTTCTTGCTGTAGGAGGTCGAGGCGTAGGAGTTGGAGTTGTCCGGGCTGAGCTGGACCATGCCGAACGGGACCGTGGCGCCGGGGTAGGCGTTGCCCTCGCTCTCCGTGCCGACGAAGGGGTTCACCTCGAGGGAGTGGTCCACGGGCGGGCGCGGTTCAGACGGGTCCTGCGGAACTGCGGCGACCGGGGAGGCGATGCCCGCCCCGATCAGCAGCGCGAGCCCCGCGGAGAGCGTGGCGAGTCGTGATCGTCTCATGTGTGTTCGTCCTCTTCGACGTCCGAGCGGGCAGCGATGCCCACGACGCTCAGGCCTCGTCCGGCGCGCACCGGTGCGCGGTCCGGCGCCCGTCCGACGACGACGTGGGGTCGCGAGAGCGGCTGGCACCGGTGCCGGACGACGAGCGTCCGCGGCCCAGCATTCCCGCGAATGACTGCGCTGTCAATTATGAATGACAGCGCAGTCATCTTTTGCTGCGGCAGGGCTGCTCGACAGCCGCACGCGCTCCCCGAGAGCATCCGGAGCACATCCGAGCGCCGCCCGGGCGCGCCGCGCGCCACGGCACCTCTGCGCCCGAGGAGTGCTCCGCCGTCGGGCCGCACGCGCCCTCCCGGCGACCGATGGGAGACTGGTGGCCATGAGCAACGACACCACCCCCGTCAGCGCCCCGGCCGCGGAGTCCGAGCAGGAGATCGCCGCCCGGAACGACAACCGGTCGCACCGGCCCGACTCCGAGGCCTTCAAGGCGTTCATCACGAGCGGCTGGGCGCCACGCGCGAGCAGCGACGTCGAGGCCGGCGCCGCCGCCCCGTACACCGCCGCCCGCCGCGCCGAGCTGTCCGCAGGCTTCGCGGGTGCGCGCCTCGTGATCCCCGCCGGCCCGCTCAAGGTCCGTTCGAACGACACCGACTACCGGTTCCGCCCGCACTCGGCGTTCGCGCACCTCACGGGACTCGGCACCGACCAGGAGCCCGACGCGGTCCTGGTCCTCCACCCCGTCGAGCCCGGCACGGGCGACGACGGCTCGAACCACCACGCCGTCCTCTACGTACGCCCTCTCGCGGCGCGCGACACCGACGAGTTCTACGCCGACTCGCGCTACGGCGAGTTCTGGGTCGGGGCCCGCCCCAGCCTCGACGACGTCACGACCCTCACCGGGATCGAGGCCGCGCACGTCGACGAGCTGCGCGACGCGCTCGCCAAGGACGTCGGCGAGCACGTCGTGCTGCTCGTCGTGACCGGGGCGGACGAGAACATCGAGGCCCTCGTGGAGGCCATCCGCCTCGAGAACGGCCAGGCCGACGACGCCGCCGCGGACGCCACGCTCGTCGAGGCCGCCTCCGAGCTGCGCCTGGTCAAGGACGCGCTCGAGGTCGCGCACATGCGCGAGGCCGTCGACGCGACGATCGCGGGCTTCGCGGAGGTCGTGCGCAACCTGCCGCGCGCGACCGGGCACCGCCGCGGCGAGCGCGTCATCGAGACGACGTTCGACGCGCACGCCCGCCTCGAGGGCAACACGGTCGGCTACGAGACCATCGCCGCCGCGGGCGAGCACGCCACGACGCTCCACTGGATCCGCAACGACGGCCAGGTCCGCACGGGCGAGCTCGTGCTGCTCGACGCCGGCGTCGAGGTCGACTCGCTCTACACGGCCGACGTCACGCGCACGCTGCCCGTCGACGGCACCTACACCGACGTCCAGCGCCGCATCTACACCGCGGTGCTCGACGCCGCCGACGCGGCCTTCGCGGTCGCAGTCCCCGGGGCCCGCTTCCGCGACATCCACGCGGCCGCGATGGAGGTCATCGCCGAGCGCCTCGCCGAGTGGGGCCTGCTGCCCGCGACCGCCGAGGAGTCCCTCGCCCCCGAGGGCCAGTTCCACCGCCGCTGGATGGTGCACGGCACGAGCCACCACCTGGGCCTCGACGTGCACGACTGCGCGCAGGCACGCCGCGACCTGTACGTCGACGGCGTCCTGGAGCCCGGCATGGTCTTCACGATCGAGCCGGGCCTGTACTTCAAGAGCGACGACCTGACGGTCCCCGAGGAGTACCGCGGGATCGGCATCCGCATCGAGGACGACGTCCTGATCACGCAGGACGGCAACGAGAACCTCTCGGCGGCGCTCCCCCGCCGCCCCGAGGACATCGAGGCGTGGATGGCCTCGCTGCGCGACTGAGCACGGCCAGGCTGTCGGAAGGGGGCCGGGGTACACCCCGGCCCCCTTCTGACGCCCCAGCGTCGCGGGCCGCACGCGTCCGACCCCGGTACGGCGTCGACGCCCCGCGGCTCAGACGGCGCGCGCGACGACGAGCAGCTCGCCGGCCCCCTCTCCGACGGCCTCGCGCCCCCACCCGCCGTCGACCTGCTCGACGGCGAACCCCGCCGCCTCGACGCTCCGGCGCACCACGTCCTCGGCACGGAACCGCAGCGTCGCGGTGCTCGTGAGCTCGTCCCCCTCGGGCATCTCGTAGCCGAGCGTGAAGTCGACGACGCCGTCACGCTCGCCCGTGACCTCGCTCCAGGTCTGCACGACACGCCCGTCGCTCAGCGTCACCGGGTCACGGTCGTCGGGGGCGTGCCACGCCTCCCAACCACGGTCACGGGGGTCGCGGGTGTCGAAGACGAGGAACCCGCCCGGCACGAGGGCCTTCCGGAGGTCGGCGAGGACGCCCGCCCACTCGTCGTCGGCGACGAAGAACTGGGCCACGTGGCTCGTCATGAGGGCGACGTCGAACGCGTCCGCGGGCGCGTCGGCGGACGTCCCGTGGATCCAGGTCACGGCCTCACCACCGGGACGTCGCCGGGCCGCGTCGAGAGAGGCGCCCGCGGGGTCGATGCCCGTCACCTCGTGCCCGGCGTCCGCGAGCGCCACGGTCAGCCGACCCGTGCCGCACCCGAGGTCGAGCACCCGCCCGCCCGGGCCCTCGGCCGCGCGGGCGAGGAAGTAGTCGTCGTCCGGACCCCAGGTGTTCTGGGCGTCGTAGACCTCGACGAGGCGGGCGTGACGGAACTCGGCCTGGTGCGTGGCGGGCTGCATGCCGTCACGGTATCCGGCCGTCCGTGCGCGGGTCACGGGAAATCCACCTCTTGTGTACGGCACACACAGTGCGTATGGTCTACACAGTGTAGGAGGTACACAACAGTCTGCGACGCACACGGAGGTAGCGATGCCCGACCCGATGATCGACGTCCGGGGACTCACGAGGTCCTACGGATCCCACGCCGTCCTGCAGGGCGTGGACCTGTCCGTCCGACGAGGCGAGATCTTCGCCCTCCTCGGACCCAACGGCGCGGGCAAGACGACCGCCGTCAACATCCTCACGACCCTCGTCCGCCCCGACGCCGGGACCGCGACCATCGCGGGGCACGACGTCGTCCGCCAGGCCGCGAGGGTCCGCGAGGTCATCGCGCTCACGGGCCAGTACGCCTCGGTCGACGAGTTCCAGACCGGCGAGGAGAACCTCTCGATGATGGCCACGCTCGCGCACCTGCCGCGAGCAGCCGTCAGGGCCCGCACGGCCGAGCTCCTCGACCGCTTCGACCTCACGGACGCCGCCCGGCGCCGCGTCGAGACGTACTCGGGCGGTATGCGCCGGCGTCTCGACCTCGCGATCAGCCTGGTCGCGAGCCCCCAGGTCCTGATCCTCGACGAGCCGACCACCGGTCTGGACCCGCAGTCTCGTTCCGAGCTCTGGGACGTGGTCCGCGAGCTCGCGGCCGACGGCATCACGGTCCTGCTCACGACCCAGTACCTCGAGGAGGCGGACCGGCTCGCCGACACCATCGCGGTGCTCGACGGCGGGCGGATCGTCGCCCGCGGGACCGCGAGCGAGCTCAAGGCCCTCGTCCCCGGCCAGCACGTGCGGGTCGACGTCGAGGACTCCCACGCGCTCGCGTCCGTCCAGCAGATCGGCCTCGAGATCTCCGAGGTCGACGAGAAGGACCTCGCGGCGCTGGTCCCGACGACGGACCCGCTCCGCACGGTCCGCGACGTCCTGGCGCGGGCCGACGAGCGCGGCATCCCCGTGACGGGCGTGTCCGTGGTCAAGCCCTCGCTCGACGACGTGTTCCTCGCCCTCACGGGATCACGCGCCGCGCGGGCCACGATCCAGGCACAGGGCACCCCGACCACCCCGTCCGCCCCCACCCAGCCCGCGGTCTCCCCCGCGACGACGAAGGCAGGCCTGCGATGAGCACCACGGCACCGACCACCACGCGGCGCCCCGCACCGGGACGCCCCTCGCGCACGGCACCGGCCCGCGTCGGCCAGTCCCCCGCGACCGCGCTGCGCGACGTCTCGGCCATGACGGGCCGCGAGCTGCGGCGCACGCTGCGCAGCGTCGACGGGCTGGTCACGGCCCTCATGCTGCCCGTCCTCATCATGCTCGTGTTCGTCATCGTGTTCGGCGGGGCGATCGAGGACGACGGGAGCTACGTCGACTACGTCGTGCCCGGGATCCTGGTCCTGTGCCTGGGCTTCGGCTCGGCGACGGCCGCGCTCTCGGTGGCCCAGGACATGACGAGCGGCACGATCAACCGCTTCAAGACCCTGCCGATCTTCGGCCCCTCGGTCCTGTGGGCGCACGTCCTGGCCAGCACGGTCCGCAACCTCGTGTCGGCCACGCTCGTCCTGCTCGTGGCCGTCGCGCTCGGTTTCAGTCCCGGGGCCGACCTGGGCGGCTGGGTGGGCGTCGCGGGCTACCTCGCCCTCATGGTCCTCGCGTTCACGTGGCTGAGCTGCCTCGCCGGCCTGGTCCTGAGCGTCGACGCCGCGGCGAGCTTCAACATGTTCTTCCTGTTCGTGCCGTACCTGTCGAGCGGGTTCGTGCCGGTCGAGACCATGCCGACGTGGCTGCACGGCTTCGCGATGCACCAGCCGTTCACACCCATCATCGAGACGTTGCGCGCGCTGCTCTCGGGGACATCGACCGCGGGGCAGCTCGGGCCGGCGCTCGCGTGGCTCGTGGGCATGTTCGCGGTCTCGTGCGCCGCGGCGTCGATCCTCTACCGGCGCCGGACGGCGCACTGAGGGCGCTCGACCCGTGCGGCCCACGCCGTTCCCGCCCGTCTCCGCCCGGACGGCGATCACGACCGGAGCAGCGATGATGTACCCATGACGGACACCACCGATCCCGGCCTGCCCCACGCCATCGCCCTGGCGTGGGGCGTGGCCGAGAACCCGCAGCGCGGCCCTCGTCGCGAGCTGAGCATCGAGCGGATCGTCGAGCAGGCCATCGAGATCGCCGACGCCGAGGGGCTCGGGGCGCTCTCGATGAGCAAGCTCGCGGCGGCCCTGGGGTACACGACCATGTCGCTGTACCGGTACGTCACGAGCAAGGACGACCTGCTGCTCCTCATGCAGGAGCAGGCGATCGACGTCGACCTCCCCTCGGGGGCGCAACCCGAGCTCACCGCGGTCCTGGAGGGGCGGATCCCCGCAGGGGACGAACCCACGTGGCGGCGTGGCCTGCGCGAGTTCGCGCTCGCGTCGCTCGCGGTCTACGAGGCCCACCCCTGGTTCCTCGACGTCGCGGTCCAGGGGGTCCCGCTCACGCCCAACAACCTCCGGTTCGTCGACCTGGGCCTGCGCGCGATGCACGGCACCTCGCTGTCCGACGCCGACAAGCTCGCGATGATCATGCTCGTCACGAGCTACGCGCAGAGCGCCGCCCGGATCCAGCGCGAGCTGCGCGGGGCCCGGCAGGACCCGGCAGGGCGCGACGTGAGCGGGGCCGCGTACGCCGAGGTCTTCTCCGAGCTCGTGACGCCCGAACGCTTCCCGTACCTGCACCCCGTGGTCGCCTCGGGCGCCTACCTGAGCGAGGACGACGGGGTCGACGACGTCGTGTTCGGCCTCGAGCGGGTCCTCGACGGGATCGGGGTCTACGTCGAGCGGACGCCCGCCGAGCGCGCCGAGTCCCCGCTCCCCCCGCACGAGGAGCGCGAGGCCGCCGAGCTCTATGCGCGCGACGCCAGGGTCAAGGAGGCGTCCAAGGCTCGTCGCGAGGCCGAGAAGGCCGTGCGCGAGGCCGAGAAGCGCCTCAAGGAGGCACGCAAGCGCGAGCGGGACGCCGCGAAGGCCGCGGCCGAGCGGGCAGCCCGCGACTGAGCCCCGCGGAGTTGTCAGAAGGTGGCCGGAGCAGGCCTCGGCCACCTTCTGACAGCCGGCCCGTCGGTGCTGCCCGTCAGGCCCTCGGCCGCTCGTCCGGGGTCGAGGAGCGCTGCGAGAGCCAGCCGGGCAGGTCCCCGACAGGTCGTTCGTCGGCCACGTCGGCGAGGGCCTCGACCAGCGCGTCGAAGCGGGCGTCACCGAGCGTGCGCCGCCACCCGTCCATAACGCGTTCGAAGCCTGCCGCGCTGGCCGCCAGGAACTCCTCGGCGCGGGACGTCCGGCGGAGCAGCACCGCTCGGCGGTCCCCCGGCACGGAGTCCCGGACGACGTAGCCGACCTTCTCGAGGCCCACCGCGGTCTTGGCCGCTGCCTGCTTCGAGACGCCGAGGCGCTGGCCCAGCTCGTTGATCGTGCAGCCGTCGGGCCCGATCGCCTGGAGCGCGAACCCGTGCAGCGGCCGCGCCTCGGGATGCCCCTGCTCGGCGAGCTCGCTGTGGAGCGCATCGATGCTGCCGCGGAACGCACCGGCGAGGAGCAGGACGACGCGCCATCCGGGTTCGCTCACCGACTCACCTCCATCTAGACAACATGGTTGACGATATCGCACCGGCATGGTTCCTTTGAAGGACAACAACGTTGTCCATCTAGGGAGTCGACATGCCTGACATCAAGATCGCCCGCACGGACACCCGCGTCACCGAGACGCCGAACGCCTCGATGACGACGCTGGCCTCCCCCACGCAGGGCGGCACCACGACGGTGAGCCTGTGGCGCGTCTCCATGCGTGCCGGCCAGCGCGGGCCCCGCCACACGTTCGACGTCGAGCAGGCGTGGCACCTGCTCGACGGTACGGCGACGGTCGTCGTCGACGACGAGACCGTCGACCTGTCGGTCGGCGACACCGTGGTCCTGCGCGCCGACGTGCCCCGTCAGGTCGGCACCGGGTCGGGCGCCGAGTTCGTCGTCACCGGCCTCGTCGGCGGGCTGGCTACCCCGACCTCACCGGACGGCACCGGCGAGCCGGTCTCGCCCGCCTGGATCGGATAGCCACACCTCGGCGCGAGCCCGGGAACCTACCGCGTGCCCGACGACGTCTCGTCGGTCGCGCCGTCGGCCGCAGCCTGGGCGTCGGTCGCCGGGGCGGGGTGCCCCTCGGCGGGCGCGCCGTCGGCAGGAGCGGGCGGCGTGAGGTCGCTGCGCATGGCCCCGTAGCGCGGCGCGCCCGAGGGCGTGGTCCAGCGCGGGTCGGGCGTCCTGACCGGAGGTGCCGGCTGGGCCGGCGCGTCGGCCGGCTGGACCGGCGTCGCGACGGGAGCCGGAGCGTGCGGGGCCGTCGGCTGCTGCGTCCCCCACGTCTGCCCCGGCTGCTGGCCGGGAGCCTGGCCCCACTGGCCCGGCTGCGCAGGCGGACCCGCGACCGGCGGGACCTGGCGCGCGATGGCCGCGGCGCCGTCGGGCATCTGGGACAGGAGGCGGCGTGCGTCGCCCGCGCGCTCCGCGAGGCACAGCAGCGAGTACGACGAGGCGACGATCTGGCTCGACGAGGTGAAGTCACGCTTGCCGCCCGTGAGCGAGTACGACAGCACCGAGAACAGCAGGCCGAAGCCCGCACCCAGTCCGATCGCCGCGAGCATCAGGCCGCCGCCGCTGTTGAACATGTAGAGCAGCAGGCCCACGAACAGGCCGAACCACGCACCGGACGCGAGGCCCGCGAGCGCCACCCGACCGTACGTGAGGCGGCCCATGACGCGCTCGACCATGCGCAGGTCGGTGCCGACGATGGTCACGTACTCGACGGCGAACTTGTTGTCGGAGAGGTAGTCGACGGCCTTCTGCGCCTCGAGGTAGGTCGCGTAGGACGCGATCTGCTCCCCGCTCGGCGGCGTCGGGACCTTGGGCGCGGAATTGGGACGAGTCATGCTCATCTGCCCAGTCTCCCGTACAAGTCGGCAGGAGGCGAGGGCGTTCACTCAGGGGGTATCACCGGGGCAGAGGGCGGACGTCGGGGGAGAGGGCCGGCACCCTCTCCCCCGACGACGCCCCTCGGCCTCCCGGGAGAACCCGTCAGGCCGCGTTCAGCACACCCAGCAGCCGCACGACCTCGTCGCGCATCGCGTCGCGGCCCGCACCGAGGTACTTGCGCGGGTCGACGACGGTCGGGTTCTGCTCGAGATAGGTGCGCAGCGCCCGCGTCAGGGTGTTGTTGAGGTGGGTCGAGATGTTGATCTTGGTCATCCCCTCCTCGACGGCACGCGTGAGGTCGGCGTCGGCGACGCCCGAGGACCCGTGCAGCACGAGGGGCACCGGCACGACCGCCCGCAGCTCGGCGATCCGCTCGAAGTCGAGCGAGGCCGTGCGATCGGTCATGGCGTGCGACGAGCCGACCGCGACCGCGAGCGCGTCGACGCCGGTCGCGGCGACGAACGCGACGGCCTCGGTCGGGTCGGTGCGCACGCCCGGGGCGTGCACCCCGTCCTTGCCCCCGACCTTGCCGAGCTCGGCCTCGACGAAGACCCCGCGGGCGTGGGCCTCGCGCACGACGTCGGCGGTCGCCTCGACGTTCGCCTCGTAGTCGAGGGCCGAACCGTCGTACATGACCGAGCCCATGCCCAGCTCGATGGCCTCGCTCACGAGGGCGCGGTCCTCGGCGTGGTCCAGGTGCACCACGACGGGTGCGCTCGACGCACGGGCGATCGCGAGCGTCGCGAGCGCGATCGGCTCGAGCCCGCCGTGGTACTTCGCGGCGTTCTGGCTGATCTGCAGGACGACGCCCGTGCCGGCGCGTGCGGCCGCGGCCACGAAGGCCTCGGCGTGCTCGACCTGGATCACGTTGAAGGCGCCGACCCCCCGGCGCTCGGCGCGGGCTCGGTCGATCAGCTGGCTGGCGGTGACGAGCGGCATTCAGTCCTCCGTGGTTCTCGGGGTGTCGTTCACGTTCTCGGTCAGGACGCGGTCGGCGAGCCGCCGCACGTCCTCGGGGTCGACCTCGCCCGCGACCGGCTGCAGCACGGCTGCGGCCGACGTGGCGACGGTCAGGGCGAGGCGCTCGGCCCAGGGCCGTCCGACGCTCACCGCGAGGGCCGCCATGGCGGCGTCGCCGGCTCCCGTCGGGTTGCCGTGCACGGGGGCGTCGAGCCGGGCCCTCGCCGCAGGGGCCGTGGAGCCCGGCGCGAACGCCGCGAGCCCCTTCTCACCGTCGGTCACGACGACGTCCCGCGCGCCCAGCGCCTGGAGCGCGGCCACGCCCTGGGTCAGGTCGTGCGTCCCGGTCGCCTCGGCGAGCTCGGCGCGGTTGGGCTTGATCAGGTCGGCGCCCGCCTCGGCGGCCCAGAGCAGGCCCGGCCCCGAGACGTCGGCGTGGACCGGGCAGCCGGCCTCGCGCAGCGAGCGCACCAGGTCGGTGAAACGGGCCTGCGTCGTGCCCGGTGGGAGCGAGCCGGAGATCGTCACGACCGGACGGTCCGCCGCGCGGGCGACCGCGGTACGGACGAGCAGGCCCCACTCCTCCTCGCTGAGCACGGCCCCCGGTTCGTTGAGGACCGTGGGGTGACCTCCGTCGTCGGGCCCCGCGTGCTCGGGGACGACCGCGACCGCCTGCCGCAGCGCGCCCGCGACCGGCACGAGAGACGCGGGCTGGCCCGCGGCCTCGAGGTCCGCCGCGAACGCCGGTGCGAGGAGGCCACCCACGGGGGCGACCGCGACCGAGTCCCCGCCCAGCGCGCGCACGACGCGCGCGACGTTGACCCCCTTGCCGCCCGCGCGGGCGGCGACCGACCGGACGCGCAGCGCCTCGCCCGGGTCCAGGCGGTCGACCCCGTACGTGACGTCCCACGCGGGGTTGGGCGTGAGGCACAGGACGCGGACCTGCCCGGGGCCCGTCACAGCGACTCCAGCGCGGCCGCGCTCACGGCGTCCCACGCGAGGACCGTCGCACCGTACGTGCCGGCCGCCGGTCCCAGCGTGGCCGGGACGAGCCGGGGCGCCGGGTGGATCGTGAGGTACGAGCGCACCGCGGCGTCGAGCGGGACCATGAGGTCGTCGCCCGCGCGCACGAGCCCTCCACCGATCACCACGACGGGCAGCGCCAGGACACGGACCATCTCGGCGACGAGCTCGCCGAGGCGGTCGACCGCGCGGTCCCAGACCTCGCGAGCCACGGCGTCGCCCGCGTGGGCGCGCGCCAGGACCTCGGCGGAGCCGGGCACCTCGTCGGTCGTCGCGCCCGTGAGCTCGCGATAGCTGCGCGCCATGCCCGCGGCCGACGCGAACGTCTCCGCGCACCCGGTGCCGCCGCACGGGCACGGCGCCCCGCCGTGCGCGCCACCGTGCCCGATCTCGCCCGCGTACCCGCCGCCCACGTAGACCTGACCGTGCAGGACGACCGCCGCAGCGATGCCCGTGCCGATCGACACGTAGGCGTGGTCGGGCGCCCCGCGGCCCGCGCCCAGGCGGGCCTCGGCGAGGCCCCCCGCGCGCACGTCGTGGCCGAACCCGACGGGCAGGCCCGTCGCGTCCGCGACGACCTGCCGCAGCGGCAGGTCGACCCAGTCGAGGTTCTCGGCGCTCACCACGAGGCCCGCCCCCTCGTCGACCGTGCCCGGCACCGCGAGCCCCACGCCCCGGACCTGGTAGCCCGCAGGGACCTCGGCGCGCAGGGCCTCGACGGCCGCCAGGACCGCGGCGACCGAGGCCTCGGGTCCCTCGGCCGCCCGGGTGGGGGTGACCCGCTCGACGAGGATCTCGTCGAGCCCGTCCGGGTCGGTGCCGCGCGCGACGAGCGCGGACTTGATGTCGGTCCCGCCGACGTCGAGCGCGATCACCGCCGGGCGCAGGCCTGCCCCCGTCGCTCCCGCCGCCGCCCCTCCACGGGACGACGGCGAGAGGTCCGGGACGGCGGGGAAGGCGAGCTGCTCTTCCCCGACCATCATGATGCCGAGTCCTCCAGGATGATCGAGCGCGTCAGGTGACGCGGGGCGTCGGGGTCCAGGCCCTTGCGCTCGGCGTTCGCGACAGACAGGAGCTGGCAGCGCACGAGCGTGAGCTGCGCGTCCTCGTCGAAGCGCACCACGAGGGCCCCCGTGCGCTCGATGTCCTCGACCAGGCCCGGGACCTCGGCGCCGAGCAGGATCACGGCGCTCGTCTCATCGGAGATGCTGATGGGACCGTGGCGGTAGTCCATGGCCGGGTACGCCTCGGCCCAGGCGAGCGACGCCTCGCGCATCTTGAGCCCCGCCTCGTTCGCGAGCCCCACGGCCATGCCGCGCCCCAGGAACGTGAACTGGGTGCGAGCCAGGACTGCCTCGGGGACCTCCCAGCCCACGACCTCCTCGGCTGCGGTCGCGAGCGCCTCGATGTCGTCGCCGAGTCCGGCACGCAGGAGCGTGAGCGCGGCCGTCGCGAACCGGGTCTGGACCACGGACTGCTCGTCGGCGAAGGGCATCACGACCACGTCGTCCGCGGCGCCCGCACCGGGCGAGGTCGGGTCACCGACGATCGCGAGGGTCCGCTGCTTGCCGTCGAGCACCTCGAGGAGGTGCAGGATCTCGGTGGTCGTCCCGGAACGGGTGATCGCCACCACGCGGTCGTACTCACGGCCCACCGGGTACTCGCTGCCGGCGAACGCGTCCGTGACCCCCTGACCCAGCTCCTCGCGGCGGGCCGCGTAGGCCTGGGCGATGAACCAGGACGTGCCGCAGCCGACGATCGCGACGCGCTCGCCGGGCTGCGGGAGGACAGCGGCGCTCTCGGCCGCGAGGCGGGCCGCCTCGCGCCAGACCTGGGGCTGGCTCGCGATCTCGACGCTGACGTGGGAGGTGCTCATGGTGATGTCAAACCCTTCTGGTGTGGCCACCGGGTCGCGCGGTCGGCGCGGTCCGGCGTCCGTCGTGGTGCGGACGTGTGTGGCGGGAGCGGCGGGGGCTCGTCCTAGACGACGATGACCTCGACGCCTGCGTCCCGCAGGGGGGCGAGCTGTTCCTCGGTCGCTCCCGAGTCGGTCACGAGCGTGGTGATCCGGGAGATGTCGCAGATCTGCGCGAACGAGCGCTCGCCGACCTTGTCGGAGGTCCCGACGGCGATCACGTGGCGCGAGTGCTCGACGAGCGCGGACGTGACCCCGGCCTCGTCGGGGTCGCCGCACGTGAGGCCCGCCTGGGCGTCGATGCCGACCATGCCGAGCACGAGCACGTCGAGCCACAGGGTGCGCGCCATGCTCACGGCCAAGGGGCCCGTCAGCTCGTAGGACTGGGCACGTGCCGTGCCGCCGAGGCAGACCGTGCGCAGCTGCGGGCGCAGGACGAGCTCGGCGGCGATGTTGAGCGCGCTCGTCACGATCGTGTAGACGTGCTCGCCGTTGCGGGCGGCGTGCTCGGACCCCTGGTCGGAGAGCTCGCCGAGCGCCTTGGCGACCAGGGTCGTGGTGCGCCCGCCGTTGAACCCGATCACGGCCTGGTCAGCGTGGCGTTGCGTGACCAGGTGGGCCGCCGCCTCCGCGAGGCGCTGACGGTCGTCGAGCTGCTTGCCGTACCGGCCGGGAAGCCCGTAGGCGACCGAGGCCGCCACGATCCCCCCGTGGGTGCGGTGCGCGAGCTGCCGGTCCGCCATCTGGTCGAAGTCCCGGCGCACGGTCGACTCCGAGGTGCCGAACAGCTCTGCCACCTCGGTGACGGAGAGCCGGCGGCGGTCCGCCAGGAGCGCGAGCATGCGCTCCCAGCGGACCGACTTGCTGAGTCCGCCCGACGGCTCGGCGGCGCCGAGCTCGTGGGTCGCGTCCTCGATGCGTGTCACTTGATGCTCCCTGCGGTCAGACCTCCGACGAGACGCTTCTCGATGATCGCGAAGAGGATGATGACAGGCACGATGGCGACGATCGAGACGCCGAACACGTACTGCCACGCCGAGTCGTACTGACCCACGAACTTCGTCAGCGCCACGGACAGCGGCTGGTTGCCGGCCGTCGAGAGAATGACGAGGCTGGCGGCGAACTCGTTCCACGCAGCGACGAAGGTGAAGATGATCGCCGTCACGATACCGGGCCAGACCAACGGCAGGTTGATGCGGAACAGCGTCGCCCACCGCCCCGCTCCGTCGATCTGCGCGGCCTCGTCGATCTCCTGCGGGACGCTCGCGAAGAAGCTGTGCATGATCCACACCGCGAACGCCAGGTTGAAGGCCGCGTTGACCAGGATCATCGCGAGCCAGGTGTCGACGATCCCGAACGCGAGGAACTGCCGGAAGAGGCCCGCGACGAGCACTGCGGGCTGGAGCATCTGCGTGACCAGCACGAGGAACAGGAAGGCCATGCGCCCCGGGAACCGGAAGCGTGCCGTGAAGTACGCGGCCGGCAGGGCCACGACCAGGACCAGGACCGTCGCCGCGACCGAGATGACGATCGTGGAGACGAGGTTCTGCGGGAGCGGCGTCTCCGGGGTGGACCACATGGTGACGTAGTTGTCGGGGTGCCACTGCTCGGGGAAGTACGTCGGCGGGATCCGCAGGATCTCCGCCCGGCTCTTGAGCGAGCCGAACAGCATGATGCCGTAGGGCAGCAGGAAGAGCAGCGCCACGAGGATGCCCGCGACGACCCGTCCGGGGATCGACCCGCCCGAGCCGGGGCCCCCGGTCGCATACCTCGACGGCTTCTTGAGGGGCTGCGCGGGGCGAGCGTCCGGCTCGCGCGTCAGGACTCCGTTGCTCACTCGTCCACTCCCTTCATCGGCTTGACGATGCGCATGTAGAGCGCGATGACCGCGATCACGATCACGAAGTTCACGACCGACAGCGCGCTCGCCTGGTCGACCGCGCGGTCGGACTGGATGAGCTTGAAGATGAGCGTGGTCGTGGTGTCCGCGTCGTATCCCGGGATCGATCCCGTCATGAGGCGCAGGATCGGCAGCGAGTTGAAGACGTTGATGATGTTGATGATCGCGGCGACCGCGAGAGCGGGCTTGAGCTGCGGCAGGATGATCGAGAAGTAGACCTGCCGGTGCGAGGCGCCGTCCATGCGTGCCGCCTCGACCACGTCGCTCGGGATCGACTGGAGCCCCGCGAGGAGCGTGTACGTGGTGAAGGGCAGCGAGACGAACACCGCGACGACGATCGCGACGACGAACGCGGACGTCGCGTTCTTGGTGAAGCCGAAGTCCGGGCTGTCGAGGATGCCCACGTCCGCCAGGAACTGGTTGATGATGCCGTAGTTGGGCTGGAGCCCGTAGTAGACGACGGTCGTGGTCATCACGACGCTCGCGGCCCACGGCACGATGACCGCGAGGCGGACGATCTGCCGGCCGGGGAACTGCTTGTTGAGGAAGTTGGACAGCGCGAGCGACAGGACGACCGTGAGGGCGACGACGGCGACGACCCACACCGCGGTGTTCGCGAGCACGCGAGGCAGCGCGGGGATCGCGAAGACGTCCAGGTAGTTCTGGAACCCGGCGCTCCCCCGGTCGATGCCCGACTGCGAGATGTCTCGGGTCGAGCTGAAGACCATGTACCCCGCAGGGAACAGGACGATCAGGATGATCAGCGCGAGGCTGGGGCCGATCCAGGGAAGCGCGGAGAGCAGCTCCCGGAACGAGCGGCGCGGCCGCTCGGGTGAACCGGCGGCGGGCGCCGGGGCGGTGGTGGTGGTCGAGCTCATCGAGGTCCTTCGGTGCCGGGTCCCTGGTCCCCGCGGCACGGGCCGGTCGAGCCGGCCGTGCCGCGGGGACCAGGGACTGCTGGACGGGCAGTTACCGGTCCGGGGTCAGGAGTCGCCCTTGGCCTGGATCTCCTGGAGGACCGCCGCTGCGTCCTTGCCCTGCGCGACCTGGCCGATGAGCGACTGGATCGCGCCCTGGGTGGCCGACCACTTCGGGTTCGTCGACGGGTAGAACTGCGCGTCGGGCAGGAGAGCGAGGAACGGCGCGATGGACTCCTTGGTCGCGAGCTCCTCCGAGCCGGACTTCGTCACGGGGATGAAGCCCTCGGCGTCGACCCACGGCACGTACACGTCGGGCGTGTAGTAGTAGTCGAGGAACTTCTTGATCGCGTCCTGCTTCTTGCCGTCGTTCTTGAAAGCCATCAGGTGGTCGGCGACGCCCAGCGTCACGGGCGAGCCGTCCTTGGTGGCGATCGGCGCGGTGCCGTAGTTCAGGTCGGGGTTCTTCTCGGCGATCTGACCGATCGTGGGCGGCAGGCCGACGATCATGCCGATCTTGCCCTGGATGAACGTGTCGATGAGGGGCGTGCGGTCGGACGCACCGGCGTCGGGCTGCGTGAGGCCGCTCGTGGCGAGCTTCTGGAAGAACTGGGTCGCCTCGAGGTTCTCGGGGGTGTCGACCGTGATCTCCGACGCGTCGCCATAGCCGCCACCGCCTCCGAAGAACCAGATGCCGGCCTCGGCCTGGGCCTCCTCCGAGCCGAGCGGCAGGCCGTAGCCGTACACGTCGCCCAGCGCCGAGATCTTGGTCGCGGCGGCCTCGAGCTCGTCCCACGTGGTGGGAGGCGCCGTGACGCCCGCCTTCTCGAAGATGTCCTTGTTGTAGAACATGGTGCGGGCCGAGGCGATGAGCGGCAGGCCGTACTGCGTGCCGTCGATCGAGGCGTTCTCGACGAAGGACTCCTGGAAGTCCGCGACGGTGTCGGGCGAGAGGACCTCGTCCGCCGAGTAGAGCAGGTCGTCCTCGACGAACCCGGCGAAGGCGTCGATGTTGAGGATATCGGGGGCCTGGTTCGACTGGACCTTGGTCCGGACCACGTCGTTGATGTTGTCCCAGGACTGGACCTCGAGCTTGACGTCGATGTCCGTGTTCTCTGCCTCGAAGCCCTTGATCACGTCCTCCCAGAGCGACTTCGTCTGGTCGGAGTAGGTGGGAACCAGGAGGTTCAGGGTCGTGGCGCCGTCGGCCGCCGTGCTGTCGCTGCCGCTGTCGCCGCCGAAGCCGCACGCCGAGAGGGCGAGGCCCGCGACGATCGTCATGCTGACGAGCCGGATCGGGTTCTTCATGAGTACTTCCTCCGCTTCATTGCATTGAGGTGTTGCTCGAGCTGTGTCGCGGCAGGGTGCTCTGCCGCGATGAGGGCTCCGTCACGTTCCGTCACCAAGGATGACAGATCATGATCGATTGCGCCTCGTTGGTTCCAGATTCAAGCAGGTTGCACTCGTCTAGTCCAGTGGTCTCCGCGAGAAATCAGGTCACGACTTGGCCACGGTCCGCGGGTTCCCCGGCCCGCCCGCGCCGTCCGGCCCGTCGGGGCGCCACCCCGACGGGCGGTGCGTAGTCTTGCGACGTGAGTGCAACTACCCGCGTCTTCGTCGCGCGCCTGGCCGGTACGGCGGTGTTCGATCCCCTCGGTGACCAGGTCGGACGCGTGCGCGACGTCGTCGTCCTCCTCCGCCCCAAGGGGGCTCCCCGCGCGGTGGGCCTCGTGGTCGAGGTCCCCGGGCGACGGCGCGTGTTCCTGCCCCTGACCCGCGTCACGAGCATCGACGCCGGGCAGGTCATCAGCACCGGGCTCGTCAACATGCGCCGCTTCGAGCAGCGCGCCATGGAGACCCTCGCGGTCAGCGAGCTCCTCGACCGCACCGTGCAGTTCGTCGACGGGTCGGGTTCCGCGACCGTCGAGGACCTCTCGATCGAGAAGCAGCGCACGGGCGACTGGCTCGTCAACCAGCTCTTCGTGCGCCGTCACACGACCCCCAACGCGCTCGGCATCCGGCGGCGGGGCGACGCGTTCGTGGTCGAGATCGGCGCGGTCACGGGGCTCGCCGGCACACCCGAGACCCAGGGTGCCGCCCGCCTGCTCGCGGCCTACGACGACCTCAAGCCGGCCGACCTCGCCGACGTCCTGCACGACCTGGGCGACACGCGCCGCCTCGAGGTCGCCACGGCCCTCGACAACGAGCGTCTCGCCGACGTCCTGGAGGAGCTCCCCGAGGACGACCAGGTCGCGATCCTCTCCGGCCTCGACACCGACCGCGCCGCCGACGTCCTGGAGGCCATGCAGCCCGACGACGCCGCCGACCTCCTCCACGAGCTCCCGCAGGAGCAGGCCGCCGAGCTCCTCGAGCTCATGGAGCCCGAGGAGGCGCGCGACGTGCGCCGCCTGCTCGCCTACGGCGAGGACACCGCGGGCGGTCTCATGACGACCGAGCCCGTGATCCTGGGCCCCGAGACCACGATCGCCACGGCGCTCGCCCAGATCCGCCGCAAGGACGTGCCCCCGGCGCTCGCCGCGATGGTGTTCGTCGTGCGCCCGCCGCTCGAGACCCCCACGGGCCGCTTCCTCGGCATCGTGCACTTCCAGAAGCTCCTGCGAGAACCACCGCACGTCTCGGTCGGGTCGGTGCTCGACTCGGACATCGAGTGGGTGCGCCCCGACGCGCCGCTCGGGCGCGTCACGCGTCTGCTCGCGGCCTACGACCTGCTGGCACTGCCCGTGCTCGACGACGAGAAGCGCCTGCTGGGCGCCATCAGCGTCGACGACGTGCTCGACCACATGCTCCCGGACGACTGGCGCGAGACCGACGACGAGTCCGAGGAGACGAGCCTGGGCACCCAGACCCCCGCGTCGTCCGCGTTCCCCGTCCGCCGAGGAGGTCACCGTGGCTGAGCGCCTCGACACCCCCAAGGCCGCGCGCCGCACCCTGCTGCCCCGCGTGCGGGTCGAGCAGGACGCGTTCGGCAAGATCTCCGAGGGCATCGCCCGCTTCATGGGCACCCCGCGGTTCCTGCTCTACATGACGGTCTTCTGCCTCCTGTGGCTCGGGTTCAACACGTGGGGACCCGAGTCCCTGCGGTTCGACTCCGCCGCGCTGGGCTTCACGGCGCTGACCCTGATGCTCTCGCTCCAGGCGTCCTACTCGGCACCGCTCATCCTGCTCGCGCAGAACCGCCAGACGGACCGCGACCGCGTGAGCGCCGAGCAGGACCGCCAGCGCGGCGAGCGCAACCTCGCGGACACCGAGTACCTCGCACGGGAGATGGCGGCCCTGCGTATCGCGCTGAGCGAGGTCGCGACGCGCGACTTCGTCCGCTCCGAGATCCGCAACCTGCTCGAGGAGCTCGACGAGAAGGAGACCGAGCGCGCGGAGGCCGCCCGCGCCGACGGGGCGGAGCGCCCGGGGCTCGACTCGCCGCTCCCCCGGACCGCGCAGCCACCGCGGAGCGGGACGCGCGACGCACGCCGGACCTCGGGAGGAGCCCGCCGCGCGGACGCCCCGCCCGAGCCGCGCTGACGCGCACACGGCGGATCAGAGCAGGACGACGACCGGCGGGTCGGCCCCGGTGGCAGCCCCTCGATCCGACCCGGCGGACGAAGCGCCCGAGGAGGTCCCGATGACGTGGTACATCACCGATCAAGAGCCCGATGACACGGGCCGTCGGTACCGACTCTTCTTCAGCAACGAGAAGGTCACCGACCGTCACCTCGACATGTTGCGCGACGAGGGCGTGACGGCGGTCAACCTCTGCGGACGGGCGACATCGGGACGGTCGCCCGACCGACTCGCCTTTCTCGGTGACCTGTCAGGCGTCGTCTACCACGAGCTGTGGGACATCGGCTCCGCGGTCCTGCCCAGCTCGTCGTTCGAGCATCTGGAAGTGCTCAAGCTCGCCGGGAGAAGCACGGCCAAGGTCGACCCCGCAGATCTGCCACGTCTCCGGTTCTTCGTCGGGCGCGCGGAGAATCTGCACCCTGGGCGGTTCGGTGAGACGATGCGCTGGCTCGCCCTCGACCGCTGGCAGGACCGAGAGGTCTCGGCCCTGCCGTTCGGTCAGGGAATCGAGTACTTGCGGGTCGGATGTGAGGGCCAAGAGGTCTCTTTTCACGGGCTCGACGCGCCGGCTCTGGAGATCCTCGAGCTTCACGACGTGGAGGTCGAGTCCCTCGCCGGGCTCCAAGGGGCGCCACACCTGAGGACGCTGAGCCTGCAACCTCCAGGTGACGGCCCCAGCTCGCTGCGGGAGATCGACATGCGACCGCTGGCCGTCCATCAGGACCTTCAATGGCTTCGGATCGGCCGACAAGGCAGGATGACGCATCTCGAGGCTCTGGCCGAGGTCCGGACGCTCCGACAGGTCCACGGATACAGGTCCTTCTTCCCGCCGAGCCACCTCGACCAACCGTGGGCCGACCCGTTGCGGGACTCCAGACTCGTCGCACGCCTCGTCCGCGAGGGGTGACAGCGCCGCGCCCCGCGAGCTCATCGCTCGGTGCCGCTCCTGGACGGACGATCCCCGCCTGCCCGCCGGCCCTTCTTCGAGAACCTTCGCCAGCACGGGCACGGGCCCTACTGCGTCTCCTGCCCAGCGACCGCGCGCAGGCGGTCCGCCAGCGCCGCGTCCCCGTGGACGACCAGACCGTCCCGCTCTCCGCGTCCCCAGAGCCACAGGTCGAGGTCCCACGCGGCGCCCGAGACCTGCGTGGTCGTCGATCCCGGCAGGTCCACGAGCTGCGCCGAGTCGAGGTCGTACGCGGTGCCCGACTCGGGTCCGGTGCCCGTGAGGCGCCCGAACGCGAGCTCCCACGAGCGGGGCGTCTCGCCGGGGCCGTCGACCGCGACAGCGACCGTGCTCCCGTCGGGGGTGAAGGTCGCCCACTCGGGGATGCCGTCGACCAGCACGCGCAGGATCTCGTCGACCCCGTCCGCGGCCACCTCGGGGTCGGCGCTCGAGACGTCCCGGCCGGCGGTCTGCTCGGCGTCCACCCGGTGGACGAGCGCCTCGTGCGCCTGTCGGCGAGCGACCCACCCGACGGTGCGGCCCGCGTCGTGCCACGACCAGCACGGCTCGGCGGGGTCACGGCCCGCGAGCGCGGCGAGCAGCCTGGCGGTGGCCTCGGCAGCGAGCGTCGGCAGGGCCCCGTCGTCATCGGGCCGCGGGAGGGTGCGCACGTCGTCGCCGTCGAGCCCGCGCCCTTCCGCGGGCCCGACGACGGCGCTCCAGAAGTCCTGCACCTCGGCCAGGTGGTACGTCAGGTCCGCCGCGCCCCACTCGGGACAGGCCGGTACGCGGGCGTCCGGCCGTGCCGCGCGGACGGCGTCGAGGAAGAGTGCCGAGTCACGGGCGATCGAGGCGAGGGCGTCCATCCTCGAACGCTAGACGCCCGCTTAGGATGGGGCCATGGCTGGCGGCTCCGCAACACCCACGACCGATGCACTCGAGGACCTCGTCCGGACGGCTCTGACCCAGGTCATGGACCCGGAGATCCGGCGCCCCGTGACCGAGCTGGGGATGGTGCGCTCGGTCGACGTGAGCATCGACGCGGCTGCCGCGGGGGGTGCGCACGTCGTGGTCGGCATCGACCTGACGGTCGCGGGCTGCCCCATGAAGTCGACCCTGGTCAAGGACGTCACGGCCGCCGCGCAGACCGTTGCGGGCGTCGGGAAGGTCGACGTCGACCTGGGCGTCATGAGCGCCGAGCAGCGGACGGCGCTGCGCACCATGCTGCGCGGGGGCGTCGGCGAGCCCGAGATCCCCTTCGCCAAGCCGGACTCGTTGACCAAGGTCTACGCGATCGCCTCGGGCAAGGGCGGCGTGGGCAAGTCGTCGGTGACTGCCAACCTCGCGGTCGCGCTCGCCGCGGACGGCCTCAACGTGGGCGTGGTCGACGCCGACATCTACGGTTTCTCGATCCCGCGCATGCTGGGCGTGGACCGGGCTCCGACGCGCGTGGACAACATGCTGCTGCCGCCCGTCGCGCACGGGGTCAAGGTCGTCTCGATCGGCATGTTCGTGCCGCAGGGTCAGCCCGTGATCTGGCGCGGTCCCATGCTGCACCGTGCGCTCCAGCAGTTCCTCGCGGACGTCTACTGGGGCGACCTGGACGTGCTCCTGCTCGACCTGCCGCCGGGCACGGGCGACATCGCGATCTCGGTCGCCCAGCTCCTGCCGTCGAGCGAGATCGTGGTGGTCACCACGCCGCAGGTCGCTGCCGCGGAGGTCGCCGAGCGCGCGGGGTCGATCGCGACGCAGACGCAGCAGGGCGTGCTCGGCGTCGTCGAGAACATGTCGTGGCTCGAGCAGCCGGACGGGTCCCGGCTCGAGCTGTTCGGGTCCGGCGGCGGGGCGAAGGTCGCCGAGAACCTGTCGAAGGCGACGGGCAGCCCCGTCGAGCTCCTCGGGCAGGTCCCGCTCGACGTGACCCTGCGCGAGGCCGGTGACGCCGGCACACCTGTCGTGCTGACGAACCCCTCGTCACCGGCCGCGGTCGCGCTGCGCCAGGTCGCGACGCACCTCGCCACACGGAGCCGCGGGCTCGCCGGCCGCCGCCTCGGGCTCTCGCCCGTCTAGGTCGCAGCGCACCCGAGAGCACGCTCTCCGCGCACGGGCCCGGTCCGCACGGACCGGGCCCGTCGTCGTCGGGCCTCCGGCCGACCGCGTGCTCCGGTTGCCCGACGACCCACCCCCCCACCTCGATGGGACGGCTGTCCCTCGCGGCACGCTCCGGGCGCGGCGACCGGACGTCTGGACACCCCTCGTGTCGGCCGGTGTATGGTGCGCAGATCGTTTGTCAGAAGTGCGACCAATGAGGGTTGTCCAGGGGGACGCAGGCAGACATCACGGCAGGAACCTGACCTGATCGTGATCTTTCGCGCATCCATCTCATACCTGAGGTGGATACGTGGGCGCTCGCCCACCCCCTAGTCTTCCCAGAGCATGCCTGGACCTTGAGCTGTCGGCTCATCGGATTTCACCTGGAGACCTGCCGTGGGCGTCACACGCCGGATCATCTTCCCTGCCCTTCGTCTCGTGATCTGGGCGGTGATCGCGGTGACCCTGGTGGTGATCGCGTTCAAGTCGGCCCCCCAGGCGGCGGGCGACGCCGAGTTCCCGTCGGCCGTCGTGACCCTTCCGCAGGTGGAGGTCGCCAAGGGCCCCATCACCAACACCGTGACCCTCACGGGCTCGGTCGTCGCGGACCCTGCCGGCCAGGAGAAGGTGACCCAGGTCGGCAAGGTCACGGCCGTGCACGCCAAGGTCGGTGACGTCGTCGAGGCCGGTGCCCCGCTCCTCGAGGTCACGCTCGAGACACCGCAGGACCCTCTCGTCACCACCAACAAGGAGACGGGCGAGGAGACGGTGACCGAGCGCAAGCCCAAGGTCACCCGGACCACCATGAAGGCCGGCTCGGCCGGGACCCTCGCGACGTTCACCGCGATCAAGGACCAGGAGGTGAGCGTCGGCGAGACGTTCGCCTCGGTGTCCCCCGGGACGTTGTCGGTGACCGCGTCCATGCTCCCCGAGCAGCAGTTCCGTCTCCTGACGATCCCCACCGAGGCGACGGTCACGGTCACGGGCGGCCCCGCCCCGTTCACCTGCACCGCGCTGCGCATGGGCACGGCGGCGGCCGCCCCGGCGGCGGGCACCGAGGAGCCGGGCACCGAGCCCGGCGCGACGCCCTCGGCGTCGATCACGTGCGCCGTCCCGGCAGGCACGGTCGTGTTCGCGGGACTGGCCGCCAAGCTCGAGGTGACCGCGGGCTCGGCCGAGGACGCCCTGCTGGTCCCCATCACCGCGGTCCAGGGCTCGGTCGAGACGGGCAACGTGTGGGTCGTGGCCGAGGACGGCACGAACACCGAGAAGGCCGTGAAGCTCGGCATCACCGACGGCACGCAGGTGCAGATCGTCGAGGGGCTCGCCGAGGGCGACCTGGTCCTCGAGTTCGTGCCCGGGCAGGACGTCGCGCCGGTCGACGAGGGCATGATGTACGGGGGCTCGGCCGGATGAGCCTGCTCGAGCTGCACGGCGTGACCCGGTCGGTCCGTCTCCCCGACGACCGGATCCTGGAGATCCTGCGCGGGATCGACCTCACGGTCGACGCGGGCGAGCACGTCTCGATCGTCGGGCGTTCGGGGACCGGCAAGTCGACCCTCCTGAACATCCTGGGCCTGCTGGACACGCCCACGGCCGGCGAGTTCCTGCTCGACGGCGTCCCGATCGGCCGCCTGTCCGGCCGGGTCCGCGCGCGCCGGCGCGGGGCGGACTTCGGATTCGTGTTCCAGCAGTTCAACCTGCTCCAGGCGCGCACCGCGCTGGAGAACGTCGCCGCTCCCCTGCTCTACGCGCAGGGCAAGCAGTTCTGGAACCGCAGGACGCTCGCCGCCGAGATGCTCGAGCGCGTGGGCCTGGGCGACCGTCTCGACACCATGCCCGAGAAGCTCTCGGGCGGCGAGCAGCAGCGCGTGGCCATCGCCCGCGCGCTCGTCCGCGGCCCCCGCGTGATCCTCGCCGACGAGCCCACGGGCGCGCTCGACGTCGACACGGGCGGCGAGGTCATGGACCTGCTCGACACGATCGCCCAGGAGAACGGGTCCGCTCTCATCGCCATCACCCACGACCTCGCGGTCGCCTCGCGCGCCAAGCGCCACTTCCGCCTCGCGGAGGGCGTCCTCACGCCCATCGCGATCGGCGCCCGCAGCGCGGGTTCGCTCGACGGGCTGGGCACGGCCATGGAGCACGTGCCCGACGGCGAGGACCACCAGGCCGAGCACGTCGCCGTCCCGCTGGGCGCGGTGGCGTCGTCCGCGCCCCTCGCCGACGCGGCCCGTGGCCGCGCGCCCTCCGGCGCGGGCGACTCGCTCGACGACCTCTTCGGCGACTCGGTGGTGGCCTCGTGACCGGATTCTTCGGAGCCCTGGCGGAAGCCTGGGACGAGCTGCGGGTCCACAAGCTCCGCGTGCTTCTGGCCCTGATCGGCGTGGCCGTGGCGGTCTGCGCGATCACGACGATCACCGCGGCCGGCGACATGCTGCGCCAGGTCTCGGCCGAGTCCAACGAGCGATGGAGCGGGCGCCCCGCGACGCTCAACGTCAGTGCGTACCCGACGGGCCAGGAGATGCCGGGGATCGAGGAGTACGTCGCGGCGTACGACGACATCGTCGCCCGGTACGAGGTCGAGCACTCGTCCATGGTCATGTGGACCCAGACCCCGTTCCGCTTCCCCAGCGGCACCCTCCAGGCCCAGACCAACGCCGTCAGCGCCGACTGGGCGACCATGCACCGGTTCGTGGTCGACGGCGGCCGGTGGTTCACCGAGGCCGACGAGGAGAACCTGTCCCCCGCCCTCGTGGTCAACCAGTCGTTCCTCGATACCCTCGGCCAGCGCATCGAGGACCACCCGACCATCGTGATCGGGGGCGAGAACCCGGTCCTGGCGACGGTCGTCGGCTCCTACCCGGACAGCTGGCCCGGCGAAGGCCCGTCCGCCTACATGCTCGTGGAGTCCCACCTGCGGTGGGCCTCCCCCGAGGCGCTCATGAGCTCCGGCGTGCCGTCGCTCGAGCTCTGGGTCCCCCCGGACACGGTCGACGTGCTCACCGAGGCCGTCCGCCGCGACCTGACGGGAGCGATCCCCGGGACGCAGGTCGACGTCAACCGCATGGACAGCCCCGACATGAGCATGATCGACGGCGCGACCAAGTGGGTCATCCTCGGGGTCAGTGCGATCGCCCTGCTGCTCGGCGGGCTGGGGCTCGTCAACATCGCGCTCGTGACCGTCCGGTACCGGATCCGTGAGATCGGCATCCGACGCAGCTTCGGCGCCTCGTCCGGTCGGGTCTTCTTCTCGGTGCTCATGGAGAGCGTCGTCGCCACGGTCGTGGCCGGAGTCGTGGGCGTCTCGCTCGCGGTCGTGATCCTGCACAACGTCCCGCTCGACACGCTCATGGGCTCGACCGTCCAGGACCGTCCCGGCTTCCCGGTCTCGGCCGCCGTCACGGGCATGGTCGCCGCGGTGAGCGTCGGCGCGCTCGCCGGGCTGATCCCCGCGCTCGTCGCGGTGCGGGTCAAGGTGATCGACGCCATCCGCTACTGATCCACGTGGTGGTGGCAGGCCGGCGAGCGCGTCGGTCCGCTTCCACCGTGCCGCGCGAGGCTGACCGCGCATCGTGTCGACGACGCTCGTCCTCGGGGGGACACCACGCATGAGCACCGCTGCACCCGCGCCCGACCGGGTGCTGCTCGCCGGAGCGGCGCCACGAGCCCGCAGACACCGGCTCACCGCCGACGCTCCCGTCCTCTGGTCCCCTCCGGCAGAGCCTCGTCTCCCACGGCGGCCGACCGGCGGCCCGAACCAGGCCCGTCGCAGCGAGGCGACCTGGTGCCGCTCCCGCAGCGGGCTGCGCACTGCTCGACCCGCAGCGAGACCGACACCCCCGGCACGAGCCAGGAACCAGACCCGAGACGTGCCGACCCGTCGCGCACACCGTCGCAGGGCTCGCAGCTCGGTGCCCGGACGCCCGAGCACCTCGAGCCCCCTCGACGGTGGCCGACCTCTACCCAGGACAGGCGTCGAGCCTCTCCGCGCCGGTGCCGATCCCACGTGACCGAAGCAACCGAACATGTCCGTACCGACCGAACAAAGGAATCCACCATGCGTCGACCTTCGACCCGCCCCGTCGCCGTCACGGCCCTAGGCCTCTCCGGGGTCTTCCTCCTCTCCGCGTGCTCGGGCGGTGGCGCCCCCGCCGCCGACGAGGACAGTCCTCTGACGGCGTACTACGAGGAGGTCTACGGGGACTTCCAGAGCGACGAGCAGCAGAAGAAGATGGAGGAGCAGCAGCGCAAGGTCGAGGAGCTCGTCGCCACGTGCATGTCGGAGCAGGGCTTCGAGTACGTCCCGGTCGACCAGAGCATGACGAGCTGGTCCTCCGAGAACCCGACCGACGACCCGGAGAAGTACGCCGCCGAGTACGGCTACGGCATGACGATCTATCAGGAGCCGTCGGCCGAGGAGCAGGCGGAGATGGACGCCTACGTCGACCCGAACCAGGACTACGTCGACGCGATGTCCGAGACGGAGCAGACCGCCTACTACACCGCTCTCCACGGCGAGATGTCCACGATGGAGTACGACGAGGACGCGGAGATGCCCGAGTACGACCCCTCGACGGCGGGCTGCTACGGGAGCGCGCAGGAGGAGGTCAGCGGCGGCCAGCAGGAGCTCTGGGAGTCCGAGGAGATGACGGCGTTCAACGACGCCACCACGAAGCTGTACGAGGACGTCGCCCGCGATCCGCGCCTCGAGGAGGTCACCTCGAAGTGGGCCGACTGCATGGCTGACGCAGGCTTTGACTACGCCACCCCGGAAGAGCCGTCGGAGTTCTTCATGAACGCGTCGAACGACCTCTACTCCGGGGAGAACCCCGAGGGCCCCAGCGAGGAAGACCTCACCTCGCTGCAGGACCAGGAGAAGGACACCGCCGTGGCGGACTACGCGTGCAAGACGAAGGTCGGCTACGACAAGGTCCAGCGGACCGTCCAGTTCGACCTCGAGTCCGCGTTCATGAAGGACAACAAGGACATGCTCGACCGCGTCGCGGCGGCCTACAAGGAGTCCCAGCAGTGAGGGGCCCTCGATCCCGTCGCGCAGTGAGCGCGTCCACGGACGACCTGTTCGGCGGAGGCTCCGCACCGACGGTCGAGCTCGATCCCGAGGACACCGGTCAGGCGCCGGACACGGACGCCACGCCTCCGAAGGAGCCGGGCACCGGGCTGCGCGGGCACCGACTCATCTGGCTCGTCGCGGGCGTCGCAGTGCTGAGCCTCCTCGCGGGCATCCTCGTGAGCCGCCTGATCGTCTCCCCCGCGCAGGCTGCGGCGGACGCCAAGGCTCCCGCCGCCGGTCTCATCACCGTCCCGGTCGAGACGAAGGTCATCGCCAACGACGTGACCCTGCGGGGTGACGTCAAGTACGACGACGCCGTCCAGGTCAAGGTCGAGACGGCGGACCTCGGCGGCCCGGCCGTGGTGACCGGTCAGGTGCCCACGGTCGGGGCCGAGCTGGGACAGGTCTCGGTCGCGCTCGAGGTCTCGGGGCGTCCGGTCGTCGTGCTGCCCGGTGACCTTCCTGCCTACCGCACCCTGCGCGTCGGGGTCTCGGGTCCGGACGTGAGCCAGCTCAAGGCGTCGCTCGCGGCCGTCGGGATCGACCCCGGCAAGGTCGACAGCAACGTCTACGACGCCTCGACGGCGGCCGCGGTCGACAAGCTCTATGCCACGGTGGGCTACCCCTCGCCCGCGAGCGACGAGGAGGCTCGGGCCGGGGTCGAGAGCGCCACCCAGGGGGTCAAGGACGCCGAGGCGAACCTGGACGCCGCCCAGGGCGCTCTCGCGGCTGCCAAGGGTGGGGCGACCGACGTGGAGAAGCTCCAGGCCGACAACGCGGTACGCGCTGCCGAGCGGGCTCTCGCGACGGCCGAGGCCGAGGGGGGCGACGTGGCCGGTGCACAGGACGAGCTGCGGCTCGCCAAGGCTCAGCGGGCCGAGGTCGACAAGCCGAAGAACGTGGCGGAGCAGTCCGCGGCGGTCACGACGGCCCAGCGTCAGCTCGAGGACGCCAGGAAGGCCCTCTCCGAGGCCCGCAGCGCGACCTTGACCGCACTGCCGGCGAGCGAGGTGCTGTTCCTCGCGAGCCTGCCGCGCAGGGTCGACGAGGTGCTCGTCGAGCGTGGGGCGACGATCTCGGGGCCCGTCATGGCGGTCTCCGGAGCGGCGCTCGTGATCGAGGCCTCGGCCGCTGCCTCGGACGCCGAGCTCCTGCAGCCCGGAGCGAAGGCCACGTTCGTCCTTCCGGACGACTCCGAGGCGACCGCGACCGTGGTGTCGGTCGAGGCCCGCAAGGCCGAGGCCGAGGGCAAGGGCGGCAGCGGCGGGAACGGTGGCGACTCGGGCTCGGGAGCGGCGAAGGGCGCGCGCTTCACGGTCGCGCTCACGCCCGACGCCCTGACCCCCGAGCAGGTCACCCTCCTCCAGGGGAGCAACGTGCGCCTCACCATCCCGGTGAGCTCGACCGCGGGCGAGGTCCTCGCGGTTCCGCTCGCCGCGCTGACCGCCGGCCCCGGGGGCGAGTCCCGCGTCGAGGTCGTGCGTGGCGACGCGAAGGCGTCCACCACCAAGGACCGCGACACCGAGCTCGTCGCCGTGCAGACGGGCCTGGCGGCCGGTGGCTTCGTGGAGATCGTCTCGTCCGACGGATCCCTCGAGGTGGGCGACAAGGTGGTGGTCGGCAAGTGACGGGCGACCTCGACCGGCTCGGCCTGAACGGGCGGGCAGGGTCTCCGACGGGTGTCCTCGACGACGGCGAGAGCCGACCGGCGGGCCCGCCCGCACCAGGCGTCGACACGCCCGAGGCAGCCCCCGCGGTCGTCGAGCTCGTCGACGTCACGCGGAGCTTCCCCGGGCCTCCCGTGGTCGACGCCCTGAGGTCGGTGAACCTCCGCATCGACCCGGGCGACTACGTGTCGATCATCGGCCCCTCGGGCTCGGGCAAGTCGACCCTGCTCAACCTGCTCGGTCTGCTCGACCGACCGAGCTCGGGCGACTACCTGCTCGACGGCGTGCCCACCGGACGCGCCTCGGAGTCGGTGCGCTCCGCCCTGCGGGGCGGACGGATCGGCTTCGTCTTCCAGTCGTTCCATCTGCTGCCGCACCGCACCGTGCTCGACAACGTCCTGCTCGCGACGCTCTACAGCGGCGTGCCACGGGCCGAACGACAGGACCGGGCTCGCGCTGCCCTCGACCGCGTCCACCTCTCGCACCGCGTCGACTTCACACCGACCACGCTGTCGGGTGGGGAGCGCCAGCGCGTCGCGATCGCCCGTTCGGTGGTGGCGAGCCCGCACCTGCTGCTGGCCGACGAGCCGACGGGAAACCTCGACTCGACGAACTCGGTCGAGATCATGGAGCTGTTCGACGAGCTGCACGCCGACGGCCTCACGCTCGTCGTGATCACCCACGACCCGGCCGTGTCCGCACGGGCCCGGCGACGGGTGCGCATCGCCGACGGCCGGCTCACGGAGCTCGACTGATGGGGCTCCTACGACCGCTCCGCGAGCGGCTGACCGAGCGCAAGAACGGCGCCCCGTCCCCGAGGGTCCACCGAGGGCGGGCTCGGGACCGCTTCAACGCCAGGGACCTGTTCGCCGAGGCCGCGCACGGGATCGGAGCCCGGCCCGGGCGCCTGGTCCTGACGATCCTCGGCACGGTCCTCGGCATCGCGTCGGTCGTGATCACGGTCGGTCTCGCGCAGACCGCCGCGGGCCAGATCAGCCGCCAGTTCGACGCCGTGGCCGCGACCCAGGTCGTCGTGGTCCCCGAGAAGACCCAGACCATGTCCGGCGAGGACCGTCCCAAGGGCCGCATCCCCTGGGACGGAGCGCAGCGGGTCGCGCAGATCAACGGCGTCCTCGATGCCGGCCTGGTCGCGGTGGTCGACGTCGGCGAGAGCCGGGTGACCGCCGTGCCCGTCAACGACCCGTCGGTGGCAGCGAAGTCCACCCCGCAGGTCCTCGCCGGCACGGGAGGCCTGCTCGACGCCGTCCGCGGCCAGGTCGTCACGGGTCGCTTCTTCGACGAGGGGCACGACGCCCGCAAGGACCGGGTCGTGGTGCTCGGAGAGCGTGCCGCCGAACGGCTCGGCATCAACCGGGTCGACAGCCAGCCGTCGATCTTCATCGGCGAGAACGCGTACACCGTGATCGGGATCTTCTCCGACGTGAAGCGACGCACCGACCTGCTCGACGCCGTGGTCCTGCCCGCGGGCACGGCCCAGCAGGACTTCGCGGCGGGTCCGCCCGAGGAGCTGCAGATCCACATCGAGACCGGGGCGGGGAGCCTGGTCGCCGAGCAGGCCCCGGTCGCCCTGGACCCCAACTCCCCCGAGGTGTTCAAGGTCCAGGCACCGGCTGACGGTTCGAAGCTCCAGCAGGACGTCCAGGCTGATATCAACGCGATCTTCCTCGCCCTGGGCGGCATCGCGCTGCTCGTCGGTGGTCTCGGGATCGCGAACGTGACGCTGCTGTCGGTCATGGAACGGGTCGGGGAGATCGGGCTCCGGCGCGCGCTCGGTGCGACCAAGCGGGACATCGCCGGGCAGTTCGTGGTGGAGTCCGTCGTGATCGGCCTCCTCGGCGGACTGGTGGGTGCGTCGCTCGGGGTGTTCACCGTGGTGATCGTCTCGGTCGTCCAGGACTGGACACCCATCCTGGACATCTGGGTCGCGATCGGCTCGGCGCTCCTCGGTGGCGTGATCGGGCTCCTCGCCGGGACCTATCCGGCGCTCAAGGCGGCGGCGATCGAGCCGATCGCCGCACTGCGGGGAGGGATCTAGCGTTCGTCTCCCCACGACGGCCGTCCACCTCGCGGGGTGGGCGGCCGTCGTGCGCCACGGAACGTGCCCGACACGGCCCGTTCGCCGTCCGCCGTCACCGGTTCGCCCACCCGCCGAACCCAGAGCTACGCCCCGCCTCGGTGCCGGCCATGTTGGCTCTTGTTGCTTTCTGTTCGAATGTGTCACCATGGCAGCATGCTCGCCTCCCAGCGCCACGAACGCATCCTCGCGGGGCTCCGCGACCACGGAGCCGTCAGGATCGCCGACCTGACCCAGGAGCTCGGCGTCTCGGACATGACCGTGCGCCGCGACCTCCTCGAGCTCGCCGAGCAGGGACTGCTCCGCAAGGTCCACGGAGGCGCGGTCTCCCCGCAGGCCACGTCGCACGAGCCCGGGTTCGAGGCCAAGAGCGCGCTCGCTCTCGACGAGAAGCGCGCGATCGCCCGTGCCGCCGTCCGCCTCGTCTCCCCCGGCTCCTCGATCGCCCTGTCGGCAGGCACCACGACGCACCTGCTCGCGGTCGAGATCGCCGCGGACCCGCGGCTGCGCCCCCTGACCGTCGTGACCAACTCGCTCCCGGTCGCCGAGGCCCTGTACCGCGCGGGCGACCCGCAGCTCGAGACCGTGCTCACGGGCGGGTCGCGCACGCCGTCGGACGCCCTGGTCGGTCCCCTCACCGAGGCCGCGCTCGCGAGCCTGCGCGTCGACCAGACCTTCCTGGGCGCGCACGGCGTGAGCGTCGAGGCGGGGCTGACGACGCCCAACCTCGACGAGGCCGCGACCGACCGCGCCCTGGTCGCGATCGCGGGACGCACCGTCGTGCTCGCCGACCACACCAAGTGGCGCACCACGGGCCTGAGCGTCTTCGCACGGCTCGACCAGGTCGACGTGCTCGTGACCGACGACGCCCTCCCGGCCTCCGACCAGGAGGCCGCGCGCGACGTCGTCGAGCAGCTCGTGGTCGCCTCTCCGCCCGATGGTCCGCCGGCCCCGCAGTCACAGCCCACCCAGACCCCACCCACCCCCGCACCCCAGGACGGTCGTACCTCCCGATGAACCAGCACCTGCGCCGCACCCCGACCCGCCTGGCCGACGGCCGCGAGCTCGTCTACTTCGACGACTCGCCCGCGTACGTCGCGGGCGAGCTCACGCGTCGGCTCGACGACCCCCGGCCGCTGGGCGACCGGTTCGCCGCCGTGACCGGCCCCGACGGGCACGAGCACCCCTATACGGGCCCCGAGATGCGCCTCGACCCGCTCTCGGGCGACTGGATCCCGATGGCCGCGCACCGCATGAACCGCACGTTCCTGCCCGCTGCGGACTCGTGCCCGCTGTGCCCGGCCCGCCCCGGCGCGGCCTACTCGGACGGCGAGGTCCCGGACACCGACTACGACGTCGTGGTCTTCGAGAACCGCTTCCCGTCGCTGCAGTTCGTGCCGGGCGTCTCCGACGTCGAAGGAGCGCTCGAGGGCGAGGGGACCCTCGAGACCCGCGCTCCGGCGTCGGGCCGTTGCGAGGTCATCGTCTTCTCGAGCGACCACTCGTCGTCGTTCGGCGCGCTGCCCCCGCAGCGCGTGCGCACCATCATCGACGCGTGGGCCGACCGCACCGAGGCCCTCGGACGCGAGCCCGGCGTCGAGCAGGTCTTCTGCTTCGAGAACCGCGGCCAGGAGATCGGCGTCACCCTGCACCACCCGCACGGCCAGATCTACGGCTACCCGTACATCACGCCCACGACCCGCGCGATGCTCGAGCAGGCCCGCGCGCACCACGAGCGCACGGGCGGCAACCTGCTGCGCGACGTCCTCGACGCCGAGCTCGCGGACGGCCGCCGGATCGTCCTGGAGACCGAGCACTGGGTCGCCTACGTGCCCTTCGCGGCCCGGTGGCCCGTCGAGGTGCACGTCGCGCCGCGCCGGGACGTGCCCGACCTCCCCGCGCTCACCGACGCCGAGCGCGACGACCTCGCGGTCGCCTACCTCGAGCTCCTGCGCCGCCTCGACCTGTTCTTCGAGGGGCCCGACGGCGCGCCCGTCCCCCTGCCCTACATCGCTGCCTGGCACCAGGCCCCGGTGCGCGAGGGGCGCGAGCTCTCGCGCCTGCACCTGCAGGTCTTCTCCGTGCTGCGCGCACCGGGCAAGCTCAAGTACCTCGCGGGCTCGGAGTCGGGCATGGGCGCGTGGGTCAGCGACACCACCCCCGAGCGGATCGCGGCGCGCCTGCAGGCGCTCGCCCCGGCCCCGGCGGCACAGTGGGTCGAGTCCTGGCCCGACGACGTCGGTGCGGACCGCGTCCGGCAGGCCTTCGCGGCCGCGTACCCCGCGGACGGCACGGAAGGCGGGGACGAGGCGGACGGTGCCCCCGAGGTCCGCGTCTACGCCGCGCCGGGGCGCGTCAACATCATCGGCGAGCACACCGACTACAACGCCGGGCTGTGCCTGCCCATCGCGCTCCCCCACCGCACGTACGTCGCGCTGCGCCCCCGGACCGACTCGGTCGTGCGTCTCGCCTCGGCCCAGGAGCCCGGCGCCGCGTGGACCGGGCGGCTCGAGGACGTCGCACCCGGAGCCGTGACCGGCTGGGCCGCGTACGTGGCCGGGGTCGCCTGGGCGCTCGGGCAGCACCTCGAGGCGACCGGCGGTTCGGCCGAGACCATCCGTGGCTTCGACGCCGTGGTCGACTCGTGCGTGCCCTACGGCGCGGGCCTGTCGTCGTCGGCCGCGCTCGAGTGCTCGGTCGCGGTCGGGATCGACGACGTCGCCGGCCTGGGTCTCGCGGCCACCGACGCCGGGCGGGCGACGCTCGCAGCCGCCGCGATCCGCGCCGAGAACGAGGTCGCGGGCGCCCCGACGGGCGGCATGGACCAGTCGGCCTCGCTGCGCTGCGCCGCGGGCCATGCGCTGCTCCTCGACTGCCGGCCGGGGCTCGACCCGGTCGACGCCGTCGAGCAGATCCCGTTCGACCTCGCGGCCGAGGGGCTCGCGCTGCTCGTGATCGACACCCGGGCCGAGCACGCGCTGGTCGACGGCCAGTACGCGCAGCGACGTGCGACGTGCGAGGCGGCCGCCGCGACCCTGGGGCTCGCGAACCTGCGCGAGCTCGCGGACTCGGTCATCGCTGCCGGCGCTGCCGAGGGAGACGCGGCGGCCCGCGAGGCCGCGGCCGCCGAGGCCCTCGCCGCGGCGCTCGACCGGCTGCCCGACGACGTCTCGCGCCGCCGCGTGCGCCACGTCGTGACCGAGATCGCCCGGACCCAGGACCTGGTGTCGCTGCTGCGCGCGGGGCGAGCCTCCGACGTCGGGCCGCTCATGGACGCGTCCCACGCGTCCCTGCGCGACGACTACGAGGTCTCCGCGACCGAGCTCGACGTCGCGGTCGAGGCCGCACGCGACGCCGGCGCGCTGGGAGCCCGCATGACGGGCGGCGGGTTCGGGGGGTCCGCGATCGCGCTGGTCCCGGCCGAGCGTGCGTCCGCGGTCGCGGACGCCGTGGCCGGCGCCTTCGCCCGCGCGGGCCTCGGGGCGCCCGGGTTCCTCCTGGCCGTGCCGTCAGCCCCGGCCGGCGCCTGCTGACGCACCGCTGCCCACGAGGGTGCGCGGCGAGGGCTCCTCGCCGCGCACCCCGTCCGGCTCGACGCCGCGGCCTGGGCCCCTCCGCCCGCCCGGGAACCACCAGTTCCAGCGTCCCATGAGCGACATCGAGGCCGGGAGCAGCAGGCCGCGGACGATCGTGACGTCGAGCAGGACCGCGACGGCCATCCCCACACCGATCTCCTTCATGGCCACGAGGTCGCCCAGCGCGAAGCCCGCGAACACGATCCCGATCGACACGGCCGCGACCGTGATGACAGGACCCGACGCCACGACGCCCGCGAGGACGGCCCGGTCGTTCGCGCGGCGGTCGTCCCCGGTCCGTCGACGCCACTCCTCCGAGATGCGCGCGAGGAGGAACACCTCGTAGTCCATCGACAGGCCGAACAGGAAGACGAACAGCAGCGCGGGACTCGTGGCGTCGATCGTGCCCGTGGGCTCGAAGCCCAGGAACCGCGCGCCCCAGCCCCACTGGAAGACCGCGACGAGCACCCCGAGCGACGCGGTCAGCGCGAGCAGGTTCAGGACCAGCGCCTTGAGCGGGACCACGACCGACCGGGTGAGCCAGCCCAGCAGGAGCATGGCGGGCAGCACGACCGCGGCGAACGCCCACGGGAGCCGGTCCCGCGACTGCTGGGTGGCGTCGACGAGCTCGGCCGCCGGCCCGGCGACCTGCACCGAGAACGGCACGTCGAGCCCTCGGACGTACCGGACCACGGACTGCGCCTCCTCGCCCGTGGCCGTGCCGTCGGGGGTCACCTCCGCGACCGTCACGTCGGCCGGGAAGTCCTCCAGGTGCTGGACGTCCTCGACGACCGGCAGCCCGTAGACCGCGTCGAGCAGCGACCGGACCTGCGGGTCCTCGACGGGGGCCCCCAGGAGGAGAGTGACGGGCTGGACCCCCAGGACGTCGAAGTCCTGCTCGACCTTCTCCTGCGCGACCCGCTCCTGCGTGCCCGGCGGGAGCGACCGCGCGTCCGAGCTCCCCAGCGTGAGCGAGGCCAGCGGGGCGCTCAGGAGCAGGAGCACGGCCGCCGAGCCGAGCGTGACCGCGACCGGCCTGCGCTGGGCGAACGACGCCGACCGCGCGAGGAGACCGGCCCCCGTCCTCGTCCGTCGGCGTGCCCAGGTCCGGGTCCGCGGGGCGGGGATCGACGCGTGCAGCACCGCGACCAGGGCCGGTACGAGCGTGATCCCCGCGACCGTCGTCAGACCGACCACGAGCAGGCCGCCCAGCGCCATGCTCGCGAGCAGCGGGTCGGCGAGCACGAGCAGCCCCGTGAGCGCCGACGCGACGGCCAGCCCCGACACGAGGACCGCCCGTCCTGCGGTCGACACCGTCCTGGCCATCAGCTCCTCGAGCGTGGCCCCGGGAGACCGGTCGCGCTCCTCCCGGAACCGCACGACGACCAGGAGGCTGTAGTCGACGGCCAGGCCGAGGCCCAGGAGGGTCACCACGTTGACCGCGAACTCGCTCACGGGGACCACGCCGGCCAGGGCGCTCAACGCCAGGAGAGAGGCCGCGATCGACGCGAGCGCGGCGGCGACGGGCAGCAGCCCTGCACGCAGGCCGCCCAGCACGAGCACGAGGACCACGCACAGCACCACGAGAGCGACCGACTCGCCCACGACCGCGTCGGCCGTGGCGATGTCGGCGAACGTCCGCTCGGCCATGAGCTCGCCGCCCACGACGACCTCGGGCGCGTCGATCGTCTGCAGGACCGCCACCACGCGGTCCCCGACCTCGAGGGCCTGCTCGTCCGTGAGGTCGAGGTCGAGCTCGACCACGACGAGCGAGCTGAGCCCGTCGTCCGAGATCAGGCCGCCCGACGTGAACGCGTCCGTGACCTCCAGGACCCCGGGGATCTCACGGACCTCCTGCATGACGCGATAGCCGCTCTCGAGGAGAGAGGGAGTGAAGAAGTCGACGCCGCCGACGACGGCCGTGAGCGTCTGCCCCTGCGGGTCGAGCTCGTCGAGCAGCGCCTGCGCCTGCGCGGCGGGCGCACCGGCGGGCAGGCTGTCGACCGCGGTCGTGCGGTCGAAGACCCCGCCGCCGATCACCGCCCCCAGCAGAGCGAGCGTGACCCACAGGGCCAGGACGAGAGCTCGGAGACGGACCGTGACCCGACCGAGGTGCGCGAGCATGGTCGACTACCTCTCGACGACAGACGGAGCGTCGTCGTCGACGCCCCGGCAGATGGTGACAGACGCCGCACGACGAGGGCAAACCTGCGGTGCGGCGGTCGTGCGGGGGTGATACCGGGTGGTGCGCGGTCTCGCTGCGCAGAGTGCACGATGCGGCGGCGTCCCGCCGAGCGAGTCGCTGCCGCATCATGCACCTGGCGCGGGGCCGCTTGCTGCCGACCCCACGGGGCGGCGGCCGGTCATGCCGGCCGCCGCCCGGTCATGCGTCAGCCGCAGCTCGACGCGTCGTAGGTCGTCTCGACCACGACCTCCTTGCCTCCGGAAGTCGCCGTCACGGTCGCGGTCCCTGCCTCGATCGAGGTCGAGCGCGTCGCGAACGTCTGCTGGGCCGACTTGCCCGGCAGGACGCCGGTCATGGTCTTCTTGCCGAACGGCGTGCTGAGCACGACGTCGACGGGCACCGTGTCGTCGTTGACGGCACGCACGTTGAGCGTGACCTTGCCTGCCACGCACTTGGGCTGGACGGTCACGGACACCGCGAGCTCGGGCTCGGGCTCGGCGCCCAGGTCCTTGACGCGGATGTTCCGGTAGGAGACCGTCTCACCGGCACCGTGGTTCTGGATGCCGATGAAGCCGCTCGACAGGTCGCGCGCCGGGTCGGTGCTCGTGAAGTCGTTGACGAGCACGTCGTTGAGGTAGATCCGGATGCGGTCTCCCTCGACACGGATGTCGTACGCGTTCCACTGCCCCACGGGCTTGAGCGCCGCGGTCACGGCCGCTGCGTCAGCGCCCTGGAACGTGTAGATCGCTCCCGTGGTGCGGTCGGCCGCGTCGCTCGCGTCGATCTGGATCTCGTAGCCCTGGTTGACCGCGACCCACGGGTCGTTGCCCGGGTTCGGGAATCCGACGAACACGCCGCCGTTGTCGTCCTTGACGAGCTTCCAGTCGAGCTTGAGCGAGTACTCCTCGAGCTCCTGGGCCGTGTACCAGAGCAGACCCATGCCGCCGTTGGTGCGGATCGAGCAGTCGTCCTGGCGGCCGAACGTCCCGGAGCCCGCGAGCTTCCAGTCGGCCAGGCTCGCGAGGGTGCCGTCGAAGATCCCGCGGTAGCCGTCCTCGACGTCGGCCGGGGAGCAGATGTCGGGGTTCTGCCCGATCGACAGCACGTCCAGGTTCACGTTGCCCTGGTCGCCCTGGTCGTACTTGAGGGTGATCGTGTTGTGTCCCGCGGCGAGGTCGACGTCACGCGTGATCGTGTCCCACACCTTCCAGTCGCCCGTCGTGGGGAGGGTCCACGGACCGACCTTCTGACCGTTGACGTAGAGCGAGACGTCCTTGGCGCGCAGCTCGGTGTACGGGTGGATGCCGTTCGCGTAGCGCAGGTTGAGCGGGTAGGTGCCCGCCTCGGGAACCGTCACGGCGAACGTGCGGCCAGAGCCGACGTTCTGCATCCCGGCCGCGAAGCCGGAGCCGGAGTAGTTGCTGTGGTCCGAGCCGAGGCTCGAGCTGCCGAGCGGCTGCGCCTCCTCGGCCTCGTACCAGCCGCGGTCTGCCGGAGCGACGTAGCCCGGCAGCGAGTTGAGCGTGTACCAGGCCTCGGTGCTCAGGAGCTCGGCGCCCTCGTCCGACGCGAACGGACGCGGCGAACGCAGGTGCACGACGTGGCCGGGCTTGAGACCGTCGACCTTGAGCGTGACCGTCGTCCGGTCCTCGGACACCGTGGCGTCGGTGACGAACAGCGGCGACTCGTCGACCTTGGGTCCGCCGTACTGCTGCGTCGGCACGTAGCGCCACTGCTTGAGCGCGTAGGCGTCGGCCAGCTTCGCCACGACGGCGTCGGACACCGGGTCGGTGTACTCGATCTCGAACCCGCCCTCGACGACGCGCATCTCCTTCATGTCGAACGAGTCCTCGTTGACCGGGGAGAGCTTCTGCAGGCCGAAACGCAGCTTGCCGGACTCGCCCCAGTTGCCGCCCTCGCCCGTGCCGCCGACGTACAGCGCGCCGTCGGGGCCCGTGATGACACGGTTGGCGCCGACCTCGAGACCCGCGGTGTGGCGGAAGACCGCACCCTGGAACTCGCCGTCGACCTTCTCGAGGAACGCGCGCTGGAGTCCGCCGTAGGTGACGTCACCGAGGAGCATCTGCCCGGCGAACTCGCCGTCCTCGACGAGGATCGGGTTGCCCGGGGAGTTGGCGATCTCGTTCTGCGGGAGCCACAGCGCGGGCTGTGACACAGGGTTCGCGTCGAACTTCCCGGCAGGGGTCGTGAAGTGGTTGAAGAACTTGTCCTGCTCGATGTGGACGAGCTTGTTCGCAGGGAGCCACGCGCCCTGGTTGTCCGTCCCGAAGATCGCACCCTCGGGGCCGAAGCCGATCCCGTTCGGGGTGCGCAGGCCGCCCGCGACGTAGGTGACCTCACCCGTTGCGCGGTCGATCTTGATCGACGTGCCACGGTTGGCTGCAGGCTGCGGGGTGGTCGTCGCGCCACCGTTGTCGATCGCGACCGAGAGGTTGACGTAGAAGTAGTTCTCGTCGTGGATCAGGCCGAACGCGAACTCGTGGAAGTTGCCGCCGTCGGGCCACCCGGCGATCTTGGTGTGCGTGTCGTAGAAGCCGTCGCCGTCCGGGTCGGTGAGCTGCGTGAGCTGGTACCGCTCGGAGACGAAGATCGAGTCCTCGATGACCTCGATGCCCATGGGGTTGAGGAGCTGGTCGGCGACCTTCGTCACCGTGACGTCCTCGGGGCCGGTCGCGTCGATCACGCCGTCGAGGAGGTACACCTCGCCCGACGTCGGGTTGGGCCGCCAGCCACCGGAGCTCACGTCACCCGTGGTCACCACGGCCAGCTTCTCGTCCGGGGTGAACGCGAGGCCCGAGACCTTGGGCTCGAAGCCCGCAGGACGCAGGTCGACGAGCTCGTAGTTCGGGTTGACGGTGTCCAGGCGCAGGCCGTCGCCCGAGGTGTCCGTCGCTCCCTCGCAGTACTTGTTGCCCGGCGCGGTCACGCGCACGACGTTGGCCTCGGTGCTCAGCACCGACGTGGGGACGACCACGAACGACGTGGCTCCGGGGGTCTTCCACGCGAGCGTCAGGCGCTGCTTGTCCGTCCCCTCGTAGTACTCGACGCGCAGGTCGTGAGCGCCCGCGGTCAGGGTGATCGCGCCTTCGACCGAGGTCGAGTCGTTCGGGCCGTCGTTCTCGAGCACGAGCTGGTCGTCGATGTAGACCAGAGCGCCGTCGTCGTTCGTCACACGGAACGAGTACTCGCCGTCAGCAGGCACCGTGAGCGTCGCCAAGGCGTGGGAGATGAAGCGGTCGGACGCACCGAACTGCTCCGGGGTGCTCCAGTCGATCGTCGGCATGAGCTTGTCGACGTTGGGCGTGGTCCCCGACTTGAGGGTGCACACCGAGCCGGGGTCCTGCGCGAGCTGGAAGGTACGCAGCGTGACGCCGGGCTCCATCTCCTCGGCAGCCTGAGCGGATGGAAGCGTCCCGACGAAGGCGAGGGGGACGAGCAGAGAGGCCCCGAGCAGGCCGGAGAGGCCTCTTCGATGGCGTGAGGGGATTCGCACTGGAGATCTTCCTCCTTGAAGACGGGTCAGCGATGACTTCTCGGACCCTAGGGAGGCTTTTGCTCGCTGTCAACCAAAAGTTGCAAGTTACTAGACAGATTGAGAGGTGGATCGATCGACGCCGCCGCGCTGGGTGCACGATCCTGCTATGACACGCACGGCGAGTCGAACCAGGATCGTGGACTCAGCGCGGGTCGCGGCTCGTGTCGTGGTGGATGGCGACGAACACCGACCACGGCTCGCCGTCAGCCGCCGGCTCGCGCTGCCGGAAGTCCTCGAGCACCTCGTTGAGACGTCGCGAGAGCTCCTCCCGGCCTTCGGCATCGAGCCGCAGCCCGAGTCGCCCCATGTCGACGCTCGCCGGGTCGGCCGCCGACAGCTCCTCGAGGAAGGCATCGAGCAGCACCTGCTGCCCGCCGGGTCCCAGGTCGGCGGTCCACGACCTGCCTGTCGCGAGGTACGGCACCTCTCGCGCCCCGCGCGCTCCGGTGCGCGCAGGTTGCGCGGCCAGGAACCCCCGCGCCACGAGCGTCCGGACGTGGTGGAGCGTCGTTGCCGGATTCTTGCCGAGGAGCTGGGCGATCTCCTTGTTGGTCCGCGGCTCGTCGAGGCAGATGCGCAGGATCCGCACCCGCAGGGTCGACGCCAGAGCGCGCGCGTCGGCGTCTCGCTCGGCGACCGAGTCGCCCGTCGTGGGCAGGTCGGCCGTCGGCGCGTGGGCACCGCGGCCCGTGGTGGCGGCGACGGGTCCGGTCGCGGGTTCCTGCTCTGCGGAGGGGTTCGTACGGTCCGGGGTCACCCCCACAGGCTAACTGATTGACATTTCTCAATCACTTGCAGCACGCTGTTCCGCATGACGTCCGACGAACCGCAGGTGCGCACAGCCGCGTCCCCGCGCAGCCTGATCCACCACCGCGACTTCCGCTACCTGTGGGGCGGAGACGCGCTGGGGCAGCTCGGCGCGCAGCTCACGGGCTTTGTCCTCCCGATCTTCGCCGTGTCCCACCTGCACGCGACCGAGTGGCAGATGGGGCCCTCAACGCGGCGGAGACCGCGGCGTTCCTGCTCCTCAGCCTGCCGGCCGGGGCGTGGGTCGACCGCATGCGCAAGCGCCGCGTGCTCGTCGCGGCCGACCTCGCCCGCGCGGCGATCCTCTCGGTCGTGGTCGTCGCGGCCCTCACGGGGAACGCGAGCATGGCGCTGCTCATCGGTGCCGCCGTGGTCATCAGCACCTTCAGCCTCTTCTTCGACGTCGCGCACCAGAGCTACGTGCCCGGCCTCGTCGGGCTCGACCACGTCGTCGAGGGCAACTCCAAGCTCCAGGCGACCCAGTCCGTCGCGATGATCGCCGGCCCCGCGATCGGCGGGGTCGCGCTGCGCGTGCTGTCCGCTCCCCTCGTGATGGTCGCGACCGTCGGCACCTACCTCGCGAGCGCGCTCGCGATGGCGCGGATCAGCCACCGTGAGGACCTGCCCAGCCCGGAGAACCGGCGTCCGCTGCGCACCGAGATCGCCGAGGGGCTGCGCTTCGTCGCGAGCGAACCGTTGCTCCGGCGGATCCTCGCCTGCACGTCGCTCAGCAACCTGGGTGGGGCGATCGGCAACGCGGTCGTGGTCATCTTCGCCCTGCGCACGCTCGACGTCGGGACTGCGACGTACGGCGTCGTGCTCTCGGCGAGCGCCGCCGGCGGGCTCCTCGGCGCGGTCCTGGCCGACCGCGCGTCCCGCTGGGTCGGCCCCGCCCGGATCATCCCGGTCTCGGCGGTGTTCACCGGCCTGTCCTACGCCATCACGCCCGCCGCGGCCGTCGTGGCGGTCACGGGCGCAGGGTCCACGCTGGTCCCAGTCGTGCTCGTGGTCGGAGGCTTCGTGTTCAACCTGGCGGTCGTCGTCTACAACGTCGCGCAGGTGAGCTTCCGTCAGCGCCTGTGCCCGCCCGCGCTGCTGGGCCGCATGAACGCCTCGGCCCGTTTCATCGTGTGGGGCCCCATCCCGATCGGCGGGCTGCTCGGCGGGTGGATCGGGACCGTGTGGGGCGTGGCTCCAGCGCTCTGGATCGGGGCCGTCGTCATGACGCTGGGCGCGCTGCCGGTCCTCCTGTCGCCGCTGTCACGCATGACCGAGCTGCCGATCCCGGCCCACGACTGACCCCGGACGGGACGGGACGGGTCAGAGGTCGTACGTCGCGACCAGCGCGGCGTGGTCGCTCCAGCGGCTCTCGTAGTCGTCGGCGCGGTCGACCTCGACCTTGACCGCGTGCTCGGCCAGGACCGGGGACGCGAGCTGATAGTCGATGCGCCAGCCCGAGTCGTTGACGAAGGCTTGACCGCGCCAGGACCACCAGGTGAACGGGCCGGGCCCCTCGCCACCGTGACGCCGCCCGAGGTCCACGAACCCCAGGTCGTCGAACCAGGTGTCGAGGTAGGCCCGCTCCTCGGGCAGGAAGCCCGCGGACTTCTGGTTGCCCTTCCAGTTCTTGATGTCGACGTTCTTGTGCGCGATGTTCAGGTCACCTGCCACGACGACGAGGCCCCCCGCGGCCGAGAGCTCCCGCAGGCGCTCGGTGACCTTCTCCAGGTAGGCGTACTTCTCGTCCATCTTGGGCGTGCCGGCCGTACCGGAGTGGATGTAGGTCGAGACGACCGTGAGCTTCTCGCCGGAGGGCAGCTCGAGGTCCGCCTCGACCCAGCGGCCCGTGTCCACAGGCGGCTCCGGCTCGCCCTTGCCCAGGCCGATCCGTACGGCCGTCACGGGCAGCCGTGACGCGACCGCGACACCGGCCCGGCCCTTGATGTCGCACGCCTGGTGGGCGATGTGCCAGCCCTCGCCCAGGAGCTCGTTCAGGATCTCGTCAGGCGCGCGAACCTCCTGGAGGAGCATGACGTCCGGGGTCCGCGAGGCGACCCAGGCGTCCATCCCTCGACGGTAGGCGGCACGGATCCCGTTCACGTTGGCAGTAGCGATCGTCAGCACCCGGCCATCAAACCCCACGCCACCCACACGGGCGAAAACGGGGACGCGAGACGCTCGTCACGACCCCGGCGCCACGTCGTCAGAACCACACCGGGCCATCCACCGGCCCAGTTCTGACAACTCCTCCGCGGCACCCGCCGCGCGCAGCCCGTGACCCCCGCGACCCCCGCGACGCCAAGTTGTCAGAAGTACACCGGGCCATCCACCGGCCCAGTTCTGACAACTAGTCCGTGGCCCGTGCCCCGCCAGCCCCGCCCGGATCAGCGCACCATCACCCTCGCGCTGACGGACCAGCGGGAAGCACCGCCTCACGGAAGCGCCCCGCAAGCACGACCGTCGCGAGCGCCAGCACGGCCAGCACCCCGAACCCCAGCCGCAGCGCGTCGGTCGTCGCGAAGACCCCCGTCATCGCTCCACCGAGCACGGCGCCGACGTAGGTGAAGATGTTGAGCCGGGCCACGGCCCGGTCGGTCGCCTCCTCGACGGTCGGAGCAGCTCCGACCACGTCAGCGGCGGCACCGTCGGCCGCAGTACCGTCGGCCGCAGCACCGTCGGTCACCGCGCCGCGCCCTCCTCCCCCGAGGTCGTCACCGGACCCCGCCCGAGCAGCATCAGCCGCCCGAGCCCCCTCGTCCGCCCGCGCACCCGGCGGCACCTCCGCGTCCGGCCCGTCGACCCGCACCCCGGTCCGCACCC
>NZ_MAQA01000018.1 GCF_001692445.1 Oerskovia enterophila | reverse complement strand
GTCCCCCGCTGCTCCCGCGTCCCCGGCCCCGACCGGGCCCTCCCGGCTCGTCGTGACCGCGGGCCCGCTGCGCGGGACCACGGTCCCGCTCTCCGCGTCCTCGATCCTGCTGGGCCGCGCCCCGAGCTGCACCCTTGTCCTCGACGACGACTACTCGTCGTCCCGGCACGCCCGGATCTTCCCGCAGGGTGGCACCTGGTACGTGGAGGACCTCGGCTCGACGAACGGCACCTACATCAACGAGCAGCGCATCACCGGGATCCAGCCCCTCGCCCCAGGAGTGAGCGTGCGGGTGGGGCAGAGCATCGTCGAGCTGCAGCGGTAGCGCGCCATGAACATCGCACTCAGGTACGCCGCGGTCTCCGACGTCGGCCTCGTCCGGTCGAACAACCAGGACTCCGGGTACGCGGGTCCGCACCTCCTCGTCGTCGCGGACGGCATGGGCGGGCACGCGGGCGGCGACGTCGCGTCCTCGCTCGCCATCGCGGCGCTCGCGCCTCTCGACGGGGAGTCGCACGGGCCCGACGACGCCCTGTCCCACCTCGAGGCGTCGATCGACAGCGCGCGTCTCGACCTGGTCGAGCGCAGCGAGCTGACCCCCGAGCTCGCCGGCATGGGGACCACGGTCACCGCGATCCTGCGCAGCGGCAACGCCCTCGCGATGGCGCACCTCGGCGACTCCCGCGCGTACCTGCTGCGCGACGGTGTCCTGAACCAGGTCACGACCGACCACACGTTCGTCCAGCACCTCGTCGACACGGGCCGCATCACCCCGGAGGAGGCCGAGTACCACCCGCAGCGCAACGTCGTGATGCGGGTCCTCGGCGACTTCGACGTCGACCTCACACCGGACATGTCGGTACGCGAGGCGCGCCCCGGCGACCGCTGGATGCTCTGCTCCGACGGGTTGTCGGGGTTCGTGAGCATCGAGACGCTCGAGCACACCCTGAGCACCGTCGCGGACACCGACGAGTGCGCCGACCACCTCCTCCAGCTCGCGCTCCGGGCCGGCAGCACCGACAACGTGACGGTCGTCGTGGCCGACGTCGTCGACCTGGACACCCTGGCCGACGGCGCGGGCCCGTCCACCGTGCCGGTCGTCGTCGGCTCGGCCGCGATCGACCGCGACCGCCCGACCTCGGCGCAGGACGGCCCCGCCGCGCGCGCGGCCACGCTCGTCGCCACGGCCTCGGCCGAGGAGTCCCCGGAGGCCTCGGCCGACACCGCCGAGACCCCCCAGGACGGCACGGATGCTGCGGGCGACGACTCCGACGTCCGCCCCGGCAAGCGGTCGCGCCGCTGGATCGCGCCCGTCGTGACGATCGCGATCATCGCGGTGGTCGGCGCAGTCGGCCTGTACGGCTACCGGTGGACGCAGCAGCAGTACTACGTGGGCGTGTCCGACGGCCAGGTCGCGGTCTTCCGGGGCATCCCGACCAGCGCGGGTCCCCTCACGCTCTCGACCCCGATCGAGCTCACGGGGGACAAGGTCGACGACCTGCCGCCCTACGTCGTCGACCGGCTCACCGAGACCATCAGCGCCACGTCGATCGACGACGCCCGGGACCGCGCGACGCGCCTCGTCGCCGACGCCCGGGCCGAGGCCGACGCGAGCGCGCAGGAGCCCGCGGGCACCGGCGCGACCACGCCCCCGGTCGACCCGGCGACGGACCCTGCCGCCCCCGCCGACGGCACCACGACCGAGACCACGACCGACCCGCCGGCGGCCCCGTGATGGCGACCGTCGAGCCCCACGAGGTACGTCCCTCGCGGCGGGCCGAGGCAGGCCTGCTCGTGCTCGCCCTCGCCCTCGGCATCGGGGCCTACGCGTCCGTGGGGCTGTCGATGCTGGGCGAGCTGCCCACCAACTTCTACGTCTACAGCGCGGGACTCGTCGCGCTCGCCGTCGTCGGCCACGTGGTCCTGCGCCTCAAGGCGCCCTACGCCGACCCGGTCATCCTGCCGGTCACGATCGCCCTCAACGGGATCGGCCTCGGGATGATCAACCGCATCGACATCGGCGGCAAGATCGTGGGCCGCGACCAGGACCTCGCGTCCAAGCAGCTCATGTGGACGGCTCTGGGCGTCGTCGCGGCGTGCGTGGTCGTGTGGCTCCTCAAGGACCACCGGACCCTGCGGAAGTACTCGTACACGGCCATGATCGTCGGCCTGGTGCTCGTCGTGCTGCCTCTGCTCCCCGTGATCGGGCGCAACATCAACGGCGCCCGCATCTGGGTCAACATCGCCGGCATGTCGCTCCAGCCCGCGGAGTTCGCCAAGATCGCCTTCGCGATCTTCTTCGCGGGCTACCTCGTGACCAACCGGGACACGCTCGCGCTCGCCGGTCCCAAGGTCCTCGGGCTCCAGCTCCCGCGCCTGCGCGACCTCGGGCCGCTCGTCATCGTCTGGGCCGCGTCGCTCGCCGTGCTCATCTTCGAGCGCGACCTGGGGACCTCCCTCCTGTTCTTCGGCCTCTTCGTGGCCATGCTGTACATCGCGACCGAGCGGTTCAGCTGGGTCGCGATCGGTCTGAGCATGTTCGCCGTGGGCGCGGTCGTCGCGGCCTCGGCGTTCCCGCACGTCCAGGCGCGCGTCGACGTCTGGCTCCACCCCCTCGACCCGGAGATCTACGGTCGTGACCCGGGCGGCTCGGGCCAGCTCGTGGGCGGCATGTTCGGCCTCGCCAACGGCGGGCTCACGGGCACGGGCTGGGGCGAGGGCTACCCCCGCCTCGTGCCGTACTCGTTCTCCGACTTCATCTACACCTCGCTCGGCGAGGAGCTCGGGCTCACGGGGCTGCTCGCGATCCTGGTCATGTACCTCATCCTGGTCGAGCGCGGTCTGCGCACCGCGATCGGCGTCCGCGACGGGTTCGGCAAGCTCCTCGCGGGGGGCCTCGCGTTCGTCATGGCGTGGCAGCTCTTCGTCGTCATCGGCGGGATCACCCGGATCATCCCCCTCACGGGTCTGACCATGCCGTTCGTCGCGCAGGGCGGGTCGTCGCTGCTCGCGAACTGGCTCGTGGTCGGGCTCCTGCTGCGCATCTCCGACAACGCGCGCCGGCCGTCCTCCCTGCCCGTGCGGGGACAGGTCGCCCCGTCGCGCGCGACCGAGCGTCCGGACACGGGCCCCCAGCCCGTCGCGGTCCAGGCCGGCGCCCACGGCGCCGCCGACCTCGCGGACGGGCGCTCCGCCGTCGGGCAGCGTGAACCCGGGGCGCACGGCGCGCTCCCGGACGACCAGCCCACGCAGGTCGTCCGCACCGCACTGCCCGAGGTCGGCGGTGGCCCGGACACCGGAGCCACCGAGATCATCGAAGACACCGAGTGGAAGACCCCGTGAACGTCCCTCTGCGCCGAGTGGCGACCGTCGTGCTGGTCATGTTCCTGGCACTCATGGTCTCGACCACCTACATCCAGTTCGTCCAGGCGGACTCGCTCAACAACGACCCCCGCAACGTCCGCCAGATCTACCAGGAGTACGGGAACTTCCGCGGCCCGATCGTCGTCGCGGGGGAGTCGGTGGCCCTCTCGACCCCCATCGACGACCCGTACGGCTACCAGCGCTCGTACACGAACGGGCCCCTGTACGGCCACGTCACCGGGTTCTTCTCGATCGTCAACGGGACCAAGGAGATCGAGCGCACCGAGAACGAGTTCCTCAACGGCCAGGCCAGCACGCTGTGGATCGACCGCCTCCAGGGCCTCATCACGGGCAAGAAGCCCCAGGGCGCGTCCGTCGAGCTGACGATCGACCCCGCAGCCCAGCAGGCCGCGTACGACGCCCTGGGCGACCAGCGCGGCGCGGTCGTCGCGATCGAGCCGACGACGGGCAAGATCCTCGCGCTCGTCTCCAAGCCGTCGTACGACCCCAACCTGCTCGCGACCCACGACACCAAGGCCGCGCGCGAGGCCTACACCTCGCTCATCAACGCGGACGACGACCCGCTCGTGAACCGCGCGATCTCCGGCAACACCTACCCGCCGGGATCCACGTTCAAGCTCGTGACCGCGGCCGCCGCGCTCGAGAGCGGTCAGTACACGCCCGAGACCGTGATCCCCGCACCGGACGAGTACCCGTACGCGAACTCGACCCAGACCATGAAGAACTTCGGCGGGGCGCGATGCTCCCCGACGGGCGAGCAGACCCTCGCCGACGCGATGCGCATCTCGTGCAACACCGCGTTCGCGGACCTGGGCGTGACGCTCGGGGGCGACGCGATGCGCGACCAGGCGGAGGACTTCGGTTTCGACTCGAAGCTCAGCATCCCCATGACCGTCACGCCCAGCCACTTCCCCGACGCGGAGGTCACCGACGACGCGGGACAGCTCGCGCGTGCCTCGATCGGCCAGGGCGACGTCCGCGTGACCCCGCTCCAGATGGCCATGGTCTCCGCGGCCATCGCCAACGGCGGCAAGCAGATGACGCCCTACACCGTCGCGACCGTGCGCGGCGCGGACCTCGACGTGGTCCAGCAGAACGAGCCGTCGCTCCTGCGCACGTCGGTCTCGCCGACCGTCGCGTCGCAGCTCACCTCGATGATGATCAGCGTGGTCGAGGGCGGCTCGGGCAAGGCCGCGAAGATCGACGGCGTCCAGGTCGCGGGCAAGACGGGTACGGCCGAGCACCAGAGCGGCGCCGCCCCGCACGCCTGGTTCACGGGCTTCGCCCCGGCCGAAAACCCTCAGGTCGCGGTCGCCGTCATCGTGGAGAACGGTGGGGACAGCGGCAACGAGGCCACGGGCGGCGCCGTGGCCGCCCCCATCGCCAAGGCCGTCATGGAGGCGGTGTTGAACAAGTGAGGCCGGTCGAGGGGCTCTGGCTCGGCGACCGCTACCGCCTGGTCCGGCGCATCGCGATCGGCGGCATGGGCGAGGTGTGGGTCGCCCACGACAAGGCGCTCGGCCGCGAGGTCGCCGTCAAGGTGCTGCGCGAGGAGTACGCGGGCAACGAGGACTTCCTCGAGCGCCTGCGCACCGAGGCACGCAACAGCGCGGCCCTGTCGCACCCGAACATCGCCCAGATGTACGACTACGGCGAGCAGAACGCCTCGGGCTTCCTCGTCATGGAGCTCGTCATGGGCGAGCCCATGGCGGACCTGCTCGAGCGCGAGCCCGTCCTCATGCCGGCCAAGCTGCTGCCGATCCTCGCGCAGACGGCGCGCGCCCTGCACGCCGCGCACGTCGCGGGAGTCGTCCACCGCGACGTGAAGCCGGGCAACATCCTGCTCGAGCCGCGGGGGGTCGTGAAGATCACCGACTTCGGGGTGTCGCTCGCGGCGAACCAGATCCCCATGACGGCGACCGGCATGGTCATGGGCACGGCCCAGTACCTGTCGCCCGAGCAGGCGATCGGCCAGGCCGCGACCGGGGCGTCCGACGTGTACGCGCTGGGGATCGTGGCCTACGAGTCGGTCGTGGGGAACCGGCCGTTCACGGGCACGACCCCGGTCGACATCGCGGTCGCGCACGTCAACGAGAAGGTGCCGCCGCTGCCCGCGCACGTGCACCCGTCGTTGGCCTCGCTCATCTACGCGATGCTCGCGAAGGACCCCAAGGCGCGCCCCATGCCGGCCTCCGCGCTCGCCCAGACGCTCGACGACCTGGCCGAGACCATCGCGCGCGACCCGTGGGGGGCCACGGCCCGGTCCGGGGCTGCCTCCGGGAGCAGGCGTTCGCGCCGCCCCCTGCCCGCACGGCACGGCGCCGCACCCGCGCCCAGCTCGCCCACGCCCCTCGAGATCCCCGCCGAGCTGCGCTCGCGCCCGCTGCCCACGGTCAGCCAGACGCCGGCGGCCGACGTCGCAGGGACGGCCACCTCCGGCTGGTCCGCACACTCCGGGCACTCGGCGCTCTCGGCGCCGTCGGGCTACTCGGCGCTCTCCGCTCCCTCTGCGGCGTCGGCCGCGTCGGTCGCGCGCGACGACGCCCCGTACGACGGCCAGGCCGTCCCTCCGCCTCCGCCGCCGCCTCCACCGTCGGTCGCGCCGTCGTCGGATGCGGCGCACCCTGGCCAGGCGCTCCCCTGGGAGCGCTCGGACGCGGCGGGCGGAGCGGAGCCCGCTGCCGCCCCGCGCTCGTACCCGCCCCGCCGGGAGATGCACGGCGCGGCGGCTTCTCGTCCGCGGCGCCCGGACGCAGGCCCGACGACGTCGCGCACCGCGGGGTCCTCGGCTCCCGCTCTCGCGGGGGCCCAGCCGGGCGGGGTGACGCGCGCCGAACGACGACGCGCCTCCCAGGAACCTGTGGGTGGCCGCACCTCGACGACGACGGGACAACGGATCGGCGGGTTCGCCAAGGGCCTGTCCTGGCCGCTCGTGGCCCTGCTGATCCTCCTGCTCGTGGTCCTCGTGGCGACCCTCGTCACGGGTGGCGGGGACGGCCCGGACGATTCAGCCGCAGCGACCGTGACCAGATCGTTGTACTCGTCCCAGGACTCGACGTCCAGCGATGGGATGATGCTCAGTACTGTGCCGGAGGCCTCTGCGTCCTCGGCTCCGACAACCTCGAAGGATTCCTAAGTGGTGGACAACGCTCCCCGGGTACTCGCCGGCCGGTACGAGGTCGGTGAGCTCATCGGCCGAGGCGGCATGGCCGAGGTGCACATCGGCCACGACACGCGCCTCGGACGGACCGTGGCGATCAAGATCCTGCGCTCCGACCTCGCGCGCGATCCGTCGTTCCTCGCCCGCTTCCGTCGTGAGGCCCAGGCCGCCGCCGCCCTGAACCACCCGGCCATCGTCGCCGTGTACGACACGGGCGAGGACACCCACACCGAGCCGGGCGGCGGGACGGCGCACGTGCCGTTCATCGTCATGGAGTACGTCGAGGGCCACACGGTCCGCGACATCCTCGGCGACGGGCAGGCCGTCCCCATCGACGAGGCCATCGAGATCACCGCCGGCGTGCTGTCGGGCCTCGAGTACTCCCACCACGCGGGCATCGTGCACCGCGACATCAAGCCGGCCAACGTCATGATCACGCCCACGGGCGCGGTCAAGGTCATGGACTTCGGCATCGCGCGCGCCGTCGCGGACTCCGCCGCGACCATGACCCAGACCCACGCCGTGATCGGTACGGCCCAGTACCTCTCGCCCGAGCAGGCCCGTGGTGAGACGGTCGACGCACGCAGCGACATCTACTCGACCGGCTGCCTCCTCTTCGAGCTGCTCACCGGCCGCCCGCCGTTCATCGGGGACTCGCCCGTCGCCGTCGCCTACCAGCACGTGCGGGAGGCCCCGGCCAAGCCGAGCGACCTCGCCCCCGACGTGCCGGAGGTCCTCGACCGCATCACGCTCAAGGCCCTCGCCAAGGAACGGACCGCGCGCTACAGCAGTGCCGCCGAGTTCCGCAACGACCTCGAGAACGCCGTCCGCGGCGGGCACATCACAGCCCCGGCCATCGGGGCGGCGGCCGCCGCGGCCGCGGGCGCCGTGGCAGGAGCCGCGGTCGCTGCGACCCAGGTCCAGCAGCCGCTCGAGAACGCGACCCAGGTCATGACCCCGGCCGTCGCGACGCCCCCCAACCCGTGGGAGACCACGGGCGCCGCCCCGGCAGCGGTCCCTCCGGGCCAGCCCGGCAACGGGCTGTCCGCCGAGGAACCCGAGGAGGAGCCGGCGAAGCGGCGCGGCCTGATGTGGGCCCTCATCGCCGTGGGTGTCCTGGCCCTTGCCGCGATCATCACGATGATCGTGATCAACTCCCGTCCGGACGCGCCCACCGAGGTGCAGGTTCCTCAGTTCGACGCCTCCACGACCCAGGAGTCGGCCAAGCAGGCGCTCGAGGCGGTCGACCTGGTCTACCTCTACGCGCGCGACACCGAGTCGACCGAGCCCGAGGGCACCTTCACCAAGTCGAACCCCGAGAGCGGGACGTCGGTCGCCACGGGCACCGAGGTCGAGGTCTTCTTCTCCGCAGGGCCGGACACCGTGCTGGTCCCCGACGTCACGGGCCTGACCCAGGAAGAGGCACGCTCCAAGATCACCGCCGCGAACCTCGTGGTCGACCCGACGGTCGAGGCCGAGGACAACGGGACCATCAAGAAGGGCCTCGTGACCCGGACGGACCCCGCCAACGGCGAGAGCGTCGCGGCCGGGGGCACGGTCAAGATCTTCATCTCGAGCGGCAACGTGAGCGTGCCGGACCTGATCGGCATGACCGAGGCGGACGCCACCAGTGCTCTCGCCAAGCTGGGTCTCACCCCGGTCATCAAGGAGCAGGAGAGCACCAAGACGCCGGGTACGGTCATCGACCAGACGCCCAAGCCGGGACCGACCAAGCAGGGACAGCAGGTCACGATCGTGCTGGCCAAGGCGATCGTGCCCGTGGGTCCCGAGAAGACCACGGTGCCCGGTGACCTGGTCGGCATGACCAAGGACAGGGCCATCGAAGCCCTCTACGCCAACGGGCTCAACCCCGGGAACGTCACCGAGAAGGAGTCGGCCGACGTGCCCAAGGGCCGGGTCATCTCGACGAGCCCCGGCGCGGGCGACGAGGTCGACGAGGGGACCAAGGTGGACCTGGTCATCTCGAGCGGTCCGCCCACCGGCGGTGGCGGCGGGGACGACGACAAGTCCACCCCCTGACACACTGATGCGAGTCGTGGTCGACCGCGCCGGCACGGCGTCGGTCGACCACGAACGTCAGGAGGGCCCGGCACCATCTGGTGCCGGGCCCTCTTCGTGCTTCAGCTGCGGGTCGTCGAGCCTCGCGGAGCGCTCAGAGGCGCACGAGGGGCGCGAGCCCCTGGGCGCGCTCGACCGCGTCGAGCGACCCGCACACGGTCAGCCAGTTCGCGAGCAGCAGGTGGCCCCCCTCGGTGAGCACGGACTCGGGGTGGAACTGCACGCCGTGCAGCGGGAGGTCGCGGTGCTGCAGGCCCATCACCACCCCGTTCTCGGTCGTCGCCGTGACCACGAGCTCGGCGGGGACCGTCTGGGGCACCACGGCGAGCGAGTGGTAGCGGGTCGCGGTGAAGGGTGAGGGGAGGCCGGCGAGGACGCCGAGGTCCTCGTGGACGACCGGGCTCGTCTTGCCGTGCATGAGCTCGGGGGCGTGCGTGACGGTCGCGCCGTAGACCTCGGCGAGGGCCTGGTGCCCCAGGCAGACACCCAGCATGGGCGTCCCGGACGCCGCGCACGCGCGGATCACGTCCTCGCTCTGCCCCGCCTCCTCGGGGGTGCCGGGACCGGGGGACACGAGGACGCCGTCGAACACGCCGTCACCGTCCCGGAACCGGCCGTCCGCGCCCACGGCCGGGACCGCGTCGTTGCGGACGACCACGGTCCGGGCCCCGAGCTGGTTCAGGTACCCGACGATCGTGTAGACGAACGAGTCGTAGTTGTCCACGACGAGGATGCGGACCATCCCTTACCCACCTGTTCCTTCGGATGTCGTTGCGTTGAGGCGCCCGGACGCCGCGCGGGGGGTGCGGCTCGTCCGGGGGGGTCGGGCGGGGCCCGGCCTGCTCATCATTGTCCCTGCTGCGTGGGGCCGGAGACCGTGTCCACGTGCGGGCCGGGCCGGTCGTCGGGGTGCGGGGTGGGCGTGCCCGTCCCCAGGCCCGACGGCGTCACGCGCCCTCGTCCTCCGAGCCGGTCACGCGCGCGTACTTCAGGTCGGTCGCACCCTCGAACACGGGCATGAGGAGGGATTCCGACTTGTCGACCTTCCACCCGAGGCCGTACTCGTCCACGTACTGCTTGTAGATGTCGATCGCCTCGGAACGATCGAGCGCCTTCTGGAGCTGGGCTGGGTCACCCACCGCGGACACCGTGTAGGGCGGCGAGAACACCCGCCCGTGGAGGTTGAGCACGTTCCCGACGCAGCGGAAGGCGGTCGTGGGGGTGACGCGCTGGCCCTGGAGAGTCATCGCTTCCGCACCTCCGGCCCAGAGCGCGTTGATGACCTCCTGCAGGTCCTGCTGGTGGACCACGAGGTCGTCCACGCGCGCCTTGGGGTGGTCCTGGGTCATGGGGGCGTCGTCGAGCGTGACGCTGAGTCCCGGACCCGTCACGGCGACCGCACCCGACACGATCCCGGTGCGCTCGACGAGCTCGGGCGACTCGGTCTCGGCCCCACCGGTCCCTGCCGCGAGGGTCGACACCTCTACCTCGAGGCCCACGACCTTCTCGGTCATGTCCTTGACCCGGCGCTCTTCGCTCTGCACGAGGTCCGTCAGGTTCTCGGGGTGGCGGCCGTCCTGGCCCTGCGCGAGCCGGGCGCTGGCCGAGAACATGAGCCCGGACAGCGAGAGCACCAGCAGCACCGTGACGCTGGACCGGATCCGACGCGCTCGTGTGGGGGGCTGGGTCGCCGCCGTGCCCACGGGCTCGCCGGCGTCGGCGCGCTGAGCGTCCCCGACCCCAGCGCCCTCCATGTCGTGCGTCGCTCCGTGGCGGCGATCCATCTGGCTCACTCCCGGCTCTCGTCCATCTGCCCGTGCACACGCTATTCTGTCCGCCCACTACGCTAGATGACGAATGGCGTCGCCGTTCACGACGTCGCGCAACGGCGCTTCGTCCCACCCGACACAGCTCCTGCACACGACTGGTGCCAGGAACACGCATCCCGAGGACAGGAGCCAGCTCTCGTGCCCGAGTCGAAGTCCCGTAAGAAGCCCGCCAAGGTCAAGGCGCCGCAGGTGAAGAAGCCTGAGACCGGCAACCCCCGCTGGCTGGTGCCGACCATGCTGACCCTGATGCTCCTGGGCCTGGCGTGGATCGTCATCTTCTACCTCACCAGCGGTGGCCTCGGCCTGCCGATCCCGGCGCTCCACAACTGGAACCTGGTGATCGGGTTCGTCCTGATCATCGCCGGGTTCGCGCTGACCACGCGCTGGAAGTAGTCGCTGGACGGCGTGCGTCCCGCCCACGTCGGCCTGGCTCGGTACAGGAGAGGGTGGGGCCCGCAGAGCTGCGGACCCCACCCTCGTGCCTGTCACCAGCGTGCGCGGGACGGACGGCTGTCCACAGATTCCTTGCCCTGTGGATAACTACATCAGTGTAGTTCCACACCTGTGAGTAACTCTGTGGATAACTATCCGAGATCGAGCAGTCTGCTCAGGACAGCGCGAACTGCGGGGCTGAGGCGTATTTCAGGACCGTGAGAACGACGAGCACCACCGCGACCGCGACCGTGATGCCGATGCTCCACAGCCTGCGCCGTTCCTTGGGCGCGTAGGCGTAGCCCGCCCCGAGCACGAGCCCCACGACGAGCCCACCCAGGTGAGCCTGCCAGGCGATGTTGCTGACCATGAAGCCGATCGCGAAGTTGATCCCGATCAGGACGAGGATCTGGGCGGCGTTCCGCCCCAGGCGCCGCAGCACCACGAGGATCGCTCCGAAGAGCCCGAACACGGCCCCGGACGCACCGACGACCGGCGTGAACCAACCGCCGTCCGGCGTCGGCTGAGCGAGCAGGACGACGCCGACGGATCCGCCGACAGCCGCGAGCACGTACAGCGCGATGAACCGTGCCCTCCCGAGCATCTGCTCGAGGAAGGGCCCGGTGATCCACAGCGCATACATGTTGAACAGGATGTGGAAGACGCTCGTCGAGTGCAGGAAGGCCGCGGTGAGGAAGCGGTAGGGCTGCACGTCACCGATGAACGGCGCGAACGCCAGCCGCTGGGTCCACTCGCCCCCGGTGGCCAGCTGGAGCAGCCAGCTCACGACGCACAGCGCGATGATCGTCAGCGTGACGACCGGGCGCCCCGTGCGGACGGTCCCGCCGAGAGCCGTCTTGGTCTGGGGTGCGGACCGGGCCTGCTCGCGCACGCAGTCGACGCACTGGATGCCGACGGCCGCCGGACGTTGGCACTCGGGGCAGGCCGGACGTCCACAGCGTTGGCAGCGGACGTACGAGACGCGGTCTGGGTGTCGGGGACACACCGGGGCCGGCTGCGCCGGCCCCGGTGTCCCGAAGGCGGGGACGGAGATGGTCAGTCCTCGATGGTGACCGAGGTGATGACGATGTCCTCGACCGGGCGGTCGCCCGGACGGGTCCGCGTCGCGTTGATCGCGTCCACGACCGCGCGGGACTCGTCGTCGACGACCTCGCCGAAGATGGTGTGCTTGCCGTTGAGCCACGGCGTGGGGACCGTCGAGATGAAGAACTGCGACCCGTTGGTGCCCTCGACCTCACCCGAGACCGGGTTGCGACGCGAGCCCGCGTTCGCCATGGCCAGCAGGTACGGGCGGTCGAACTGCAGCTCGGGGTGGATCTCGTCGTTGAACGTGTAGCCGGGCCCACCGGTACCGGTGCCGAGCGGGCAGCCGCCCTGCAGCATGAAGTCCTGGATCACGCGGTGGAAGATCAGACCGTCGTAGAACGGGTCGTTCCGCTCCGCGCCCGTGCGCGGATCCGTCCAGGTCGTGGTGCCCTTCGCCAGACCGGTGAAGTTCGCCACCGTCTTGGGCGCGTGGTTCGGCAGGAGCTCGATACGGATGTCACCAGCAGTGGTGTGGAGGGTTGCGAACATGCCCCCATTCTCACACGGTCGCCTGTGCCCCCGCCCTGTCGCTCGGCTCGTGTCCCGCGCCACGGCGCGCTTGCCTCGCGAGCCTCCGGGCACGGTGGCAGAGTGGAGTTCCAGCGCCTACAGCCCGCATCACGAACACCTGGAGTCTCCATGTCCGACCGAACCCGCCGTTCCGCACGCGCCGTGACCGACACGATCGATACCGAGAAGCTCAAGGATCAGGCCGCTGAGGTCGCTGCGCTCGTCGGGGAGGCCGGCGCCAAGGCACAGACGACCGCGGTCCAGCTCGCCGACCAGGCCAAGGGGGCCGCCGGTCAGGCGAAGGAGTGGGGCAGCCCCAAGGTCGAGGCCTTCGTCGAGTGGCTGACGCCTCGCGTCGAGAAGGCATGGCAGGACAGCCTCCAGGCCGCTGCACCACGCGTCGAGAAGGCCGCCGGGAAGGCAGCGCCTGCGATCGACACCGCGCACGACAAGCTCGTCGACGAGGTCCTGCCCAAGATCGTGGCGAGCTTCAACGCGGCGGCCGCAGCGGCGGCCGAAGCAGCGTCCCGCGCCGCCGACGCCGCGGCCGCCGCCACGGCCGAGTCCGCGGCGGCCACCGAGACCCTGTCCAAGAGGGCCACGAAGAAGGCCGCGAAGGCCGCGAAGAAGGGCATCGACGCCTCGGCGGCGTCGGCCAAGAAGGCTGCCAAGGCCGCACCGGCCAAGCTCACCGCAGCCGCTGAGGCCGCGGACCCGCAGAAGAAGAGCAAGGCCCTGTGGTGGGTCGTGGGCGGTGTGACCGCTGCCGGCGGCGCCTACGTCCTGTGGCGCCGTGCACAGCCGACCACGGACCCGTGGGCCGAGCCCTGGGACCAGGTTCCCGCCTCGACCTTCGACGACGCACGAGCCGCCGTGGGCAATGCCGCCGAGGCCGTCGGAGAGGCCGCCGGCGCCGCCGTCGCCAAGGGCCGTGAGACGGGGGAGAAGGTCCAGGGAGCCGTCGCCGACGCCGGTGACAAGATCTCCGGCAAGGTCCAGGACGCCGTGACCGATGCCAAGGAGGCGACGCGCAAGGCGACCGGACGTGCCAAGGACGCGGCGTCGTCGGGCAGCGAGGGAAGCACCGAGGGCGAGGACAAGAAGCCGACCGCCTGACCCGTACGAATGCGTGAGGGGCCCGTCCGGCGATGCCGGGCGGGCCCCTCTGGCATGTAAGGCTCGAACCCGACCGCCACGAGGGCCGGAACACGCAGAAGGCCGCCGGTCAGGTCATGGACCCGGCCGACGGCCTTCTCACTGTGTGGAGCCAGGGGGACTCGAACCCCCAACCCCCTGCTTGCAAAGCAGGTGCGCTACCAATTGCGCCATGGCCCCAGAACGCTCGGAACCGACGTGCAGAGAGCCGTCACTCGAAAGTGTCGGTGACCTCTGCCCAGAGATCGCGCTCGTTGTTGTCCTCGGACACCTTGCGCCAGATCAAGAATCCAGCGCCAGCAACGAGCAGCAGTACGAAGAACTTCTTCATGACGTTCCCCCTCGGGTGGGTTTCCGGCAGTGGGCCTAAGAGGACTTGAACCTCTGACCTCTTCCTTATCAGGGAAGCGCTCTAACCGTCTGAGCTATAGGCCCTTGCTGTGCTGCGGCAGCGCTTGAGACTATCGCACTTCTCGGGGTGTACCCAAACCGGGACATCGTCGGGAGCCGTCCGAGACCGCTCACGGCCTGCGACGACGCCCCGGTCGGGGGACGTTTTGCCCTAGTCGTCCGTCATCGTGAGGTGGATTCCGCCCACCATCGCGGCAACCAGGTTGTAGATGAACGCCATGATCGTGGACAGCGCTGTGATGAGCACCATATTCACGATCGCGATCAGGGTGGAGAGTGCGACGACCCGGTTGAACTCCACGAACTGGAGCACGTCGACGGGGCTCTCCTTGCCGACGATGCTCTCCACCAGGGAGTTCACCTCGGTGAAGACGCCCATGCCGTCCAGCACGGTCCAGAAGACCGCGGTCGCGACGACCGTCATGATCCCGATGGCCACGGCCAGCAGGAACGACAGCTTCATGACCGACCACGGGTCGACCCGCGACACCGTCAGGCGGACCCTGCGGGGACCGTCGGACGCCGGCCGTGAGGCGGGCTTCGCGTCCGTCGAGGGCGCCGCAGCGGCGGTGGCCGCCGCGGGCGCAGCCGTGGCCGGAGGGGCCGCCGCAGGAGTGGTCCCCGTCACCGGGCGGGCAGTCCCGCTGAAGCCGGCGGCCGTGTAGTGCATCGCCGGGACCTCCTGCGTACCGCCAGGAGCGGTGGTGCTCGTCGAGCTCTTCGTCACGCGCGGCACCGTTCGGTCGTCGATCTCGGTCGTGGACTGTGCGACGGGCGTGGCCGGCGCAGCCGCTGCGGGCGCCGGCCTCGCCGCGGGCTCGGCGGGCGCCGGGCTGGTGGCCGCCGTCCTGGCAGTCGCCGGAGGAGGGTCGGACAGCTTCTTCGCGGCTGCCTTGGCCGTGGCCATGGCGGCCGCGGCGGCCTTGAGCGCTCCGGAGCGCGCCGTGCCACCGCTCGAGGCGGGAGGCGGCGGGACGGGGGCATCGCTCCCGCCCGCCGGACCGCTCGTCGCGGGAGGCGGCGGTACCGGGGCGTTGGCCCCGGTCGGCGCACCGCTGGTCGTCCCGCCCCCTGCGGGCCGTGCCGTGCCGTTGGTCGCCGCAGGGCGGCTCGCGGTACCCGTCACGTCGTCAGGACGCGGCGGCACCACCTTGGGCACGATCGTCGGCGGGGACTTCTTCTCGCTGCTCATCTACCATCCTCGGTGGCTCCGGGGGCCGCTTCCGACGAAGCCTCCTGCCCGGTGGTGCTGGCGGGAGAGGCGACGTCAGGCTGCCCCTGCTCGGATGCTTCCTCGTCCACGGTATCCCGATCCTCCCCCAGTCGACGTTCGACATTACGGGCAACGGCGATGATCTTGTCGTTCTTGTCCGGCTTGGCGAAGATCACGCCCTGCGACGTACGACCCGTCGGCTTGACCTCGTCGACGGACGACCTGACGATCTTCCCCCGTTCCATGATGACGAGCACCTCGTCGTCGGCGTCGACCACGAGCGCACCGACCAGGTCCCCGTTGCGCTCGGGCAGGTTGGCCACCTTGATGCCGAACCCGTTGCGGCCCTGGACGCGGTAGTTGTCCTCCGTGAGCTGGGTCCGCTTGGCGATACCGCCCTCGGTGACCGTGAACAGGAACGCGTCGTCCCGGACCACGTCCATGGCCAGGAGATCGTCCTCCTCACGGAACTTCATGCCCGTCACGCCCGAGGTGGACCGGCCGAGCGGACGCATGGCGTCGTCGTCGGCCGTGAAGCGGATCGACTGCCCCTTGCGCGAGACCAGGATCAGGTCGTCCGTCGCGTCGACCAGCCGGGCCGAGACCAGCTCGTCGGTGTTGCCGTCCTGGTCCTCGCGCAGGTTGATCGCGATGAGACCGCCCGAGCGCGGCGAGTTGTACTCCGAGAGGCGCGTCTTCTTGACCAGACCGCGACGGGTCGCGAGCACCAGGTACTCCGCGGCGTCGTAGTCGCGCAGGTCGAGGACCTGGGCGATCTTCTCTCCGGGCTGGAACGCCAGGAGGTTCGCGACGTGCTGGCCCTTGGCGTCGCGCCCGCCCTCGGGAAGCTCGTACGCCTTGGCCCGGTACACCCGACCGAGGTTCGTGAAGAACAGGAGCCAGTGGTGCGTCGTCGTGACGAAGAAGTGGTCGACGATGTCGTCCTCGCGCAGCTGCGCGCCGCGCACGCCCTTGCCACCGCGCTTCTGCTGACGGTAGTTGTCGCTGCGCGTCCGCTTGGCGTAGCCACCACGCGTGATCGTGACGACGACCTCCTCCTCGGCGATGAGGTCCTCGATCGACACCTCTCCGTCGTAGGGCAGGATCGTCGTGCGACGCTCGTCGCCGTACCGGGCCACGATCTCCTCGAGCTCGTCACCCACGATCTGACGCTGGCGCTCGGGACGGGCCAGGATGTCGTTGAGGTCCTTGATCGCGGCCTCGAGCTCGGCGTACTCGTCGATGAGCTTCTGACGCTCCATGGCCGCGAGGGCACGCAGCTGGAGGGTCAGGATGGCACGGGCCTGGATCTCGTCGACCTCGAGCAGCGCCATGAGGCCCTCTCGGGCGTCCTCGACCGTCGCCGAACCACGGATGAGCGCGATGACCGCGTCGAGCGCGTCGAGCGCCTTGAGGTAGCCGCGCACGATGTGTGCCCGCTCCTCCTTGGCGCGCAGGTCGAACCGGGCGCGGCGCATGACGACGTCCATCTGGTGCGTCGTCCAGTGCCGGACGAACGCGTCGATGCTCAGCGTGCGCGGCACTCCGTCGACCAGCGCGAGCATGTTCGCGCCGAAGTTCTCCTGGAGCGACGTGTGCTTGTACAGGTTGTTCAGGACGACCTTCGCGACCGCGTCGCGCTTGAGCACGATCACGAGGCGCTGCCCCGTACGACCGGACGTCTCGTCGCGGATGTCCGCGATGCCCTGGACCTTGCCGTCCTTGACCAGGTCCGCGATGCGGAGCGCCAGGTTGTCGGGGTTGACCTGGTAGGGGAGCTCGGTGATGACGAGGCAGATCCGGTTCTGGATCTCCTCGACGTTGACGACCGCGCGCATCGTGATCGAGCCACGACCCGTGCGGTACGCCTCCTCGATGCCCTTGTGGCCGAGGATCGTCGCACCGGTCGGGAAGTCCGGGCCCTTGATCTTGGTCAGCAGCACCTCGAGGAGCTCCTCCTTGGAGGCCTCCGGGTGCTCGAGGTGCCACTTCACGCCGTCCGCGACCTCACGGAGGTTGTGCGGGGGGATGTTCGTGGCCATGCCGACCGCGATGCCGGCCGAGCCGTTGACCAGCAGGTTCGGGAACCGCGAGGGCAGGACGACGGGCTCCTGGGTACGGCCGTCGTAGTTGTCCTGGAAGTCGACCGTCTCCTTGTCGATGTCCCGGACCATCTCCGTGGCCAGCGGTGCCATGCGGCACTCGGTGTATCGGGGGGCCGCCGCCGGGTCGTTGCCGGGGGACCCGAAGTTCCCCTGGCCCGCAGCGAGCGGGTAGCGCAGCGACCAGTCCTGGACCAGGCGGACCAGGGCGTCGTAGATCGACGTGTCACCGTGCGGGTGGAACTTTCCCATGACGTCACCGACGACACGGCTGCACTTCGAGAACGCGCGGTCGGGGCGGTAGCCGCCGTCGTGCATCGCGTACAGCACGCGACGGTGGACGGGCTTGAGGCCGTCCCGCACGTCGGGGAGCGCTCGACCGACGATGACGCTCATGGCGTAGTCGAGGTACGAGCGCTGCATCTCGAGCTGCAGGTCCACCTGTGCGATCCGGCCGTGCTGCACCGCGACCGCGCCGTCGGCCCCCAGCGTCGCCTCGGTCCCGTCCCCGGGAAGGGTCCCCTGGTTCTCGTCCTGCTCGGGAGTCTCGTCCGTCACCGTCGTCTACCTCGTCCTGTCGTGGTCCTGCTGTGTGGTGAAGCTGTCGTCGCGGCTCGGAGGAAGCACGCCCGGTCGACCGTGAAGGTCTCCTGGTGGGCCGTCCGCCGTGTCGTCGCGCGGTAGGTCGTGGTCGGCGCGCGGACGGCCGGGTCTTCCACCCGGCCGTCCTTCGCCACCGACCACGTCCTACCCGCTAGATGTCCAGGAACCTCACGTCCTTGGCGTTGCGCTGGATGAAGTTCCGGCGCGACTCGACGTCCTCGCCCATGAGGATCGAGAAGATCTCGTCCGCGGCGGCCGCGTCGTCGAGCGTGACCTGGTTGAGCGTGCGGTGCTCGGGGTCCATGGTCGTGTCCCACAGCTCCGAGTAGTCCATCTCGCCGAGACCCTTGTAGCGCTGGATCCCGTTCTCCTTGGGGATGCGCTTGCCCGCGGCCTGACCCGCGAGCAGGAACGCGTCGCGCTCCCGGTCGGAGTAGACGTAGTCGTGCGGCGCGTTGGACCACTTGAGGCGGTAGAGCGGCGGCTGCGCGAGGTACACGTGGCCGTGCTCGATCAGCGGGCGCATGTACCGGAAGAGCAGCGTCAGCAGCAGCGTGCAGATGTGCTGGCCGTCGACGTCGGCGTCCGCCATGAGGACGATCTTGTGGTACCTCAGCTTGGCGATGTCGAAGTCCTCGCCGATGCCCGTGCCGAACGCCGTGATGAGCGCCTGGACCTCGTTGTTGCCCAGCGCACGGTCGAGGCGTGCGCGCTCGACGTTGAGGATCTTGCCTCGCAGCGGGAGGATCGCCTGGTTGTGCGGGTTGCGTCCACGGACGGCCGAGCCGCCTGCCGAGTCACCCTCGACGATGAAGACCTCGCACTCCTCGGGCCGGTTGGACTGGCAGTCCTTGAGCTTGCCCGGCATGCCGCCGGACTCGAGGAGCCCCTTGCGTCGCGTCGCCTCGCGCGCCTTGCGGGCGGCGAGCCGCGCCTGCGAGGCCTGGATGGCCTTGCGGATGATGTCGCGCGCCTCGGTCGGGTGCGAGTCGAACCAGTCCGTGAGCTGCGAGCGGACGACGCGCTGCACGAACGACTTGGCCTCGGTGTTGCCGAGCTTGGTCTTCGTCTGGCCCTCGAACTGGGGTTCGCCGAGCTTGATCGACAGGACGGCCGTGAGGCCCTCGCGGATGTCGTCGCCCGTGAGGTTGTCGTCCTTCTCCTTGATGATGGCCTTGGCCCGCGCGTACTCGTTGACGAGCGAGGTCATGGCCGCACGGAAGCCCTCCTCGTGCGTGCCGCCCTCGGTCGTCGAGATCGTGTTGGCGAACGTGTGCACGGACTCGGAGTAGGCGCTGGTCCACTGGAGCGCGATCTCGACCGAGATGCGCCGCTCCTTGTCCTCGGACTCGAAGTCGATGATCTCGTCGTGGATCAGCTCGACCTTCTTGGCCGCGTTGAGGTGCTTGACGTAGTCCACCAGCCCCTCGTCGTACTTGTACGACACCACGCGGGGCTTGAACTCGTCCTCCCCCTCGGGGGCCGCGACGAGGTCCTCGGCGGGGTCCGAGACCTGGCCCGTGACCTCGTCGTCGGTGTCCAGGAACTGACGGCGCTCGTCCGTGAGCGTGATGCGCAGCCCCTTGTTGAGGAACGCGTACTGCTGGAAGCGCGAGCGGAGAGTCTCGAAGTCGAACTCGGTCGTCTCGAAGATCTCCGGGTCCGGCCAGAACGTCTGCGTCGTGCCGGTCTCCGTGGTGGCCTCGCCCTCGACGAGGGGCCCGTCGGTCTTGCCGCCGTCCTTGAAGTTCTGGCTCCAGACGTGGCCGTCACGCTTGATCACCGTCTGGACCTTGCGCGACAACGCGTTGACGACCGAGATGCCCACGCCGTGCAGTCCACCGGAGACCGCGTAGCCGCCCCCGCCGAACTTCCCGCCGGCGTGCAGGATCGTCATGACGACCTCGACCGTGGGCTTGCCCTCGGTCGGGTGGATGGCGACGGGGATACCGCGGCCGTTGTCGGTGACGCGTACACCTCCGTCGGCCAGAAGTGTCACGTCGATCGTGTCGGCGTAGCCCGCGAGGGCTTCGTCCACAGAGTTGTCCACAACCTCGTACACCAGGTGGTGGAGCCCTCGCTCACCGGTCGAGCCGATGTACATACCGGGTCGCTTGCGGACGGCCTCGAGCCCTTCGAGGACGGTGATGTTGCTCGCGTCGTACGTGCCGCCCGAAGGGTCCTGGTCCAGGCCGGGACCTCCACCGCTCTCCGGGGGCAGGCTCGAAGGGACGTTGTCTGTGTGCTCTGCCACGGGCGGAAGCGCTCCTCGTCATCTTGCACGCGACAGGTTCACCCGCTGGGGAGGATCGCTGCACGGCTCATCGGTTCCGGCTCGCGCGCGTGCCAGTCGGCGCGCGCGGAGTGACCCGGAATGACCTCACCATTCTACCTGGGAGGCAGCCAAAACAGCGGATTATGAGCCCTTCGGAGCGAGTTCTCCACAAGGTTCTCCACAGGTCGGTGGATCTGTTCGCCGACAGCCTTGCCCGCGCACGGCGCGCGACCGTCATATCGTGACGAATCGCCCTCGCGATCAGCCGTAGGTGTCGCGCGGGCCACGGCCACGGACGGTCTTGGGACCGCGCCGGAAGCTGGGCCCCGCCGGCCCCAGGACGGTCACGGTCTCGACCACTCCCTCACCGACCTCCTGCGCCAGCCGCTCGAGCAGACGGGGGGTCAGCAGCTTGACCTGGGTCGCCCATGCGGTCGAGTCCGCGCGGACCACGAGGACCTTGTCCTCGAAGGTCTCGGGCACGCAGTGGTCGGCCACCTGGTCGCCGACCACCTCGCGCCAGCGCCCGATCACCCCGCCGACCGACACGTCCTGCACCCACCCCCGCTCGTGGAGCAGCCGCTGGACGACCGCACCGAACGTCTGGGGGTCGCGCCCACCGGGTCGGGCCCCCGACGACGGGGGAGGGTCGGCCAGGATCCGCCGGGAGGGCTGCCCGGGACGGATGCCCTTGGCCCGGGCAGCGGCCCGGGCCCGGTTGAGCGCCTCGCGCGCTACCTGGGCCGGAGGGGTCAGGTCGACGACCTCGCCCACGGGCAGGCCTGCGGGACGTGCGGGCTCGTCGTCCTCGTGGCCGGCGGCGTCCTCGTCCGGGTCCTGGCCCCGGTCACGCACGACGGGTCACCTGCCCGTCGAGGACGTCGAGCCGCAGCCCCTGGAGCTGGGCCGGGACGTCGTCGGGCACCGCAGCCGTGATGATGACCTGGTTGGCCCCGGCGACCAGGTCCGCGAGCCGGTCGCGGCGGCGCACGTCGAGCTCGGCGAACACGTCGTCGAGCAGCAGGACGGGCTCGCCGTCGGGCCCCCAGTCCGGCGACCACAGGAGCGAGCCCGACGCCTGGGGCGCCCCGTCCGTGAGCAGCCGGTACGAGGCGAGGCGCAGGGCGAGCGCGAACGACCACGACTCGCCGTGGCTCGCGTACCCCTTGGCCGGCAGGCCGCCGAGCGTCAGGACCAGGTCGTCGCGGTGCGGCCCGACGAGGCACACCCCGCGGTCGATCTCCTTGCTGCGCAAGGAGGTCATGGCGGTCAGGAGCTGGGCCTCGAGCTCGGCGACGCTCAGGGCCTGCCCTTCCTGCCCGACGACGTCGCTCGCCTCCTCGAGCGCGGCCGCGAGAGAGGAGCGGTACGCGACGTGCGCCTCTCCTTGACCGGAGCTCACCTGCTCGTAGGCTGCCGCCACGTACGGCTGCAGCGCCTCGACGAGCTGGAGGCGCAAGGCGATGATCTCTGCACCGGTCGCCGCGAGCTTGGCGTCCCAGACGTCGAGCGTGCGCAGGTCCGGCGACTGCGACCGCGAGGCACGCATGGCACCCCCTGCCGACTTGAGGAGCGCGCTGCGCTGCCGCAGGACTCGGTCGTAGTCGCTCAGGACGCCCGCGAACCGTGGGACCAGGAGCACCGCGAGCTGGTCGAGGAACTTGCGTCGACCGTCCGGGTCGCCCTTGACGAGGGCCAGGTCCTCGGGGGCGAACAGCACCGTGCGAGCGATGCCGAGCACGTCCCGGGGCCGGCTCGCCGGTGCTCGGTTGATCCTCGCCCGGTTCGCCTTGCCCGGGGTGATCTCGATCTCGACCGTGCTCGCCCGGTCCCCGCGGACGATCCTCGTACGGATCACGGCCCGCGACGCGCCGGCACGGACCAGGGCCGCGTCCGACGGGACGCGGTGGCTGCCGAGCGTCGCGACGTATCCGATCGCCTCGACGAGGTTCGTCTTTCCCTGGCCGTTGGGCCCGACGAAGGCGTTCACGCCGGGCTCGAGCTCGACGTCGACGGAGGTGTACGAACGGAAGTCCGCGAGGGAGAGGTGGGAGATGTACATCTGGTCCTACGGCTTGCGGTCGACGAGGTCGACGAGGTCGACGAGGCGATCTTCGTCCACAGGGCAGGGAGCGGCTGTGGACACGACGGTCAGGAAGGTGCTCCCACCAGTGTGACGCCTCGACCAGAGGTTGTGCGCGCGAGGTGCGAGGCAGCGTCGGGCAGGAGAGACCGGACCCGTCAGGAGGCCGGGCCCGCGGGCTTGACCGCGTGCCCGCCGAACTGCTGGCGCAGCGCCGCGACCGCCTTCATCGCGGGCGACGCGCCCTGCCGCGACGCGAAGCGCGCGAAGAGCGCTGCCGAGATGACCGGCAGCGGAACCGCGCTGTCGATCGCCTCGTCCACGGTCCAGCGGCCCTCGCCCGAGTCCTCGACCCAGTCGCTGATCGCGCCCAGCTCGGGGTCCTCCTCGAGCGCCTTGACCAGGAGGTCGAGCAGCCAGGACCTGACGACCGTGCCGCGCGTCCAGGCCTTGAGGGTGCCCGGGACGTCCGTCACGATGTCCTTGGCCTCGAGGAGCTCGTAGCCCTCGGCGTAGGCCTGCATGAGTCCGTACTCGATGCCGTTGTGGACCATCTTGGCGTAGTGCCCCGCGCCGACGGCCCCGGCATGGACGAACCCCTCGTCGCGCGGCCCGTCCGGGCGCAGCGCGTCGAAGACCGGCATCACGTCCTCGACGAGAACGGCGTCGCCGCCCACCATGAGCCCGTACCCGTTCTCGAGGCCCCAGACACCGCCCGAGACGCCGACGTCCAGGTAGCCGATGCCACGGGGCGCGAGCTGTGCGGCGTGCTCGGCGTCGTCCGAGAAGTGGGAGTTCCCGCCCTCGACGACCACGTCGCCGCTCGTCAGCAGCTCGCCCAGCTCGGTGACCACCCCGCGGGTGATGGGCCCCGAGGGAACCATGACCCACACGACCCGCTGCCCGGCCGGAAGTGCCTCGACCAGCTCTGCCAGCGTCGCGACGTCCGAGACGTCCGGGTTGCGGTCGAAGCCCGTGACCTCGATGCCGCCGGCACGCAGGCGCGAACGCATGTTCGCGCCCATCTTGCCGAGTCCGACCAGACCGATGTGCGTGACCATCGCGTGCCTCCGTGCCGTTGAGCTCGTGTACTGCGCGGGCCGGCCCCTGCTAGCTCGCGAAGCGGATGGGGACCAGCAGGTAGCGGTAGTGCGAGGAGTCCTCGCCGTCCAGCGACTCCTGACCGGTGAACTCCACCGGCTTGTTCGGGTGCGTGAAGCTGAGGCGGACGAAGTCCGTCCCCAGGGCCCCGAGCCCGTCCAGCAGGAACTGCGGGTTGAACGCGACCGAGATCTCCTCGCCCACGAGCACCGCCTCCAGGGCCTCGGACGCCTGCGCGTCGTCCCCCTGGCCGGCGTCCAGGACGACCTGGCCGTCCGTGAAGGACAGCCGGATCGGCGTGTTGCGCTCGGCCACGAGGGACACGCGCTTGGCCGCGTCGATCAGCGGAGCGGTCGCCATGACCGCGTGGATCGGTGTCTCGTCGGGGAACAGGCGACGGACCGCGGGGTAGTCGCCGTCCACGAGCTGGGAGGTCGTGTGGCGACCGCCGGCCTCGAAGCCGATGAGGTCGACGCCCGTACCGGCCGTGAGACCCACGTTGACCAGGCCCGAGCTCCCGAGCGACTTGGCGACGTCGTTGAGCGTGCGGGCACGGACCAGCGCGACGGCGCTGAAGTCGGGGGTGCCGGGGGTCCACGTGAGCTCACGCAGCGCGAGGCGGTAGCGGTCGGTCGCGAGCAGCGTGATGCGCTCGCCCTCGATCTCCATGCGCACGCCCGTCAGGAGCGGGAGCGTGTCGTCACGGCTCGCGGCGACCGTCACCTGGGCGACGGCGTGCGTCAGCTCGTCGCCCGACACGGTGCCCGAGAGCTCCGGCATCGCGGGCAGGGCCGGGTAGTCCTCGACGGGCATGGTGAGGAGCGTGAAGCGGCTCGCTCCACAGGTCACGATGACCTTGTTGCCCTCGACCGCGAAGTCGACGGGCTTGGCGGGCAGGGCTCGGGAGATCTCCGCCAGGAGTCGGCCGGAGACCAGGACCGTGCCCGGCTCGGTGACCTCCGCGGGGATCTCCGAACGTGCGGAGACCTCGTAGTCGAAGCTCGACAGACCGATCGTCCCGACGGCGTCGGCCTCGATGCGCACGCCCGCGAGGACGGGAGCAGGAGGTCGGGTCGGCAACGTACGGGCCGTCCACGTCACAGCGTCGGCCAGGACATCACGCTCAACCCGGAACTTCATCCCACACCCTCTCGTCCATGGATCGATCTTCACATGTCAGGCACTCCACCGCGCGGTGCACAGGTCCGGAGAGTGTCTGTGCAGAACTCTGCACGCACGTCACGGCGCTCTGCCGGCCTCCTCGTCGTCGGGGAGGACGAGACCTCGCTCGGGTCGTGCCCGCATGAACCCTACGCGAGTCTGCGCCGGGTGCGGTACCTCTGGCACGCTCGTGAGCGAGCGATCTCGAGCGCTTGTGCAGTGCGCGCTTCTCGGCTTCTCTGTGACGGCGGTCACACGTGCGAGATGGGGCAGCGTTGAGCTCTCGGGACCAGATGAAGGCGTGTGGATTTTTCCTGGTTAGAGATCATTCGTCGTAGTCATCGGTGCTGTGCAAAGTGTGGAAAAGCGGTCTCTTCCCAGGTCAAGTGCCCTTTTTCCATGTGGATGAACCGGGGACGGGCCTGTGGGTAAATCGGAGGCACTGTTGACGACCAGTTGTCCACAGCTCGCCGTCCACCGGTGAGGTCTCCTCTGTCCACACGATGTGCCCCTTCGTCCACAGTTATCCACAGGCACGTGCACAAGCTTGTGAGTTGAGGGCGCGGCAGGACGAGCCGTACACAGGACAGAGTGGCTTGTACACAGGGGATTGGGGACGCAGTGGTCCACTTCTGGGGACAGGGATGAGTCGCTGGTGGACATACCCCCAGCCCCTGTGGACAACTCTGGGGATGGCGGCCCCCTCCGTGCGGCTTGTACACAAGAGCTCGCGGGCAGTGTGCGTCGGTCGAGGCCGTCGGGGACGGAGACAGCGGTCGTGGTGAGTGCCCGCGCGTCCCTGCGCACATGGAAGGCGGGTCGTCGCCGAGGACCGACCAAGAAACCTCATAAGCCGCATAACGGGCGAACAGTTGCTCGATGCGACGGAGCGCCGGTAGCGGCGGCCGGGCGCGTCGACCGGGAGTCGAGGGTCCGTGCGCCGCATCGCGAGTGCTTGTCGTGGTCGACCTCCGTCGTGCCGGGGGTGCGGTGATCTGCCGGACCTTGCTGGTCGCCGAGAGGTGCCAACTGACGGGCGCGGGGCGCGGGGCGGCGGGCATCGGGAGGACGCTCGATGGTGATCGGTCGTGATCGAGGGCCTCCGCCGTCGGGCTCGGCACGCCGTTGACGGATGGTGACGGGTGCTAAAGGCCTGCGCTCCAGTTACCTGTGGACTGTGAGCGGGCAGGTGCGCTCCGGCCCGTGGCAGGGGTCGCGCTGCGCCGGCAGGGGTACCGAGAGTGCGTTGCCGCGTGATCGGGGACCACGCCCTCCCCTGCCTGCCGACTGAGGGCGGTGGACGGTGTCGTCCGTCGGTGTTGTCGTCTGGCGGCGTCAGCCTCGGTGCTGCTGCTTGATCCTGCTCGTCAGCTCGGTCACCTGGTTGTACGTCGACCGGCGCTCGGCCATCTGCTCGGTGATCTTCCGGTTCGCGTGCATGACCGTGGTGTGGTCGCGGCCGCCGAACTGCTGGCCGATCTTCGGGAGCGACAGGTCGGTGAGCTCACGGCACAGGTACATGGCGATCTGACGAGCCGTGACGAGGACCCTGGAGCGTGAGCTTCCGCAGAGGTCCTCGATCGTCAGGCCGAAGTACGCAGCGGTCTGCGCGATCACGCTTGCCGGGGTGATCTCGGACGCGTCGTCGTCGGTGATGAGGTCCTTGAGGACGATCTCGGCGAGGGCGAGGTCCACCTGCTGGCGGTTGAGGTTCGCGAAGGCCGTCACACGGATGAGTGCCCCCTCGAGCTCACGGATGTTCGTGGAGATCTTGGAACCGATGTAGGACAGGACGTCGGCCGGCGCCGCGAGCCGCTCGCTCGCAGCCTTCTTGCGCAGGATGGCGATGCGGGTCTCGAGGTCCGGGGGCTGGACGTCCGTGATGAGGCCCCACTCGAACCTGCTGCGCAGACGGTCCTCGAAGCCGTTGAGCTGCTTGGGTGGGAGGTCCGAGGTGATGACGAGCTGCTTGTTGGCGTTGTGCAGCGCGTTGAAGGTGTGGAAGAACTCCTCCATCGTCTGTTCCTTGCCCTGCAGGAACTGGATGTCGTCGATCAGGAGCACGTCGACGTCGCGGTAGCGCCGCTGGAACGTCCCGGCCTTGCCCTCGCTGATCGAGTTGATGAAGTCGTTGGTGAACTCCTCGGAGTTCACGTAGCGCACGCGGACGTTTGGGTACAGGTTGTGCGCGTAGTGGCCGATCGCGTGCAGGAGGTGCGTCTTGCCGAGGCCGGACTGCCCGTAGATGAAGAGGGGGTTGTAGGCCTTGGCGGGTGCCTCGGCGACCGCGACCGCGGCAGCGTGCGCGAACCTGTTCGAGGAGCCGATGACGAACGTCTCGAAGATGTACTTCGGGTTCAGCCTGGTCGGCTCGGCGGGAGGACGCTGCGGGGAGGGAGCGGGCAGGGGGCGCTCGTGCTCGACCTCGGTGCGCAGAGGCATCGGTTCGGGCGAGCTCGCCGTGAGCGCGGCGGGGGACGGCGGCTCGGAGCTGAGCTCAGGATCGACCGTGATGCCGAACCGGACGTCACGCCCGAGGGCGCCGGACATCGCAGAGACGAGCTCGTCGCGCACGCGCGTCTCGAGGTAGGTGCGGGTCTGCTCGTGAGGGACGGCGATGAAGACGGTGTCGTCGAGGATCGCCAGAGGCTTCGCGAGCTTGATGAAAGCGATCTGCCGCGGCGTCATGTCGGGGCTGGCCTCGAGGACGGCAATCGTCTGTGCCCAGACATCAGTGATGTTCTCGTCAGGGTGGGGCACCAGGTGATTCCTTCGTCGTCGGGTGGAGCATGAGGAGCAGGACCGCTCTGGAGTGTGCCACGCAGACCGGTTATCCACATAGTTTTCCACAACCTGTGGGCTGCTAGCAGAGCGCTCTTCCGGTGTCGGTGGGGTGCTGACGACGTGCGACCAGCGAATCGTCCGAACCTGCGTCGCGCCGGGCGGCGGTCGGAACGGTGCGCGCTGGAGGAACCGCAGTCGCGCAGCCAGCCTAGACGTATCGGCTACCGCACGACATATCATGACAGGCTCGACGCGTTCCAGCCCGGGTTTGACCCGAGGGGGTCCCGCGGCGTAACGTCATACAGCCGTTCCAGGTACTTTCGCGCGCCCTCACGGGGGCGAATCCACGGACACATCGTGGCGGGTACACGGACGGCTGGGATGCAGAACTGCATCTCTTCCAGCTGTAGCACTGCATCGTCGAGGACATAGACGGTGTACCTCCCCGACGTTCTTGGAGTACCTCGTGAGCAAGCGGACTTTCCAGCCGAACAACCGGCGCCGTGCGAAGACCCACGGTTTCCGGCTGCGTATGCGCACCCGCGCCGGCCGCGCCATCCTGGCTGCCCGTCGTCGCAAGGGCCGCGCCGAGCTCTCTGCCTGACAGCAGGTGCTGCCCGCGGCGCACCGCATGCGCCGTTCCGTAGATTTTGAACGGGCGGTGCGCAGCGGCGTGCGCGCGGGACGATCGACCGTGGTGGTTCATCTCACCCAGGATTCTGGGGGAGACGGGCCACCACAGGTCGGTTTTGTCGTATCCAAGGCTGTGGGCAACGCCGTGCACCGGAACAAGGTGAAGCGGCGTCTGCGCGCCGCCTCGCAGTCGTACCTGGATGCGCTCCCGCCGCAGACCCGCGTGGTGGTCCGAGCTCTTCCCGCATCGGCGTCCAGCGACTTCGCTCAGCTCGATCAGGACCTTGCGTCCTGTCTCAAGCGTGCAGTGACCCGGTGGGGCCAACGGACGGCGGACGCATGAGTGCGGCAGTCCCTGTGGAACCACCGGGTGTCAGCACCTCTGGGTGGGCGTCGCGGTCGTGGCGCTTCGTCCGCAGGATTCCCCTGCTCGTGCTCGTCGGCCTGATCCGGGGATATCAGAGCGTCATCTCCCCGATGACTGGCCCGACCTGCAAGTACTACCCCTCGTGCTCGCAGTACGCGCTCGTCGCGATACGACGGCACGGTGTGCTGCGAGGCGTACGGCTCGCCGTCTGGCGGCTGCTGAGGTGCAACCCCTGGAGCAAGGGGGGCGTCGACGACGTCCCCGAGGCGCTGAGGAAGCACTCGCACTAGTCCTCCCGCCGGCGACGTCGGCGGGACCCAGTTTGTTGAAGGTTAGGGAGTAGTACGGATGGACTTCTTCAAGTTCCTCGAGCCGATCGAATGGGTCGTCGCGTGGATCATGTACCTGTGCCACCAGGGGCTCGTGTTCCTGGGCATGGGCGACGGACCCGGTCTCGGTTGGGTGTTCTCGATCGTCGGGCTCGTGATCATCATCCGTATCCTCCTGATCCCGCTCTTCTTCAAGCAGATCAAGGCCTCCCGCGGCATGCAGATGCTGCAGCCGGAGATGCAGGCGATCCAGAAGAAGTACAAGGGCAAGTCGGACCCGGCGTCCCGTGAGGCCATGAGCCGCGAGACCATGGAGCTCTACAAGAAGCACGGGACCAACCCGTTCGCCTCGTGCCTGCCGATCCTTCTGCAGTCGCCCATCTTCTTCGCGCTGTTCCGTGTGCTCAACGGCCTGGTGCCGATCTCGACAGGCGATGCGGACCCGATCGGACCGATCAACGCAGCGGTCGCCAAGGACATCGAGAGCTCTTCGCTCTTCGGAGCCCACCTTTCTGACGTCTTCCTCAAGACGGATGACCTCCAGGCGAAGATCGTCATCGGTGCGCTCATCGTCGCGATGTGCGCCACCACCTTCTTCACGCAGCGTCAGCTGACCATGAAGAACATGCCGAAGTCGGCACTCGAGGGCCCCATGGCCTCGACCCAGAAGATGATGCTCTACGTCTTCCCGTTCATCTTCGCCGTCTCCGGCGTGAACTTCCCCGTCGGTGTCCTGGTCTACTGGACGACGACGAACCTCTGGTCCATGGGGCAGCAGTTCTACACGATCAAGCGCATGCCGGCACCGGGGTCGGAGGCCGAGCGGCTGATGCTCGAACGCAAGAAGCGCAAGGCTGCGGCCAAGGGGATCGTCGAGGAGGCCGCTCCGGTCATCGAGCAGCCGCGAGGGCAGCGTCAGCAGCCCAAGCGCAAGGACCGTCAGAAGCCTGGCACGCCTCGCGTCATCACCGGAACCACGGCTCCGTCCGACAAGGTCGAGGATGCACCTGTCGACGACGAGACCGGCGGCACGGCACAGGGAACCGGTAAGGGTTCTCCGTCCCCGAAGAAGCCGAAGAAGTAGCCCCAGTCCTGTTCCGAGAGCACCGAGGATCCTTGCGACCCGGGGTTCTCCTGACCCCCAAGGAGTCAGCATGTCGTCTACTGACGCACCCGCTGCCGAAGACCAAGCCCCCGACGAGATGACGCGCCTCGAAGAAGAGGGCGAGGTCGCGGCAGACTACCTCGAGGAGTTCCTCGATATCGCGGACCTCGACGGCGACATCGACATCGACATCGATCACGGTCGTGCGGCCCTCGAGATCGTGGCCGACGACGCGGCGTCCCTCCGTCACCTGGTGGGCAAGGAGGGGGAGGTGTTGGACGCGCTGCAGGAACTCACCCGTCTCGCCGTCCAGGCCCGGACGGGGGAGCGGAGTCGACTCATGCTCGACATCGCAGGCTTCCGGGCTCAGCGCAAGATCGAGCTCACGGAACTGGCCACCGTGGCGATCGCCAAGGTGCGAGAGTCGGGCGAGGAGCTATCGATGGAGCCGCTCAACGCGTTCGAGCGCAAGGTCGTCCACGATGTCGTGGCAGCCGCCGGCCTCACGAGCGACTCTCGGGGTACCGACCCGGAACGCTATGTCGTGATTCGCCCCGCCGAAGCGTCCTGATCCGCTCGGTCGTTCAAGGCCGCTGAGCCGCCCGATGTTTCACGTGAAACATCGGGCGGCTCTGTTGTGTCCGCAGAGCTAGCGGACGTGGGCTGAACGAGAAGTAGATCGACGGGCGTCTGACATGCTGCCCTGAACTGCTGGTTCCGTCACGCGCGGGGGAGCGATCCGCGAGGTATCGGTGAACGCCACCCATGGACCGCAATCGGCCTGCTCGCTGCCATGGTGCAGCAAGGGCTGGCTACGACCGACGAGCTCTTGGAACATCTTGATCGGGTGGGCGCAGCTTTCGGAGCGCCCGCCGCTCCACGTCACGGATGCGGGCCGAACCTTCTGCGCAGCGCCTCGCATGACAGCGGGGACCTGCAGGACGCGGAGGGGCGGCCAGGACCTGGAGCCCGAACCGAGGAAGTCGAGAAGGCTGGGTCACGCGATCGGCCCATGGAAGTCGATGGTGCGATCCGAGCTTTCCCGTGGATCGCGCGTACGGACAGCCGAACGTTCGGACCGGTCCGGGCCGGGACGTGACACCATGGACCCTGGTTGTCCGGCACTACGTGGATCTCGCCGCACAGGTGATCTGCACCGAAAGAGGAGTACATGACGAACGAGATGAGCGACGGCATCCCGAGCGACGTTTCACGCGAAGCGCTCGCGGATTCGCCCGAAGTCCAGGAGTACTTCGGAGACTCTTTCTCTCTCGTTTCGCGGTTTGCAGAGATGCTGCACGACCAGGGAGAGTTGCGTGGCTTGATCGGTCCGCGTGAGGTCTCTCGCATCTGGGAGCGCCACATCCTGAACTCCGCTGCGGTGGTGCAGTACCTCCCGACCGGTGGAACGATTGCAGACATCGGATCCGGAGCAGGGCTTCCAGGCATCGTCATTGCGGCGATGCTCCCGGAAGCGCAGGTCCTGCTGATCGAGCCCATGGAGCGTCGTTGCACCTGGTTGAACGAGGTGGTGGACGAGCTCGAGCTCACCAACGTGGAGGTCAAGCGAGGCCGGGCCGAGGAGTACCACGGTGCCTTCCAGTGTGAGGCGGTCACTTCTCGTGCCGTGGCTGCGCTCGAGAAGCTCGCCAGGATGTCACTGCCGCTCGTGGAGCGCGGGGGAGAGATGGTGGTCCTCAAGGGCAAGAACGTCCAGCAGGAGATCGAGCCGGCACGTAAGGTGCTGCGGAAGTACAAGACCGAGGAGCCTCAGATCCTGGAGGCCCTCAGCGTCGAGGGCGTCGAACCGACGACGGTGCTTCGGGTACGCCGCACTCCTGCCTGAGTCGTGAGCCTAGGGACAGCCGTGGAGAACGGTCTGACGACGGATCCGTGAGGTAGCGTCGAGAACACGGGACTCGCGGGCATGAGGCGGCAGAGATGCAGCCCCGATTGTCTTGTCCGCCGAGTTTCGGGGCGACACGCGCTCAAGACCTCGGTCAATGCCGGGTCTTGAGCGCATGCTGTGAGGTGGGTCAATTGAGGGAGATGGGCGTGACTGAGAGTTCCGACCGGTACCAGAGCATGCCGTTCGATCATCGAGAAGCGGTGCCGTTCGCGGCGGTTTCACGTGAAACATCGTCGACTGACTCCGGGAACCAGGGCACAGCGGCGATGGCCAGCGAAGACGATCGCCGAGCTGCCCTCATGGCCAGCCTGCCCGAGATGGACGACGACACGCCTCTCGCGGCCCAGCTCACCATCGATGCGCGGCGTCGCATCGATCTCCACGGACGACAGTTCCCCCGTCCAGCGACGACCCGCATCATCACGATCGCCAACCAGAAGGGTGGCGTCGGGAAGACGACGACGACAGTCAACCTCGCCGCTGGTCTTGCCCAGGCTGGGTTGAATGTCCTTGTCATCGACAATGACCCGCAAGGCAATGCGTCGACGGCACTCGGTGTCGAACACCGCGCCGGGACACCCTCTGTCTACGAGGTTCTGGTCGACGGTGCCCCGCTTGCTTCTGCGGTCCAGCAGTGCCCCGACATCCCGAGCCTCTGGTGTGTCCCTGCGACCATCGACCTGTCGGGTGCTGAGATCGAGCTCGTCTCCTTGGTTTCACGTGAAACACGGCTGCGTCGTGCGGTGGATGTCTACCTGGAGGAACGCGTCGCGCAAGGGCTTGAGCGCATCGACTACGTCTTGGTCGATTGCCCTCCCAGCCTCGGCCTGCTGACTGTCAATGCCTTCGTGGTCGGCCGGGAGGTACTCATTCCGATCCAGTGCGAGTACTACGCCCTTGAAGGCTTGAGCCAGCTCCTCAAGACGATCGAGCTCATCAAGGCGCACCTGAATCCCCAGCTGCACGTCTCGAGCATTCTCTTGACCATGTATGACGGCCGCACCAACCTCGCCCAGCAGGTCGCATCCGAGGTGCGCGAGCACTTCCCCGAGCAGACCCTCAGGACGACTGTTCCCCGCTCAGTACGCATCTCCGAAGCGCCGAGCCACGGGCAGACTGTCATCACGTACGACCCAAGCTCCACTGGTGCGCTCGCCTACCTCGAAGCCGCTCGGGAGGTTGCTGATCGTGGACGTCCCATACCCGTTCAACCCGTTGACGGAGCATCTCGCGACGTCTCCCGGCAGAACTACCTCGCCGAACGATGGGCAGTGCTGCCTAGCTACCAGGAGGATGCACGATGAGTGAGAAGCGCCGTGGGCTTGGGCGTGGTCTTGGGGCCCTGATTCCGACGAGCCCAGAGCGTGAACGCCCCGTGGACGTGTTCTTCCCGTCGGCGCCACAGGCTGCAGCGCCGGTCGAACAGAACACCAACCCGGAGGGCGGGGGAGTGGGGTCGTCGAGCCTGGGTGGCTCGACCGTCCTGACGATCGAGCGTGAGAGCTCCGACTCACCGGCTGGTCTGATTGGTCTGGACGATCCGACCACTGACCTTGCCTCGACATCTCGACCGTTGATCCCCACCGAACCTTCGACTGCGGCGGAAGGTGCACACGCCGGCGTTGTTTCACGTGAAACATCCGCGACGTCCGAGAGGACGCACACCGCAACACCTGCGGACGACGGCCTGGTCCCTGTCCCTGGCGCGACATTCGCCGAGCTCCCCGTAGGTCTGATCCGTGCGAACTCTCGCCAGCCACGCACTGTGTTCGACGAGGGCGAGCTGGACGAGCTGGTCGGGTCGATCAAGGAGATCGGTGTTCTCCAGCCCATCGTCGTACGACGCGACCCGGAGAACGAGGGCTCATACGAACTCATCATGGGGGAGCGGCGCTGGCGTGCGACGCAGGCCGCAGGACTGGACGTCATCCCGGCGATCATTCGTGAGACGGAGGACGCGGATCTTCTGCGGGACGCACTGCTGGAGAACCTCCATCGCAGCGCGCTCAATCCTCTCGAAGAGGCTGCCGCCTACCGTCAGCTGCTCGACGACTTCGGGTGCACGCACGAAGAGCTCGGCACCCGGATCTCTCGCAGTCGGTCGCAGATCTCGAACATGCTGCGCCTGCTGCGCCTGCCGCCACTCGTACAGCGCCGGGTGGCAGCGGGAGTGCTCTCAGCCGGACATGCTCGTGCTCTGCTGGGTCTGACTGACGGCGCTGAGATCGAACGCCTCGCTCAGAGGATCGTGTCGGAAGGACTGTCGGTCAGAGCGACTGAGGAGATCGTCGCTCTTGGTGGCCTCGACGCGAAGAAGCCCGTGGAACGCGCACCGCGACCAGGGCAGCGCATCGCAGCGATCGACGACCTCGCGGTCCGGCTCTCTGACCGGTTCGAGACACGGGTCAAGGTGGACCTCGGCAAGAACAAGGGCCGTCTGACGGTGGAGTTCGCGTCGGTCGAGGATCTCAACAGGATCCTCGACCTCATGGCCCCGGAGGACCCAGGTCTGCTGCGTCAGTAGGTCCAGCCGCCAACATGGTCGCTGCCCGATGTTTCACGTGAAACACGAAGCCCCGGTGAACTGACGTTCACCGGGGCTTCGTGCGGTCTGGAGGATGTTTGTCAGATCGCCGTGACTCGTGCCCCGACGCTCTGTGCGACGATCTGCCGATAGAGGCCGCCAAGGTCGAGCCCCGCAGCGTGGGCAGCCTGCGGGAAGAGCGAGGTCTCGGTCATACCCGGGGCGACGTTGACCTCAAGGAAGTGGGGCACGCCGTCGGGGTCGACGATCAGGTCCGACCGTGAGAGTCCGCGGAGCCCCAGAGCGACATGAGCGTCGACGGCCACTTGGGCCACGCGGGCGGCCACTGGTGCGGAGAGACGGGCGGGCGTGAAGTAGTTGGTTCGCCCAGGGTTGTATCGGGCGTCGTAGTCGTACGGGCCGTCGGTGACGATCTCGACAGCGGGAAGGGCATGCGGGCCATCGGGGCCGTCCACCACGCTGACGGCTACCTCGACACCCTGGACCGCCTTCTCGATGAGTGCGAGCTCGCCATAGGAGAAGCAGTCGACCATGGCTCGCGGAAGATCCTCAGCACGCGACACGAGGGTGACGCCCAGGGCTGAGCCCCCTTGGTTCGGCTTGACCACGAGCGGCAGTCCCAGCCTGCTGACGACCGCGTCGAGGACGGGCTGAGCGCCGAGCTCTCGGAAGAGGCTCTGGGGGAGGGTCACGTAGTCGGGAGTGTCGATCCCCGCTCCCAGCACGACGTTCTTGGCGATCGCCTTGTTCCACGCCGCACGAGAGGCCCTGGGGCCGGTGCCGACGTAGTCCAGTCCTAGGAGCTCGAGCACATCGCGGACGGACCCGTCCTCGCCGCTCGCACCGTGCAGGAGCGGCCACACGACCTCAGGCCGGTCGGCAGCCAACGCCGAGAGCAGCGATGCATCGACGTCGAGCACGGTCACGTCCATCCCTGCTCCACGCAGGGACTCCGCGACGCGTCGACCCGACCGGAGCGACACGTCGCGCTCGTGCGAGAGCCCTCCGGCGAGGATGACGACGCGCTTCATCTCGGGACGGGATGAGGTGCCAGAGCTCCCCGTCGTCGAGGCGGCGTCGGGCTCGACGACGTCCTCCGCAAGAATGGCATTCTCCGCAGCAGTACCCACGGTCTTGGTCCTCTCGACGTTCTGCAAGGTGCTCTCGTGCGCGGGGGTGGTGCTCACGCGAGGTTGGGGCCAGGGTTCTCGACGTCGGTCAGGTCCGAGTCCGGAGCGCCTGACGTTCCGAAGATCTCGACGAGGTCCCTCTCTGCGGACACGACGCCGGCAAACCGGCGGACGCCCTCGCGGATGCGCTCCGGCGTCGGGAAGCAGTAGGAGAGCCGCACGTGGTCCGCGCCGGAGCCGTCTGCGTAGAACGCCGTCCCGGGGACGTAGGCGACCCGGGCCGTGACCGCTCGCGGCAGCATCGAACGGGCATCGAGCCCGTCGGGAAGCTTGACCCAGGTGTAGAAGCCTCCGTCGGGAACGGTCCATGTCGCCGACGGCAGGTGCTCGGAGAGGGCGCCGATCATGGCGTCGCGACGCTCGCGGTAGAGCTCGCGGAACTGCTTGATCTGTCCCTGCCAGTCACAGGTCTCGAGGTACGTCGCGATCGCGAGCTGCGAGGCGTTCGAGGGGCAGAGGATGGCCGACTCGCTCGCCAGGACCAGCTTCTCGCGGACTGCGTGCGGGGCCACGACCCAGCCGACCCGGTAGCCCGGCGCGAAGGTCTTGGAGAACGACCCGAGGTAGAGCACGCCCTCGTCGTCGAGCGACCGCAGCGCCGGCAGGGGATCGCCGTCGAAGCCCAGCAGCCCGTACGGGTTGTCCTCGATCACGAGGACGCCGAATCGCTGCGCGATCTCGAGGATGCGGGGACGGCGCTCGAGCGACATGGTGACGCCGGCCGGGTTGTGGAAGTTGGGGACCGTGTAGAGCAGCTTGACGCGGCGCCCATCGGCGGCGAGGCGGGTCAAGGTCTCCTCGAGCGCCTCGGGGATCAGCCCGTGCTCGTCCAGAGGGACGTGGACGATGTCCGCCTGGTAGGACCGGAAGACGCCGAGCGCGCCGACATAGCTGGGGGCCTCGGCCACGACGACGTCGCCCGGGTCGATGAAGATGCGCGTCACCAGGTCGAGAGCCTGCTGTGAACCCGTGGTCACCACGACGTCGTCGGGGTGGCAGTCGATGCCCTCGAGCCGGACGATGTCGATGATGCGCTCACGGAGCTCCTCGGCACCCTGACCCGAGCCGTACTGGAGCGCGGTGGTGCCGCGCGTCGCGACGAGCCGCTGCATGGCGTCGGCGATGGTGTCGAGGGGGAGGCCTTCGAGGTAGGGCATCCCACCGGCGAGCGAGACGACCTCGGGGCGATTCGCGACCGCGAACAGGGCGCGAATCTCCGACGCTCGCATGCCGTGGGCTCGCTCGGCGTAGGCGCCGAACCACGGGTCGAGGCGGGTGCCCCCGGAGGGAGCGGGCTGAGCGGGGTGCGTCGGTGTCGTGCTCACGATCCCCAGTCTCGCACGACGAATCGGGGGGAACCGTGAAGGGGTCGCTCTCCGGACGTCGTCAAGGGTCCTGTCGTGCCCCGGCGTCGGCCTGGCCCGGTGCGGTAGGCGACCGCACCACGCGGGTCCAGGGCGATCGATGAGAGGGAGCATCGACGTCGAGGGAGCAGCCGGACGACGAAGGGGTGGCCGGTCGCGAGGACCAGCCACCCCTTCGAGGTGAGCTCCGCGCAGGCGCGGAGCACGTCACGTCAGGAGAGCAGCGCGTCGATCTCCTCGACGAGGATGCGCTTGGGGCGCCCCCCGACGATCGACTTCACGAGCTCGCCGCCCGAGTAGAAGTTGAGCGTCGGGATCGAGACCACGCCGTACGCGGCCGTGATCGCGGGGTTCTCGTCCGAGTCGAGCTTGGCGATCTTGACCTTGCCTGCGTACTCGCCTGCGAGCTCCTCGAGGATCGGGGCGATCTGCAGGCAGGGACCGCACCAGGTCGCCCAGAAGTCCACGATGACGGGAACGTCCGACTCGAGGACCTCGGCCTTGAACGTGTCGTCGGTGACCTTGACCGTGTTGCTCATCGGATCTCCTCCAGCGCCTGCGGCAGCTCGTCGGGGTTGGGGACGTCGGGGGTGCCCGCGATCTCGGGGAGGCCGGCGGCGTCCTCGAAGGCGTCGGCGAGCTCGGTGAGGTAGCGCTGGGCGTCGAGTGCCGCGGAGCAGCCGGAGCCGGCCGCGGTGATGGCCTGGCGGTACGTGTGGTCGACGGCGTCGCCGCACGCGAACACGCCCTCGATATTGGTCAGGGTCGTGCGCCCCTGGACCTGGATGTAGCCCTCGTCGTCCAGGTCGATCTGGTCCTTGACGAGCTCGGTGCGCGGGTCGTGCCCGATCGCGACGAACAGACCGGTCGCGTCGAGCGAGCGCTCCTGGCCGGTGACCGTGTCGCGCAGCGTCAGGGACTCGACCTTGTTCTCGCCGTGGATGGCGACGATCTCGCTGTTCCAGGCGAACTCGATCTTGGGATCGGCCTTGGCGCGGTCGGCCATGATCTTGGACGCACGGAGCTCGTCGCGCCGGTGCACCATGGTGACCTTGGACGCGAAGCGCGTCAGGAACGTCGCTTCCTCGACCGCGGAGTCTCCGCCACCGACGACCACGATGTGCTGGTCGCGGAAGAAGAACCCGTCGCACGTCGCGCACCAGGACACGCCACGGCCGGACAGCCGCTTCTCGTCGTCCAGGCCCAGCTCACGGTACGCAGAGCCCGTCGCGAGGATCACGGCGCGAGCGGTGTAGGTCTCGCCGTTGCCCGTGACCACGGTCTTGACCGGGCCCTCGAGCCGCAGCTCGATCGCGTCGTCCCACTCGACCTGCGCGCCGAACTTCTCGGCCTGCTTCTGCAGGTTCTCCATGAGCTCAGGACCCATGATCCCGTCGGGGAACCCGGGGAAGTTCTCGACCTCGGTCGTGTTCATCAGGGCGCCACCGGCCGTGATGGAACCGGCCAGGACCAGGGGTTCGAGGCCCGCGCGCGCGGCGTACACGGCGGCCGTGTACCCGGCGGGGCCCGAACCCACGATGATGACGTTCCGCGGCGCGGTCGTGGGGCTGTTCTCCGTCACGTGTACTCCTCAGTGGTGGGTGGTGCACCGGGTCCAACGCCAAGGGGCGTCCTTCTGTTCCGAGGGCACCGGTGTCGGTGGTCTGCTGTGCTCCCTCACGCCGGCGCGGGGAGCCCAGCAGGGCAGTCGGTGCTGATCAGTAGGCCGTGATCTCGTTGAGCTCGACGCGGAACGCGCCGTCAGGAGCCTGGGGCAGCTCGGTGATCATCAGGACGAACGTCGTGCCCTTCGCGGCGGGATCGAGCTCGAGCTCGACGGTCTCCGAGAACGTCCCTGAGGCCAGGATCTCTCCACCGTTGGGCTCGGCGGGAGTCACGGCGCGGACCTCGACGTGGCCGCCCGTGTTGTTCGTGCTCAGGACGATCCGCTGGACGGTCTCCGGCTCCCTGAACGAGAAGGTGTAGCCGGTCCGGGACTTGAGCCCGCCGAAACCACCGTCCTTGTAGGAGTACGTGAACCAGAAGGTCGACGGGTCTCCGTCGATCGCGAGGGGCACGGCCTCGGGCTTCTCTCCGACGTCACCGGGGTCGGCCACGTCGGGGTCGAGCAGCCCGCCGCTCGCGATCGTGAGGGGATCGGTGTTGACCGGCAGCTCCTCGTCGGTGCCGCCTTCCGAGGGGTCGGACCCGCTCGGCTGCTCGATCCCGTTGTCGTCGTTGGGCGAGGAGGTGTCACCGAACCCGCTGAGGCCGAACTTGACGCCCCACACGACCGCGACGATCACGAGGAGCAGCACGATCGGCATGATGATCCAGGTGCTCTTGGACCCGGTCTTCTTGGCGGGGGTGGTGGCGAAGGGGCCCGACGGCGGACCCGCCGCGGTCTGTCCGGCGGAAGTCTGTGCGGCCGGCGGCGGAGGCGGGGGCACGGCGACCGTGGGCTGCGCCGCCGAGACCGGGTGCGGCACGGCGGGAGCCGGCTGCGTCGGGTACCCGCCGGGGGGAGGCCCGGCCGGGACAGCGGCGTAGGCCGGGGGAGCCGGGGAGTCCGCGTAGGTGGGGGCCGGGTAGCTCGCGCCGTCGGGCAGCGTCGACGCGCCGCTCAGGGGGACCCGGTGGATCCGTCCCGTCGCCGGACGATGGAACGGAACCGCGGGCGGCGGGGTGCCGGGCGGGGTCGAGAGCGGGACGTCGAACGCGCTGCGGATCGACTGCCGGCTCACCCCGTTGGTGGGCTGCGGGGCGGGGCGCTGGACGAAGGTCGGGAGCGCGGCAACCACGGAAAGGGTGCCCCAGGGCTCGAGGGCCGAGACGATCTGGGCGGGCGTTGCGGGAGCCGGGCCGTCGTCGTCGGAGGAGGTGTCGTCTCCCGACGCGTCTGGACGTGCCGCGGTGTCGGCGAAGACCTGTGCGCAGAGCTCGGACAGGTCGTCGGGCGCCCCGGGAACCACTGCAGAGAGCGGGAGGATGCCCGAGGCGTCGCGCTGCGCCGGCAAGGGGTGGACGGAGTCGGGGGTGATCCACGGCACGTCGAGGCTGGGCCCGGCCCAGCGGGCGGTCATGGCGTAGTAGAGGAGCGCGACGAGCCCGACGGCGTCGAGGTGGGACGTGGCGTCGGCGTCCTGCTGGTCCTGCCCGCTGATCCCGGCGTCGAGACCGAGGCCCGTGACGAGGACCTTGTTGCCGTCGACGCGGACGGCCTCGGGGCGCAGCGCGAGGTGGTGGACACCGCGGCGCCGTGCCACCTCGAGCGCGGCCGCGGCCTCACCGACGATGACTCGGGCCTGCTGGGCGTCGACGATCCCGCCCGCGACGACCTCTGACAGCGTGATGCCTGCAAAGGGCTCGGTGATGACGTACGCGATGCCGTCGTCGGTCCCCACGTCGAGCACCCGGGTCAGGCGGGGGTCGGCGACGAGAGCCGCGCGTCGTGCCGAGTCGATCGCCTCGGTGACGTGCTGCCCGGTGACGAGCGAGACACGTACGGTGCGGTTGAGCACCGAGTCGTGCGCGGACCAGGCGGTGACGTCGACCAGGTCGCTCGCCAGTCGTTCGGCCAGCAGGTAACGCCCTACCAGCGTCGTGCCGGGTCCTGCTGCGGTCACCTGCCCACCTCGAACTTCCTTGCCGTTGACATCTTCCCCCCACATGGTACGGGCGCCTTCTATCTCGCGGCCGGACGTCGTCGCCCGAGCTTGCGGAGCAGGGGGTCTGCGAGCTGGTCGAGCTCGCGGACCCGCATGGCCTTGAGACCACCGATGTACACGGCGGTCATGACGATCCCGACAACTGCCGTGACGACCGCGGCGCGGAGCCACGACAGTCCGTACAGGTCACCGAACAGCTGAAGTACACCCCATCCGACCGCAGCGCTGGCTCCCGCGGCGAGGATGGTCTTGACGTGCATCCGGACGATCCGGAAGGCGTCCAGCCCGTGCAGCTTGCGCCGCAGGCCGGCGGTCCGCAGGAGCACGACGATCATGTTGGACAGCGACATCGCGGCACCGACACCGACGACCCACCACACCGGGTCGAGCGTGCGCGTCGCGAGCCACGCGATCCCCACGAGCGCGACGGTCGCGGGGACCTGGATCATGAACACGGTCCTGCCGTCCTCGTAGGCGAAGTACACCCACTTCATGAGGACCATGCCGCCGAGCGGCACCAGGCCGAACGCCATGGCGACCAGGATCTGGCTGACGGCGACGGCCCCGCTCGGCGAGACGTTGATGAGCAGGAGCTTGGTGAGCGGCAGTGCGAGGATCGCGAAGACGGCGGTCGCGAAGACCGTGAACACGCCCACGGTTCGCACGCCGCGCGACAGGTCGTGACGCACGCGCGCGAAGTCGCCGGCCCCGGCGGCCGCGCTCATGCCGGTGAACAGCGCGGTGGCGATCGACACCGTGACGAGCGAGTGGGGCAGCAGGTAGATCATGAGCGCCTGGGTGTAGGCGGCGTTGCCCGCGACGGAGAAGGCCTCGGGCGCGCCGGTCACGACGCCCGTGACCATCCCGAGCGCGGCCGGTTCGGAGGCGTAGTCGCCGAACGTCTGCCGCAGCGCGGCGGCAGGGGCGCTCGAGGCGAACTGCGTCGTGAACAGGACGCCGATCTGCTCGAGGATCACGGCGCCGAACGTCCAGATCGCGACCTGGCCCGCCGAGCGCAGCCCGATCCCGTGCAGGCCCAGGCGGAAGTGCCAGCGGAAGCCGGAGCGCCACAGGGGCAGGATCAGGATGAGCGCCTGGGACGCGACGCCCAGCGTCGCCGTCCCGGCGAGGAGCGCGATCTTGGCCCCGTCCCACGTGCCGAGGTCCTCGACCGCACCGGTCGCGTACGGGCCGTAGATCAGGATGAACGCGACGAAGCCGACGATCGACACGACGTTGTTGACCACGGGGGCCCACATGAACGGCCCGAACTGTCCGCGCGCGTTGAGCACCTGGCCGAGCAGCGTGTACAGCCCGTAGAAGAACAGCTGGGGGATGCACCAGAACGCGAAGGCCACCGCGAGCGAGAACTGCGCGGACCCCCACCCGTCGGTGTACAGCGACACGATGATCGTGGACGCCGACGTCAGGAGCAGGCTCAGGCCCAGGAGCAGGACCCCCGACAGCGTCAGCAGCTTGTCGAGACGTTCCTGCGGGTTCTTCGAGCGGAACGCGCGGATGATCTGGGGGACGAGGACCGCGTTGAGGACGCCGCCCGCCAGGATCGCGAAGAGCACGTTGGGGATCTTGTTCGCGACGTCGAACGCGTCGGCCGCGAGGCCCGTGGTCCCGATCGCGGTGATGAGCAGGACGTTGCGGACGAGTCCCAGGATGCGCGAGACCGCGGTCCCGGACGCCATGAGCATCGAGCTGCGACCGAGGCCGCCCTTGGTGCTGGTCACGGTCGTCGTCCCTGCCTCGGTGTCCTGGGTGCCGTCGGGCGCGGACGGCGTCGCTCCGGCGGCGGCGGGCGCCGCGTCGTCGTGCACGGGGCGGGGCCCGCGCGGGGTGCCGCTCGGGCGGGCGTGCTTCACTCCTCGCTCCCTGCCGAGGTGTCCGACGACGGCGCGGAGGCCTGAGCGGTCGGCACACCGGACGCAGGGGTCAGCTCCGCGACGCGGCGCGGGGAGCGCCCGCGTCGGATGGTCCGCCACAGCCCGCCGATCATGAGCAGGGCGACCAGGCCGGCGAACACCGCGGTACCGACGGTCTCCCAGTCGGCGCGCACCCTGACCGAGAAGTCGGAGGACGGAGCGACGACCGTCCCGGACGGGACGGCGAGGAGCTCGACCTCGACGCGGACGTTGCCGCTGCCGTAGGCCCGCACCGGGACCTTGAAGTCCACCTCGGTCCCCGGCGGGATGGGGCCGACGGGGAACGAGACGACCTTGAGGCGCGCGTTGTCCGGTCGGAGCGCGACCTGGACCGTGACCTCCTGGTCGAGCGTGTTCTGCACCCGCACCGGGATGTTGCCCGACGTGTTGATGAGCAGGACGCCCGACCCGCGGCGGACCACGGCGACCGACGAGCGGAGGCGGTCCGCGTCGGCGATCGCCGCCTGCACCGCGGCCGTCCGTTCCCCCGGTGCCGTGCGGTACGCCACGGCCGTGGGCACGACGAGCGCGGGCTCGGCCTCCTGGACGATCGCGGCCGGGTCGGTGGCGATCGTGGAGAACGTCGAGACCTCGGTCCGGGCCCGCTGGAGCGACGACATCTCGGGTGCCGGCAGGACCCCCTCGCCCCCGTCGGACTCGGGGAGCGTGCTCCGTTCGACGTCCGGCACCGGTGCGGACAGCAGGTCGTCGACGGGGGTGAGCGTGACCCAGGAGGCGTCGTCGAGCGCGTCGAGCACGGCGTCGAAGGCGGCAGGGTCCGGGTCGAACCCACGGGAGAGGGCGATCAGGAGGTGGCGCGGGTCCGCGGGGCGCTCCGAGGCGATCACCGCGGTCTCCGCGAGGAGGCGCTGCGTGGCGTCTGCCGTCGACCCTGCCCCCGAGGCCTGGGTGCCCGCCGAGAAGGCCTCGGTGAGCGCGGCGTCGGACACCAGAGCGATCGCGGGACCCGCGTCGGTCTCGACCGTGGCCAGGCCGGTCGGGGTGTAGCTCACGGAGTCCACGGGGGTCAGGCCGTCGCCCCGGACCACGACGAGGGGCGATCCGGCCTGCACGCTCGTGCGCACCGTCGCCCGGCCCGGGACCTCGTCACCGGGCAGGGTGAGGTCGGTGCGCCAGGAGGGATCGGTCGTCGAGCCTCCGGGCAGGGGGACCGTCGGCGCGGGGAGCGCGGCCCCGACCTGTGCGTAGGCCGCGGGGTCCGGGTCGTAGGGGCGGAGCGCGAAGACCGACCGGTCCGCGGACGCCTCGTCGAATGCGGACACCCACGCCGCGGTCGAGCTCTCGGTCGAGGTGCGGGCAGCGGCGACCAGCGCCGGGTCGACCGCCCAGGCGACCTCGGGGCGACCTGAGGTCGCGGAGAGGAGGTGGCCCAGACGCTGGTCGGCACCGAGCGCGTCGTCCACGGCCGCGACGTCGACGCTCGTCTGTTCCTGCCCCTCGGTGTCCGGGGCCGTGGTGAGGCCCAGCGCAGGGCCGGTCACGGGGGCGAGGAGGCTCAACCCCACGGGGGACGGCGCCGCGGTGTCCTCCCACAGGAGGAAGGTGCGCAGCACGTCGAGCCGCTCGGAGCCGTCCGTGACCGTGATCGAGAGGGGACGGGGGCCCCAGCCCGATCCCGGTTCGAGGTTGAAGTCGTCGGTGTCGAGGTCGAACGTCACGGTCGCGTCCTGGCCCGGGGCGATCGGATCGAGGGTCTCGGTCGCCATGGCCTCCGCGGACCGCTTCGAGGTGGGTTCGTCGGCCCAGGCGGCCAGGGCGGACCGGGTGCCGAGGAGGCGCCAGTTCACGCCGAGCGTGGCCCGGGGGGCCGTGAGCGCCTCGTCGGTGCCGTTGTGGATCCGCGCGACCACCGTGACGGTGCTCCCGGGTCCGACCGTGGTGGGCGTCATCGAGACGAGCGTGGTCGAGACGGCGCCTGGCTCGTCGACGACCGCAGGGTTGGCCCCGGCGACCCCGTTCACCCCGACCGAGGCGGACGCCGTGGCCTCACGGGTACCGCCGCCGGGGCTGGAGGGCACGACGACGAGCACGAGGGCGAGCGCCGCGGTCAGGAGCCCGCCGACGAGGTTCCTGGTCAGCGATCGAGGACCGGCAGCCCTGGCACCGGTGCGCGGGTCGTCCGAGGACGGCCGAGGGCGCGCTGGAGCCTGCACGACGGCCGAGGGCGCGGTGGAGTCTGCGGGACGACGGCTCGATGCACGGGCTGAGCCGACGGGGGAGAGGAAGGTCATGAGTGGTCGGTCGGGTTCCGGGGGTCGTCGGGTGCCGGCCGGCTGGTACGGACGACGGTGCGAGTCACGGTACCCCGGAAGCGGGCCGTCGTGCGCCGACCTCGGAGGACGTCGTGCGCGACGGCCGCGAGGCGCCGCTCGTTCGGGTACGACAGCCGCTCGGGGAGGTCCTCGAACGGGATCCAGGCGACGTCCTCGGCCTCGCCGTCGGGGTCGCCCTCGACGGTGAGGTACCCACCCGTGGCCTTGAGCAGGAAGTGGTGGACGACCTTGTGCACGCGCCGGTCCTCGCCCGTGAACCAGTAGTCGATGATCCCGAGCGGCAGCTGGACCGCGCCCGTGATCCCCGTCTCCTCGGCGATCTCCCGGACGGCGGCCTCCTCGGGCGTCTCGTCGCCCTCGAGGTGCCCCTTGGGCAGGCACCACTCGAGCCGTCCGCCACGGTTGCGGCGGGCGATGACCGCGGCTCGGTACAGGCCGTCGAACGTGTCGACGACGAGTCCACCTGCGGAGATCTCCTCGACGACGGGGAGCGGGGTGGCCGGGGCGGGCGTCGGGGTCGCGGCGCGCGCGGCCTCCGGGTCGATCCGCAACGCATGCCCACCGGGCGGTGCTGGGACACCGCGGTGGTCCGGAGAGTGCGCTGGGGTGGACATGACCCAACTTTACCGAGTGTGGAGTCGGCGCCTGATCTGGCACGCTTGGATGTCGTGCCGACTCCTTCCCAGATCTCCCCCGTCCCCGAACCTTCCGCGCAGCCCGCGGAGGGTTCTCGCGGGGTGCCGACCACGCCCGAACAGCTCGAGCTCCTCCGGCGCGCCCTGGCGGTGCTCACCGAGATGGCGCCCGCGGCGATCGAGCTCGGGGAGCTGTTCCACGCCGCCGGCCACGAGCTGGCCCTCGTGGGCGGTCCGGTCCGCGACGCGTTCCTCGGCCGCGCGAGCAACGACCTCGACTTCGCGACCTCGGCGAACCCGGACCAGACCCAGGCGCTCCTCGCGGCGTGGGGCGACGCGCACTGGGACATCGGCAAGGAGTTCGGCACGATCGGCGCCAAGCGGTTCGGGCCCAAGGGCAGCCCGCGGGGGACCGGCGACCTGGTGGTCGAGGTGACGACCTACCGCACCGACGAGTACGACCCGGCGTCGCGCAAGCCGCTCGTCGCGTTCGGGGACACGCTCGTCGGCGACCTGTCCCGGCGGGACCTCACGGTCAACGCGATGGCCGTCCGCGTCCCGGAGATGCTGTTCGTCGACCCGCACGACGGACTCGCGGACCTCGCGCTGGGCGTCCTGCGCACCCCGATCGCCCCCGAGCGCTCGTTCGACGACGACCCGCTGCGCATGATGCGGGCCGCGCGCTTCGCCGCCCAGCTCGGGTTCGAGGTCGAGCCCGCGACCCGCGCAGCGATCGTCGACATGGCCTCGCGCATCGAGATCGTCTCCGCGGAGCGCGTGCGCGACGAGCTGACCAAGCTGCTGCTGTCGGACGCGCCGCGCAAGGGTCTCGAGGTGCTCGTCGAGACCGGGCTCGCGGACCACGTCCTGCCCGAGCTCCCGGCGCTCCGCCTCGAGATCGACGAGCACCACCGGCACAAGGACGTCTACCAGCACTCGTTGACGGTGCTCGAGCAGGCGATCGCTCAGGAGACGGGGCCCGACGGCGCGGTGCCGGCCCCGGACCTCGTCCTGCGGCTCGCGTCGCTCCTGCACGACATCGGCAAGCCCGCCACGCGGCGCTTCGAGACCGGGGGCGGGGTCAGCTTCCACCACCACGAGGTGGTGGGGGCCAAGCTGACCGCCAAGCGGCTCAAGGCCCTGCGCTTCGACAAGGACACGGTCAAGGACGTCTCGCGGCTCGTCGAGCTGCACCTGCGCTTCCACGGGTACGGCGAGGGCGAGTGGACCGACTCCGCGGTGCGTCGGTACGTCACGGACGCCGGCCCTCTGCTCGAGCGGCTCCACCGCCTGACCCGGGCCGACTCGACCACGCGCAACAAGCGCAAGGCGCAGCGCCTCTCCGACGCGTACACCGACCTGGAGCAGCGCATCGAGCGGCTGCGGGGCGAGGAGGAGCTGGCCTCGATCCGTCCCGACCTCGACGGGCAGCAGATCATGGCGGCCCTGGGGATCGCTCCCGGCCCCGAGGTGGGCCAGGCCTACAAGTTCCTGCTCGAGCTGCGGCTCGACCGCGGTCCGCTCGGCGAGGACGTCGCACGCGAGGAGCTGCTGGCCTGGTGGGCAGCCCGCGAGGAGTGAGCGCGAGCCGGGCCGCCGGCTGACGCCGGACGCGGTGCTGGTCGGCTCCCGCGGTCGGCCGGTCGACCTCGGACCACCACGCACGCCGGGCACGACGAAGGGCGGGCACCTCGGTGCCCGCCCTTCGTGCGTCCTTCTGCTCGTGCGCGGCTCCGCCCCGGTCGGCCGCGTCAGCGGCGCTCGGGCGCCTCCCCGACGCTCTCGAGGACGGGAGCGTCGAGCGTGGCTGACGCGACGGCGTCGGGCAGGACGGGGGACGTCTCGACCGCTGCCGGCCTGCGCAGCAGGAACGTCAGCGCGACCGCGACCAGCGTGACCGCCGCTCCCCAGACGAACGCCGAGCTCACGCCCTCCGCGAGGGCGACCTGCTCGCTCGCGCCCTCAGCGGCCAGCGCGACCGAGCGCGACGTCATGACCGCGACGAACAGCGCCGTCCCGGCCGCACCCGCGAGCTGCTGGACCGTGCCGATCATCGCGCTGCCGTGCGAGTACAGCGACGGCTTGAGCGCCGAGAGCGCCCCCGTGAACAGCGGCGTGAACACGAACGCGAGGCCCAGGCTGAGCACGACGTGCGCGCCCAGGACGAACCAGGGCGACGTGCTCGCGCCCACGGTCGACAGCGCGGCGAGCGACACCGTGACCGCCACCAGGCCGGGCAGGACCAGGGGACGCGGGCCGACGCGGTCGTACAGGCGCCCGACCGTCGGACCCAGCAGACCCATGAGCAGACCACCCGGCAGCACGAGCAGCCCCGTGTACAAGGGGTCCATGCCCAGCGAGTTCTGCAGGTACAGCGGCAGCAGGATGATCGAGCCGAACAGCGCGATCATGCTGACCGCCATGATCCCGAGCGACACCGTGAAGCCGCGCGAGGAGAAGACGCGCAGGTCGAGCAGCGCCGCGTCGCGACGCTGGAGGACGAGCTGACGCGCGACGAACAGGACCAGGAACACGGGCCCGACGACGAGCGGGATCCACACGGGGACGACGGGCGTGGCGCGCGCGGCCTCACCCAGGTTGGACAGGCCGTAGACCAGACCGCCGAACGCGAGGGCCGCGAGGACGAGCGAGAGCGGGTCGAGGCGCGTGTGCGTCCGGTCGGCCGAGTCCTTGACGTACTTCGCGCCGACGACGAGCGCCACGAGGGCGACCGGCAGGACCAGACCGAAGATCCAGCGCCAGCTCAGGGTGTCGAGGATCAGCCCGGACAGCGTGGGACCCAGGGCGGGAGCGGCCGCCATGACGATCGCGACGTTGCCCATGATCCGGCCACGGGCCGTCGGGGGGACGAGCGTCATGATGGTCGTCATGAGCAGGGGCATCATGATCGCGGTGCCCGAGGCCTGCACCACGCGCGCGCCGAGCAGCCAGCCGAAGCCGGGCGCGAACGCCGCGAGGGCCGTGCCCGTGCTGAACAGCGACATGGCGAGCAGGAACGCGCCACGGGTCCCCAGGCGCTGCAGCAGGAAGCCGGTCGCGGGGATGACGATCGCCATGGTGAGCATGAAGGCCGTCGTGAGCCACTGGCCCGTGGTCGCGGAGATGTGCATCTCCGCCATGAGGTGCGGCAGGGCGACGCCCATGGTCGTCTCGTTGAGGATGACGACCGACGCCGAGACGAGCAGCAGCGCGATCACGAGGAAGTTCTCGCGCGAGAGCTTGTCGGAGGTGGGTAAGGACGGGGCGGTGCTCTGAGGTACCTGCATGGCTCTCCTGTGGGGTCGGTGCGCGCCCGCGCGGCCCGGGGGAGCACAGCGAGGGAGGTGGGGAGCGTCGGGTCGAGAAGTCGTACGCCCTACGAGAAACGACGCTCAACCATCCTGAGTTATTCCCCGCGACCCTGACGACTCCTTTTCCGGGCAGGACTCATCGGTCGTCCTCCGACGACGACGCCGACCGGGTCGCGAGGCCCGGCACGGCGCCGGTCTCACGGCACGCGTCCGCGCGGGCAGGGATCCGGGGTGAGCGACCTCACCCCACGCGCTACTCGCCGACGGCCGCGCGCGGGAGGTGAGCGGCGCCGTCGGGCTCCGCCGGGCGGCGTGCTCCGAACCGGCCGAAGACCACCGCCGCTGCCGCGTACGCGAGCGCGAGGACCACGAAGACCGGACGCGAGTAGCCCGTGTCCGGGAGCGTGAACGCGGCCAGGGCCGCCGCCCCCACGAACGCCGCGTTGTACAGGACGTCGTAGAACGCGAAGGCCCGGCCCCGGAAGGCGTCCGCGGTGTCACGCTGGACGATCGTGTCCACCGCGATCTTGGTCGCCTGCGCAGCGAGCCCCAGCAGCAGCGCCCCCGCGTACACGACCGTGCGCGACGGCGTCGTGACGAGCAGGAGCTGGCTCGCCGAGGCCAGGCCCAGCATGAGCGCGATCCACAGGTGCGGCCCCGTGTAGCGGGACAGGGTAGGGGTCAGCACGACGGCGAGAGCGCCACCGACCCCCGTGAGCCCCACGACGGTCGCGAACGTCGCCAGACCCGCGTTCGCGTTGCCCGGGTCCGACAGCAGGTTGCGCGAGATGAGGATCGACGCGATGAACGTGACCCCGTACAGGAAGCGGTGCGTCGCCATGACCATGAGGGCCTGACCCGGCGTGCGCCGCGCCGCGAGATAGCGTGCGCCGTCCGCGAGGCCGCGCGCGACCTTCGCGATCTCGGTCGTGATCGCGGCCTCTGCCGGCTCGTCCGGCCCCAGCAGCCCGCGCGACATGCGCAGCGCGAGCGCCGACGCCGCCCCGAACACGAGCGCCGCGCACATCAGCGCGACCGAGTCCTTCACACGACCCGGCTCGAACAACAGGCTCAGCAGGAAGCCGATGCCCCCACCGACGAAGGCCGCCGCGGCACCGAGGGACGGGGTCAGGGAGTTCGCCGTGAGCAGCAGCGGGCCGTCGACCACCCGCGGCAGGCCCGCCGACAGGCCCGCGAGCAGGAACCGGTTGACCGAGAGCGTCGCGAGCGCCAGGACGTAGATCCACGGCGTCACGCCCGACGTCAGCATGAGGACCGCCGTGGCCGCCGTCAGGACCACGCGCACCGCGTTGCCCCACACCAGCACCTGGCGCCGGCTCCACCGGTCCAGGAAGACCCCCGCGAACGGCCCCACGATCGTGAACGGGGCCAGCATCACCGCGAACGCCGCGGCGATCGACGCCGCCGTGCCCTGGGACTCCGGGGAGAAGAAGAGGAGCGACGCCAACCCGACCTGGAACATGCCGTCGCCCGCCTGGCTGACCAGCCGGACGGCGAAGAGCTTCCTGAAGTCGCGCAGCCGAAGCAGGACGCCGAGTTCCGAGATCACACCCACCGGTTCAGGGTATGCGGTGGTGGGAGCGGACCTCGCCCCGGGACGGCCCGACGGCGGTCCTCCCCCCGAGGCTCGGGGGTTGTCAGAAGCAGGGCGGGGTACAGCCCGGGCTGGTTCTGACAGCTCAGCCGACGGGTTGCCGGGGCCGAACGGGGTGGTGGTGCGCTCCGCCGTCGGGCATGCGAAGAGGGTCCGGAACCCTCAGGTTCCGGACCCTCTTCGCTCGGTCGTCAGAAGGAGGACGGGGTATCGCCCGGCCTGGTTCTGACAACTCGGCGGGTGCTACGGATCAGCGCAGGTACTTCTGGTCGCGCTGGTCCTGCACTCGCAGGCTCGCTACGGATCAGCGCAGGTACTTCTGGTCGCGCTGGTCCTGCACTCGCAAGCTCGCTACGGATCAGCGCTCGTTCTCGCCGGAGATGAAGGCCTCCAGAGCCGCACGGCCCTTCGTGTCCTCCATCTGGACCGGCGGGGACTTCATGAAGTACGTCGACGCCGAGAGGATCGGGCCACCGACGCCACGGTCCTTGGCGATCTTCGCAGCGCGGACGGCGTCGATGATGATGCCGGCCGAGTTGGGGGAGTCCCAGACCTCGAGCTTGTACTCCAGGTTCAGGGGCACCTCGCCGAACGCGCGACCCTCGAGGCGGACGTACGCCCACTTGCGGTCGTCGAGCCACGCGACGTAGTCCGACGGGCCGATGTGGACGTTGCGGTCCTCGGTCTTGCCACCGAGGGGACCCTCGAGGTTCGACGTCACGGCCTGCGTCTTCGAGATCTTCTTGGACTCGAGGCGCGTGCGCTCCAGCATGTTCTTGAAGTCCATGTTGCCACCGACGTTCAGCTGGTACGTGCGGTCCAGGACCACGCCGCGGTCCTCGAAGAGCTTCGCGAGCACGCGGTGCGTGATGGTCGCGCCGACCTGCGACTTGATGTCGTCGCCCACGATCGGGACGCCCGCGGCCTCGAACTTCGCAGCCCACTCGGGGTCCGACGCGATGAAGACCGGCAGGGCGTTGACGAACGCGACACCTGCGTCGATCGCGCACTGCGCGTAGTACTTCGCGGCGATCTCCGACCCGACGGGCAGGTAGCAGACGAGCACGTCCGCGCCCGACTCCTTGAGCGCGGCGACGATGTCGACCGGCTCGGCGTCCGACTCCTCGATGGTCTCGCGGTAGTACTTGCCGAGACCGTCGTTCGTCACACCGCGCTGGACGGGCACGCCCAGCGGCGGGACGTCGGCGATCTTGATGGTGTTGTTCTCCGAGGCGTGGATGGCCTCCGAGAGGTCGAAGCCGACCTTCTTGGCGTCGACGTCGAAAGCGGCGACGAACTCCAGGTCGGACACGTGGTAGTCACCGAACTGCACGTGCATCAGTCCGGGCACGGTGCTGCTCGGGTCAGCATCGCGGTAGTAGTGCACGCCCTGGACCAGGGAAGATGCGCAGTTTCCGACGCCAACGATGGCGACGCGGATGGAGGACATCCTCGCTCCTTGCTGTCAGTGCCGGGGGCGCTGCGCGCCGACGGCTTCGTAGTTAGTGGTTGTCTTGCCCGTGACGGTTCTCAGGGCCGCTCGACGGCCGGGTGCGACGACGGTCGCGCTCGGTCGTGATCAGTCCGTCGAGCCACCGAACCTCACGCTCGACCTGTTCCAGGCCGTGACGCTGCAGCTCGAGGGTGTATTCGTCCAGCCGTTCACGTGTGCGCGCGGCGGACTCCTTGACCGACTCCAACCTCTCGGTGAGCCGGCTGCGCCGGCCCTCGAGGATGCGGAGCCGGGTCTCGGCGTCGGTCTGCGCGAAGAACGCGAACCGGACGTCGAAGCTCTCGTCCTCCCAGGCCGCCGGTCCCGAGGTTGCGAGGACCGTCTGAAGACGTTCCTTGCCCTCGGCGGTCAGCTGGTACACGATGCGTGCCCGCTTGCCCGACAACGCGTGGGGAGGGGTGGTGGGTGACTCGGTACCGACGATGTAGCCGTGCGTGACCATCGCCTTGAGCGCCGGGTAGAGCGAACCGTAGGAGAACGCCCGGAACGACCCGAGCAGCAGGTTGAGCCGCTTGCGGAGCTCGTACCCGTGGAGCGGGGACTCGTTCAGGAGGCCGAGGATCGCGGTCTCCAGCACGTCGGAACGGCTGCGTGCCATGACACCTCCTCCTCGGTCCGGCTGTCACCGCGGAGGGCGGATCGGGCATGGTTCGACTACTCGATGTATCGAGTCGATACATCGACAGGTTAGGTGGATTCGCGGTGGCGCGCAATATGTCACGCCCTCGAGCAGATGTGAAGGACTGGGGGACCTGCGGCGTGGCTGTGGCGAAACAATGGCGGACCAGGCCCCGGAGGGCCTTGTCCTCACGGGAGGACGCCCTATTGTTCAGGGTGGTCTGATGCATGCTCTGCGCCTGGCGCGCCCTCTCCCGGGCAGCGGTGCGGAACAGGTCCTGACCGGTACAGACCCCCAGAGGAAGGTGAACCGTGGCGAGCTCCGCGAGGCAGACGAAGGGCACGGCGCGTGCCGGCAGCACGGCGCGCACGGGCACCTCGGCGCGCAAGCGCCGCTTCTTCAACTACCCCCGTTCCCACGTCAAGAGCTTCCGTCGCTGGCTGCCGTCCTGGCGCGTGCTGCTCGGGACCTTCCTCACCGGGACCGCGCTGGTCGCCGGCATCGTCATCGCCGCCTACGCGACGACCTCGGTCCCCAAGGACCCCGCCTATGCGGTGCAGAACCAGAAGACGACGGTGTACTACGCCGACGGCGTCACGGAGATCGGGACCTTCCAGGAGGAGAACCGTGTCATCGTCGACTACGCCACGCTCCCGGACTACGTCGGCAACTCCGTGGTCGCGTCCGAGGACAGCTCGTTCTGGACGAACTCGGGGATCGACCTCAAGGGCATCGCTCGCGCGATGGTGAACAACCTCAAGGGCGGGAGCACCCAGGGCGCCTCGACCATCACCCAGCAGTACGCAGAGCGCTACTACGCCGGCGCGACGGTCTCCGACTACGTGGGGAAGTTCCGGGAGGCGATGCTCGCGCTGCGGCTCACGCAGGAGCAGCCCAAGGAGGAGATCCTGGGGAACTACCTCAACACGATCTACTTCGGCCGCGGGGCGCACGGGATCGAGGCCGCCGCGCAGGCGTACTTCGGTGTCTCGGCCAAGGACCTCACGATCTCCCAGGCGGCGATGATCACCGCGATCATCCCCAACCCGACGGTCTACGACCCGGCCAACAACCCCGACATCACGCAGGAGAAGTGGCAGCGTGTGATCAACCGGATGGCCAAGGACGGGCACATCACGGCGGCGGAGAAGGCCGAGGCGGCCTTCCCGGCCGACATCAAGGAGAAGGCCGCGACCAACTCCAAGGGTGGGCAGGCCGGCTACCTCCTGGACCTGGTGAGGCGCGAGCTCGAGGCCAACGGCTACGGCGACGGAGACCTCGACACCAAGGGCTTCACGATCGTCACGACGATCGACAAGACCATGCAGGACCTCGCGGTCGCGACCGCGGAGAGCATCCCGCGCGAGGGCGACCATGCGGCTTCCGGATGGCTCAAGCCGTCCATCGTCTCGATCGACCCGGCGGACGGTGCAGTGCGGGCCGTCTACGGCGGCAGCGACTTCCTCAGCGACCAGTACAACTCCGCGACGCGTGGTGTGGCGCAGGCCGGCTCGACGTTCAAGCCGTTCACGCTCGTCGCGGCCCTCGAGCAGGGAATCGACCTGTCGGCGACGTACGACGGCAACAACGACGTGGAGGTGCCCGGCTTCTACGACAAGGGCCAGGGAGTCAAGAACTTCGGCGACCAGCCCTTCGGCCAGATCGACCTGGCGACCGCGACCGCGAACTCTGTCAACACGGTCTACGCAGCCCTGAACATGGAGGTCGGCCCGCAGGCGACGGTCGACGCGGCAGTCAAGGCCGGGATCCCCGCGGACACCATGGACCTCAAGGCCGTCCCGTCGAACGTGCTGGGTACCGCGTCGGTCCACCCGATCGACATCGCGCACGCCTACGCGACGTTCGCCGCGCAGGGCTTCGAGTCGACGCCGCACGTGGTCCAGTCGGTCAAGCGGCTGGGCACGGGCGCCGAGACCTACGACCCACCGGGCCGCAACGACCGGGTCTTCGATGCTGACGTCATGGCCGCGACGACCTACGCCATGACCCAGGTCGTCGAGGCGAAGGGGGCCTCCGGTGCCCCGGCCAAGGCGTTGAACCGTCCCGTCGCGGGCAAGACCGGTACGTCGAACGACAACAAGTCGGCCTGGTTCGCGGGGTACGTCCCGCAGCTGGCGACGGTCGTCGGGCTCTACCAGGACAACAAGGAAACTGGGGTCCAGGAGCAGATCACCCCGTTCGGCAAGTACTACAAGAAGTCGATCACGGGTGGAACCTGGCCGGTCGACGCCTGGACGTCCTACATGGAGGGCGTCCTCGCGCTGCCGCAGTACGCCGAGGTGCAGGACTTCCCCGAGTACACGATGAAGAAGGTCGCACCGTCCCCGACGCCGAGCGAGGAGCCCACGGAGCCCGCCCTCGAGGAGCCGGTCGAGCCGGAGGAGCCGGTCGCGCCGACCACCGTGACGGTCCCGACCGACCTGGCCGGAAGGTCCAAGGCGGACGTCAAGGCCGTGCTCGAGGGCATGGGGCTCAAGGTCTCGTTCACCGAGGAGTACTCGGCTGACGTGGCCCCCGGCGTGGTGCTCCGGGTCGGTGGGTCCGGCCAACAGGTCGAGACGGGCAAGACCGTCACGGTGGTCCTGTCCAAGGGGCCAGATCCCAAGCCCACGCCCGATCCCACGACGCCGCCTCCGACCACGCCACCCGAGGAGGGTGGCCGGCCGGGCAACGGCAACGGGAACGGCAACAACGGCGGGTAGCGACCGACGTCACCCCCACAGATTTCCCGAGCCCGGTCCCGACCGGGTACCTTGGGAACTTGCTGTGTCTCGATCTGTGCTGCCATCAGCACGGTGACCTCACAGCGACGCACAACCCTCCTGTCACGGAGATACCGTGACCGCTGAGTCCGCAGGAGGTGGGTTAACCGCATGCGTCAGTACGAATTGATGATCATCCTCGACCCCGAGATCGAGGAGCGCACCGTTGCTCCGTCGCTCGACAAGTACCTGACGGTCATCAAGACCGACGGTGGCACTGTCGACAAGGTGGACATCTGGGGCCGTCGCCGCCTGTCCTTCGAGATCAACAAGAAGTCCGAGGGCATCTACGCCGTCGTCGACTTCACCGCGACGTCGGACACGGCCAAGGAGCTGGACCGTCAGCTCGGCCTCAACGAGGTCGTCCTGCGCACGAAGGTCCTGCGCACCGACGCTCGCTGATCACCCCGCACTTCTGACTTCCCTCGTGGCACCTCCGGTGCGCTGCGCGTCCCCAGGACAGCGTCAGTGGCACGTGGTGGGATGTCCGCGGACGGGGGTCATCCCCTTCGAAGAGTCTTCGATACGTAACGAACAATGAGGAGCTGGCATGGCTGGTGAAACCGTCATAACGGTGGTCGGGAACCTGACCGGGGACCCGGAGCTTCGCTTCACCCCTGCGGGGGCTGCCGTCGCCAACTTCACCGTGGCGTCCACGCCGCGCACCTTCGACCGCCAGAGCAACGAGTGGAAGGACGGCGACACGCTGTTCATGCGCTGCTCGATCTGGCGCGAGGCCGCGGAGAACGTCGCCGAGTCCTTGACCAAGGGCATGCGCGTCATCGTTCAGGGCCGTCTGGTCCAGCGTTCGTACGAGACCCGCGAGGGGGAGAAGCGCACGGTCGTCGAGCTGCAGGTGGAGGAGATCGGTCCTTCCCTGAAGTACGCCTCCGCGAAGGTCACCCGGGCCCAGCGCTCGGGTGGCGGCAACTTCGGTGGTGGCGGCGGTTTCGGCGGCGGCGGCGCTTCGAGCGGCGGCGGCGGATTCAGCGCTTCCGGCGGTGGCCAGCAGAGCAACGACGACCCGTGGGCCACGGCTGGCCCCGCGTCGTCGGGTGGTGCCTCGTTCTCGGACGAGCCCCCCTTCTAGTCACCGCTCACCCCAGACAAACCCTTCCCGGCAGGGCAGGTGCCCGACGACGGCACTCGCCCCGGCCGGGGATAGCACCTTGTGAAGGAGCAACACCATGGCGAAGCCAGTGGTGCGCAAGCCCAAGAAGAAGTCCAACCCCCTGAAGTCGGCGAAGATCGAGTCGGTCGACTACAAGGACACGACCCTGCTGCGGAAGTTCATCTCCGACCGCGGGAAGATCCGTGCCCGTCGCGTGACCGGCGTCTCCGTCCAGGAGCAGCGCCAGATCGCACGTGCCGTCAAGAACGCCCGCGAGATGGCACTCCTGCCGTACTCGTCGTCCGCACGCTGATCGAGAGGGGATAGAACATGGCAAAGCTCATTCTGACCCACGAGGTCACCGGCCTGGGCGAGCCCGGCGACGTGGTCGAGGTCAAGGACGGGTACGCCCGTAACTTCCTCGTGCCCCGTGGTCTGGCGACCGGGTGGTCCAAGGGTGCCGAGTCGCAGATCTCTGCGATCCGCAAGGCACGCAAGGCTCGCGAGATCGCGACGCTCGACGAGGCCAAGGCGACGCGCGACTCGCTGCAGTCGAAGCCTGTCGTCGTGAAGGCCAAGGCGGGCCAGGGCGGCCGTCTGTTCGGCGCTGTCACCACCGGTGACATCGCCGAGGCCGTCAAGGCCGTCGGCGGCCCGTCCGTCGACAAGCGCAAGATCGAGATCGGCCAGCCGATCAAGTCGACCGGTTCGTACACGGTCACCATCCGCCTGCACGCCGAGGTCTCGGCGAACATCGCGGTCAACGTGGTGGCTGCCTGATCGACTGATCGCCCCTGTCCCGTGAGGGATGGATGGATCGGAGATCTCACCCGACGGCCCGGTCCCCTCTGCGGAGGGGGCCGGGCCGTCGGCGTTCCCGAGGCAGGCCTCCTCAGGCCCCCGTGACCATCCACCGGTCGCCGCGCGCCCTGAGGCCCGTGGTGAGTGCGCGCGCCGCCATGAAGACCCCTGCGAAGGCCGCCCACAGCCACGCGAGGCCCGCGGCGCCGTCGGGCGCGAGCTCACGGACCGCCAGCGCGAACGGCACGTACACGACGAACGTGACCATGCCGGCCCACGCGAGGTAGCGGCCGTCCCCGGCCCCGATGAGCACCCCGTCGAGGACGAACACCCACCCCGCCATGGGCAGCAGCAACCCGCACACGGCCATGCCGAGCGCGACGGCGGTGCGGACGTCGGGGTCGGACGTGAAGAACAGCGCGAACCACCAGCCGCCCACGGCCATGACCAGACCGAGCAGCGCCCCTGCCGCGACGCCCCACTGGAGCGTGCGGCGCAGGACCGAGCGCACGTGCGACCGGTCCCCGGCGCCCAGGCCGTGCCCCACCAGGGCCTGCGCCGCGATCGCGAGGGCGTCGAGCGCGAACGCCGCGAGACCCCACACCGACGCGACCACCTGGTAGCCGGCGAGCGTGACCTCGCCCAGGCCCGTCGCGACGAAGACCGTCAGGAGGATCGCGAGGCGCAGCGAGAGCGTGCGGACGAACAGCGGCGCACCCGCGCGCGCGTTGGACCAGATACCTCCTGCGGCGGGGCGGAGCGAGGCGCCCTCGCGTCGGGCACCGCGCACGACGACGACGCCGAGCACCGCGCCCATGGTCAGCTGGGCGACGGCGGTCCCGATCCCCGAGCCGGCGATGCCGAGGCCCACGCCGTACACGAGCACGACGTTGAGGATCGCGTTGAACGTCGCGCCCCCGGCGGCGACGTAGAGGGGCGTGCGGGTGTCCTGGAGTCCGCGCAGCACGCCCGTGGACGCCAGGACGACGAGCATGCCGGGCAGGCCCAGGCCCGACCACCGCAGGTACACCAGGGCGTGGTGCGCGACCTCGCCCGTGCCGCCCATCGCGCCGATCGCCCAGCCGCCGCCGAACCACAGGGCGGCGGCGAGCACGAGGCCCAGCCCGAGCGCGAGCCACATGCCGTCGATGCCGGACTGGAGCGCCTCGCGCCGGTGCCCCGCGCCGATGCGCCGGGCCACGGCCGCGGTGGTCGCGTACGCGAGGAACACGCACAGGCCGACGAGGGTCAGGAGGACCGTGGACGCGAGGGAGAGCCCGGCGAGCTGTGCGGTCCCCAGGTGCCCGACGACGGCGCTGTCCACGAGCACGAAGATCGGCTCCGCGACGAGCGCCCCCAGGGCCGGGACCGCGAGGGCCAGGATCTGCTTGTCGATGAGGCGACGGCTGGGAGGCTGGGGCGGGGACCCGGCGGGTGTCTCCACAGGCCCTGTGGACGAACCAGGTGACTGCGCGGCGGCCGATGCCTCCCGGGTGTCCTGGGGGCGGTGCTCGGATGAACGGGGTGAACGACCGGTGTCCTCGCCCTGACCGGGGGAGGGCTGGCGTGTCGGCGGCGTGTTGCCGGAAATTTCTTCGTCCACATGGCTGAGCCTAGTGAACTGGCTGCTCCCAGGGCTGTACAGGGGAAAACTGGTCACTTGTCCACATGGTTGTCCACAAGCCTGTGAACAGCATGGGGGCCTCTGTCCACAGGCTGTCCACACCTCTGTGAACAGGGCCGTTTGCGGGCTGTGGGAGCGCGATCTAGTGTCGCTGAGTCGCGCATGCTCGGGCCTTCCGAACGGTCGACGGTGCACCACCAGCGATACCCCTCGACGATGCGGGCGCAGGCGTGTCGGTGGGCCGGAGTAGAACAGACGTGCGACGCAGGACGATACCCGGCCGTGCCGGGGGAGTGAGGGGCCCGCATGTCGATCGACGAGCTCGAGTCGAGCTTTGGACCGCCCGCAGGCAGCGGCGGTCCCGGGTTCGACCGCACCCCGCCGCAGGACATCGCCGCCGAGCAGAGCGTGCTCGGAGGCATGCTGCTGTCCAAGGACGCCATCGCGGACGTGATCGAGCAGATCCGCGGCACCGACTTCTACAAGCCTGCGCACGAGTCGATCTACGACGTCGTCATCGACCTCTACGGACGCGGTGAGCCCGCGGACGCCATCACGGTCGTCGCCGAGCTCACGCGCCGCGGCGAGCTGGGCAGGATCGGTGGCGCGCCTTACATCCACGACCTCATGGCCATGGTCCCCACGGCCGCGAACGCGGGCTACTACGCGCGCATCGTGCGCGAGCGCGCCGTGCTGCGACGCCTCGTCGAGGCCGGGACCAGGATCGTCCAGCTGGGCTACGCGACCGACGGCGGCGACGTCGACGACGTGGTCAACAACGCGCAGGCCGAGGTCTACGCGGTCACCGAGCGCCGCACGGCCGAGGACTACATCGTGCTGGGCGAGGTCATCGGCGGGACGGTCGACGAGATCGAGGCCGCAGGGCACCGCGGCGAGGGCATGGTCGGGGTGCCGACGGGCTTCGCCGACCTCGACCGGCTGACCAACGGGCTGCACCCCGGGCAGATGATCGTGATCGCGGCACGTCCGGCGATCGGGAAGAGCACGCTGGGAATCGACATCGTCAGGTCGGCATCGATCAAGCACAACATGACCTCCGTCGTGTTCTCGCTCGAGATGAGCCGCAACGAGATCACGATGCGTCTGTTGGCTGCCGAGGCCCGCATCCACCTGCAGAAGATGCGCAACGGCTCCATGGGCGAGGACGACTGGCAGAAGCTCGCCGGCACCATGGGAAAGATCTCCGAGGCGCCGCTGTTCATCGACGACTCGCCCAACATGTCGCTCATGGAGATCCGCGCCAAGTGCCGCCGGCTCAAGCAGAAGCACGACCTCAAGCTCGTCGTGATCGACTACCTCCAGCTCATGACGTCGGGCAAGCGCGTCGAGTCCCGCCAGCAGGAGGTCTCGGAGTTCTCCCGTGCGCTCAAGCTCCTCGCGAAGGAGCTCGAGGTGCCGGTCATCGCGATCTCGCAGCTGAACCGTGGCGCTGAGCAGCGTACGGACAAGAAGCCTGCGATGAGCGACCTGCGTGAGTCGGGTTGCCTCACCGAGGACACCAGGATCCTGCGAGCGGACACGGGCGCCGAGACGACGATGGGCGAGCTCTACGCGCTCGGTGCCAAGGACGTCCCCGTGTGGGCGCTCAACGAACGACTCCAGTACGTACGACGCCACCTCACGCACGTGTTCCCCACCGGGACGCGCGAGACGTTCCGCCTCAGGCTGGCCTCCGGCAAGGAGATCAGCGCGACCGCGAACCACCCGTTCCTCACGTACGAGGGCTGGACGCCGCTCGGTGAGCTGCAGGTGGGCTCGCGCCTCGGCGTGCCCCGCCACGTCCCGGGGCCGGAGCAGAACGTCGCGTGGGACGACCGCAAGGTCGTCATGCTCGCGCACATGCTCGGCGACGGCTCGTTCGTGAAGCGCCAACCCATCCGCTACGCGTCGATCGACGAGAAGAACCTCGCGGTCGTCTCGGAGGCCGCGGGCGCCTTCGGCATCACCCCGATCCGCGACGAGTACGCGGTCGCCCGCTGCACCACGCTGCGGCTCCCGGCGCCCTACCGACTGGCCCGTGGCAAGCGGAACCCCGTCGCCGAGTGGCTCGACGACCTGGGACTCTTCGGAGCGCGGAGCCACGAGAAGTTCGTGCCCTCGACCGTGTTCCACCTGCCGAAGGAGCAGATCGCGCTCTTCATCCGGCACATCTGGGCGACCGACGGTTCGGTGACCGTCAACGCCAGCGGCCGCAGCGGCCGCATCTACTACGCCTCGACCTCACGACAGCTCGTCGACGGTCTGTCCCGCCTGTTGCTGCGCTTCGGCATCTCCACCCGCCTACGCACAGCTACCCCAAAGGGCGCGTACCGGACCGGGTACACGCTCGACATCTCCGGCGTGGACGACCAGCGGCGCTTCCTCCAGGAGATCGGGGTCCACGGTGAGCGCGGTGCCGCCGCCGAGCGCCTCCTCGAGATCATCCGGGACACCCGCGCGAACACCAACGTCGACACCGTGCCGCGCCAGGTGTGGGACGACGTCCGTGTGCTCCTCGAAGAGCGCGGCATGTCGCACCGGAAGTTCGCCGAGGCCATGGGGACGCAGTTCAGCGGGAGCGCGATGTTCAAGGCGTCGCCTTCGCGGCAGCGGCTCGGGAAGATCGCGGACGTCCTCGGAAGCGAGGAGCTCGAGATCATGGCGGTCAACGACCTGCTGTGGGACGAGGTCGTGTCCATCACCCCTGAGGGCGAGAAGCCGGTCTACGACGCGACGGTCGTCGGGACTCACAACTTCGTGGCCAACGGCATCGCAGTCCACAACAGCATCGAGCAGGACGCCGACATGGTCATCCTGCTGCACCGTGAGGACGCGTACGAGAAGGAGTCCCCGCGAGCGGGCGAGGCAGACCTGATCGTGGCCAAGCACCGTAACGGCCCGACCGACACGATCACCGTGGCGTTCCAGGGGCACTACGCGCGATTCGTGGACATGCAGGTTTAGCCCGTCTGTCTGTTGTCGTGACGGGTCGCGCGCCGCAGCGGGCGGCCTCGCCGTCGACGCAGGGTCAGCCGGCCGTGCCGAGTGCGCGGTAGGCGAGGACGAACGCCGCGCAGACGACGGCGGTGCCCGCCGTGGTCAGTGCCACGTGCAGCGTGCCGCGGAGTGCACGCCCGAGCATGACGGCGAGCAGGACGAGCGACACGAGACCGATCGCGACCCAGTAGCCGGCTCCCGTCGTCTCCACCACGGTTGTCAGCCCGTACACCGACTCGCCGAGGCCGATCCCCGCGAGCAGCGCTGTGCCCAGGGCGGCGCGTACGCCCGTCTCGCGCAGCCACGCCGCTCCGAGACCGACGAACGGACCGACGAGCAGGCCGACGACCCCGAACAGCACCGGGTCGTAGACGAACCCGCGGACGTCGGCGGCGACGGTGTAGCCGACGACGAGCAGCACGAAGCTCGCGGCTCCGAACACTGCGGCGTGCCACGTCCGGGCCCGCGGGTCGCCCGCCACCCAGGCGACGAGGAGCGCCGTGAGCAGGGTCCAGCCGCTCGCGGAGTTCGCGAAGGGAGCTGCGGCGTCGGGCAGGAGGCCCTGGGCGAAGGACGTGAGTCCCCCGAGCAGGAAGCTTGTGACGAGCACGACGGCGCCACGTGACCAGGGCTGTCCGGTGGGCGCCCCAGGTCTGTGGGAACGGACCGGTGCGAAGGGCGAGCGGTCGAGGGGTTCGTGGAGCGAGGTCGAGTCGGGCACACCCCGACGGTAGGCGCGCGCTCGCGTCCGGGCGTCACCCCGTCGTCGGACGCGAGTGCCACGGGGTCCTACCGTGGCAGGACGATCGAGCGCGAGGAGCCTGCCGCCCTCTCGGCAACGTGCCGACGAGCCGGGCCGCCGCCACGGGGCTGGCGGCGGCGCTCGGATCGGCAGGTGGTCAGGCGGGTTCGACGCGCAGCGTGGTGGCCCGTGCGGCGGGTGCCGTGATGTGGTCGACGGCCGAGCCGTCGCCGTACTTGGCGCGGTAGGCGGCATCGATGGCGTCGTCATGGCTGTCGTCGCGGACGAAGGTCACGTCGGTGCGGATTCCACCGGAGTCGATCTGACCCGTGCCGGTGCGCTGCACGCCGCGGTACCAGGCGCCGTCGGTGCCCCGCACGGAGCGGATGTACAGATGGTCGTCGACGACGACGTGCCACACGATGCGGGGGGTACGCAGTGTCCCGTCGGGGCGGTGCGCGGCGACGCGTAGCTCGCCGTCGGCGTCGATGGCCGCAAGTTCGGCGGAGTTCCAGTCGCTCATGATGCTGCTCCTTCGTGGTCAGGGGCCATGTCGGCGGTCCTGCACGTCCCCTCAGGATCGATGGTGCGGCGGCGCCTCGCCTGCTCAGGCGGGGGCGTGCTCGTCCAGCGCGCGCAGCGCGTTGAGGGTGCGCGGGTAGCCCACGTAGGGCAGCAGCTGGGTGATGACCGCCAGGAGCGTGGCGCGGTCGTTCCCGACGTTGAGGTTGGCGCGGACGTGACCGGCGACCTGGGGCTCGGCGCCGCCGAGGGCGATCAGCACGGCGAGGGTGAGCAGCTCGCGCGTGGGCACGTCGACCCCGTCGCGGGTGTAGTGATCGCCGAAGCAGTTCGCGGACAGGTACCGCTGGATGTGCTGCTCGTCGGCCGGCGCGTTCGCGTACATCGCGTCGACGGCCGCAGCGCCGACGATCTGCTTCTGCACCGCGAGCCCGGCCTCCTTGCGGGTGTCGGGGGTCGTCGTCGACTGGCCGGGCAGCGGCAGGCTCACGCCGTGCTCGGTCAGGAGGGTGTTCGTCGCGTGCAGGAAGTCGAGCACGCGGCCCATGCCGACGTACGGCACCGCCTGGTAGACGACCTCCTTGACCTCGACCGGCGTGATGCCGACGGTCAGTGCGGCGCCGGCCATCGTGCGGTACTCGTTCACGGCACCGCAGGCGATGAGCGCGGCGAGCTGGACCATGAGCCGGGTGCGCACCGGCAGGGGTGCGTCGCGCTGCACCTCGCCGAACGCGAAGCTGTCGAAGCACTCGACGAGCTCGGGGTCGGTCCGGGCGAGCGTCGAGACGTGGTCGGGGACCAGGTCGTCGTGGTGGGCGCGTGCGGACGGTGTGGGAGCCATGACCACTCCTCGGGCGGGGTCGGGGACACAGAACGGGAAGAGGGTGGGCGCCGGGGCGCCCACCCTCTGGTGGTCAGGGCCGCAGGGCGACCTTGAGGGACTCGCGGGAGTCCATGAGGCGGTAGGCCTCGGCGACGTCCTCGAGCGGCAGGGTGGCGTCGAACACCTTGCCTGGGTTGATCTCCCCGGCAAGGACCTGCGTGATCGCGGCCTCCTGGTAGGCGCGCACCGGAGCGGGGCCGCCGGCGAGGCGTGCGTTCTTGCCGAACAGGGACCCGAAACCGACGGGGGCGTCCTCGTACTGGGGGACGCCGACGCGGGAGATGATCCCGCCGGGGCGCACGACGCCGTAGGCCTGCTCGTAGGCGGGCATGTGGCCCACGGCCTCGAGCACGGCGTGCGAGCCTTCGCCTCCGGTGAGGTCCATGACCTTGCTGATGCCCTCGGCGCCACGCTCAGCGACGACGTCGGTCGCGCCGAACTCACGCCCCAGGTCGGTGCGCGCGGCGTGCCGGCCCATGAGGATGATCCGCTCCGCGCCGAGCTGCTTGGCGGCGAGCACGGCGGAGAGCCCCACGGCGCCATCACCGATCACGGTGACGATCTGGCCGGGCTGCACCTGTGCCATGTGCGCCGCGTGGTAGCCGGTGAGGTACACGTCGGACAGGGTGAGCAGGGAGTTCAGCAGTCCCTCGTCGGCGGTCGCCGGGTCGACGTCGGGGACGACGACGAGGCTGCCGTCGGCCAACGGGATGCGGGCGAGCTCGGCCTGCAGGCCACCCGTCTCGGGGGAGCCGTACCATCCGCCGTGCACGCAGGAGGTCTGGAATCCTTCACGGCAGAACACGCAGGTGTTGTCGGAGAACGCGAACGGGGCGATGACGAAGTCGCCCTTCCTGACGTTCGTCACGGCGCTGCCGGTCTCCTCGACGACGCCGATGAGCTCGTGGCCCATCGGGTTGCCCTGGGCTGAGCCGGGCATGGAGTGGTAGGGGTGCAGGTCCGACCCGCAGACGCACGCCCGCACGACGCGCACGATGGCGTCGGTGGGCTGCTGGAGGACGGGGTCGGGGACGGTCTCGATGCGGACGTCGCCGGCGCCGTACATGAGTGTTGCTCGCATGAGGTGGTGCCTCTCAGTGGTGCTGGGATGGTTCGGGGAAGAGGTGGTTCAGCGGCGCCGTGCCGCGGGAGTCAGCTCGTGCGTGCCGTAGCTGTTGTCGTCGGGGTTCACCGTGACCCCCGGGGCGACGAGCTCGTCGATCCGGTCGAGGACGTCGGCGCTGAGCGTGACGTCCAGGGCGGGCAGGTACGACTCGAGCTGCTCCATCGTGCGAGGGCCGACGATCGCGGACGTGACACCCGGATGACGGATCGCCCAGGCGATCGACATCTCGACGAGCGACATGCCCGCCTGCTCTGCGAGCAGGGCGAGCTCCTCCACGACGTCGAGCTTGCGCTGGTTGGCCGGGCTGCTCATGTCGAAGCGGGCACCGGGTCGCGCGTTCGACGTCGGGGTGGACGCGGCCCCCTTGCGCCACCGGCCTGACAGCCAGCCGCCGCTCAGGGGGCTGTAGGTCAAGGTCCCCATGCCGTGCCGCTGCACGGCGGGCAGGACGTCCTCCTCGATGCCGCGCACGAGGATCGAGTACGGCGGCTGCTCGGTGACGAAGCGCTCGAGGCGCCGCTCCCGGGACGCCCACTGGGCCTCGACGATCTGCGACCCGGAGTACGAGGACGAGCCGATGTAGCGGACCTTGCCCTGGCGGACCAGGTCGGTCAGGGCGCCGAGGGTCTCGGTCACGTCTGTGCCGGGGTCGGGCCGGTGCACCTGGTACAGGTCGATGTGGTCGGTCTTCAGCCGCCGCAGCGAGCTCTCGACCTCGCGCACGATCCACCGGCGCGACCCGCCCCGGTGATTCGGGTCGTCGTCCATCGGCATGAAGAACTTGGTCGCGAGAAAGACCTCGTCCCGGCGCCCGGTGATCGCGTCGCCGACGATCTCCTCCGAGACGCCGGCGGAGTACACGTCAGCGGTGTCGATGACGTTGATGCCGGCATCGAGCGCGCGGTGGATGATGCGCGTCGCGTCCTGGCGGTCGTCGTTGCCCCACGGGCCGAACATCATGGCACCGAGGGTCAGGGGGCTGACCTGGACGCCGGTGCGTCCGAGCGGGCGGTACTGCATGGTGGGCTCCTTCGTGCGGTGAGGCTCGGCGGGTGCTGGTGCTCAGGCTTCGGGGATCTCGCGGCCGAAGCTCTCGAGCGTGATGTCGGCGGGGTCGGGGCCGCCGCGAGCGCCCGTGTCCAGGGCGTCGATCGTGGCCAGCTCGTCGCCCGTGAGGTCGAAGTCGGTGACGGCGAAGTTCTCGGCGATGCGCGAGGGGGTGACGGACTTGGGGATCGCGGAGCGGCCCTGCTGCAGGTGCCAGCGCAGCATCACCTGCGCGGGCGTCCTGCTGTGCGCGGTGGCGATCTGGCCGATCGTCGGGTCGGCGAGGGTGCTGCGACGTTCCTCGCCGTAGCCGGGGTAGAACGTGATGCCGCCGATCGGCGACCATGCCTGGGTGAGGATGGCGTGCTCGGCGTGCAGCTTCTGGAGGTCTTTCTGCTGGAAGTAGGGGTGGACCTCGATCTGGTTGACCGCTGGGACCACCGTGGTGGCCTCGAGGAGCGAGGTCAGGTGGTCGGGCATGAAGTTGCTGACGCCGATCGCGCGGACCTTGCCGTCGGCGAGCAGCGTCTCCAGTGCTCTGTAGGCCTCGATCGTCAGGTCGAATCGGCTCGGCAGCGCCTGGTGCAGGATCAGCAGGTCGATGGTCTCGATGCCGAGCTTGCCGGCGGACTTGTCGAACGCGTGCAAAGTCGCGTCGTAGCCGTAGTCGCTGATCCAGACCTTCGTCTCGACGAAGACCTCGTCGCGCTCGAGACCGGATCCGGCGATCGCGCGTCCGACCTCGCGCTCGTTGCCGTAGGCGGCGGCGGTGTCGATGTGCCGGTAGCCGGTGCGTAGCGCTTCGGTGACCACGTCGACGGTCTCCTGCGGGGGCGTCTGAAAGACGCCGTACCCCAGGGCAGGCATCTCTGTGCCGTTGTTCAAGGTCAGAGTGGGGATCGGGTTCAACGTCATGCCTTTCACGCTAGGAGGTGCCCGCCGGATGAGGCAGGTCCTGCTGGTACCCCGCTCAGGACGGCCTGGGTGCGCGGGGGAGAACGAGGAGGACGGCGGCCAGCAGTGCTGCGCCGAGGGCAGGTTCCCCAGATTCACGCCCGGCGCGGGGAGTGTCGCCTACCTGCCAGCCGACGTTGTCGCCCGTCGTCGAGGGCGCCTTGGCGCATCGTGAACACCAGTTCCGCGACGTCTTCCGTCGATGGGTCGTCGCCGCGAACAGGTGTCTTGATCTGACTTACTCCGCAAGGGCAGCGACGGGCGCCGATCTCGCACGTGGGCACGCATCACCCCGCGCGGCAAGCAAGCACTGCTCGTCGAGGTGGAGCTCCTCCGTGGCCTGCTCGCCAGTCTGCCGACCGTGGGGCCTCCAGCGACGGGAGGCGAAGCATCGTGACCAGCCGAGCAGAGGCGGAGGGCGAAGGGCGACAGGCCTCCGGCCTGTGATGGCGCGTTGCAGCGTCGACCGACGTCGTCGCCCGGTTCGCTCGTTCGACGGAGAACGACGACCTCGTCTCTCGAGACTTCTACGAGCGGATGGCGACCGTACACACCGCTTCTCGCCGGTGTCGACCTGCCACTGCGGGCCCGCGCCCCGACGGCTCAGCTGTTGAGGCCCAGCCCCTTGCGGCCCTTCGCGAAGTAGGTGATCGGGCCCACCCAGTTCGCGAGCATCGCCACGCCCCATGCGAGCTTCGAGCCCTCGACCTCGTCGTCCGAGCGCTTGGCCAGGTCGCGGTAGCCCGCGACCGTGAGCGAGATCTGCACGATCGAGGCCACCACCATCAGTGCCTTCTTGCCGCTGCTGAACTCGCTCCACGACTTCTTGCGTGCCATGAGCACCCCTCCTGTGTCGGTACGACGGCTTGTGCCCTCGACGCTACGCGCGCTCGACCCGACACGCACGACGCCGGGTACCCGGACCAGGCCGTCGCCTGATCAGGAGCGGAACGCCCACACCGAGCGCCCGCACCCAGCGTCCCTCGGACACGACGCGCCTCACCGACGGCCCGTGGTCCCGATCCGTCGCGGCCACCGTCGCGCGGCCCAGATCGCGGCCCAGGCCAGGGCCGCGCCGATCACCGCGCCGATCGAGTTCGTGAGCCAGTCGTTGGTGTCGCACGAGCGCCCGAGACCGGGGGCCATCGCCTGCACCGCCTCGATCGCAGCGGAGCCGACGACACCCCCGACCAGCGCCACCACGGGGCGGCGGCTCGCGACGGCGGCGAGCAGGACCGGCGGGACGAACAGGATCACGTTGGCCATGAGCTCGACCCGGCCGAACGTCGGCAGGTACCAGGAGACGGCGCACCGTTCGAGGACCTCCCGGCTCGTCGGGACGAGCGTCAGCAGCACGATCGGCAGCAGGGACGCCGCGAACACCGTCCACGCGGTGCGCGGCCGCCAGTACAGCCAGCGCCCCGCGACCGGCCCGCCGAGCACGAGCACGGCGAGGACCACGGGGGAGAACCACGGGTGGGCGACGAGAAGGGTGGAGATCACGGGGGACGAACGCTCCGGCTCGGTCGGGCAGAAAGACCCCACCGTAGCCGGGGCGGACGCTCAGCCCCGACGGAACTCCGCCCGCCACGTCCCGGGCCGGCCAGGAGCAGCACCCGGCGCCGCGAGCTCCTCGATCGACACGGCCTCCAGGCCGTCCCGGCCGAATGCCTCGACCTCGGTGCGCGTCAACGGCCAGGGCGGGCCGTCGTCGTCGGGCTGGCGTGCAGCCCCCTGGACGGCGAGCAGGGTCCCGCCCGGCGCGACGAGCGAGCGGACCCCGGCTGTGAGCGCGTCGCGGACGCTGCGGTTCACGGCCTGGACGGTGTAGATCTCCACGACCAGGTCGAACGCGCCCGCCCACGCGGGCGGCAGGTCGAGCAGGTTCCCGACGGCGTAGGTCACCGACGATCCAGGGTTCCGTCCGCGGGCGGCCTGGACCGCGGTGGGCGAGACGTCGAAGCCCGTCGTCTGGTAGCCGAGCCGGTCCAGGTGCTCGGCGTCGGCCCCGAGCCCGCACCCGACGACGACCGCGGTCCCGCTCGCGCCGCCCGGTGCGGGGGCTCCGGTCCACGAGGCCAGCGCCGGGTGCGGATCGACCCGGTCCCACGGCATGGTGATGTCGCCGTGCGCGGCGGAGGACCAGAGCTGCTCGAACCAGCCCGTGGGGTCGGACGGCTCGGCGTTGCCGAGCCGCGCGGTCTCGGACTGCCAGGAACGAGGTGCGGGCATGCCGTCGACCCTAGCCAGGCTCGGGCGAGCCCGCGACGGGCTGGACGCAGCTCACGGGCGCGCCCCGACGTCGGGCACGAGCGCCGGGGTGATCGCCTCGCGGGCGGGCCGCGTGCGCTCGCGGACGACGAGCACGACGAGCGTCACCGCAGCCAGGACGTAGACGACCGGGACGAGGAAGTTCGCGCCCATGGCCGCACCGTTGTCGGCCGGGTGGACCCCGACCAGGAAGGACGAGAAGTCCCAGAGCGCGTGGAGGGCCATGGCGGCCAGGATCGTGCCGGTCCCGCGCCGCGCCAGGTAGAGGCCGGTCCCGGTGAGGGCGGCGAAGAAGATCTGGATGACGGCGCCGGGCTCGTTCAGCAGGAGGTTGGTCAGGTGGAACCCGCCGAACCACAGCGTCGTCCACAGGATCGCCATACCCTCGGACCGTTCCCCCTGCCGCATCGAGCGCAGGACGACCCCACGGAACAAGGTCTCCTCGGTGAACCCGACGAGCAGGCTCGCCAGCAGGACGGCGAGCACGTGCGCGGGGGCGAACAGGCTCCACTCGAGTCCCAGGAGGTGCAGCACCGAGATGAGGACCATGACGGCCGGCAGCGTCCAGAGGAACCAGCTCGTCGGCAGGCGCCGAGCGTCCCGGAACACGTGGTCCCAGCGCGCCCAGGCGAGGAAGGCGACGAGCCAGACGGCGCCTGCCGCGAGCGGCAGGACCGCGGTGCGCAGCGTGGTGTCCGCTGTGTCGAAGAAGTGCTCGTACCCGACGCCCGAGACCTTCATCAGGCCGACGACGATCACGCAGTAGACGACGAACACGACCGCCGCGACGGGCACCGAGGGTGCGATTCGCCACCGGGGGACGGGACTGCGACAGGTGAGGACATGGCCCGGGTCACGGGGTCACGATGGCGAAGTCCCGGTCCCCCGGGTCCAGCACGGCGGCGAGGCGACCCAGCACGGTTGCGTCACCGGTCAGCTCGATGCCCGCCTGGGCAAGCGTGTCCGGGGTGACGTTCCCGCTCGCGAGGACCGGCAGCGCACGCTTGGTCCCGGTGAGCGTGGCGTCGGCAGGGCTCTTCTGGACGGCCGTGTTGTAGCTGAGCACCCCGTTGGCGAGGCGCAGACGGTAGCGCTCGTCGACGTCGGTCAGCACGACGTCGATCGACAGGTTCTCGTCCCACGCCGCCGGCCCGTCGACCTGGATCGCGAGGGCGTCGAACAGCATCGTCGGGGAGAGCTGGGCGACCATGTCACCCGACACCGTGACGATGGGCGTCCCGAACGGGCCGTCGCGCAGCTCGGTCGTCCCCGAGAGGTAGACGCTGCGCCAGGTGCCGTTCTCCGCCCCGTACCCGAGCTGCTCGTAGGTGTCGGCGAGCAGCTCGCGTGCCCCGGCGTGGTCGGGCTCGGCGAAGACGACGTGGTTCAGGAGCTCCGCGACCCAGCGGTAGTCGCCCTCGTCGAACGCGGTCTGGGCCTTGGCGACCACGGCGTCCGCACCACCGCCGAGCTCGACGTAGCGCTTGCCCGCCTCGACCGGAGGGTGCTCCCACAGGTGCGCGGGGTTCCCGTCGTACCAGCCCATGTACCGCTGGTAGATGGCCTTGACGTTGTGGCTCACGGAGCCGTAGTAGCCATGGGTGCTCCACGCGTTCTCGAGCGCCGGGGGGAGCGTGAGGACCTCGGCGATCTCGATCCCGGTGAGTCCCTGGTTGAGCAGGCGCAAGGTCTGGTCGTGGAGGTACGCGTAGAGGTCGCGCTGGATGTTCAGGTACTCGAGGATGCGTGCGTTGCCCCACGTGGGCCAGTGGTGGGACGCGAAGACGACCTCGAGGTCGTCGCCGAAGAGCTCGATCGACTCGGTGAGGTAGTGCGCCCAGGCATGCGGGTCACGCACGACGGCGCCGCGCAGCGTCAGCAGGTTGTGCAGGTTGTGCGTCGCGTCCTCGGCCGCGCACAGCGCGCGGTGGTCCGGGAAGTAGACGAGCATCTCGGACGGCGCCTCGGTGTCGGGGGCCATCTGGAAGATCATCCGGACGCCGTCGACCGTCTTCTCCTCGCCGGTCGTGGTGATGTCCACGGTCGGGGCGATGAGGGTGATGGTTCCCGTCGACGTCGTCTGTCCCAGCCCGGCCCCGACCTGTCCCTGCGGCCCTCGCGCGAGAGCCGCCCCGTACATGTATCCCGACCTGCGCCCCATGGCCGTGCCCGCGTAGACGTTCTCCGAGACGGCGTGCTCGGTGAACCCCTCAGGAGCGAGGACCGGCACGCGCCCGGCGTCGACGTCCTCCTGGGTCGTGACACCCTTGACACCGCCGAAGTGGTCGACGTGCGAGTGGGTGTAGATGACGCCCGTGACCGGGCGGTCCCCGCGGTGCTCGCGGTACAGCGCGAGCGCCGCGGCGGCCGTCTCCGTCGAGATGAGGGGGTCCAGCACGATCACGCCGGTCTCGCCCTCGATGAAGGTGACGTTGGACAGGTCGAAGCCACGGACCTGGTAGATGCCCTCGACGACCTCGAACAGGCCCTGCGTCGCGACGAGCCGGGACTGGCGCCACAGGCTCGGGTTGACCGTGTCCGGGGCCTCGCCCTGGAGGAAGTCGTAGGTGTCGTTGTCCCAGACGACGCGGCCGTCCTCGGCGGTCACCGCGTTCGGGGTGCGTCGGCCGAGGAGCCCGCGACTGGTGTCGTCGAAGTCCTGGGTGTCGTGGAACGGCAGGCTGTCTCGCAAGGCCTGCTGCTGCCGGACGATGGCGGGGGAGGCTGGCTTGGATCGTGACATGTCTCGGAGCCTTTCAGCCGTTCACGACTTGCGCATCCGGAGCGGCGGACGGGTCTGCCGACCGCCGTCCACCATCCGCCGCGCTGCGTTCGGCGGGCCGACGGCAGGGGCGTGTGGCACTGTCGTCGCGACGGAGGCGCACGCGCTCGTGCGCCGTGGCCGCTCGCGCGGAGGGACCGGGATGAGGGTTCGGCCGGTACGTGCGGCGAGGGCGTGGTGGGACCGCGTCCGTCCGGCCGAGGGCGGGTTCTGGCAGTCGGCCGGGGCAGGTGTCCCGGGGGCCGTCGGCGGCGTCCCGGACGGCATGGCCGCGGCCACCCTCGTCGGGGTCAACCCCATCCACGGCTTGTATGCGACCGCGGTCGGCCGGATCGCCGGGGGCCTGACGGTCGACTCCCAGCTCATGATCGTCACGACCACGAGCGCGGCCGCCCTCGCGGCCGGTTCGGCGCTCGTGGACGTGGCCCCCGAGGATCGGCTGACCTCGCTCGTACTCTTGACGACGCTCGCGGGCGCGCTCATGGTCGTCGCGGGGCTCTGCGGGCTCGGACGCCTGACCGGGTTCGTGTCGCACTCGGTCATGACGGGCTTTCTCACGGGAGTCTCGGTCAACATCCTGCTGGGCCAGCTCGACGCTCTCACCGGGACACGGCCCGAGGGGTCGCTCGCGATCGTGCAGGCGTGGCACGTGCTGCGGTCGCCCGGGACGTGGGACGTCCCGACGGTGGTCGTCGGCGTCGGGTCGGTGCTCCTCCTGGTGCTCCTCGCCCGGACCCGGCTCGCGCCCTTTGCCGCGGTGGTCGCGCTCGTGGTCGCCTCGGTCGGGGTGTGGCTCCTGCACGCCGGGTCCGTGGAGCTCGTGAGCGACTCGGGGGCGATCCCGGTTGGGCTGCCCGTCCCTGCCCTTCCCGAGCTCGGGAACTTCACGCTCGACGTCGCCGTGGGGGCGTTCGCGGTCGCGGCGATCGTGCTCGTGCAGGGGGCGGGGGTCGCGGAGTCCGTGCCGAACCCGGGCGGGCGGCGTGCCAGCCCGGACCGGAACTTCATCGGCCAGGGGGTCGCGAACCTCGCGGTCGGTTTCATGCGGGGCATCCCCGTCGGCGGTTCGGTGGGCCAGACGGCGGTCAGCACGTCCGCCGGGGCGCGCGACCGCTGGGCCGGGATCATGTCGGGCGTCTGGGTCCTGGTCGTGCTCGTCGCACTGTCCGGACCCGTGGGGGCCATCCCGACAGCGACCCTCGCCGCGGTCCTCGCGGTCGCGTCGGTCGGATCGATCCGCCTGTCGGCGATGGCGACGGCCTGGCATACGGGGGGCCAGTCCCAGGTCGCCATGGCGACCACGTTCCTCGCGACGCTGCTGCTCCCGGTGGCCGCCGCCGTCGGGATCGGTGCGGCCCTGTCGATCCTGCTGCAGGCCAACCGCGAGTCGCAGGACCTGCGCATCGTCCGGCTCGTGCCCCTCGACGGAGGCCACTACCGCGAGGAGCCCGTCCCGCGCCGGCTGCAGGAGCGCACCGTGACCGTGCTCGACGTCTACGGGAGCCTGTTCTACGCGGGAGCCCGGTCGCTCGACGCCGCGCTGCCTGAGCCGGGGAGTGCGCGCGACACCGTGGTCGTGCTGCGGCTGCGCGGCCGGGCGAGCCTCGGGGCGACGGCGTTCACGGTGCTCGCTCACTACGCCGACCGGCTCGGTGAGCACGGCGGGCGGCTGTACGTGAGCGGCGTCGACGCGGCTCTCGCGGCGAAGTTCCGGACCGTGATCGACGTGCGGCTGCACGAACGCATCGAGGTCTTCCCGGCTCGCGCGGTCCTCGGGGAGTCCACGGCCGACGCCATGCGTCACGCCGAGGCCTGGCTGGTGCGCGGGGTCGAGACGGCCCCGGTCCCCGTCGTCCGGCCAGACGGCCCGGTCAAGCGGTGGTGGTCGCGGGTACGCGGGGCGCTGCGCCGGGGATGACGACCACCGGCGCAGCGCCCCGCGGACTCAGCCGATGGGCCAGGTGACCGGGGTCAGTCCCGCGTCCAGCATCGCGGGCGAGTACCACTGCACGGCGGTGGGGGCGGGGTTGCCCGCGGTGACGAAGAACCAGGTGCAGGTCTCCATGTAGGCGCCGGCCCCGAAGTTCTCGACCTCGTAGGCCGTGCCGCACTCGGCGTTCCCTGCGCTGAAGTTGGAGATGTCGTCCGTGACGTTCTCGTCGCCCGCGAGGAGAGCGAACGAGTTGAAGTTCGGCATGGTGAACACGGGACCGTTGACGTACGAGAGCTTGTACGACAGGTAGTAGAGCGTGGCGCCCTCGACGAGAGCGAGCGACGACTCGTCGAGGTTCAGGTCCTCGACCTTGCCCTCGGTCAGGGAGGTGAGCTCGACCTGGGCGACGGCCGGGTCCTCGTTGCCCTTGCCGTCGTAGACGAGGCTCGTCGCCGGGGTGGTGAACGTGGCCTGCGGTCCCTGGCTCACGACCGACGCGTCGAACGGGACGGCCTCCGTGCTCCCCGCGGCGAGGCCGTGCTCGGACCCTGCGAGCACGCCGCTCGGAGCGGACGGCGTGGGGGTCGGGGAGGCCTCGTCCGCCCCGCCCGAGCAGGCGGACAGCGCGAGGACGAGGGCGATCGGGGCGGCGAGAAGGACCGTGGCGCGCCGGCTCGAGCCCGTGCGGGCCGTCACTGGCGGCGCTGGCGTCGGCCGCCGACGATGGTCAGGACGAGCAGGCCCACCCCGACGACCACGGCGAGGATCCCCGTCACGAGGAAGCCCCCCGAGTCGGAGCCGGCCTGCGAGACGAGGATCAGGAGGATCCCGACGATCGTCAGAAGAATCATGTGTCGGGTGTACCGGGCAAGCTGGGTGATCATGGACCGCGCCTCGCGTCTTGGGGGGAGGTGAACTGCGAGACTGTAGCACCGGCGGCATTGCCCGCGGTAGCGACTGGACGCCATGACTGTTGCTGTCGGAAGAGCATCGGCTCGCCCCTCCTGCTGGTCGAGATGTCCGGTTCTCGGTCCGGCCTCCGCGCTGTCCGCGGGACCGATGAGTTCTCGGTCCGGCGCCCGTCTACCGTGCGACACCAGTCCCACCGCAGGAGGATCGCACCATGGCCCCGAGCTCACGCACCGTCGTCGGCAACGTCTCCGTCTCGCTCGACGGCCGCATCAACGGCCCGGGCGGCGAGAACGACATGGGATGGGTGGCCCCGCACGCCGTGAGCGACGCGGCATTCGGCCTCCTGGAGGACCTGATGCGGACCAGCACCACGGTCCTGCTCGGCCGCAAGAACTACGAGGGGTTCCGCTCCTACTGGCCCGCGGTCGCGGGCGACGAGTCCGCGGACCCGCGCAGCCGGGAGTTCTCGCGCTGGCTGGACGACGTCGAGAAGATCGTCTTCTCGCGCACGCTCACCGAGGCCGGGTGGTCGGGGGCGCGCGTGACCGCGCAGAGCCCGCCCGACGTCGTCGCGCACCTTCAGGAGCAGTCCGGCGGTGACGTGTGGGTCATGTCGAGCGCATCGATCCTGCGGCAGCTCGTCGCCGCGGGGCAGCTTGACCGCCTGAGCCTCATGCTGTGCCCCGAGGTCTCGGGCGGGGGAGAGCGGCTGTTCGACGACGGCCTGCCGCCGTCGAGCTGGCGCCTCGCGGCTTCCGAGCCCACAGGGACGGGCGCGCTGCGCCTGACCTACGACGTGGCGCGGTGAGCCGGACGCGTCGCTGAGCCAGCGGGTGGGCCCGGCGCCGTCGGGCGCGCGGGGCGGGACCGCCGGTCGGCGTCGCATTCCTGCCGGACAGCGCCCCGAAGTCCACGGGCGCCTCCTCGTACTGGGGGCACCCGGCTCACGAGGGCCCGGGCAGTCCCGGGTACCACCAGTACCTCCCCTGGACCGGACCCTGGTCGTACCGTCGTAGGCATGGACCTGAAGGCGGAGACCCGCGACTTCCTCACCACGCGCCGCGCCCGGATCACCCCGGACCGCGCCGGTCTGCCCGCGTACGGCACCAACCGTCGGGTCCCTGGCCTGCGTCGCGAGGAGGTCGCGATGCTCGCCGGGGTGAGCGTCGACTACTACACGCGGCTCGAGCGCGGGAGCCTCGGCGGGGTGTCCGAGGAGGTGCTCGAGGCCCTGGCCCAGGCGCTGCAGCTCGACGAGGCCGAGCACCGCCACCTGTTCGACCTGGCGCGGGCGGCCAACGCGTCGGGCGCCGCGCGGTCACGCGCCCGTCGCACCCCGGCGCCGGTCCTGCGGCCCGCCGTCCAGCGGATCCTCGACGCGATGGACGGCGCGCCCGCGTTCGTGCGCAACGGTCGGCTCGACGTGCTGGGCACGAACACCCTGGGCCGGGCCCTGTACGCGCCGATCTACGACTCGCCCGAGCGGATCGCGAACAAGCCCGTCAACACGGCCCGGTTCCAGTTCCTCGACCCGGACGCCGCACGCGAGTTCTGGGGCGACCGGTACGACCGGATCGCGCACGACGCGGTCGCGATCCTGCGCGCCGAGGCCGGGAAGAACCCGTTCGACTCGGCGCTCACCGCGCTGGTCGGGGAGCTGTCGACCCGCAGCGAGGACTTCCGTCGGCTCTGGGCGTCGCACGACGTGCGGCTCCACCGGACGGGGACCAAGGTCTTCCACCACCCGGCGGTGGGCAGGCTCGAGCTCGACTACGAGGCGTTGGAGCTGCCCGCGGACGCCGGCCTGCAGCTCAACGTCTACACCGCGGTGCCCGGGTCGCCGTCCGACGACGGGCTCAAGCTCCTCGCCTCGTGGGCCGCCACGCGCGCCACGGAGGCCGACGGCGCGGCCGCCGAGGGCCACGGGGTGCAGGCCGGTGCTCCCGCCGGGAGCCCCGGGCCGACGGGACGCCCGACCACCACCCCCACCGAGAGGGACCTCTGATGCAGAAGCTGACCAAGCCCGCGACCACCAAGAACCCGCCCGAGCAGTTCACGGGCGACGTGTGGCTCGACCCGATCGCCCTGCCGCAGGACCCCTCGCAGCGCATGGTCGTCGCGCTCGTGCGCTTCGCGTCGGGGGCACGGACCGCCTGGCACTCGCACGCCAAGGGGCAGACGCTGCACGTGGTGTCGGGCGTGGCGCTCGTCCAGTCCCGCGGGGAGTCCGTGGTCGAGGTGCATCCCGGCGAGACGGTCTACTGCCCGCCGGGCGAGGAGCACTGGCACGGCGCGACCGCGGACGACTTCATGGAGCACCTCGCGATGCTCGAGAACGCCGACGACGCGGCGACCACCACGACGTGGCTCGAGCACGTGACCGATGAGGAGTACGCGGCGCGGTAGCGCTCGCGCGTTACGCGACCGGGTCCGGGCGCCGTGCTCAGCCCCGCCACCGGTCGCGATGGACGACCTCGGAGAGCGGTCGGCGGCGCGGCTCGGACCAGCGCCCCCGCTCGGGGTAGCCGAGCGGGACGAGCCCCATGGTCGCGGCGTCCGCCGGCAGGCCGAGGAGTGCAGCGACGTCGGCCTCGCGGGCGGCGTAGAAGCTCGTGAGGGTGGCGCCGATCCCGTACGCGCGCGCCGCGAGGACCAGGTTCTGGACGGCCCCGTAGATCGAGGCCCCCAGTCGAGGGTCGGTCGAACCTGCCGCGTTCCGCAGGACAGGGAGCACCCACACGGGCGCTTCCTCGAGGTGGAGCGCGAGGTGCTCGATCGCCCGGTAGGTCGCCGGGCTCACCCCCGTGCCGTCCGTCGCCGCCGCCAGCACGTCGTCGCGCCGCCGCCCGTAGGCCGTGCTCCAGCCCTCGCGGTACCACTCGGCGATCTGGGCCTTGACCGCCGGGTCGGTCACGACGATCCAGGCCCACTGCTGCCGGTTGCCACCGCTCGGGCCGCGGATCGCCGCGTCGAGGATCGCGTCGAGCACGTCGTCGGGGACGGGGTCGGCCGACAGGTAGCGCCGGGCCGGCGTGGTGTGCAGGGCTCGCAGGATGGACAGTTCCTCGGATGCGGTCATGGCAGCGGATGGTACGGGCTACCATCCGCTCGTTCGCGGGGCACCTGGCACCGTCTCGAAGGCTGGCCGAACCACGTGGTGCCGTGGTCGACAGCCCCGCGCGAGGAGGAGAGTCATGAGCGGGACAGTGCTGGTCGCGGCCCACGTCGACACCGGGGAGGACGGCACGGCCGAGTCGCTGCGAGCCCGGGTCGTCGCGCTCGAGGGGGCCGGGGCTCACCTCGTCACGTTCGCGGGCGGGCGGGGCGGCGCTGGGCTGACGGCCGTCGAGGCGGCCTCGTTCGCCGCGGCGTGGACCGACCGGATCGGGCTGGTACCGGTCGTGAACCCGGTGCACACCGAGCCCTTCCACCTGTCGAACCAGCTCTCGAGTCTCGACCGGGTCTCGCGGGGACGCGCGGCCTGGTGGGTCGAGGTCGTCGACGACGAGGCGCACGCGCGGGCCCGCTCCACGTCGCCGGTCGGCGACGCCCTGCGGCAGGAGGTGCGCGAGGTGGTGCAGGTCGTGCGGCTGCTGTGGGACTCGTGGGAGGACGGCGCCGTCGTCGCGGACCAGGCTTCGGGTCGCTTCCTCGACGCCGACCGGATCCACTACGTCGACTTCGTCGGACAGCGCTTCTCGATCAAGGGGCCCGCTCTGCTGCCCCGCCCGCCGCAGGGACGGGTCCCGGTGCTCGCCTCGGCCGGCTGGCTCGACGAGGACCCTGCCGAGGTGACCGTGCTGCCGGCGGCTCCCACGGCGTCCTCGGGCGCAGAGGTGGACGACCGACCGACCGTGGTCGACGTCGTCGTGCGGGCCGGAGGCGACGAGGGCACAGGACGCGCCCCGGACACCGCTGACCTCGCCCGCGTCGTGGGCTCCGTCGTCGACCGTGTACGCGGGCTCGTCGGTCGCGTGACGGCGGTCCGCCTGGTCCCGGCCGGACCCCAGGGGGCGCGCGTCGTCGTCGACGACGTGCTCCCCGCGCTGCGCGCCGCAGGCCTCGTCGCCCGGGCGCCCGAACCCGGTCGTACGCTGCGCGACCTGCTCGACCTGCCCCGCCCCGCGGGCGCACTGACCGCGGTGCGCAGCGGCGCGCCGTCCACCGAGGACGAGGACGGGACCCCATGAGCACGTCACGGCGAGAGCTCCACTTCGCAGGATTCTTCCCGTTCGGACCGCACTACGACTGGTCCGCACGCGAGGACCCGTACGACTACTACGACGTCGAGTCGTACGTCGGGCTCGCCCGCTCGGCCGAGCGAGGACTGTTCTCGGCCTTGTTCCTCGGTGACAGCCAGCGCCTGCGCGAGCACCTGGGGAGGGTGAACGACAGCGTGGTCACCGGGCGGCCCGACCAGCTCGTGCTCTTCGCCCACCTGGCCGCCCGTACCCGGCACCTCGGATTCGTCGCGACCCTCAACACCACGTTCTCCGACCCGGTCGAGCTGGCCGCGCGCGTCGCGACGGTCGACCGCCTGTCCGGTGGACGGGTCGGCTGGAACCTGGTGACCACGGAGAACGCCTGGACGGGGGCGAACTTCCGGCGCGGAGGCTACCTGCCGGCTGCGGAGCGCTACCGGCACGCCGAGGAGCACCTCGCGGTCGCCCAGCGGATCTGGGACGCCGACCCGGGCGCCGAGGTGCGTCACTCCGGGGCGCACTACGACCTGGTCGCGCGGACGCCACTGCCGCGGTCGGTCCAGGGGCGGCCGGTCCTGTTCCAGGCCGGAGAGTCCGACGAGGGGCGAGATTTCGCCGCCCGGCACGCCGAGGGGATCTTCTCCAGGTACCTCGACCTCGACGCCGCGACCTCGTTCGCGGACGACATGCGCCGACGGCTCGTGGCGCACGGGCGCCCGGCCGACTCCCTGCGGATCTTCCCGGCGGCGAGCATCACCCTGGGGGACACCGAGGCCGAGGCGCGGGAGAAGGCCGAGTGGTTCCACCGACGGACGTGGACCGACCGCATGGTCGTGTCGGTCGTCGAGGCCGTCTGGGGTCGCGACCTCTCCTGGCTCGACCCCGACGGACCTCTGCCCGACGTCGACCCGGTCTCGGCCGAGCAGACCAGGACCCACGGCGTCGTCAACACCCGCGACCGGCCCTTGGAGACGGCGGCGCGCTGGCGGCGGATCACGGCCGACGAGGGGTTGACCGTCAGGCAGCTCGTGGACCGGCTCAACGCTTCTGCGGCGTTCGTCGGGACCCCCGGCGGGGTCGCCGACCGGCTCACCGAGTACGTCCACGCCGGAGCTCTCGACGGGATCAACCTCACCCCGCAGTCGGTCCCCGACGGGTTCGACGACGTCGTCGACCGGCTCGTGCCCGAGCTGCAGGCTCGTGGGGTGTACCGCACGAGGTACCCCGGCACGACGTTGCGGGAGAACCTCGGGCTGCGGGACGTGGTCGCCCAGGACGCCTAGCGTCGGCGCGGGTCCCCGGGGCCCCGGGGCCGGGGACCCCGGACGCGCACCCCGGAGCCGTCCCCGCCATCATGGGGGCATGACCTCCCCGCTGCAGGTCGTCCGGTCGCTCGTCGCCCCGCTCACGCGCACGCGCGCGTTCCGCAGGATCGGGCCGGTCGTGCTGCCGCCGGCCGAACGCTTCCTCGCGCGTATCTCGGGAGGTCGGGTGCAGCTCAGTGCGATCCTCGTGCCCTCGCTCGTCCTGCACACGACGGGCGCGCGGTCGGGCGAGCCGCGCAGCACGTACCTCATGTACACGCCCGACGGCGATGGCCGGGCGATCGTGGCAGGGACGTCGTTCGCGCGGGACCGGCACCCGGCCTGGACGTACAACCTGCTGGCGCACCCCGACGCCGCGATCACGGTGCGCGGTCGGGACATGAGGGTGCGGGCGTCGCTCGTCGAGGACGACGGCGAGCGAGAGGCCGCGTGGGACCTCATCCAGGCGCAGTGGCCGGGGTACCGCGCGTACGAGCGCGAGTCGGGCCGGGTGGTCCGCCTGTTCAGGCTCCAGCCGCTGGCGTGAGCCTCGGTCGCTCCCGGCCGCGCCGAACACGCGACCCAGGCTGCGCCGTCGGGCATGCAGCCCTGGCGCGTCCCGCCGGGCGCTCCCCGCGAGGAGCGCCCGGCAGTCCCGTCAGGACCCCGCGCAGGTCACGCCCGTGCCCGACGGTGCGGCACCCGTCCCGATGAACCCGAACGTCGCCGCCCCGCCCGCCGCGAGCGTCCCGTTCCAGGCTGCGGGGGTCACGACGACGCCGTCGGGCGTGGACGTGCGGACCCCGCCCCAGAGCTGGGTCACCGAGGCCCCCGCCGGGAGCGGGACGCCGACCGACCAGCCGTCGACCGGCGCGGACCCCGCCGTGACCGTGACCTCGCCCTGCCATCCGCCGGGCCACGAACCCACGACGCGCAGCGCCGCAGTGCAGTCCTCGGGCCCTTCGGTCGGCTGCTCGGTGGGCTCCTCGGTCGGTTCCTCGGTGGGCTCGACCGTGCCGCCGAACCACGACGCCTCGACCGCGGTGTCCCGCAGGCCGTCGGGCCCGTCGACGATGCGCGTGCCCCACGCGCTCGGGTTCGCCGGGTCGAAGCCCAGGACCATGTCGAGGTACGGGTCGGTGTTGCCGCTCCACGACCAGGCGAGCCACCCGAGGTCGAGGCGCTCGGCCTCGGCCAGCACGACGTCCTCGTCGACGTCCGACGACGTCTGCCGCCAGCCGAACTCCCCGACGATCAGAGGCAGGCCTGCGTCCACGAAGTGCTCGAGGTACTGCGTGACGGTCGAGGCCTGCGCGTACACGCCGTACATGTGGATCGAGAAGATCGTGTTGGCGTCGGGGTCGGACGCGAAGACCTCGTCGGCCTCGGCCCGCATGATGTTCGTCCAGTCCTGCCCCCAGTTCGGGGCGTCGACGACGATCGCGTGCTCGTACCCGATGTCTCGCAGGCGCTCGATCGCCGCGGACGTCTCCGCACCCCAGCGCGTGTTGGTCGCGGCGTCGTTGCCGAACGGCTCGTTGCCGATGTTGACCATGACGAAGTCCTCGGTGCCCGCGAGCGTGGGGTACAGGTCCTCCCAGTAGTCGACGGCCTGGTCGAGCGTGCCCGCCGCGGGCGCGTACTGGTCGCCGTAGCCCGTGGTGTCGTGGACCTCGAGGACGCACACGAGCCGGTTCTCCTCGCAGAGGTCGACGATGTGCGCGACGTCCTCGGGGGTGTTCCGCGTCCACTGGTCGCCGCTCGAGAGCACGACGCGCACCGAGTTCGCGCCCGCGTCCTTGATGGCCTCGATCGACGAGGTCTGGCCCGTGAACCAGGTGTGCGCGTGGTTGACGCCGCGCAGCACCAGGTCGGTGCCGTCGCCCTCGACGATCCGGCCCTCGGCGACATGGATGCCCGGGGTCTCGGCGGCGTGGGCCGTGCGCGCGGCGGCTCCGACGCCCACGGCCGCGAGGGTCGCGAGCAGCGCGGCCGTGGGC
>NZ_MAQA01000017.1 GCF_001692445.1 Oerskovia enterophila | reverse complement strand
CCCCACGTCCCCCGCCAACCTGGCCCCCCTCGAGGAGGGCGACACCGGCTCGACGCCGCTGGCCGCGGGTGGGAACACCGGCGGAGGCGCAGCAGGCGGGACCGGCGGCGAGGCAGGTGGCGGCACGGGTACCGGTGGCGACCTGGCCGGCCCGGGGACGACCATCCCGGCGACCCCCCTCACCCCGGTGGACCCGGCGGACCCGGTCGCCCCGGCACCGGCCTCGCTCGACCTGGCCTTCGCGCCTCTCCAGCTCGCGCCCCGCGACCCGGAGGACCTGACGCTCACGGCCTCGAACACCGGGGGGACGTCCGCACAGGAGGTCGTCGTCGACGTCACGCTCCCGGCCAACGTCTCGGTCGTGAGCTCCACGGTCATTGCCGGGCGGGGCGTGGTGCCCGTCCTGAAGGCCGCGGCGCTCCCGTGCGGCACGGCCGTGCCTCAGGGCGACGGGACCTCGCTCGTGATCTGCTCGGTCGGCGTGCTGGCACCGGGGGAGAAGAAGGAGCTCGTGGTCACGGTGCAGGCCTCCCGCGGAGGTACGTACAGCTTCGGCGGGTCGGTCCGGGGCAAGGGCCTGGCTCCGGTGACGAAGACCTACGCGCCGGCGCCGGTCCAGTCCTACGGTGCCGAGGTGGACCTTGCGGCGCCCGTCGTGGGAGAGCTGCTCAACCCTGGTGCTTCCGCGGTGCGGCTCTCGGCCCGGAACACCGGTGACGTCGACGCCCACGGTCTGACGTTCTCGGTGGGCAACCTCCCGTCCGGGAGCTCGGCCCGCGCGCTGACCCCTGGCTGGTCCTGCGCACCCTCCGGGTCGTCGACGACCTGCGCGGCGGGCGAGGGCGCTCCGCTCCCGGCTCCTGACGCGAGCGCGAGCGCCGGACCGGCCGTCGTGCTCGACGTCCAGCTCGTCGCCGACGGGAAGGCCGTGGCCTCGACGAGCAGCCTGACGTTCACGGCCTCGGCGAGCTCCGACGGGAAGTCCCCCCAGGACGCCGCGAGCGCACAGCTGCGGGTCGGCTCTCCGTGGGCCAGCGCGAGCGACGCGATCCCCGCGGGGGGCGGCGCGGCTCCCCAGTGCGTCGGCGAGGGCGCGAGCACGGCCTCGGTCGTCCTGGCGGGCGTCACCAACACGACCGCGTACGACGACCTCCGGGTGCGTCTCGACGCTGTCGGTTCCGCGTCGCCCGTGGTCGCGCTGGCCCGCGGCACGAGGGCCGACCTGGCGCTGGAGGACGGGTACCGGTTCCCCGCGGGCACGGCGACCCTGACACTCACGACCACCGTCGCGGGGGCCGAGTACACCCGCACGGTCCCGGCGGGTGAGTTCAAGGCCCTCGACTGCTACCGGGTCCCGGACGGTGACTGGTTGGCCACTGCGACGGTCTCCACGGAGAACGTCGGGGGCACGGTCCGCCTCACGGGCTCTGCGACCAACACGTCGACGACCCCGATGGACGTGCGGATGCTCGCTCCAGCGGGGCTGGGGGACGTCGAGGACTCGGAGAAGGTGACGCTCGCGCCGGGTGCGTCGGGCACGTTCACGATCGACACCGGGCGCGCCGCGATCGACGCCGGAAAGGTCAGCTTCCGGCAGTACCGCTGGGTCGAGGACAGCGACCCCGGCGACGGCAAGGGGTACGAGAACCCCGTCCCGCTCGTCGTGGAGTTCGGCAGGGCCGCCATCGCGCCCACGCACCCGGCGCCCGCCGTCGGCCAGTGCGTGTTCGACCCGAAGGCGCACTCGTCGTCGGCCCCTGTGACGCTCACGTTCGACAACTCGGCCTCGACGCTCCCCGTACCGTTCACGGTGACGGGCCGCGACGACCTCGCCCGGACGGTCGCCGCCGGACGGACCGAGACGGTCAGGACGAGCGTCGGTCCTGCGGGCGCGACGTTCACGGTCTTGGCCGACGGCGTCCAGCTCGCGAGCCACGCCGTCGCGGGCGTGAGCTGCTACGTGCCCGACTGGACGGTCAAGGCCTCCGCGACCTCCGGCGTCGTCGACCGCACGGTCCGCCTGACGGGCCGACTGACCAACTCCTCGAACGAGTCGATGCAGGTCTCGATGGTCACCCCGTACGGCGCTGCCGGTGCGCCTGTCACGGTCGAGCCAGGGGCCACGGCCACGTTCACCCAGGACACGGGCAAGACCGAGGTCCCCGCGGGGAAGGTCGAGCTCCGGCAGTCGCGCACGGTCGACGGCAAGGCGTACACGAGCACCGCGACCGCAGGCTACGAAGCGGCGCGCTACGTGCCGGTCGTCATTGCCCCCGTCGTCGGTGCGCCCACGGTCGGTGCGTGCTGGTTCGAGGACAACGAGCAGCGCTCGTACCAGCCCGTCACCTTCGTGTACGACAACACGGCCTCGACCCAGGCCGTGACGTTCCACATCGAGGGTTCGGCTGCGGTCGTCCGCGACTCGACCCGCACGGTGCAGCCCGGGACGAGCATCCAGGTCAAGGCGCCCAGCGCGGGTGAGAGCGGCGCGACCTACCGCGTCGTGACCGACGCGGGGACGTCGTGGACCTTCCAGGTCGCCGGGAAGTCGTGCCTGCCCGCCTGGCAGTACGGGCAGTTCTACGTCAAGGGCGACCGCGTCGTGAGCCACGGCACGAACTACGTCGCGACGATCTCCCACCTCTCGCTCTTCACGCCGCACACCCTCCTGGGGAGTGCGACGTGGGACGCGGAGTAGGCCCTCAGCCGCGCGGCCTCGCGGCCTGGGGCTCGCCGTCCACAGGCACTGCGAGCGGCGCCAGGTGGTAGGAGGCCAGGTCGGTCGCGGCCGTCGGTGCGCGTCCGTCGCCGAACGGTGACCCACCGAGCGACTCGCGCCCGTGCGGGGTCAGCCATCCCGACAGGTCGGGGCCGTCAGGCACGATCCCGCTCGGGTTGAGCTGCGTGTGCACGCGGTAGTAGTGGTGCTTGATGTGGTCGAAGTTCACCGTGTCGCCGAACCCCGGGGTCTGGAACAGGTCCCGCACGTAGGCCCACAGGACGCGGTCCTCGGTGATCTTGTTGCGGTTGGTCTTGAAGTGCCCGTGGTAGACCGCGTCGAAGCGCACGAGCGTCGTGAAGAGCCGCACGTCGGCCTCGGTGATGTGGTCGCCCACCAGGTAGCGGCGCTCCGACAACCGGTCCGACAACCAGTCGAGCCGTTCGAAGAGGATCCCGAACGCCGTGTCGTACTTCTCCTGCGAGTCCGCGAAGCCCGCCCGGTAGACCCCGTTGTTGACGTCGAGGTAGATCTTCTCGGCGACGTCGTCGATCTCGTCGCGCCACGCCTCGGGGTACAGGTCGGGCGCGCCGGGGCGGTGGTACGCGGTCCACTCGGTCGACAGGTCGAGCGTGATCTGCGGGTAGTCGTTCGTGACGAGCAGCCGGGACGGGACGTCGACGACCGCCGGCACGCTCACCCCGCCGTCGTCCTCGGGGTCGCGCGCGAGGTAGTGCTCGGCGAGGAAGTGCGAGCCGAGCTCGGGGTCGATCCCGTCACGGTCGAGCGTGAAGCGCCACGACCGGGAGTCCTGGATCGGGTCGACGATCCCCAGCGAGATCGCGCCCTCGAGCCCCAGCAGCCGGCGCACGATGATCGACCGGTGCGCCCACGGGCACGCGAGGCTCGCGACGAGCCGGTAGCGGCCCGGCTCGACGGGCCAGCGCCCTCGGTCGTCGCCCTGGCCGCCGGGCTGCGAGGTGCTGCTCGCCGCGATCCGGTCGGTGAAGTGCGGGCCGCGGCGCTTCCAGCCGCGCGGGACGGGGTTCGATCCGGTCGAGTCGCTCATGCTCCGAACCTACGTCGGTGGCCGGGGACGTGCAGCGATCCGGGTCACGGGGCGGGTGTGACGTCCGTCCGGACCGGGCGCAGACCGGACCCGACCACCCGGGACGTGCCGTCGTCGTGCACCTCGACGAGGACCGTGACCGACTGCGAGACCGTCCACCCCGACAAGCGGGCCCCGACGGGGACCGTGCCGATCGTCCCGGTCGTGGGCGTCGGCGCCGTCCAGCCTCCCGTGAGCGCGACGCTCTGCGTGCACTCGACCGACGCCATCGCGAAGATCCCCTGGGTGGACGAGGCCCAGGCCGGGGCGGGCTCCTCGAGCGTGCAGGCGCGCTGCTCGGTCCCGGCGTCGGGCGAGAGGTCGGGCAGGGGGAAGCCCTGGGTGTGCGCGGTCGCGAGCTGGTCGGCATCCGTCACGTCGAGCGTGGGGGCGGGCTGCCCGGTGCTCGCGTACGCGACCACGTCCTGGAGGGCGAGGCCCCCGCGGGCACGCGCGTCGTCGTCGGGCACGACGGCGGAGCCGCCCGAGAGCGCGGGCTGCGGCAGGGCGACGGCCGGGTCGGTCGCCAGCCGGTAGGTCAGCAGCCAAGGGTCGCCCTCGCCCGCGCGCATGAAGAACGTCGACTCGACGTACGCGCCCGTGGTGTCGCCGACCGCCGCGTCGCCCGGTGCGCTCAGCGAGTAGAACCAGTCCGCGGTGCCACGCTCCGGGGCGGCGAGCGTGCCCGCGGTCGAGGTGTAGGGCGCGACGGGCGCGGCCCCCTGCGCGGCCTGCGCGGCGTAGGCGAAGGTCGAGGCGCGCAGGCTCGGCCCCGTCTCGACGAGCGAGAGAGCAGCCGCGTCCCGGGCCGCATTCGCGGTGTTCCGTGCCGAGGTGAGTCCCGCGAAGAGCGTGTCGGCCTCGGCGCGGGTCGTGACGGGTTCACGCACGGCGACAGAGGGCACAGCCGGTACCGCGGTGGCTCCGGTCCCGGTGCACCCCGTCAGGAGCACGAGCGCGACGCCTGCACCGAGGAGGGCGACGGACGGTCGGGCGGGCGGTGGGAGGACGGGCACGGCGGAGAGGACCTCGCGGGGACGGAACGGATGAACCGGTCCATCCAACCCCGGCCGGACGTCCCGGCCAAACCGGTCGTCGAGGCCCGGACGAGCTCCGGGGTGGTCTCTCGCACCGGAGCCGTGCTGCCGGGCCGCGCCGATCCCCCCACGGAATCACGAGCGCCCGACCCGGCAGCACCTGTCCTCAGGCGGCGTCCCCCGAGCCGCTGAGGACGACGTGGGTCTGCGGGTCGAACCGGTAGCCGAGCCCGCGGACGGTCGTGATGACGTGCTGGAGGCCGAGCTTCTCGCGCAGCCGCCGCACGTGGACGTCGATCGTCCGGCTGCCGTCGCGCACTGCGTCGGCTCCCCAGACGGTCGACAGGAGCTCCTCGCGGGTCACGACGCGGTGCGCCGAGCGGTAGAGGTGCGACAGGAGCTCGAACTCCTTGTACGTGAGGCGCTGGACCGAGCCGTCGACGGTGACCCGCCGACCGACCGGGTCGATCACGACGCGCGGGAACGGCGACAGGGCCGCGAGGCGGTCGCGGAACGCGTTGACGTCTCCGAGCGGGGCCAGGTCCGGTGCCGGGGTGGGCACCTCGGCGCGGCGGGCCGCGCTGCGCCCGCGCACCTTGCGTCGACCGTGGTCGACGAGCGGCTCGTGCGAGTCGGTCGCCGGTTCGGAGAGCGTCAGGGCCGTGTAGGTCTCGGCGGCCGGCAGCCATTCCCGGGCGAGCTCTCCGAGGGCCTCGGCGAGCTCGACGAGCTCGGCCTGCGGGTGCTCGCCCGACGCCGCGTCGACCCCGACGTACAGGACGAACCCGGGGTGGTTGCGGCGGTGCGCGGCGTGGGGCTGGGCGGTCTTCTGGGTCAGCGTGGTCATGCGAGGCTCCGTGGGTCTTCCCGCTCGACGGCGAGGAGCCGGAGCGGCGCCGACGAGGGTCGGCAGGGTTGTCAGGGGACTGAGCGAGTCAGGCCGGACAACAGACGCAGGAGGACATGCTGACGCTCGGGCGCCGGGTGGCACCGCGGAAGCTCAGCGAGGGGGTCACCAGGTGAGCATGGCAGCGGCACCGAGGGGCGCCAAGGGGAAGAACCGAGAATCTCACTCGGTGAGACACGAAAATGGGACGGATGTGGCGCCGTCGGGCATCGTCACGCAGGACGGGGCCGCCAGGTCCTCCCGGCGGCCCCGCTTCGTGCGCTCGGACGACGAACTGGTCAGACGACGCCGTACAGGCGGTCGCCCGCGTCACCCAGGCCGGGCACGATGTAGGCCTTCTCGTCGAGCCGCTCGTCGACCGCGGCCACGACGAGCTGGACGTCGACCCGGTCGCCGATCGCCTTCTCGAGGACCTCGATGCCCTCCGGGGCCGCGAGCAGGCACACCGCCGTCACGTCACGGGCGCCACGCTCGAACACGTAGTCGATCGCCGCGACGAGCGTCCCGCCGGTCGCGAGCATGGGGTCGAGCAGGAACACGTGGCGACCCGTCAGGTCGTCCGGGAGGCGGTTGGCGTACGTGACGGCCTCGAGCGTCTCCTCGTCGCGCTGCATCCCCAGGAAGCCCACCTCGGCGGTGGGCAGCAGGCGGGTCATGCCCTCGAGCATCCCCAGGCCGGCACGCAGGATGGGGACGACGAGCGGGCGGGGCTCGGCGATGCGGACCCCGACGGTCGTGGTGACCGGGGTCTCGACCTCGTGGGGCTCGACCCGGACGTCCCGCGTCGCCTCGTAGGCCAGCAGGGTCACGAGCTCGTCCACCAGGAGGCGGAAGGTCGGGGAGGCGGTGTCCTTGTTGCGAAGGACGGTGAGCTTGTGGGCGACCAGCGGGTGGTCGGCGACGTGCAGGCGCATGGTTCGAGGGTACCGCCCGGTAGCCTCGGGAGCATGGTCCCCGACGACGTCGCCCCCACCGCAGAGCCCGGCCCAGGAACGCCCGGCCCTGCGGGGCTCGACCTCCCCTGGGCGAGCGGGACCTTCCCGCCCGACACGGTCGCGGCCCGCCGCGCGGTCTGGGACGAGCTCATGGGGCTCGCGCTGCACGAGGCGACCCACGCGCTGGCGACGGGCGACGTGCCCATCGGGGCGCTCGTCGTCGGGCCCGACGGGCGTCTGCTCGGCCTCGGGCGCAACCGGCGCGAGGAGATCGGCGACCCCACGGCCCACGCCGAGGTGCTCGCGCTGCGTCAGGCCGCGGCGACGCTCGGCTCGTGGCGCCTCGAGGGGTGCACGCTCGTCGTGACGCTCGAGCCGTGCGCCATGTGCGCCGGGGCGACGACGCTCGCGCGGGTCGAGCGCCTCGTGCTCGGCGCCTGGGATCCCAAGGCGGGCGCGTGCGGCTCGGTGTGGGACATCGTGCGCGACCGGCGCAACCCTCACCGTGTCGAGGTCGTGGGAGGCGTCCGCGACGTCGAGTGCGGCGACCTCATCCGGGAGTTCTTCGAGACGCAGCGCTGAGAGGCGAAGCGGGGCCGGCTCGTCCGGAGCCGGTGATGTTTACGTTGCCACGAATGCGGATGTTTACGTTGACATCGGTAATTCGTCACCCTAGCCTGACCGGATCAGGTCGCGGGGCGCGTCCCTCCAACGGTCGGCCGAGCCTCACGAACACGCAGAAGACGAACAGAGAGGTTCGCAGCATGCAACGTCGCATCACGCGGCTCGCCGTGGCACTCGTCACGGTCACGGCAACGATCGGGCTCACGACCACCGTCGTGACCCCGGCGACCGCCACGTCCACCGAGGAGCCCATCCCCGTGCTGACCGGCCCGGAGCTGTCGGCGTCGTGGGACGCGCCGCTCAGCACCCGCGGTCGGTACGTCGTCGACGCCGACGGGGACCGGTTCAAGCTCAAGTCCGCCAACTGGGACGGCGCTCAAGGGCACTGGAACGGCAGCGGCGACAAGAACGATCCCGCCAACCACAACAGCGGTATCAGCTACGACATCCCCATGGGCCTCGACCGGGTGCCGATGGCCACCCTCATGAGCGACTTCCACGGGCTCGGGCTGAACAGCATCCGGCTGTCCTTCTCGAACGAGATGCTCGGCATGACGGCCCCTGTGCCTGACGTCGCCGTGACAGCCAACCCCCAGTTGAGGGGCATGACACCGCTGCAGGTCTTCGACGAGGTCGTCGAAGCGCTCACGGCCGACGGGTTCGCCGTCATCCTCAACAACCACACGACGACGTCGCGCTGGTGCTGCGGCGCCGACGACGGCAACTCCAAGCCCTACAGCAGCCAGACGATCGAGAAGTGGATCGGTGACTGGGTCATGCTCACCGAGCGCTACGCCGACAACCCCCGCGTCGTCGGCATGGACCTGCGCAACGAGGTGCGTCGCGACATCCTCGACGACCCCAACTGGGGCATGGGCGACAAGAACGACCTGTACAAGTCCTACCAGCAGGCCGGCATCGCCATCCAACGCGCGGACCCTGACGTGCTCGTCATCATGGAGGGCATCAACTTCCAGGGCATCCCGACCGACGTCACCTTCCACGACCGGCCGCACCTGAAGCCCGTGCGCAACCTGTCCAACACGCTGCTCTACCCCGACAAGATCGTCTACGCCGCGCACATCTACGGGTTCACCGGACCCCAGCACACGGGCGCGACCGGGCTCGGTGAGACCACGGACCTGCGGTACCGCGACATGACGGCGGCACAGCTCAAGGCCTCCGTCACGGAAGCAGCGCTCTTCGTCAACACGACCGGTCAGCACTACACGGCCCCCGTCTGGTTCAGCGAGTTCGGCACCACCGGTGCCGGACAGACGAACGAGAAGGAGAAGGCGTGGTGGGTCAACTTCACCGACATCCTCGTCGAGAACGACAGCGACTTCGCGGCCTGGCCCCTCGTGGCCCACGCCACGGACGACGGCAGCTTCGTCGACACCTTCTCGCTCCTCGCCTACAAGGCCGACGGCACCCGGCTGAGCATCGCCGACGACTGGCGCTACCCGCAGTGGAAGAAGCTCGTGACCTCGGACGGCAAGACCGGTCCCGTCGCTCTCGAGGTGCGCTGGAACATGCTCGGCAGCGGGAGCCACTCGCCCGACACGAACGCCTCGGCCCTCATGAACGACCGGCCCGACTGGGACCCGGGCCGGTGGAAGGGCAGCTGCCCCGACACGCAGCGCCTCGTGGGCGTCGCACGGAGCACCAACCGTGCGCTCTGCACCGACAACCTGCAGCCTGCGCTGACCACGACCCGCACGGTCGTGAGCAACGAGGCCTACGTGCAGGACGACTGGGCGAGCGGCTACGACAAGCTGCAGTGCCCCGCCGGGCAGATGGCCGTCGGCTACAGCCTGACGATCGGCACGGTCAACAAGTGGTCGACGTCGAAGCTGCTGTGCGCGCAGCCCGAGACCGCGCTGCCGTCGAACCAGGGCCGCAACGTCTGGTTCGACCAGGGCGACAACCGGCCGGCAGGCGGCGGCTCGACCGCGAGCGACTGGGCACCCGGCAGCTACAAGGGCCAGTGCCGCGACGGCGAGTACATCGCGGGCGTCGCGTTCACGTGGCGCTGGAACCACGGGGGCACGCCCGACGCGCTGCTCTGCAAGCCGCTCGGCTGATCGACGGCTGAGCAGCACGGGGACGACGTGGGGGCGTCAGGCGAGCGGTGGCAGACGGACCTCGTGCAGGACCTCGCCTGCGAGGTCGCGCATCGTGAGCACGAGCTCGTCGGCGCTCGCCTCGCCGTCGATCCACGCGGCCGCCTCGTCGGAGGCCGTGTCGGCGTCGGGCCCGCCGCTGATGAGCTGCGCGTACGGGAACTCCTCGGTCGCGGGGAGCGAGGTCTGGTAGTGCGTGTGCCCCGACACGACGATCTGGGCGCCCCACCCGACGAGCGCGTCGTGCCACGCGTCGCGGCTCATGCGGCTGAACCAGTCGTAGCCGTCGGCGTCGTAGTCGACGACGGTCTCGTCGATCCACCGCAGCGGGATGTGGCAGAACACCACGCGGTAGGGAGCGTCCGCGATCTCGGGACGAGCCGTGACCTCGCGCAGCCACCTGGCCTGCTCGGCGCGCAGCGGCTCGAACGCGACACGTCCCTCGAAGGTCGGGTGGGCGTCGGGCTTGTCCTCGCCCGTGTGCAGCACGACGCATGCGACCGGACCGATGCGGAAGGCCGTGAACGGCCGCCCCTCCGGCGTGGCGACGAAGTCCTCGAGCTGGTACGCCCACGTGCCGCGCACGTCGTGGTTGCCCACGACGACCGCGAGGGGGCGGCCGTCGCTCACGTCCAGGCCCGCAGGGTTCAGGACGGTCGTGGTGAACTCCGCGGGGTCCGTCCAGTCGTTGCAGAGGTCGCCGTTCCAGACGAGCACGTCGACCTCGGGCGTCGCCTCGTGCAGTGCCCTCAGGGTGTCGTCGCGCTGGTGGGTGTCGTTCCACACCGCGAAGCGCGCGTCCTCGGACGAACCGTCGAGCGTGCGCACCGACTTCCACGCGCTCTCGTGCCGAGGGGACGAGGCGTCGACGGCCTCGGTGACGGTCCTGACGCGCAGGCACGAGCCGTGCGGCAGGCCCTCGACCCGCACGCGCAGCACCCGGGCCCCCTGGGGCACCATGCCGAACGCGTCCCCCGACGCGGTGCCGCGCGAGCCGTCGTCGGACTCCCACTCGACCCAGCCGCGGCAAAGCCGGCTCACGCCCCAGACGACCTCGAAGCCGTCGGAGCGTGGGGCCATCACGACGGGAGGGCTGGTCACGAGCGCGCCGGTCATCGTGCGTCCCCGAGGGTGAGCACGAAGCGGAAGCGCAGGTCGTCGTCGAACCACATGGTGAAGTTCGTCCCCCAGACGTTGTTGTGCAGGTTCACGTGAAGTCCTTCGTCGGGATCGGGCAGTGAGTTGTCGAAACGGAGGAGCGCGGGGCGCCCGACCGCGACGAGCGCCGCGTCGAGCGGGCGCAGCGAGAAGGTCCGCGCCGCGGTGTGGGTGACCTCGGCCACGGCGTGCAGGCTGCGGTTGCCGTTGCGCACGACCGACCGCGGATCGACCGGCGTGTCGATCTTGGTCAGCCGCCAGTCGCCGGGCTCGGTGCGCGGGCGGAAGCCCAACCACCCTGCCTCGGGGAGACGGGAGGCATCCTTGCCGCGCAGGTCGAGCGTGATGCCGACCGGTCCGGGATCGCCCGGGAAGCGGTACGTCAACCGGATGTCGCGTGGCCCTCCCCACGTGTCGCACGCCGCGTCGGGCAGGGCGAGCTGCAGCGTCACGACCGTGCCCGTGCCGTCGGCCGAGCGTTCGCCCGCCACGACGCGCGGGGCGAAGGTCGTGGCCGGCAGCCTCTCGGCGATCGCGAGGCCGGGCTTCGACTGGTCGGGCACCGCCCACAGGGCGTTCTCGTCCATGTCGCGGCAGTACTCGCGCATCCACCGGGCCTCGTCGCGCTCGTCGAACGTCTCGTAGCGGTAGGCCGCGAGCGGGTGCTCGGGTCCCGCCCAGTCCGTCCCCGCGGGGTCGACGAGGGAGACGAGCGAGCCGTCGGGGCCGAAGCGGACCCGGTAGGCGCCGACGTCGAGCGTGGCGTCGAGGTCGACGTGCGTCCCGCTCGACCCCGTACCCGTGCCGGGGGCCGGGCGGGTCTCGGCGATCGCGGCCTCGGCCTCGGCACGGCGCTCGGGCGAGAGCGCGGCGAGCGCGCGGTCGACGTGGGCCCGCTGCTCGGCCCACGAGCGCTCGAACGCCGAGTAGGCGAGGCCCTGCGGGCTCGGGTGCTCGGTGTACGCCCAGGCGTACTCGTCGAACAGGGCTGGGTTCCCGGACGGGTCGACGACGTCTGCCGCGCGGGCGCGCTCGAAGTCGGCCTTCTCGTAGCTCACGTAGTCGGGCAGGTAGGTCTTGAGGTCCTCGCCCCAGGTGTGCTCGGGCACGAGCAGCAGCCCGTCGCTGAACGCGTCGCACTCCTGGGTGCCCGGTACGAGCGCGCCCGAGGCGACCCACTCGGTGCGCAGCCGCAGCAGCGCCCGCAGCCGTGCGGTCTGCACGGGATCGCTCGCGACGCCGTGGATCCAGGAGTCGCCGATCTCCTGCTCGAGCACCGGCAGGGTCGCGCGGGCCGCGACCGCCTCCCGGCTGAACGCGTCGAGCGTCGAGGCGATCACACGCGCGCCCGGGTACGCGGCCTGGAGCTCGGTGAACAGCGCCTCGACCTCGTCGACGGGCGGCGGTCCGAAGTTGTCGCCCGTGTGCGCGAGGTGGAGGGCCTCGGTGCCGCCGGGCACGACGGCCACACCCAGCTCGGTCGCCCCGTAGCTCTGCGCGTAGTTGACGACCACCTCGCTGCCGTCGGGAGCACGCCAGACGAAGAACTCCGGCACCTCGGGCACCGCGGAGGCCCCGTTGACGCCCAGGTGCAGGAAGTCGAGCCCGCCGCGGGCGAGGAAGGGGACGAGGCCGATCGTGTGGCCGGGGACGTCGGTCATCTTCGCTGCTCGGGTGCGGTGGCCGAAGCGCGCGTCGAGCGACCGGCCGATCGCGATGCCGTGCTCGACGAGGCCGGCGTCCATGAGCTCGGTGTGGGTCGTCATCGGGAGCCCGTGCCAGGTCACGTGACCGGCCCGGATCGCTCGTTCCAGGGCTGCTCGTCCGTCGGCGTCGCCGAGCCGGAGCGCCTCGTGGATCAGCCAGGAACCGGTGGTCCAGACGAAGCGGGCCGCCCCGCCCCTGCGCACGAGTTCCTCGGCCAGCGCGATGGCGCGCGGCAGGTACTCGTGGACGTACCGATCGGTGACGTTCGCGGCGGTGTCGGTGAACCCCAGGTCGAGGTGGGTCTTGAAGACGACGTGGACGGTGGTGATCGGTCCGTCGGTCGGGGGTCTGGTGCCCGGTTGGGCGAGGGGGGTCGCCAGCATTCGTTACTCCTTCGTGACGTGCGGTGGCTCCATGCTGTTTGCGTAAACATACTAGGTCCCACTATCTTCCTGGTAACGCAAACACCCACGAAGGAGTGCGGCCGCGCATGTCGAAGAAGTCATCCGTTCAAGATGTGGGCGCCAGAGCGCACATCGCTCTGGCGCAGGGACCGGTCGAGCCGTCGACCGTGACCTCCGTGCACGTGCCGACGGCAAGAACCACAGCACCTCCACGGCGGCGCGTCCGCCGGGACTGGGCCGGCTGGTGGTTCGTCGGGCCGTTCATGCTGGTCTTCGCGCTCGTCTTCCTCGCGCCGTTGTTCTACGCGATCTATCTCAGCCTCTTCCGCGAGACGCTCATGGGTGGCAACTCGTTCGTGGGGGTGGAGAACTACGCACAGGCCCTGACCGACCCGAAGTTCTGGGAAGCCATGGGCAGGGTCGCGATCTTCCTGCTCGTGCAGGTGCCGATCATGCTCCTGCTGGCGCTGTTCGCAGCCCTCGCCCTCGACAGCGCCCGACTGCGCTGGGTGCCGTTCTACCGGCTGTCGATCTTCCTGCCCTACGCCGTGCCCGGGGTGGTCGCGGTGATGATCTGGGGCTACATGTACGGCTCGCAGTTCGGCCTCGTCGCCGACCTGAACCACTTCTTCGGGGTCGAGCTCCCGTCGCCGCTCGCGACGAACCTGATCCTGGTCTCGATCGGCAACATCGTCACGTGGGAGTTCGTGGGCTACAACATGCTCATCTTCTTCTCCGCGCTCAAGTCCGTGCCGCAGGAGCTCTACGAGGCCGCGGAGATCGACGGCGCCGGGACGTTCCGCACGATCTTCTCGATCAAGCTCCCGTCGATCCGAGGAGCCCTCGTCATCGCCACCGTCTTCTCGGTGATCGGCAGCTTCCAGCTCTTCAACGAGCCGTCGATCCTGCAGACCCTCGCGCCGAACTCGATCCCGTCCTACTACACGCCGAACCTCTACGCCTTCAACCTGTCGTTCGCCGGTTCGCAGTTCAACTACGCGGCAGCGATCGCGATCATCTCGGGAGTCATCACCATGGTAGTGGCCTACCTCGTCCAGCTCGGCGGCGAGAAGAAGGGGGCGGGGGCATGAGCGCCGTCAGTACCGGGCGCAGGCAGGGCCGCACGCCGAGCCGTCTCGCCAGCGGTCGGATCCCGGGGGACGAGTCGCGCCGTGCGAGGCCGAAGCCTCGGCACAAGCGTCCCTCGCTGCTTCTCGGCGTCCTCATGACGCTCATGCTCCTGTACTGCCTCGTGCCGCTGTGGTGGCTCGTCGTGAACTCGACCAAGACGATGGACTCCCTCTACGGATCCTTCGCGTTCTGGTTCAGCGGTGAGTTCTCCCTGTTCCAGAACATCGCCGACACCTTCACCTACCAGGACGGCATCTTCCTCCGCTGGCTCACGAACACGCTGTTCTACGTGGTCGTCGGCGCCGGGGGCGCCACGCTGCTCGCGACGCTCGCCGGCTACGGCCTGGCGAAGTACAGGTTCCCCGGTCGCAAATGGGTGTTCGCGATCATCCTCGGCGCGATGGCCATCCCCGGCACGGCGCTCGCGGTCCCGCAGTTCCTGCTCTTCAGCGGCCTCGGGCTGACGAACACGCCGTGGTCGGTGATCATCCCGGCGATGGTGAGCGCGTTCGGCCTCTACCTCGTGTGGGTGTACGCCCGCGACGCGATCCCCGACGAGCTGCTCGAGGCGGCACGCCTCGACGGTGCCGGGGAGATCCGCATCTTCTTCGTGATCGCGCTGCGACAGCTCGCGCCGGCGCTGATCACGGTGCTGATGTTCACGGTCGTCGCGACCTGGAACAACTACTTCCTGCCGCTCATCATGCTGAGCGACGCCCAGTGGTACCCGCTCCCCGTCGGGCTGGCGCAGTGGTCCGCGCAGTCGAGCTCGATCGGCGGCCAGGCCATCCCCCACCTCGTCATCACGGGATCGCTGCTCACCGTCATCCCCATCTCGGCGGCCTTCCTCTACCTCCAGCGCTACTGGCAGTCGGGGCTGACTGCCGGGAGCGTCAAGTAGTCCGGTTCATCCGGTACCAGAAATCGAACAACCAACCGCAAAGGAATCACCTCAATGAAGAGAATCTCCACTCGCCGGTGGGAGCGCCTCGGAGCCGTCGTCGGCACCGGTGCACTGCTCGTCGGAGTGCTGGCCGGCTGCAGCACCGGCACGGCCGGGACCGACAGCGGCTCGACCGACACCGACAAGGCGCTCGAGGGCGATGTCACGCTCACCTGGTGGACCTGGTCGGACGACACCCAGGTGATCGCGGACGGCATCTCGAAGGCCTACCCGAACGTCACGTTCGACGTCGTCAAGCTCGAGAACCCGGATGCGGTGGTCACGAAGCTGCAGAACGCGATCAAGGCGGGGAAGGGTGCCCCCGACCTCGTGCCGGTCGAGTACCAGACCCTGCCGCAGCTGACCCTCGGCAAGGCGCTCGCCGACCTGAACGGCTACGGTCTCGACACGTACGAGGACGGGTTCACGGCCTCGACGTGGAACGCCGTCAACGTGCAGGACAAGCTCGTCGCGCTCCCCATGGACTCGGGCCCGATGGTCATGATCTACAACAAGGACATGTACGACAAGGCCGGCGTGACGGCCGCACCCACGACGTGGGACGAGTTCGCTGCGGCGTCGCAGGCGATCCACGCGGCGGACCCCGAGGCCTACATCGCGAACAGTGGTGACGCGGGCTTCTTCACCAGCATGATCTGGGCCTCGGGCGGTCAGCCGTTCCGGACCGACGGCGAGAACGTCACGATCGATCTGCAGGACGAGGGCACCAAGAAGTTCGCCGACTTCTGGGGCGAGCGGCTCACCGCCGGCGAGCTCTCCGGCCTCTCGACCTGGTCGGACGAGTGGTCCAAGGCGCTGACCCAGGACAAGCTGGCGACGCTCCTCATGGGCTCCTGGATGATCAGCGGGATGGACGACTACGGTCCTGCGGGCAAGTGGCGCGTCGCCCCGGTCCCGTCGTGGGACGGTCAGCCGGCCTCGGCCGAGAACGGCGGCAGCGGACTGGCCGTGACCGAGCAGAGCGCGAACAAGGCCGCCGCGGCGGGCGTCCTCAAGTACCTCGCCGACGGTGAGGGTCGCGCGCTGCTCAACACGACGGGCTTCCCGTCGACGGTCGCGGACCTCGCGAACCCCGAGTTCCTCGACTTCCCGTTCGAGAACTACGCGGGCCAGCCCGCCAACCAGGTCGGCGCGGCCTCGGCGGCGTCGGTCGTCACCGACTGGCAGTACCTGCCGTACCAGGGCTACGCCAACAACGTGTTCGGCGACTCGGTCGGCAAGGCCCTGGGCTCGAACGGCGACCTCAACGCGGCCCTCCTCGAGTGGCAGGAGACGCTCGTCGCGTTCGGCAACGAGCAGGGCTTCAACGTCAACGAGTAGCACACCGACCGCACCATCCCGCGGGGCTGTCGCCGTCACGGCGGCCGCCCCGCGGGCCATTCCACGACCTACAGGATGATGCATGCCCAGCTTCGCCATCGGCGAGACGGACTTCCTTCTCGACGCCGTCCCCTTCCGCGTCCTCTCGGGCGCGCTGCACTACTTCCGCGTGCACCCCGACCAGTGGGGCGACCGGATCCGCAAGGCACGCCTCATGGGGCTGAACACGATCGAGACGTACGTACCGTGGAACGAGCACGCGCCGGTCCGAGGCGAGTTTCGCACCGGCGGACAGCTCGACCTCGGCCGCTTCCTCGACCTCGTGCACGCCGAGGGAATGCGCGCCGTCGTGCGTCCGGGCCCGTACATCTGCGCCGAGTGGCACGACGGGGGACTCCCCGGATGGCTCGTCGCCGACCCGGCGATCACGCTGCGCTCGAGCGATCCCGCGTACCTCGAGGCGATCGGTGAGTACCTCGAGAAGGTCTACGCGATCGTCGGGCCGCGCCAGGTCCAGCACGGCGGGCCTGTCGTCCTCGTTCAGATCGAGAACGAGTACGGGGCCTACGGCGCCGACCACGAGTACCTGCGGCGTCTGACGTCGATGACCCGCGCCCTGGGGATCGACGTGCCGTTGACCACGGTCGACCAGCCGACCGACGAGATGCTCGCGAACGGCGGTCTCGACGAGCTACACCGGACGGCCTCGTTCGGTTCGCGCGCGACCGAGCGTCTCGCGGACCTGCGCCGCCATCAGCCGACCGGACCGTTGATGTGCTCGGAGTTCTGGTGCGGCTGGTTCGACAGCTGGGGCGAGATCCACCACACGACCTCGGCCGAGGAGTCGGCGCGCGAGCTCGACGAGCTGCTCGCGACGGGAGCCTCGGTCAACATCTACATGTTCCACGGCGGCACGAACTTCGGGTTCACGAACGGCGCGAACGACAAGGGCACCTACCGGCCCATCGTGACGTCGTACGACTACGACGCACCGCTCGCCGAGGACGGCACCCCGACCGAGAAGTACTGGCGCTTCCGCGAGGTGATCGCGAAGTACGCGCCCGTGCCCGACGAGGTCCCCGAGGAGCGGGTCGACGCCCCGGTGCTCGAGGTGCGCTTCGACCGTTCCGTGCCGCTCTGGTCCGTCCCGGTGATCGACGCGCAGACCTTCGACCACCTGCCTGACGCGACCGAGCTCGGCTCGACGCGGGGCTTCACCTGCTACTCGACCACGGTCGAGCACGGAGGGCTCCTCACGTTCACCGAGGTGCGGGACCGCGCCCAGGTCTTCCTCGACGACGTGCCGGTCGGGACGCTCGACCGTGAGCTCCACGAGAAGATGGCCCCCTTGCCCCGCGGGGACGGCGGCCGGATCGCCGTCCTCGTCGAGAACCTCGGCGGCGTGAACTACGGCCCGCGGCTGGGCGAGCCCAAGGGGCTCATGGGCCCGGTGACGCTCGACGGCGTCGAGATCGCGGAGTGGGTCGCCGGGCGGGTCCGTCTCGACGACCTCGGGCCGGTCCGGGAGGCGCTCTCCCGCGCGGACGACGGGACACGAACGGACGCCCCCCGGCGCGGGGACGAGAGCCCGGCGGTCTGCGGACCGGCGTTCGTGCGTGGTTCGTTCGTGCTCGACGAGCCGGCAGACCTTCACCTCGACCTGCGCGGGTGGGGCAAGGGCGTCCTGTGGGTCAACGGCGTGAACCTCGGCCGCTACTGGAGCCGTGGGCCGCAGCGCACCTCGTACGTCCCGCTGCCCGTGACCCGGGCCGGGGAGAACGAGGTGCTGGTCTTCGAGACGATCGGCGCCGCCACGGCGACCGCGCAGCTCGTCGCCCGCCCCGAGCTCGGACCGACCGAGGCGTGAGGACCCCCGTGGGGCTAGCTGCGAGCCGGCCCCGTGCTCGCGCGGACCACGAGCCGTGTCGGCACCAGGACCTTCTGCGTACCGTTCGGCTCGCCGTCGATGATCGAGAGCAGCAGCTCCGTCGCCTGGCGGCCCACGGCGTCGAAGTTCTGGTGCACGGTGGTCAGCGCCGGCCAGTACGCCGCCGCGTCGTCGGTGTCGTCGAAGCCGACCACGCTGACGTCGTCGGGGACCTTCCAGCCGTGCGCATGGATGGCGTGCATGGCTCCGAGCGCCATCTGGTCGTTGCCCGCGAACACGGCCGTCGGTGGCTGGGCGGAGGCGAGGAGGTCGCGCATGCGCTCCATCCCCGAGGTCGCCGTCCAGTCGCCGACGACCACCGGGCGGGGCTCGAGCCCGGCGTCGGACATGATCTGGCGGTAGGCGGCCGCTCGGCGCTTGGCCGAGAAGGATGTCGCCGGGCCGGAGATGTGCGCGATGTCGCGGTGACCGAGGCCGAGCAGGTGCTCGAGCGCGATCCGGGCACCCTGCTCCTGGTCGGTGTCGACGATCGTGTACGGCAGCTCGGCGTCGGAGTCGACGATGACGAGGGGGAGGTCCGCCGTGAGCTTCAGCTCGTCGAGCGAGTCGAGCTCGGCCGACATCACGAGGATGATGCCGTCGACGGCCTGCTCCTCGAGCCGGCTGAAGGCGCCCGCGACCTCGAGCTGCGTCGGGTCCTCGACGGGCAGCAGCGTGGTCGTGTAGCCGGCGGCCTCGCAGGCCTCGGCGATGGCGTTGAGCGTGCGCTCGGTGCCGAGCGTGGCGAGGTTGAAGGTGACGAACCCGATGCTGCGGAACCGGCCCGACTTGAGGATGCGAGCAGCGCTGTTGGGCCGGTAGCCGAGCGCCTGCATCGAGACGCGTACGCGCTCTCGCGTCGAGGCCCGGACGTTCGTCTGCCCGTTCGCGACGCGCGAGACGGTCTGTGCGGAGACCCCCGCGTGCTTGGCGACGTCGTTGATCGACGCACGCGGTCTGGACGAGGGCTCGGCACTCGGCGATGTGTTCGATGAGGACGTCATGGTGGCGCAAACACTAGCGGAATTCTGCCGTTCCGTCCTCCCTCGTCCTGAAACTGCCAACAACCTGTACGACCACCCGAAGAGAGGTCCCCGATGACCACCGACCGACCCGTCCATGGCCTGCTCCTGCGCTCCGGCGGAGTCGCCCTCGCGCTCGATCTCGCCGACGGCGCCCTTCCCTCCGTCGTGCACTGGGGGGCCGACTGTGGCCCCCTCGACGAGCGCGGCTTCGACTCCGTGCGCAGGTCCGCGGTCCTGCCCGTGGGTGCGAGCGAAGTCGACGTCCCCGTGCGGGTCGCGGTCCTGCCGGAGCACACGCGCGGCTGGATGGGCCGCCCGGGCCTCAGTGGGTCGCGCGCGGGCACGGCCTGGTCGCCACGCTGGCGCACGACGTCGGCGCTGCTCGACGGGCGCGAGCTGCTCGGGCCCGCGGCCCACGCGGTCGTCGACCACGGCAGCGGGACGCTCGTCGTCACGGCCGTCGACGACGACGCCGAGCTGAGCCTCGAGCTCACCGTCGAGCTGTCGGTCGCAGGGACCGTGCGCCTGCGCGCGGAGGTCGAGAACACGGGTGAGGGGCACTACCAGCTCGACGAGCTGCTGCTCTGCCTGCCCACCCCGACCGAGGCGAGCGAGATCCTCGACCTGGCCGGACGGTGGGGCGGCGAACGGGCGCCCCAGCGCAGCACGGTGACGGTCGGTGCGCACCGCAGAGAGGGCAGGCGCGGCCGGACCGGGCTCGACGCGGCGACCGTGCTCTCGGTCGGCACGCCGGGGTTCGGCTTCGGTCACGGCGAGGTCTGGGGGGTGCACACCGGGTGGTCCGGCAACCACGTCCACCAGGTCGAGCGGGTCCTGAGCGGCGAACAGCTGATCGGCGGAGGGGAGCTGCTGCTGCCGGGCGAGGTGCGCCTCGCCCGCGGCGAGCGGTACACGAGCCCCTGGGTCCACGGCTTCTACGGGGCAGGCCTGGACGACGCGGCACGGCGCACGCACCGGTACCTGCGCTCGCGCCCGCAGCACCCGACCTCGCCCCGCCCCGTCACGCTCAACGTGTGGGAGGCCGTCTACTTCGACCACGACCTCGACACCCTGCGGGAGCTCGCCGACCGTGCGGCCGAGCTCGGCGTCGAGCGCTTCGTGCTCGACGACGGGTGGTTCGGCGGGCGGCGCGACGACCGCGCGGGCCTGGGGGACTGGTACGTCTCGCCCGACGTGTGGCCCGACGGGCTGCACCCGCTCGTCGACCACGTGCGTGGCCTCGGCCTGCAGTTCGGGCTGTGGTTCGAGCCCGAGATGATCAGCGTCGACTCCGAGCTCGCACGCGCGCACCCCGAGTGGATCATGGCGACCGGAGGCCGGTTGCCGGTCGAGGCGCGCCACCAGCAGGTCCTGAACCTTGGGATCCCCGCGTGCTACGCCCACGTCCGCGACGCGATGTGCGCGATCCTCGACGAGTACGACATCGCGTACATCAAGTGGGACCACAACCGCGACCTGGTCGACGCGGGCTCCGGGCCCGACGGGCGTCCGGGGGTGCACGAGCAGACCCTCGCCTTCTACCGGCTCGTGGACGAGCTGAGATCCCGCTACCCGGGCCTGGAGATCGAGTCGTGCTCCTCGGGCGGCGGCCGGGTCGACCTCGGTGTGCTGGAGCGCACCGACCGCGTCTGGGCCTCCGACGACAACGACCCCCTCGAACGTCAGCAGATCAACCGGTGGACGGGCCAGCTCGTGCCCCCCGAGCTCGTCGGGGCCCACGTCGCGTCGGGCGCCTCGCACACCACGGGCAGGGTCCAGGCGCTGTCCTTCCGGGCGATCACCGCGCTGTTCGGGCACCTCGGGGTCGAGTGGGACCTGCGGGCGGCGAGCGCGGCCGAGCTCGCCGAGCTGGCCGGGTGGATCGCGTTCCACAAGGAGCACCGCGCGCTGCTGCACGGAGGAGAGGTCGTGCGCCTCGACCATCCTGACGCCTCTCTCGCACTGCACGGCGTCGTGGCGGCCGACGGCTCGGAGGGGCTGTACTCGTACGTCTCGCTCACGCGGGCCGCCGTGGCGAGCCCGGGGCGGATCCGGCTCCCGGGGCTCGACGCTACCGGGACCTACCGCGTCGAACCGGTCCTCGTCGGCGGGGTCCCGCACGGCGCCGACCCGGCACCCTGGTGGGACGGCGGGCCGCTCACCCTGAGCGGTCCGGTCCTGGCCACCGTGGGCGTGGTGATGCCCGCGCTCCGGCCCGAGCAGGCCGTCCTGCTCCACGCGGTGCGCGTGGCCCACGGCGCCGGCCCGGTCGGTGCCGGCTCCGAGGGCGGGGACGTGCCGGCGGAAGCGGAGTGACCGGGTCGGTCGTCGCCGTCGTCCTCGGTGCTGCGGTCCTGCACGGCACCTGGAACGCGATCGCCAAGGCCATCCCCGCCCGGCTCGTCTCCTCGACGCTCATCGCGCTCGTGTACCTCGTGGTCGGAGGAGCGGCCTGCCTGGTGCTGCCGCTCCCCGACCGGGAGGCGTGGCCGTACCTCCTGGTCTCGGCCGCCGTGCAGACGCTCTACCTCCTGCTGCTCACCGCGGCGTACGCGAAGTCGGAGTTCGGGAGCGCCTACCCCCTCACCCGCGGCATCGCGGTGCTCGGCATCACCCTCGTCTCGACGGTCTTCCTCGGGGAGGTGATGACCGCGGCGCAGCTCGGGGGCGTCGCGGTCGTCGCGCTGGCGCTGCTCACGCTCGCGTGGGCGCCCAAGGGCCGCGCGAGCGCGACCGGCACGCTCATCTCGGTCGTCGTCGGCCTCACCATCACGGCGTACTCGGTGCTCGACGGCGTCGGGGTGCGCCTCTCGGGCGAGCCGCTCGGCTACGCAGCATGGCTGTTCCTGCTCCAGGGGGTCTCGATCCCGCTCACGTGCCTGCTGCTGGCGCGGGACAAGGGCGAGTTCGTGCGAGGGCTGCGCACGCACGCACCGATGGGGGTGCTGGGCGGCGTCCTCTCGCTCGCGGCCTACACGATCGTGGTCTGGGCGCAGTCGATCGCACCGCTCGCGGTCGTCTCGGCGCTGCGCGAGACGGGCGTGCTCGCGGCCGGAGCGATCGGCTTCCTCGTGTTCCGTGAACCGCTGAGCGCACGGCGCGTCACGGCGACGGTCTGCGCCGTCGTGGGCATCGTGGCGATCCGGCTCGGTGCCTGAGGGGACCTCCGGCCGAGAAGTGAGCAGATGCCCCTGGATCGAGCGATCCAGGGGCATCTGCTCACTTCTCGGCGCGGGCCCCACGCGCAGCCCGGCGCGCGACGGCCCGTCAGAGCCTGTCCGCGAGCTCCTCGAGGGTCTCGGAGACGCCGGCCTCGAGCTTGATCGTGGCGAGCGGGTCGCCCCGGGTCGCGCCGCGGTTGACGATCACGACGGGCTTGTCGGTCTTCACGGCGTGCTTGACGAACCGCAGCCCGCTCATGACGGTCAGCGACGAGCCCGCGACGAGCAGCGCGTCCGCGGCGTCGACCATGGCGTAGGCCCGCTCGACCCGCTCGCGCGGCACGTTCTCGCCGAAGTACACGATCTCCGGCTTGAGCATGCCGCCGCAGAACTCGCACGCGGCGGGTACGAAGTGCGCGGTCGACTCGATGACCGCGTCGGCGTCGGGAGCGGTCTCGACGTCCTCGAGGTCGCCGATGCTCTCGAGGAAGTGCGGGTTGAGCTCGGTGAGGCGGTCGGCCAGGTGCTCGCGCGAGACGACGCGCGCGCACGACAGGCAGATCACGCGGTCGTAGCGCCCGTGCAGGTCGATCACGTTGCGCGAGCCCGCGTCCTCGTGGAGCAGGTCCACGTTCTGCGTGATGATCCCCTCGAGGATGCCGCGTTCCTCGAGCCGCACGAGAGCCTTGTGCCCGCCGTTGGGGTGCGTGCGGTGCACGCGCTGCCAGCCGACGTGGTTCCGCGCCCAGTAGTGACGGCGGAAGGCCTCGTCGCCGACGAACTGCTGGTACGTCATGGGGTTGCGCGGGGGAGAGTCGGGGCCGCGGTAGTCGGGGATGCCCGAGTCCGTCGAGATGCCCGCGCCGGTCAGGGCGGTCAGCCGCTTGCCGCGCAGGAGGTGCAGGACGTCGTCGGTCGTCGGGGTCGTGGCAGGGGTCTCCGGTAGCACCGTTCGAGCGTACGACGCGTGCCTGAAGATCGGGTGAATCTCCCGAACGGGCCTCGGTGGGGCGAGGTGTAAAACACCTGTTGACGGGGCAAAAGGGACGCCTCGGGGACCGGTAGGAAACTTATTGGTTAAGGGTCTTGGCAAAGGTTCTCAGCACGGCTAATGTGCGAGGCGTCCGAACAAAGTTCCGGGCGTGCCCGGAGGAGAGCAACGAGGCCCTTCATGCAAGACACACCCACGCGCCGGCTCGCGCCGGTGGCGATCGCCGCAGCAGCGGTGCTCGCGGCATCCGTCCTGGTGGCCCCCGCTGCCCAGGCCGTCGCGACCCAGTCCGTCGCTTCTGCCAAGCCCGCTGCGACGACCGCGGGCCCCGACGACATCAACGGCTACCGCAGCGTCGGCTACCTCATGGCCGACAGCCCCGTCACGCGCGACTTCCACGTCGCGAACCTCGTGTCCTCGGGCGCGATCAAGGACCTGACCCACCTCAACTACGCGTTCGGCAACGTCACGACCGACCTGGTGTGCGACATCACCGAGGAGCCCGGCGAGGGTGACGCGCAGAACGACTTCCTGCGCCTCGTCCCCGCCAAGAGCTCCGTGGACGGCAAGGCCGACAAGCCCGGCCAGGCGCTCGCGGGCAACTTCAACCAGCTCCGCAAGCTCAAGGAGGTCAGCCCGGACACCAAGATCCTCGTGTCGCTGGGTGGCTGGACCTGGTCGGACAACTTCTCCGAGGCCGCCTCGACGGCCGAGGGGCGCACCCGGCTCGTCGACTCGTGCCTCGACATCTACATCAAGGGCAACCTGCCCCAGATCGGTGACAAGGGCGGCCCGGGTGCTGCGGCCGGCATCTTCGACGGCATCGACATCGACTGGGAGTGGCCTGTCACGGGCGGCGAGACCGCCAACGCACGTCCCGAGGACAAGGAGAACTTCCTGCTCCTCATGGAGGAGTTCCGCTCCTCGCTCGACGCGCTGGGCGACCAGGACGGTGAGGACTACCTGCTCACGGCGTTCGCGCCGGCCGGCGGCTGGAACGCGGGTCAGGGCGGCTGGCTCGACAAGCGCTTCTTCGCGTCGGTCGACTTCCTCAACGTCCAGGGCTACGACTTCCACGGCGGCTGGGTCCCCGACAAGACCGGGCACCAGGGCAACCTGCACCCGGACGGCACCGAGAACTGGGGCCTGGGCCTCGACGGCGCCATGGGCATGTACGTGAACGCCGGGGCGGACCCCCAGCAGCTCAACGCGGGTCTCGCGGCGTACGGCCACGGCTGGTACGGCGTCGAGGACGGCAGCGCGGCCTGGAAGCCTGCTGAGGGCTACGTCGGCACCAAGACCTACGCCGAGCTGCGCACGTTCGGCAAGGCGTTCTTCGACCCGACGGTCGGCGCGTCGTGGCGCTACGACGGCGACCAGTGGTGGAGCTTCGACGACCCGGCGTCGGTCAACGCCAAGGCAGAGTGGCTCGCGGTCCAGGGGTACGGCGGGGCCATGTGGTGGGACCTGAGCGGTGACTACAAGAACGAGCTCGGCGGGACGCTCGGCTCGACCCTGCGCGCCTCGACGCCCGGACCCGGGGTCGACGCGCAGTGCGCCGCGCCGTGGTTTGGCTCGGGCGTCTACAGCTCGGGTGACGTCGTCTCGCACGACGGCGCCGAGTACAAGGCCAAGTGGTGGACCCGCGGTACGGCTCCGGCAGCGACCTCGGGCAGCCCGTGGCAGAAGATCGGCCCGTGCGGCACGGCCCCCGTGGTCGAGGTCGTCAAGTGCGCCCCGGCGTTCTCGCTCGAGGCGACCTACACGGGCGGCGCCGTCGTCTCCCGTGCGGGCGTCAACCACACCGCCCAGTGGTGGACCCGCGGCGAGGTGCCCGGGAGCAACGTCTGGGGTGCGTGGGACGCGGGTCAGCCCTGCTCGGCATGACCTGCGTGACGGCGGTCTGACCGCCGCGCTGCACCGCAGCACCGTGTCGTGGGCCGTTCCATGACAGGGGAGAGGGGTGCCGCACCGTCGGGTGCGGCACCCCTCTCGTGTCGTCCTGTCGGGTGACGGGCTCGTCCCGTGCCTACGGCCTGCGGACGCGCGTGCCCGACGGCGTCACGTGCCGCTCGTCGTCGCCTCGCCCGTGGCGTCGGTCGAGTCGCCGGCACCGGGTCGGCGTCCTCCGCCACCCATGCCTCCCGTGCCGCCGCCCGCGAACTCACCCGCGGTGGCCGTCGCGACCTGCGTGGCGCCGTCGGAGCTGCCGTCCGACGAGAGGCCCGTCGTGTCGGGCGAGCCGAGCGTCCCGCCCGCCTGGACGACGTACGTCGCGCCGGTCGTGAGCTCCGGCGAGGAGTAGACGATGTTCTGCGTGTCCTTGGTGACCTCGTAGGACACGAGGGTCGTGCCGTCGTCGGACAGGACGTGGACCACGGTCCCGGCGGTGGCGGTCTGGTCGAGGTTCGCCGCGACCCAGCCCTGCGACGAGTCGGTGTCCGGGGCGACTGCCATGCCCGAGCTGCCCGCCGCGAGCAGCGTGCCACCCGAGACCGTGAACGCCCCGGCGGTGTCGAGCGCGCCGTTGCCGGCGTTCGTCGGGCCCTGGACGACGGTCGTGCCGCCCGTGATCTCGATCGTCCCGTTGCTGTCGAGGCCGTCTCCGCCCGCGTCGACCACGAGCGTGCCGCCCGTGATCTTGAGCCAGTAGTCGCCCGTGTCGGCGCTCTCGCCTCCGGGTGCACCGCCCTGGCCGCCGGCCTGACCACCCGGGGCCGCGCCGTCGAGCATCTCGCCGTCGGGCATCGCGGGAGGCTCGCCCGCCGTACCGTCGCCCGGGGCGGCGCCGTCGGGCATGGCCGGCATCTCGCCGTCGGCCGGGGGAGTGAAGTCGTCGGGCATCTCGCCGTCGCCCGCGGGAGCGCCCTGGGGTGCGGTGCCGTCCTGGGTGGTGCCCGCCGCGGTGTCCGACGTGCTGCTCGTCCCGCCAGCGGCGTTCACGCCGTCGTCGGACGACGTGATGTCGACGTCGCCGCCCGCGAGCGTGATGGTCGCCCCCTCGAGGCCCTCGACCGACTCGGTGACCGTGAGGTTGCCGTCCGCGACGGTGACGTCGCCGTCGGCGTGGACGCCGTCGTCGCCCGAGGCGAGCGTGATGTCCCCACCGGAGACGGACACCGCGCCGTTCGAGTGCAGGCCGTCGTCCGCGGCGTCGACGCGCACGTCGGCGTCGCCGCCGACCACGACCCCCACGTCGCCCTTGATGCCCTTGGCGGACGCGTCCTCGGCCACCTCGGCGCCCGCGCCCCCGGCGGCGGCGATCGTCACGGTCGCGTCGGAGACGATCGCGTCGGTCTCTGCCTGGATGCCGTCGTCGCCCGCCGTGAGATCGACCGTGCCGCCGAGGACCGCGACGTAGCCCATGGTCTCGTCGTCGGCGTCGGTCGCCTTGAGACCGTCGGCGACGGCGTCGACCGTGACCGAGGCGTCGCCCGTCACGACCAGGTAGTCCTTGCCGCGGACGCCGTCGTCGGCCGCGTCGACCGTGAGGGTGCCGCCCGCGATCACCAGGCCGTCCTTGCTCACGATCCCGTCGGTCGAGGCGCTGACCACGTCGAGCGACCCCGTGCCGCCGATCGTCAGGTCGGCGGAGGAGAACAGGGCGCCGTCGGGCTCGTCGGTGCTGCCGTCGCCATCGGCATCGACAGCCGCCCCCGTCGCCTCGAGGTGGTTCGCCGAGTCGTCGGCCAGGACGACGACGGCGCTCGCCGCGTCGTCCACGACCAGGGCCGAGGTCGTCGAGCTCGTGACGCTCGCGCCGTCGAGCACGAGGCGCACCACGCCGTCGCCCGACGAGGCCACGACGAGCTGTCCGTCGGTCAGGTCCCCCGTGACGCGGTAGGTGCCGGCCTGGGTGATCATGACGGTCGAGCCGTCCACGCTCACGCCGTCGCCGTCCGCCTGGGCCGAGTCGCCGTCGAGCGAGATCGCGACCTCCTCGGACTCGTCCCACGCGAGATCCTCGTCGTCGGCTCCCGAGGAGTGCGGCTCGGCGTTCGCGGCCATGGCCTCCTCGGGAGTCAGGCCCGCGACGGCGGACGACGCGTTGGTGGCCGACGCGGCGTCGCTCGTGGTGGCGCTCGTGCTCTCGCCGGCGTCGGCCGAGCAGCCGACGAGCGCGGCGGCGGTGAGCGTGGCGGTCAGGACCGCGGTGGTGACGGTGGTCGGTCTGCGGAGTCGCATCAGATGCTCCTGTCGTGAGAGGTGGTCAGGGAGGGCTCGACGTAGCGGCGGATGACGCGCCGCCACGGCGTGCCCGGCAGGTCGGGGCGGAGGACCGCCAGACCCGTGCCGTACTTGGAGATGCGCTGCGGCCGGTGGCCGCTGCGCCAGAGGAGGTGGTCGAGGCACGACGGCGTCGACCCGGTCTTGGTCTCGACGACGACGAGGTCGGGGACCGCCGCGGTGCGACCGGCGGACGTGCCCTCGTCGAGCAGCCACGTGAGGTCGCTGTCGAGCGTCGCGCGGGCGGCCGGTGCTCCCTGCACGCCGCCAGGGAGGAAGAGCGTGGTGCGCTGGTAGCGGGTCACGAGCCCGGCCGCGAGCGGCAGGTCGGCGGCCGCGGGGATCGCGGCGTCGTCGAGCGTCGCGGACACGAAGCGGCGGCCGTCGCCGAGCGCGCACCTGGCGTCGGGTGCGTGCTCGACGCGCTCCTTGACGGTCGACCCGCGGGCCGCGCGTGTCTTGACCTCGAGCCACGCCTCGCCCGAGTCCAGGTAGGTGCGGGTGCGGACCTTGAACCGGCGGCGGCGCCGGTGGGCCGCCAGGTGGTAGCTCGTGAGATCGGGGGTGTCGAAGTACACCGACTCGTACGCGAAGTCGCGGCGGCCGTCGATGTCGAGGACCCGCACGCCCGGCTCCCTCTCGACCAGGTCGGCGAGCACCGCGCGCGCCTCGGCCCGGTGCAGGACGTACTTGCGGTCGATCCGGGTCTGGAGCGAGGCAGACTCGACGAGCTCGTCGAGCGAGATGGGGGCGAACCCCGCGTGAGGTGCGGCGAGGGTGTCGGGCGTGGCGCCGTCGGGCAGGAGCGTGGTCATGCCGGCACCTGCCCAGCGCTCGCGCCGCCCGGGAGGGCGGCCGCAGACGGTGTGGCGCCGCTGCTCGCGATGACGCCGCCGCCCGGGGCGACCTCGTAGCGGACGTCGACCAGGGTCGTGTCGTTGACCAGGTCGAGGCGCTGGACCGAGGCCGAGTGGACGTGCGCCCCGAGGAGCTGTTCGAGGTAGGCGACGAGGCCGACCTCGTCGGGGAAGGCCCGGTCGAGCATGATGACCTGGCTGCGGTGGCGGCGCAGGAGTCGCGGGTGGTCCGCGACCGCCATGACCACCAGGATCAGGGCGCTGCCCGCGACGCCGAGCAAGCCCGCGCTGGTGCCGAGCCCGCCCAGGAGCCCCAAGGCGAGGGCGGCGAAGTAGTAGGCGACCTCGTGCTGCGACAGCTCGGTCGACCGCAGGCGGATGATCGACAGGACACCGAAGAGGCCGAGTCCCAGGCCCGCGCCGACCGTGCTGCTCGCGAGCGTCGCGGCGACCGCGAGGACACCCACGTTGACGCCCAGGTAGGCGACGACCAGGTCGCGGCGCCGGTGGCGCGGGAAGTAGAGGCCGAACGTCAGGACGAGCACGGCGACCAGGTCGACGAGGTACAGCGCGAGCTGTGGGGGCTGGGTCACGGGTGACCTCCAGGTGACGGGGAAGTGAGCTCCTCCAGTGAGCCGTCCGAACCTGTGAGGTCCCTATGACCCGGGGTAGCCGGGGATATGAGTTCGGGACGCGGCGTCGGTGCCCGACGGCGGGCCCGGCGTCGGGCGTGCGACGGCGCCTCCCTCGGGTGCCGGCAGGCGCGCGGGGTGCCCGATTCGGTCCAGGCGCCAGGAGCAGGTATCCTTCTGCAGCCGGGTCTTCCCGGCTGGGTAGCGTGTCCGAGTGGCCTAAGGAGCACGCCTCGAAAGCGTGTGTGGGTGAAAGTCCACCGTGAGTTCGAATCTCACCGCTACCGCAGTGACGAAGGGCCCCGACCAGTGGTCGGGGCCCTTCGTCGTTGGTGCTGGCCTGGCCCGCGATCTCGCGCCCCCTGCTGCGTGTCGTGGCGGCGCGTGCGGGACGCTCGGGCCCTGTCCGTCTCCCGGGGGAGGTTGTGTTGTTCGTGCAGTCACCACAATTGTGGTGGCTGCGCGAGCAACACACCCCACCTCCCCGGCCACCGCCCGGACTCACCCCGTCGGAGCCCGTCCGGACCTGGCGAGTCGTGCGCACCACGCCATCGGGTCGAGGCCCGTCACCGTCCGCGGCGCCAGCCCCGCCGAGACCGACCGGCCCCACGGGCCCATTGGTGGAAGAGTGTCCCCGTGACTTCGAACGACGCCGAGCGCCCAGACGACCAGCCGAGACCGTCGGGCGCCTTCCCTGGCGCGCCCGACGTCGAGTCGGTCTTCCCCGAGGGCCAGGCGCCCAGCGGCGAGCCCGGCGACGGCTCCGCGGGGGCCCCGGCTCCGGGCGCAGCCGTGAGGACTCGCCGCCGCTGGTCGTTCGCGCGCGAGGTCGGCGTGATCGTCGTCGCGGCCCTGGTCATCTCGTTCCTCATCAAGACCTTCGTGGTCCAGCCGTTCGTCATCCCGAGCGAGTCCATGGAGAACACCCTCATCAAGGACGACAGGGTCCTGGCCTCGCGGTTCGTCCCGCGCTTCCTCGACATCCACCGTGGCGACGTCGTGGTCTTCAAGGACCCGGGCGGCTGGCTCGCGAGCCAGCCGCAGCAGGAGTCGACGGGCCTGGTCAAGGCGGGCGAGACGTTCCTGACCTTCATCGGCATCCGTCCGGTGGACGCGGGCGAGCACCTCATCAAGAGGGTCATCGGGCTGCCCGGGGACCACGTGACGTGCTGCGACGCGCAGGGCCGCGTCTCGGTCAACGGCGTCGCGATCGACGAGACGTACATCAAGCCGGGCTCGATCCCCAGCGAGATCGAGTTCGACGTGGTCGTGCCCGAGGGCTCGCTGTTCGTCCTGGGCGACAACCGGCAGAACTCGGGCGACTCGCGCTACAACACGGACAAGCCCGGGAACGGGTTCGTGCCGATCGACAACGTCGTGGGCACCGCGGTCGCCAAGGTGTGGCCGCTCGACCGGGCGTCGCTCATGCGCAACCCGGGGAGCGTCTTCGAGGACGTCCCGGAACCCTGAGCAGACTCACCCGCTCAGGCCGAGCGCGGCACCGCGTCCTCACCTAGCGTGGTGGGACGGCCCACGCTCGGAAGGACTCTTCGTGTCACTGCGTTCTGCTCGTCCTGTCGGAACGGTGCGCCGGGCGGCGCTCGGCGCGGGGGCGGTGGTCGCGGCACTGGCGCTGGTCGCCGGGTGCACGGGATCTCCGGGGCCCACGGAACCGGGCCCGACGGCGGAGCGCCCCACCGGGGACGTCTCACCCTCGGAGGAGCCCACGCCCGAGGAGCCGACCCCCACGCCCACGCCGACCCCCACGCGGGCGGCGTCGAACGTCCCGCTCACCAAGCTCGCGCCCGGCGAGAACCCGCCGCAGTTCATCATCTTCTCGTTCGACGGCGCCGGGTGGCACGACCGGTGGACCGAGTTCCGTGAGGCGGCGGCCCAGGTCGACGCCCGGTTCACGGGATTCCTCACGGGCATCTACCTCCTGACGGACGAGCACCGCGACGCCTACACCGGACCGGGGCACGCGCCGGGCAAGGCGTCGGTGGGGTTCGGCGGGGACGCGGCCACGGTCACGACCCTCGTGGGCGACCTCAACGCTGCCTACCTGGAGGGCCACGAGATCGGCACGCACTACAACGGGCACTTCTGCGCCGACAACCCGCCCGGTGGCGGGGACTGGACCACGGCCGACTGGAACAGCGAGCTCGACCAGTTCTTCGGCTTCTGGAACGACTGGCAGGAGATCAACGGCCTCCAGGACACGCCACCGCTCGAGATCCCGGCCTCCGAGGTCACGGGCGGCCGGACGCCCTGCCTCGAGGGCAACTGGGACCAGATCGCCCCGGCGTGGGCCGCGCACGGGCAGACGTACGACTCGTCGATCCCCGGTAGCGGCATCGCGTGGCCCAAGCAGGAGTACGGCGTGTGGGAGTTCCGGATGCAGACGACGAGCTCTCCGACGCTCGGCAACGTCATGGCCATGGACTACAACTTCTGGTACAAGTTCAACAAGGCGCAGAACCAGCCCGAGCGTGCCCCCGAGATCCGCGCCGCGGTCCTCGAGACGTACCGGCACATGTACGACGTCGCCTTCAACGGCAACCGCGCGCCCGTGCTCGTGGCCAACCACTTCAACCAGTGGAGCGGCAACGCGTTCAACCCGGCGGCCAAGGACTTCATGCTCGAGGCGTGCGGCAAGCCCGAGACCATCTGTGCCACGTACCAGGACGTCATCGCGTGGATGAACGTCCAGGACCCGGCGGTGCTGGCCGAGCTCCAGGCGCGTCCCCCGGTCTCGTAGGGCGCGGGTCGTGGCGAGCAGCGCGGGGCTCCTCCTGCACCGGGTCGGTGACGGGGGAGAGGTCGAGGTGCTCGTCGGGCACATGGGCGGTCCGCTGTGGGCGCGCAAGGAGGAACGCGCCTGGACCATCCCCAAGGGCGAGCACGACCCCGACGAGGACCCGCACGCCGCGGCGGTCCGCGAGTTCACCGAGGAGCTCGGGTCCGCTCCGCCCGAGGGGCCGGAGATCGACCTGGGGCAGATCAGGCAGCGAGCGGGCAAGACCGTTCGTGCCTGGGCGCGCCGCGCCGACTTCGACGCGAGCACCGCGACGAGCAACACGTTCGAGATGGAGTGGCCGCCGCGGTCGGGCCGGACGGCGTCGTTCCCGGAGCTCGACCGGGTCGCGTGGGTGCCGCTCGCGCGGGCGCGCGAGCTCGTGGTCGCGGGGCAGGTCGAGCTGCTCGACCGCCTCGCGGAGGCGCTCGCCCGGTCCTGAGGCGAGACCGTGCGAGCCGGCTCAGGCGTGGTCCGGCAGCGTCCGCAGCAGGTACCGCTCGGCCGAGCCGGCGTGCTGGGCCAGGTCCCACAAGGTCGAGGACGCTGCGCCCGAGGTCTCGGGGGCCGTGCCGTCGGCCCCGTTCCCGCCCGTCGGGTCGTCGGGGCTCAACGCCTGGAGGACCTGGTCGAGCTCGCCGCGGTTCAGCTGCGCTGCGTCGGCCAGGACGGTCAGGTCGCGCAACCCGTTGCGCAGCGTGTCGAGCTCGGCGAGCTGCCTGTCGTCGAGCCGGTCGCGGTCGGGCACCAGCTCGTCCTGCAGGCGGACGGCGTCCCGGAGCAGGGCGATCTCCTCAGGCTGCTGTGGACCGGACCTCTCCGACGAGGCACGGAGCGCGGTCGCGGTGGCCTCGGTCGCGGTCTCGATACGTCGTCGCAGAGGTGGGGGCCGGAAGCCCGGGATCACGGCGAAGCCGAGGACCACTCCGACCAGCACCGCGCTCAGGGTGAGCACCACGTACTGCGTCAGGAGGTCGACCGCGTTCAGGTCACGGGTCACGGAGTTGAAGCCGACGCTGACGACGACCATGAACGCGCCGCCCAGCGCCGGGCGGGTGACGACGTACCACAGCCCCAGGCACAGGGCGACGACCGCGACCAGGGTGAGATAGCGCGACGGGACGACCAGCAGGACCACCGCGACCGTGAGCGAGCCGGAGACCAGACCGATGATCTTGTTCCTCGCCTTGGCCACGGTGCCGCTCCAGCTGGCCTGGAGGATGCTGAAGGTGGTCAGCAGCACGGTCGAGACCAGGGGGTCGCCTCGTTCCAGGCCGGACGTGATCAGCAGCATCAGCAGCACTGCGAGCGCAGTGCGGAACGCGTGCCGGAACTGGATGGACTGCAGCCTGGCCGCGGGGTGCAGCACCGCGTCCTGGAGCTGGTGGCGCCGGTCCCGATCGAGCGTGACCGTGGCGGTGTCACGCTCCTGGATCGCCTGCTCGACGGAGTCCAGGGCGCGCGCTGCGTCGGTGAAGGGGGGCTCGGTGACGGCTGATGCCTGCGAGGGCGACGGTGCCTTGACGGGCTCGCCCCGCCGGGGCTTGGCCTTCATCTCCTCGGCCAGCTCGTGAGCCCGCTCGCGGAGCACGGTGTCGTCGGGATCGCCCGCCGCGGTGAGGTGTGCCGTGTGCAGGGCGAGGCGGTAGCGCGAGGCACCCTCGAGCGCGTCCGCGAGCCAGCGCTGCCTGCCGTCGCTGAGCCAGGTGCTGAAGGCGGTGGCGGTGGCGCTGCTCGGATCGTCGGCGACGAGCACCGCGGCGACCTGTTCGCGGGTCTGCTTGGACGGGTCCGAGATCCCCATCAGGATGCGCAGGACGAGCGCCACGGCGACCCCCGCGACGGCCGCCGCGATCACCTGCCGATGATCGGCCCCACCCATCGGTGCGTAGCCGTAGCCGAACACCGTGGTCATCCCGAGCCCCATCCCCGCGTTGCCGAAGCGTGGGCCGAGCAGGGGGAGGAGTGCGGCGACGAACACGAGCACCACGACGAGCGCGATCGCCGCGGGGCGCGAGGTCTCGGCCACCAGGCGCGGGACGGCTGCTGCGAAGATCAGCAGCGGGCCCATCACCGCAGCGATGCGGAGGTCGGCCCGGAGCGGACCGCCCATGAAGGCCACCAGCGCGAACATGCCCGTCAGGCCGCCGATGATCCCCACCGGGCCGGCTCCCCACGCGTCGGCGAGCAGCACGGAAGGGAGGACCACGATGATCATCAGCACGATCAGCATCGGGCTGCCCGGGGGACGCTTGGGCGCCTCGGCCTTGTTTGAACCCTTCACGGGCCCTCCTGGAAGGTCGGTCGGGCGGTTCTCCCCTCGACGGTACGGCGGAAGTGCAAGGGCTGCCTGGGCGGAAGAGGCGATCGCCCGTCCCGGAGGGGCCCGACGACGCAGCGCGCCCCGGGCGACCACCTCGCGCGGTGAGGTGGTCGCCCGGGGCGCGTGGCGCCGTCGGGCAGAAGATCACCCGGGGAGGCCCGAGACCCCCGTCAGCTCGTTGGGGACCACGTCGAGCGTGGTGCTCGCGTAGACCTTGCCCGACTCGACGTCGACCGCGTGCACGGCCTTCGTGGCGGGGTCCGTCACGTAGGCCGTGTGGTCGAGCACGAACAGCGTGGGGCGCGGGGCCTGCCAGTCGTCGGGCTCGGTCCACGCGTCGATCACCGCGATGGTGCTGGTGACCGCCCCCGAGGCGGGGTCGATGACGCGCAGCGCGCCGTCGGTCCCCAGGACGAGCGCCTCGCCGTGCGGGCCGCGGCCGAGCGAGCGGAACGTGTAGCTCGCGCCCGTGTCGACCAGGGTGATCTGCCGGCTCACGGTGTCGACGAGCGAGACACGGGTGGGGCGCTCGAGCTCGGCGTCCGGGTCGGACTTGTAGTCGCCCAGGACCACGGGTGACTCGTCCGAGCCGGCCTGGTTGCCGATCCGGCCGTAGGCGTCGGGCGACGCGATCTTGGTCAGCTCGCCGCCCGCGTAGACGACCACGCCGTCCTCGCAGCCCACGACCACGGCCTCGTCGGACGCGACGGCCTCGCCGTGCACGCCCGGGCAGGCGTCGGTGCGCGCGACCTCGTGGCGACCGCTGTCGAGGACCACGACGCTCGACCGCGAGTCCTCGGTGCCGTCGGTGACGAGCAGGTCGCCGCTCTCGAGCTCGACCGCGACGCCGTGGTGCGGGGACGGGGTCATGTACGTCGTGGTCTCGGGGTCGCCGTCCGCGAGGTCGTGCGGGTCGAACGACTCGACGAGCCCCGAGCCGTCGTTGAACAGGACCGTGCGGCCCGCGTGGCGGACCACGTGGCCGGGGTGGTTCGCGGCGAACTCGGTCTGCGTGAAGGCCGGCTCGGACGTGTAGAAGTGCGAGTGGTTGCCGTGCGGCTCGCCCCACGTGCCGAGGTCGAGGACCCGGAACGCGTCACCCGCGGAGACGATCACGTGGCGCTCGTCCCCCGCGGGGTTGATGCGCGTGAAGCCGTCGACCGGGAGGTCGGCGACCTGCTCGAGGCTCGTGCCGTCGAGGACGACGATCCCGCCGTCGTAGGTCACGGCGATGCGCGGGGTGTCGGTCGCGGCCTCGGTGCCGTGGCCGCCCTCCTCGTGCTCGTCGTGGTCGTGCTCGGACGCGTCGGACGTCGCGGCGGGGGAGGCCTCGCCCGTGGCGCAGCCGGCGAGCACGGCGGCGGGCAGGGCGAGGGCGATCCCCAGGGCGAGGTGGCGGTGTCTGGTGCTGGTCATGGCGTCACGGGACCCCGGCGGGTCCCACCGTCCTTCCGGTAGGTGTGGGCTGCGGCGCAGGGAGCGCGCCGAACTCGCACACCGTAGCAGAGAATGAGAACCGCTCTCATTATCAACTAGTGTGGGTGCTGCCGGGGTGGGGCGCTGGGGCCCGACCTACCCGCGCCTCGACCTCGTCATGCGTCCCGCGTGAGGAACCGCCACGAACCCAGGACGCCGACGACCGCCACCCAGGCGAGCGCGACGAGCGTCGCCGTCGGCCCGTCGAGCGTGCTCGGGCCCGCGTCGTACCAGGCCGACGCGGCGCGGTCCGGCAACCAGCGCGCGTGCTCGGTCGCGCCCGCGAGCAGCGGGGACACGACGAGCACCAGCGCGAGGACGCCGACGAGCGCGGGCACGAGGTGACGCACGACCAGCGCCACGGCGTGCGAGAACACCCCGATGACGACCAGGAACGCCGCGGCCCCCAGGAGCGGGCCCGCTCCGGCGTCGCCCGTCGCGGCGGGTGCGTCGAGGAGGTGCTGCGTGACCGCGGACGCGGCCAGGCAGGCGCCGAGCACCGAGACCGCGGTGAGCCCGACGGCGCAGATCGCCGCGACGCTCTTGCCCGCGACGAGGAGCCCGCGCCGCGGGACCGCGGTCAGGGTCGTGGCGACCTGGCGACCGGCGTGCTCCTGGGAGACCGGCAGCACGCCGACGAGCACGAGGCCTGCCACGACGAAGGGCACCGTGCGGAGCGTGAGATCGAGGGCCGTGACGGGCAGGCCCTGGTCGGCGGCCGCACCCGCCTGCGCGGCGGCGATCAGGGCTCCGACCACGGTGGTCCCGACGACCGCGAGGACCGCGCCGGGCAGCGTGCGGAGCTTGTCGAGCTCCGCGGCGACCACGGACGCCAACCCCCCGGCGCTCACGCGTCCCGCCGTGAGAACACGGTGCCCGCGACCGCGAGGAGCGCCAGGGCCCACGCGGCCATCACGAGCGCACCGGGACCGGGCGACAGGCCGCCCGCGACGGTGTCGACGTCCCCGAAGAGCCTGCGGCCGGCCATGTCGGGGAGCCAGTGCGCGAGCGGCGTGAGCATCGTGAGCAGGAGCGACACCGACACCAACGAGCTGTTGACCACGAGCACCAGGAGAGGGACGACCCCGCTGCGCGTGAAGACCGTGACCGCCAGGGCCAGGAGCGCCGTGAGGGTCCAGTAGAGGGCCGCGCCGAGGCAGCGCCGGACGGCCTCGTCGAGCGGGACGGTCGCGGTCGCGGCGTCGGCGATGATCGCCTCGGCGAGTGCGACGCTCGCCGGGACCGCCACGACCGCCGTGGCGATCACGAGCAGGACGACCGCGGTCACCTTCGCGACGAGGACGCTCGCGCGGCGCGGGACGGCCACGAGCGTCGTACCGATCTGCCGACCGCCTCCGGCGTCCGGGCTGTTCGCGGTGTACTCGCTGCTCACCGCGATCACGCCGATCACGACCGCGCCCACGGTCCCGATCGGCATCGCGGCGAACGCTGTGTCGAACGCGGAACCGTAGCCCGTGTCCTCGGGACGTCCGGCGACGAGCGCGTCGCGGACGCCGACCGCGTTGAGCAGGGTCAGCGCGGCCGTCCCGAGGACGGCGACCGCAGCCCCGGTCCACACCCCGGGCAGCGCCAGCATCTTCTGCAGCTCGGCGACGAACACGTTCCACCCCCTCACCGGACCGTCCCCTGTCCGTCGCTCGTGAGCGCGAAGAAGGCGTCCTCGAGCGTGTCGTAGCGGTGGGTCACGTCGGCGAGCGTCCCGTCCGCGACGACCCGACCGCCCGAGATGACCACGAGGTCGTCGGCGATGTCGGCCACCTCGCCCATGAAGTGGCTCGACAGCAGGACCGTGCCGCCGTGGTCCGCGTGCGCACGGAGCAGGCCACGGATCCACCGGATGCCCTCCGGGTCGAGACCGTTGACGGGCTCGTCGAGGACGAGCGCCTCGGGCTCGCCCAGGAGCGCGCACGCGAGACCCAGGCGCTGTCCCATGCCGAGGGAGTAGCGCCCCACCCGTGTCCGGGCGGAGGCCGTGAGCCCTACCTGCTCGAGCACCTGGTCGACGCGCCTCTGCGAGATCCCGTTGCTGCGCGCGACCCAGGAGAGGTGGTTGCGGGCCGTGCGGGAGCGGTGCGCTCCGGAGCCGTCGAGCATCGAGCCGAGGGTGCGCAGCGGGTCGCGCAGCGACCTGTACGGCTGCCCCCCGACGAGGGCACGACCCTCGTCGGCCCGGTCCAGGCCGAGGAGGATGCGCAGGGTCGACGACTTGCCGGCTCCGTTGGGCCCGAGGAAGGCGGTCACGCGGCCCGGCCGGGCCTCGAAGGCGACGCGGTCGAGGACGGTGCGGGGACCGTGGCGTTTGACGAGGTGCTCGATCTTCAACATGCCCACAGTCCAGCCGCCAGGAGCGCGCAGGGCATCGGACCGGAGGCCGGACCTGGGGTCCGGGCCTCGGCCCGCGGTCTCTCGGACCGTGGGCCGATGTGCGGCGGGCGGCGCGTCCCTAGACTCCGGTGGATGGAGACGACCGCCCGACCCGTGCTGCGATCCCGCGTCTGGCCGATCGCGGGCGGTCTCGTCGCGGCCCTCGTGCTCGGCCTGGCGACCCTCGGTGTCGGTCGCCCCGTCGAGGCCCTCGCCGTCCTGCTGGGTGCGACCGCAGTCGCGGCGGGCGTGCTGGCCTGGGCCCTCGTCCGTTCCCGGCGCGAGCGACGTGCCTTCGAGGACGACCTGACGGGCTGGGCGGCGGAACGGGCCGCTCAGGCCGAGAGGCTGCGCATCGCACGAGACCTGCACGACCTCGCCTCGCACGGGCTGGGGCTCATCACGGTGCGTGCGGCGTCGGCGCGCACGGTGCCAGGGCCGGGCGGCGATGCCGAGCGGGCCCGCGCCCTGGCCGACATCGAGCGCGCGGGCCGGGACGCGACCACCGAGCTGCGCAGGATGCTCACGGTCCTGCGCGGACCGGGCGACGAGGTCCCGCTGCGTCCGGCGGAGACGCTCGCCGACCTCCCGCGTGTCGTCGCGACCGCGCGGGGCGCGGGCCTCGACGTCGCGCTCGACGCCGAGGAGGTCGTGGCCTCGGCAGGAGTGGGCCTCTGCGTGTGCACGGTGGTCCGTGAGGCCCTCGCCAACGTCCTGCGTCACGCGGGGCAGACGCGTGCCTCGGTCGTCCTCGGCCGCGACGCCGAGGGCCTGCGGCTGGTCGTCGAGGACGACGGGCCCGTCGTCGGGTGGGAGCCTCACCAGGGGGCGGGGATGGGGCTCGCAGGCCTGCGCGAGCGGGTCGAGTCGCTCGGCGGCTCTCTCGTCGCGGGGCCCTCCTCCCGAGGTTTCCGCGTGACGGTCGTGCTGCCGGACCCGGCCCCGCCGGCCGCCGGCCTGCTGGGACGAGCGCAGTCGTGACGGTGCCGGTACGGGTGCTCGTCGTGGACGACCAGCCCCTGATCCGTCACAGCCTGCGGCTCGTGCTCGACGGTGCCGACGGGCTCACGGTCGTGGGCGAGGCGGGCTCGGGCGAGGCCGCGGTGGAGGTCGCGCGCCGGACCCGCCCCGACGTCGTCCTCATGGACGTCCGCATGCCCGGCGGTGACGGGATCGATGCGACGCGCCGGATCGCGGCCGACCCCGACCTCACGTCGACCCGCGTCCTCGTGCTCAGCATGTTCGAGCTCGACGAGTACGTCCACGGGGCCCTGCGCGCAGGCGCGAGCGGGTTCCTGCTCAAGGACGCCGAGCCCACGAGCCTCGTCGACGCCGTCCGGCGTACGCATGCCGGCGAGTCCCTGTTCGCCCCGGCCGTCCTGGCGCGGATCGTCGGGCACTACCTCGACGGTGGGCCGCAGCGCGGGGCCGTGGCGCCGCAGCTCCTCACCAGCCGGGAGGTCGAGGTGCTCGCGCTCGTGGGCCGTGGGCTGTCCAACCAGGAGATCGGGCGGAGGCTGACGATCTCCATGGGCACCGTCAAGACGCACATCGGCAACCTGCTCGCCAAGCTCGTCGCCCGCGACCGTGCCCAGCTCGTCATCGCGGCGTTCGACCACGGCCTCGTGACCGCCGAGCGCCCTGCGCCCGGGAGGCGCCCCGGTCCCGCGTGAGGGGCAGCCGGGCATCAGTGGTCAGGCGTTCGCCACGGGCCCGGGGTCTGGCCGTGACGCGTGCGGCTCGGCCACGACGGTCGACGCGACGGTTCCCGCCGCCCCTCGCCCCAGCCGCACGAGCTGGACCACGGCCCCGACGAGCAGGACCACGAGCGCGAGGTTGCGCACGGCCGCGACCAGGACGATCCAGGGCTCCCCGACCATGAACTCGTCGTACGCGACCGGGTAGAGGAGCTGCGTCAGACCAGCGGTGCCCAGGACTGCCAGCGCGGGCGCCGACCAGACGGAGCGGGCGCCCGGCCCGGCGAGCGCGATCGCGACGGCCACGGGAGGCCCGATCCACGCGACGAACTGCGGCGATCCCACCTTGTTGAAGACGATGAGGCTCAGCAGCAGGGCCGTCACGGACAGGAGGAACACGTCGGTGCGGACCTCGGGGCGCCGCCGCACGGCCCACCAGGACAGGGCCGCGATCGCGAGCACCGCGACGGGCAGCAGCACGTCGAGCAGCCGTCCCGTCACCGCGGTGCCGGGGCCGTAGATCTCGAGCGTGCGGATGTCCTGGTTCATCCAGACCCGGAACCGGGGGTCGAACAGCCGCAGCACGCTGAACGGGGTCGCGAACACCGACTCCGACTGGAGGCCCCGCGCGTCCTGGGTCCCGAACACCCCGAGCACCCGCTTGCCCGCTCCGCCCGCGAGGGCGAGCGCGACGACGACCGCGCTGACCGCAGCGCCCGGGAGCACGACCGTGCGCAACGGGCGCTTCGCGGTCGTCAGGAGCGCCACGACCACGGCCCCGGGGGCGATCTTGACCCAGGCACCGAACGTCGCGATCGCGGTCGCCACGGCCGGGCGGCGTACCGCGAGCGCGAGCGTGATCACGAGGAGGGCAGCGGCGACGCCGTCGAGCCTGCCCAGGAAGATGGGGCCGAGCGCGACGAGGAACGCGAGCCACCACCAGGCCGCGACACGGCCGCGCCCCGGCAGCCGCGCGAGGAACCACAGCGCGAGCGCGTTCAGCGCGACGATCAGCACGAGGAACTGCGCGTAGTACGCCTCGAACGACGTCCCCAGGAGCGCGGGGGCCGAGACCGGCACGAGCGCCCCGACCGGGTAGACCCAGTCGTAGTCGAGCACGGGCCAGATCCCGCGGTCCCAGCCTGCGCGCGCCCAGACCCGGTAGAGCTGCACGTCGCCCGAGATCCGGTACCCCCAGGTCAGGGCATCGACGACGAGCCAGGCGTGCACGAGCACGAAGCCCGCGACCAGGGCCCACGGCGAGCGCAGGGCCCAGGCGAGGAACCGGCGTCCGGTCGAGGCGGGCCGGGCGGCGGAGGTCTCGGGCACGGGCTCATCGTCGCACGACGGCGCCGCTCGCCCGGGGAGCGCGACACGCCCTGGACGCCGCACGCCGTCGGGCACGAAGAAGCGGCCCGGCCGGAGGCGAAGGGGACCTCCGGGCGGGCCGCCGGTCGCGCGGTGAGGCAGCACCGCGCGACGCGAGGGGAAGGACTCAGGCGCGCAGGATCAGCGCGTCCCCCTGGCCGCCGCCGCCGCACAGCGCGGCGGCGCCCACGCCACCCCCGCGGCGCTGGAGGGCGAGGGCCAGGTGCAGGGCCAGGCGCGCGCCCGACGCGCCGACCGGGTGACCCAGGGCGATCGCGCCGCCGTCGGGGTTGACGACCGCGTGGTCGATCCCGAGGTCCTCGACCGACTGGAGCGCGACGGCCGCGAAGGCCTCGTTGATCTCGACCAGGTCGAGCTCGTCGGCCTTCATGCCCTCGCGCTCGAGCGCACGCTCGATCGCGCGGGCGGGCTGGGAGTGCAGCGAGTTGTCGGGGCCGGCGACCTGGCCGGCCGACCGGATCTCGGCCAGCCACGTGAGGCCGCGGGAGACCGCGAAGGCCTTGCTGACGACGACGACCGCCGCGGCGCCGTCGGACAGCGGGGACGACGAGCCGGCGGTGATGGTGCCGTCCGCGACGAACGCGGGACGCAGGCGGGCGAGCGCCTCGACCGTGGTGCCGGGGCGGATGCCCTCGTCGTCGGCGACGACCACGGGCTCGCCCTTGCGCTGCGGGACCGTGACCGGGGCGATCTCCTCGGCCAGGCGCCCTTCCGCGCGGGCCGCGGCCGCGAGGGCGTGCGAGCGGGCAGCGTACTCGTCCTGCTCGGCGCGGCCGATGCCGCGCGTGGTGCAGCCGCGGTCGGTGGCCTCGCCCATGATCTGACCGTCGAACGGGTCGCGCAGGCCGTCGTGCGTGAGCGAGTCCGCGATGGTCACGTCTCCGAACGCGAAGCCCTTGCGCGAGCCGAGCACGAGGTGCGGCGCGTTCGTCATGGACTCCTGGCCGCCCGCGACGACGACCGACGCCTCGCCCGTGCGGACCAGGCGCGCCGCGTCGATGATCGCGGTCAGGCCCGACAGGCACAGCTTGTTGATGGTGACCGTGGGGACGTCCCAGCCGATCCCGGCCGCGATCGCGGCCTGCCGGGCCGGCCCCTGGCCGCCGCCCGCCTGGATGACCTGGCCCATGATCACGGCGTCGACGTCGGAAGCCGCGACGCCAGCGGCGTCGAGCGCGCCGCGGATCGCGTGCGCGCCCAGCTCGTTCGCCGACAGGGACGCGAGCGCACCCTGGAAGCGCGTGAACGGCGTGCGCGCACCGTGCAGGAGGACGGGGACGTGGGCGTCGTTGCTCATGAGGTGCTCCGTGGGAGAAGGGGACCCGGCGCCGTGCGTTTCAGGTGAACGAGGAGGTCCGGTACGGCGCCGGGTGGTCTTGTGGTGTCGACGGGTGGCCGCTGCGGGCCAGGTGTGGCAGGAGAGGGTGCGGCACTCCCGGTACGGGGAGCGCCGCCGGCGAGGGGCTACACGAACGCCGAGACGCCCGTGATGTCGCGACCCACGATGAGGGCCTGGACGCTCTCGGTGCCCTCGTAGGTGTGCAGGGCCTCGATGTCCGCGAAGTGCCGCGCGACGCGGTTCGCGAGGAGGATGCCGTTGCCGCCCAGCATGTCGCGCGCGCTCGCCGCGATCTCGCGTGCGCCGCGCGTGCTCGTGTACTTGGCGATCGACGCCTGCGGGCCGGAGAGCTGCCCGGCCTCGTCGAGGCGGGTCATCTGTGCGACCAGGAGCTGCATCTGGGTGAGGGTCGAGAGCATGCGGGTCAGCCGCTCCTGGACCATCTGGTTGGCCGCGAGCGGGCGGCCGAACTGGACACGCTGCTTGGCGTAGGCGACGGCCGTCTCGTAGCAGGCGGTCGCGTGCCCGACGGCGGACCATGCCACCCCGAGGCGCGTCGCCTGGAGCACGCGGCCGGTGTCCTTGAACGACCGTCCGCCCGGGAGCATGGCCGAGGCCGGGACGAACACGTCGGTCAGGACGATGTGGGCCTGCCAGATCGCGCGGAGCGAGACCTTGCCCTCGATGGTCGTGGCCGCGTAGCCCGGGGTGTCCTGGGGCACGAGGAACCCGTGCACCTGGTTGTCGCCCTCGTCCCCGACAAGTCGCGCCCACAGCACCGTGATGTCGCCGCACGACCCGAAGCCGATCCACTTCTTCTCGCCGTCGATCACGAAGCCCTCGACGCCGTCGCGGGTCTCGCGGCGGGCCGTGGTCTCGAGCGAGACCGAGTCCGAGCCGTGCGTGGGCTCGGTCAGGGCGAACGCGCCGAGCTTCTCACCGCGCGCGAGCGGGCCGAGCCACTCGGCCTTCTGCTCGTCCGAGCCGAGGAGCTGGATCGAGCGCAGCGCGAGGCCGCCCTGGACGCCGCAGATGGTCGCGACCGAGCCGTCGCCGCGCGACATCTCCATCTCGGCGAGACCGGCGCCCATGAGGCTGATCCGTGGCGCACCGGGGACGTCGACGCCGTCCCGCAGGAAGTCGAGCTCGCCCATGCGCTTGGCCAGACCGAACGGCACCTCGGCGCGCTCCCAGTACCCGTCGATCACGGGCAGGACCTCGTCCTGGACGAACGTGCGGACCCGCTGCTGCAGGTCGCGGTCGGCGTCGGTCGCGTCCGAGAACGCGCCGGCGTAGTCGATGCCGAGCGGCTGCGAGAGGTCGTAGTCCGGCTCGGTCACGTTCTGGCGGACGGGGTTCTCGATCGTCATGGGGGATGCTCCCGGGGTCGGGCCGGACGTCGGTGTCGGGCGATCCCCCCATGGTGCGTGATATCCCGTCTCAGGTCAAGAGACGGGGTATCACGGGCGGGCCCGGTGCCCGGCCTGACCAGGGGGAGCGCTCAGGCCCGCGCAGCCCCGGCGATGTTCACGAGCCAGCTCACGCCGAACCCGTCGACGCACATGCCGAACGCGTCTCCCCACGGCGCGACCTCGAGCGGCACGGTCACGCTCCCGCTCGACGAGAGCTTGTCCCAGTAGCCGCGCAGCTCGGCGTCGTCGGACTGCTCGCCGCTCAGCGAGATCGAGAAGCCGGCGCCGGTCGGGACCTCCATCGAGCTCGGGGTGTCCGCGGCCATGAGGACCAGGCCGGTGGGGGACTCGAGCTGGGAGTGCATGACCTTGTCGGCGTCGGCAGGGTCCTCGGAGGCCTGGAAGTCGGCGAACGTGCTGATCGTCACCTCGCCGCCGAACACGTCGCGGTAGAACCCGATCGCCTGCCGTGCCTCGTCGCGGAAGTTCAGGTAGGGGTTGAGTCGCGTGACCATGATGGTGCCGCCTTTCCCGTCGCGTCCTCGCGTCATCGGGCCGGAAGTGGTGCGCCCGGCGCGAGCAGGGCGCACCTTCGAGTATCCGCCCGGCCCACCCGGACGCAAGGGGTGGCTTCAGGGGGTGGTGGCGGGGGCGCTCGCCGCGACCTCCAGGGCCTGGGAGCGCCGGTCGATGCGCCACCACACGAAGAACCCGACGAGCGTGAACGCCCCGTAGAACACGTACATGAACGCGGACGCGTAGAAGCCGGCGTCGACCAGCAGGGGCACGCCCACCACGTCGACGGCCACCCAGATCAGCCAGAACTCGACCCATCCCTTGGCCATGCCGTACGTCGCGAGCAGCGAACCCATGAAGATCCATGCGTCGGCCCACACGGGCTCGTAGGACTCGAGCATCCGGAAGATCGGGGTCAGGACGAGCGTCCCGCCCACGAGCGCCACGACGAGGAAGGTTCGTTGCCGCCACGTGGCCCATCGTGGTTCGACCGAGACGCCGTGGCTGTCCGCGTCGAGACCGGCCGCGTCCTGGTCGAGGCGCGCACGGGTGCGCCGCCACTGGACCCACCCGTACACCGACACGACGACGAACATGACCTGGCGCCCGGCCTGGCCGAGGAGGTTGACGGGGTTGGGCGTCGCGAACACCGCTCCGAGGAACACCGTGAGGAGCAGCAGGTTCCCGACGATCCCTACGGGCCACGCCCAGATCTTGCGCCGCATGCCGCCGAGCGCGGAGGCAAGGCCGAACCCGTTGCCCACGATCTCGCGCCACAGCAGGTGCTGGCCGCCGATCGTCAGCTGCGCGTCGAAGAGCGCGTGGAGCAGGTCCATCGATGTTCCCTCGTCCCGGGCACGTCGGCTCCGGGGTGAGGGCGGGCGTCGGGTCGGGGGAGCCCTGTCCGGGCTGCCCGACGGCGGCGCTCACCACGGCGAGACCGGTCCGGACGGTCGGGGGTGGGCGCGACGATCACGTCGTGCTCAGCCCGGCCGGGGACGGCCGCGCCGCACGTGCTTCCTCCCATCCGGACTTTCACCGTCGGTCCTGGAGTTCCACCAGGTCAACCGCGCGTGGGCGCGGGTCGCGGACTGTCACCGCCGGCTCGGAATTGCACCGACCCCGGAGCACGTTCGTGCGTACTGCTTGCTGTGTGCTGCAACCGCAGATGCTACCCGTGCATTCCCGGGGCTCGTCGGTGCTGGGCCGAGTGCGTGGTTCGGCTGCGACACGCCCGGCGAGTCGCGGCCGAATCACGCACCCAACGCGTCGCGCACGGCCCGGGCCACCTCGTCGGGGTCGGCGTCGCCGTCGAGCACGGTCACCACGACGCGGCGGGTCGGTGCGGTGCTGGCAGCAGCGGGGGCAGCCCGGTCGGCCGTGCTCTCCGTGCCTGCCGTGCCCACCCCGCTCTCGGCACCTGCTGTGCGCGCCGGTGCAGGCGACGTGGACGCGGTGGCGGGCTCCGTCGTCGGGCCCGCGGGGTTGCGCGCCGCGCGGCGCAGGTCCGCGAACGCCTCCTCGAGCTCGGGGCGCAGGTCCTGGTCGGGGTCGCGCAGCCAGCGGCGCAGGATCGCGTTGTGCACCGCGACGACCGACGCCGCGAACGCGACCGACGCGGTCGAGTGCCGGGTGTCGGCGGGCAGGGTGTCGCGCAGGTAGGACGTGAACGCGCGCTCGTAGCGGTGCGTGGTCACGAGCTCGCGGTCGCGCAGCGCCGGCACGTCCTGCAGGAGGCGGTGCCGCGCGACCGACGTCTCGCGCTGGCCCACGTGGTGGTCGAACACGAGCCGTGCCGCCTTGCACACCTCGACGTACGGGTCGACGTTCTCGAGCTCCTCGGGGGTGACGCCGCGGGCGGCGGGCCGGGTCTCCCCGAGGAGGACCACCACGGCGTCCAGGAGCAGCTCGTGGTCCGCGAAGACCACGTCCTCCTTGGAGCGGAAACGGCGGAAGAACGTGGCCCGGCTGATCTGCGCGGCGTCGGCGATGTCCTCGACGGTCGTCTGCTCGTAGCCCTTCCGGGTGAACAGCTCGATCGCCGCGTCGACCGCCTGCGCGTGGGTGTTGCTTCGTGCGGCACTCATGAACGGGACGGTACACCGCGTGCAGCGGGCGGGGCATGCTGCGGCGAGGCCGTGGGAGAGCGCTGCTCGTCAGTCGGTCGGTGGGCACGTCGCCCGAGAATCGGCGGTCGGTCGCCGCGCGCGGTGCTGGCGGGTTGGCGGCTGTCGCCGCGCGCCGGGCCCGACGGCGTCGCTACAGTGACGAGAGAGGCGGCGACAGGCCGACGCGACCCGGAGGCGACGCGGATGACTGACGGTGACGAGACGCGGGCTGCCGGCTCCGACGACGGAGCCGAGGGCGGCGCAGGCGAGCAGGCCGCGCGTTCGTGGAAGAGCGTCGACCACCACGCCCAGCGCGACAACCTGGGCGACCGGTTCGCGCGTGGTGGTCCCGCCGACTTCCTGTACGGGGCCGTGGTCTCGGGGTTCATGCTCGCGGTCTCGAGCACGCACGACGCGTCGAGCGACTTCGTGATGCTCGCGGTGGCCGGCGTGCTCGTGGGGTACTGGGCGGCGCACGTGTACGTGTCGGCGATCGGCGGGCGGTTCCGCGACACCGACCACACCATCACCGAGCGCCTGAGGCTCGCGTCGTCGGACGAGGTGTGGGTGCTGATCGGCGGGGTGCCCGCGCTCGGGGTCTTCCTCGTGGGGAGGGTGTTCGGGCTGGACGTGGTGGACGCCGCGCTGATCGCGCTGTGGTTCACGGTGCTGATGCTCGCGGTCGTCGGCCACCTCGCGGCGCACCGGGCGGGCGTCCGAGGGTGGGCGCTGACGGTCGAGACCGTGGTCGCGGGGGCGTTCGGTCTGCTCATCATCGGGTTGAAGACGCTGCTGCACTGAGGTGCTGCCAGCGAGGGGCTACCCCGCGGTCGGACGAGGCGGGTGGTAGTCCGTCTGCTCCTCGACGGGGGCGCGCCGGAAGTCCCCGGCGCCGTTGACGACCTGCCCGCGCGCCAGCGTGATCCCCGCTGCCCGACCGGCACCCTTGAGCAGCGCGCCACGTGAGGCGACGTCGGGTGAGTCGCCCGGCTCTCCGCCTTCGAGTGTGCAGCCGCGGGCCTCGATCGGGCCGAGGACCTGGCAGCCGTCGCCGTATGCGCCGGGGGCGAGGAGGAGCGCCATGCGATAGCGGCCGTCCGGGCCGACGTGCAGCTTGTCGCCGTCGGCCACGAGCGTGCAGCCGCCAGGGCCGAGGATCGTGCGTTCCCCGACCCGGACCGACCCGCCCTCGGTCGCGCTGATCCGTGTGCCGGGGTGCAGGACGGCATCGCGGGCCACGACGACGCTCGACGCCTCGTCGCACGAGACGACGACGGTCGGGTGGAGCACCGCCCCGGCGGCGATCCGAGCCCGGGGCGAGACCCAGACGGCGTCCGGGGCCGGGACGACGACGCCGGACGCGACGAGCGTGTCGATACCCGCGCGGTCGAGGAAGGGAGCGGAGGGCTGCTGCGGGTCCGGGGGGTCGGTCATGACGAGGACTGTTTCACATCGCCGGCGAGGCCGGTCGCGCGACCGGTCGGCGCCACGCGTGGTCGCGCGGCGGCCCCGCCCGGTCCGAGCGACGGCCGGGCCTCGGTGCTCCCGAGGTCGTCGTCTGCGCAGCCACCACAATCGTTGTGGCTGCGGAGAAAACACACTCCGGGGTAGCGCCAGACGTGTCCGGCACACCTGCCTGGCGGACGCTACGCCGCGGCCCGCACCAGCTCTCCGCACGCCAGCTCGACCACGAGCGTGTTCCCCGGTGGGGCGAGCGGGCACGCCCACGCCGGGTCGTAGGCGCACGACGGGTTGTACGCGAAGTTGAGGTCGACGACCAGGGGTGCGTCGCCGTCGGGCACGGGACGGGACGACGCGGAACCCAGGTCCGCGCCCTTGATCGTGTCCAGCAGGTACCGGCCGCCGCCGTACGTCGCGGGCGAGCGGTCCTTGACCGGCACGAACAGACCGCCCCCGTATGACCGCAGCGCCCACACGTCGAGCGACCCCAGCCCGGGCAGGTCGAGGCGCCCGACACGCTCGAACGGCACCACGCCGTCGGTGCCCGTGGGTACGTCGAGCCGTGCGGCGTCCGGCGTGCCCCGCGCCGGGTCGGGCACGAGCGGCACCTCGAACCGCATCGCGGCGTCGTACGGACCGACCGGGAGACCCGTGAAAGCGGCACGGTCCTCGGGCAGGAGCGGCGAGGCCGGGTGCTCGGCCAGGAGGTCGTCGCGCGACGCGACCCAGTACTCGTGCGCGGCGGCGGGGTCCTCGACCGCCAGGTCGCGGACGCGCGCGTACAGGTGCTGGACGCGGCGGCGCCAGTCGACGACGTGCAGCTCGGTGATCATCTGGCCAGGGTGCCAGGCCGCGCAGGGACCGGCACGCCGTCGCCCCCGGTCGCCCCGGCCTAGAAGACCGGCAGGAGTCTCAGCCACCCGAACGTGAACCGGAACGGCGAGCTCACCCCGGCCCACAGCACTCCCCACGCCCCCGCACGGTGCCGGACGGCCTCGACGACGTCGAGCGGCTGCCACACCGGCAGGGGTGCTCAGTGGTGCAGCCGGTAGAACCGGAAGAAGCTGAACCCCTCGATCGGCAGGACCTCGACGCGCTCGAACCCGGCGTCGAGCGCGTACCGCTCGAGCGTCGCGGGCCGCATGACCGTGCCCGTGCCGACCGACGGCGACGACGACAGGCCGTCCGGCAGGCACACGAACTGGCTGAACCCGTACATGAGCCGCTCCACCTCGTCCCCCGGCGCAGTGAACTCCTGGGCGACGGCCTCGTCCATGACGACCACGGCGCCGTCGGGCAGGACGGCCCGACGGACCGCCGACAGGACCTCGACCGGGCGCGGCATGTCGTGCGTGCACTCGAACGCGAAGGCTGCGTCGAGCGGGGCGTCCGTGGGCAGGGCCGCGGCGTCGGCGGCGTGGAACGCCACGCGGTCCGCGACGCCCGCCGCCTCAGCGTTCGCGCGCGCCATCTCGACCGAGGGGCCGTCGACGTCGTACCCGTCGAACCGGGCCTGCGGGTAGGCGCGCGCGAGCGCGACCGTCGACCACCCGGCGCCGCAGCCCACGTCCGCGACCCGCGCGGTGGGCCGCGACAGGATCGCGTGCAGGTCAGGGACCCGGCCGAGCGCGCCCGCGAGCTCGTGCTCGAACCACGGCCGGTTGAGGTCGGCCTGCGCCTCGCGCGCGTCCGGCCCGAGCCGCCCCCACGAGACCCCGCCGCCGTCGCGGTACGCGCCGAGCAGCTCGTCGAACGTGCGCCCCACGGCCGCGAACAGCCGGGGCAGCGGCGCCAGGTACGCGAGGCTGTGCTCGTCCGTCAGCACCTCGGCCGGGCCGGGCGGCAGGGCGTAGCGGCGGGCCGCCGCCTCCGTGACGAGAGGGCCCGACGACGGAGGCACGCCCTGCGAGGAGCGGTCCGGCTGGGTCGTGGGCTCGGCCGAGGGCTCGCGCCCGGGAGCGACGGTGAGGACGCCCGCGACCGCCTGCCCCTCGAGCCACTCGCGCGCGTAACGCTCCTGCGTCCCCGTCCGGGTCGCGAGCTCGGCCGAGGTCGCGGGCCCGTCCGTCGCGAGGGACCGGTACCAGCCCAGCCGGTCGCCGAGGTACACCGAGAAGACGTCGAGAGCGCCGAGCGCCGACGCGAACAGCCGCTCGGCGAACTCGTCGGCTCCCGGACCCTCTCCGGTCGGCCCGCCGGAGGTGCCGAGCGGGACCTGGGGTGTCGTGGACATGAGTGCTCCGTCCGTCGAGGACACGGCGCTCGCGGTCGTCGGCGACGCGCGGACGCACGGACCACCTCCAGCCTAAATCCGTTGCGCCCCCGTGGGAGCATGCACAGCATGCTGGTCACCCTCACGACGACCGCCGGCGCGCCGGCCGGGATCGCCCTGCCCAGGATCGCCCCGCCCGGAGACGCTGCGCCAGCGATGCCCGTAAAAGGGACGCCCGCACTACCGATGACGGACGCGACCGACCTCGGGTACCTGCTGCACAAGCACCCCGCCCGGGCCCAGTCGTTCGACCTCCCCGTCGGCACGGCGCACGTCTTCTACCCCGAGGCCGACACCGCGCGCTGCACGGTCGCGCTGCTCCTCGAGGTCGACCCCGTGGGGATCGTGCGCAACAAGCGGTTCGGCGGGCGCGACGCGTTCTCGCTCGCCCAGTACGTCAACGACCGCCCGTACGCCGCCTCCTCGATGCTCGCGGTCGCGCTCGGCGCGGTGTTCCGGACGGCGATGGCAGGCCGCTGCGACTCCCGGCAGGCGCTCGCGGACTCCTCGATCCCGCTCGAGATCCACGTCCCCGCGCTGCCCTGCCGCGGTGGCGCGCGACTCGCAGAGCGCCTGTTCGGGCCCCTGGGCTGGACTGTCGACGCCACGCCCGAGCCGCTCGACCCGACCGTGCCCGAGTGGGGCGACTCGCGCTACGTCGACCTGCGCCTGACCGGGACCGTGCGCCTCGCCGACGCCCTGCACCACCTGTACGTCCTGCTGCCCGTGCTCGACGACGCCAAGCACTACTGGGTCACGGGCGACGAGGTCGACAAGCTGCTGCGCGCGGGCGAAGGATGGCTCGCCGAGCACCCCGAGCGCGACCAGATCATGCACCGCTACCTCGCGCACCAGCGCCGGTACGTCGAGGACGCGACCGACCGCCTCGTGACGCTCGACGGCGGCCCGCTGCCCGTCGACGCCGACGCCGATGCCGACGCCGGGGCCGAGGAAGCCCCGGCCGAGGGCGACGTCCCCGCCGCGGGGAGCGACGCCGTCGGGACCAGGTCGCCCACGCTCGCCCGGCAGCGCGCCGAGGCCGTGGTCGCAGCCCTGCACGAGGTCGGGGCGCGCAGCGTCGTCGACCTCGGGTGCGGCGAGGGCGCCCTGCTGCGCCTCCTCGTCGCCGACCGCCGCTTCACGCGGCTGCTCGGCACCGACGTGGCCGCGCGCGAGCTCGAGCGGGCCGCGACCCGCCTCCGTCTCGAGGACGCGAGCGACGCGGAACGCGAGCGCGTGCAGCTCGTGCAGTCCTCGCTCACGTACCGCGACGAGCGGATCGCGGGCTTCGACGCCGCGGTGCTCATGGAGGTGATCGAGCACGTCGACCCGCCGCGCCTGGGCGCGCTCGAACGCGTCGTGTTCGCCGAGGCCCGGCCGGGGACGGTCGTGGTGACGACGCCGAACGTCGAGTACAACGCGCTGTACCCCACGCTCGAGGAGCACGGCCACCGTCACACGGACCACCGGTTCGAGTGGACGCGGGCCGAGCTCCAGGCCTGGGCCGGTGGCGTCGCGCACCGCCACGGCTACGCGGTCACGTTCCGCGACGTCGGGCCCGAGGACGTCGGGCCGCGCGGGCTGGGCTCGCCGACGCAGATGGCGCTGTTCACCCGATCGACGGAGGCAGGGGCATGACCACCGAGCAGCACGTGACCAGCGGGGAACCCCGCGTCCTGACCGTGCCCGAGCTCTCGCTCGTGGTGCTCGTCGGTGTGTCCGGGTCCGGCAAGTCGACGTTCGCGCGCGAGCGCTTCGCCCCCTTCGAGGCCGTGTCCTCGGACTTCTGCCGAGGCCTCGTGTCGGGGGACGTCAACGACCAGTCGGCCACGGCCGCGGCGTTCGAGGTGCTCGACACGATCGTGAGCAAGCGGCTCGAGGCGGGGCACCTGACGGTCGTCGACGCGACCAACGTGCAGTCCGCAGCGCGCAAGAGCCTCGTCGCGCTCGCGCGGGCGCACGACGTCCTGCCCGTCGCGATCGTGCTCGACGTGCCCGAGTCCGTCGCGATCGAGCGCAACCGCTCCCGCCCCGACCGCGACTTCGGCGACCACGTCGTCAAGCGTCAGCGCCAGGCGCTGCGCTCGTCGCTCAAGTCCTTGAGCCGCGAGGGCTTCCGCAAGGTCCACGTGCTGCGCGGCGTCGACGAGATCGCCCACGCCACGATCGCCCGCGAGCCCCTGCTGAACGACCTCCGCGACCAGACCGGGCCGTTCGACGCGATCGGCGACGTGCACGGCTGCCGCGCCGAGCTCGAGACCCTGCTCACCGAGCTGGGCTACGTGATCGAGCGCGACGAGGCCGGTCGCCCGGTCGACGCCGCCCACCCCGAGGGCCGCCGCGCGGTGTTCCTGGGCGACCTCGTCGACCGCGGACCGGACTCGCCGGGCGTCCTGCGCCTCGCCATGGGCATGGTCCGTGCGGGCCACGCGCTCGCTGTCCCGGGCAACCACGAGCACAAGCTCGTGCGCGCGCTCTCGGGGCGCAACGTGACGGTCAGCCACGGGCTGGAGACGACGCTCGCGCAGCTCGCCGACGAGCCCGAGGAGTTCCGCCAGGACGTCGAGACGTTCTGCCGTGACCTGGTCTCCCACCTGGTGCTCGACGGCGGGCGGCTCGTGGTCGCGCACGCGGGGCTCAAGGAGTCGTACCACGGGCGGGCCTCGGGTCGGGTGCGCAGCTTTGCGCTCTACGGCGACACGACGGGGGAGACCGACGAGTTCGGGCTGCCCGTGCGCTACCCGTGGGCGAACGAGTACCGCGGTCAGGCCGTGGTGCTCTACGGGCACACGCCCACGCCCGAGGCCGAGTGGGTCAACAACACGATGTGCCTCGACACGGGCTGCGTGTTCGGCGGCAAGCTCTCCGCGCTGCGGTACCCGGAGAAGGAGCTCGTCTCGGTGCCCGCGGCCCAGGTCTACTACGAGCCCGCGCGCCCGTTCCTGCCCGACGCCGGGAGCGACGCGGCAGGTGCCGAAGGGGCTCTCCGGCAGCGCGACCCCGACGTCCTCGACGTGACCGACGTGCTCGGCCGGCGCTCGGTCGTGACGGGCACGCGGGGCAGGATCACGGTCCCCGAGGAGAACGCCGCGGGCGCGCTCGAGGTCATGAGCCGGTTCGCGGTGGACCCGCGCGCGCTGCTGTACCTGCCGCCGACCATGAGCCCGGTCGCGACGTCGCGTCTGCCCGGCTACCTCGAGCACCCCGACGGCGCGTTCGCGGCCTACGCGAGCGACGGCGTCGGGCAGGTCGTGTGCGAGGAGAAGCACATGGGGTCGCGCGCCGTGGTGCTGGTGTGCCGCGAGGCGTACGGGGCCTCGGCGTGGCGGTTCGGGGTCGACGTCCAGCCGGGCGGGCGCGGCGTCGCGCACGCGCGCACGGGTCGCCCGCTCTTCTCCGGCCCGACGGCGGAGGCTCTCCTCGAGCGCGTCGCGAAGGCCCTCGACGGGGCCGGGGTGTGGGACGAGCTGGGCGCCGACTGGGTCCTGCTCGACGCCGAGATCCTGCCCTGGTCGGCCAAGGCCGACCAGCTCATCCGTGACCAGTACGCGAGCGTCGGGGCCGCGGCCCGGGCCGTCATGCCGCCCGCGCTCGCCGCGCTGGACGCGGCCGCCGCGCGCGGCGTCGACGTCGACGGGCTGCGGGCGCGGACGGCGTCGCGGGCCGAGGACGCCGAGAGGTACACCGAGGCGTACCGCCGCTACCGGTGGCCCGTCGACGGGCTCGACGGCGTGCAGCTCGCCCCGTTCCAGGTGCTCGCGAGCGGTGCGGACGGTTCCGCGGCCCCGACGGTCGACGGCGTTCCCGCCCCGCTCGACGGCCCGGCGGCGGACGTCGCGCCCGCCCCCGGCACTGCGACCGGTGCCACCTACGCGACCCGTGACCACCTGTGGCACCTGGGGATCGCGGACCGCCTGGTCGAGGCCGACCCGGTGCTCTTCCGTCCCACGCGTCGTCTCGTGGTCGACCTCGCCGACGAGGCCTCGCGCGCCGAAGGGGTCCGCTGGTGGGAGGAGATGACCGAGGCGGGCGGCGAGGGGATGGTCGTCAAGCCGCTCGCGAACCTCGTGCGCGGGCCCCGAGGGATTGTCCAGCCGGGGCTCAAGGTCCGGGGCCGCGAGTACCTGCGGATCATCTACGGGCCTGAGTACACCCAGGAGCACCACCTCGAACGGCTCCGCGACCGGTCGCTGGGGCGCAAGCAGTCGCTCGCGCTGCGCGAGTACGCGCTGGGTCTCGAGGCCGTCGAGCGCGTCGTGGCGGGCGAGCCGCTGTGGCGCGTCCACGAGGCAGTGTTCGCCGTCCTGGCGCTCGAGTCGGAGCCGGTCGACCCGCGGCTCTGAGCCGCGCGGGACGGGCCGTGACGAGGCAGGACCCGCGAGACCTCGAGGTCGCGCGGGTCCTGTGGGTCCTGACGTGTCGGCCGGTCAGCCGGTCAGCCCAGGGTCGCGAACGAGCTGAGCGCGAGCGCGGAGAACAGCGCGATGGCCACGAGGACCGAGCCGGCCACGAGCCAGCCGTTCGCACGGTCGGACGGGTCGCTCGTCGCACCCGGGCGACGCGACTGCGGGGCGGGCGCTCCGTCGTCGGGCAGGGAGGCGGGGCGCGAGTCGTCCGGGCGCTGCGACGAGCGCGCACGGCGCGCGGTCGAGTCGTGGCCGCGGAGTGCGACGCGGATCGGCGCCGAGGTCGTGACCTGCGTGGTCATGGTTCCTCCCCAGGGAAAGTTGGCCGCCCTCGCTGTCGCGGGGCGTGCCACCAGTCTCTGCGGGGGAGGGGTACCGGCACATCGGCCCTCCGAACCATCCTCGGCGAGGGCCTCGTCCTCCCGGAGGATGACGGGCGCCCGCCGGATGGGGGACATCCCCTCCGGGACGCCCCTGAGGGGCAGGTCCGGGGTGTGCGGCGGGCCGCGCGAGGCAGGTGCCGAGACTACCGCGGGGCGTTGCGCTGGTGGTCGATCCGCTGGAGGTAGCGGATCTCGCGGAAGCCCACGGCGACCGCGACGAGCAGCGGGAACCACGCCCACGTGCGGCCCCGGAGCAGCGAGAACAGGCTCACGAGCCCCACCACGGCGCACCCGAGCACGGTCAGGACGCTCGCCCAGCGGATGTTCTTCATGCGGTCGTCCTCGGTTCGCTCGTGCGGGTCGTCGGTGCGGGTGCTCAGGCCGGGGGAGCGCTCCGCGACGCGAGGACCACGCCCTCGACGCTGCGGACCGCCATGCGCAGCGCGTCGCTGCGCGACGCACCGTCCTCGGTCATGACCGACCAGGCGTTGAACAGTGTCCACCACACCGTGCGCTGGTTCCAGGAGACGGTCAGGGTGGGGTCGAACGCGCCGTCCTCCTGGCCTCGTGCGAACAGGGCACGGACGGGGGCCTCGGCCGCCTCGCTCTCCACCCAGAACGCCTCGTCCTCGGCGAGCGAGGCCTCGTGGACCAGGAGCATGTACCAGGGGCCCAGGTCGAAGTACTCGATCACGAGCCGTCGCAGCGCCGCCGCGGGGTCGCCGTCGTCGAGGCGCGCGGCGCGGATCGCGGCCCGCGTGCGGTCGAGGGCCTCGGTGCCGACGGCCCGGATGAGGTCCGCTCGCTCGGGGAAGTAGCGGTGCAGCGTGCTCCGGCCGACCTGCGCGGCCTGGGCGACCTCGCCGAGCGAGGCCGAGGCGTTGGTGCTGAACACCTCGACGGCCGCGTCGAGGATCGCGCGCCGGGTCCGGGCGCGGGCGCCCGTCGCGGGGGCCTCGGGGGTCGCCGGCGTCGCGGCGGCGGGAGCGTCGGTGCTCGCCTCGCGCGGCGCGGCGGCGGTGTCGCTGGCTGTCACGTGCTCAGCGTATCCGCGAACGGGTGAGACGTCTCTTGTCTGAAATGAGACACGCATGTTCCACTGGTCGCATGGCCGCCACCGCCCCCGCGTCGACCGACCCGACCACCGAGACCCCGCAGGCCCCTGCTCCGAAGGGGCCGCTCCTTCCACGCCTCAAGGTCCTGTGGACCTTCGTCCGGCCCCACCGACGCACGCTCGCGCTCGGCCTGGTCCTCGGGCTCGGGACCACGGCCGCGAGCCTCGCGACCCCCATGGTCACCAAGCGCGTCCTCGACACGCTCGGCACGGGGGTCTCGCTCGCGCCGGCCGTCGGGCTGCTGATCGGGCTCCTGCTCGTGGGGCTCGTCCTGGGGCTGTGGCAGTGGATCCTGCTCGGCACGCTCGCCGAGCGCGTGGTGCTCGACGCCCGCACCTCGATGGTGCGCCGCTTCTTCCGCGCCAAGGTCGGGGCGCTCGGGTCGCGCCCCACGGGAGAGCTCGTCACGCGCGTCACGTCGGACACGGTGCTGCTGCGCGAGGCCGCGTCGTCGAGCATCGTCAACCTGGTCAACGCGGTTGTCGGGCTGGTCGGGACGATCGTCCTCATGGCCGTGCTCGACACGGTCCTGCTCGGCACCACGCTCCTCGCGATCGTGATCATCGGCGTGCTCGTGGGGTCGCTCATGCCGCGCATCGCCAAGGCCCAGGAGCAGGCGCAGGAGTCTCTCGGCCGGCTCGGCGGCGTGCTCGAGGGCGGGCTGCGCGCGCTGCGGACCATCAAGGCGAGCCGCGCCGAGCAGCGCCAGATCGACCGCGTGGTCGACGACGCGCGCGACGCGGCCCGGCACAGCGTCCGGTCGGTGCGCACCGAGGCCGTCGCCTGGACCATCGCGGGTGGCGGCATCCAGCTCGCGATCATCGTGATCCTCGCGCTCGGCGCATGGCGCGTCGACCAGGGCCTGCTCGCGGTCTCGAGCCTGGTCGCGTTCCTGCTGTACGCGTTCCAGATCGTCGACCCCGTCACGAGCCTCACGCAGAACGTCAGCCAGCTCCAGGCCGGCATCGCGGCCGCGGGCCGCATCCGCGAGGTCGAAGCCATCGAGATCGAGGAGCCCGAGCGGGCCTCCACCCCGTCCCGGGACGCACCCGGGCGAGGCGCGGCGGGAGGCCGCGTGCCGTCGTCGGGCCGGGGGAGCGCCCTGCCCGACGGCGCCGCGCACCCCGCGCACCCCGCCCCGGACCAGGCGGGGGAGACGCCCGTGCTCGCGTTCCAGGACGTGACCGCGCGCTACCTGCCCGGCGGCGAGCCCGTGGTCCGCGACCTCACGTTCGACGTCCCCCGGCGCGGTCAGGTCGCGATCGTCGGCCCGTCGGGAGCGGGCAAGACCACGACGTTCTCGCTGCTCCTGCGCTTCCTCCAGCCCGAGTCCGGCACGCTGCTGCTCGACGGGCGGCCCTACGACGGCTACACGTTCGACGAGGTGCGCTCGCGCATCGCGTACGTCGAGCAGGAGACGCCCGTCGTGCCCGGCACGATCCGCGAGAACCTGCGCCTGTCCGACCCCGACGCGACCGAGGACGCCATGTGGGACGCGCTCGCCAAGGTGCGCCTCGACGCCAAGGTCCGCTCGCTCGAGGACGGGCTCGACACCTCGCTCGTCGGCACCACGGTCTCGGGCGGCGAGCGCCAGCGCGTGGCGCTCGCGCGTGCCGTGCTGCACGCCCCCGAGGTCCTGCTGCTCGACGAGGCGACCGCGCAGGTCGACGGGCTCACCGAGGCCGCGGTCCACGCCGTGATCGAGGACCTGTCGCGCGAGCGGGCCGTCGTGACGATCGCGCACCGGCTCTCGACCGTGATCGACGCCGACCAGATCCTCGTCATGGAGGACGGCCGCGTGCGGGCGCGCGGCACGCACCACGAGCTGCTCGCGTCCGACGAGCTGTACCGCGACCTCGTGGCCGCGCTCCGCATCTCGACCGAGACGCGGGGCGCCGAGCGCGAGACGCCCGGGGTCGTGACCGGGGCCGGCGGGGCGGTCGAGGGCTGAGCGCGGCCGCTGCCCGACCCCTCGCGCGTCAGCCGAGCTGCGCGAGGCCCTCGGTCGCGATCCGTTCGAACGTCGCCCGGTCGGCCGCGAACTGCGAGTCCGCGATGGGCCAGTGCAGCACGATCTCGGTGATCCCCTGGTCACGGTAGGCGGCCGCGGTCTCGACGAACGCGTCGACCGAGTCGAGCGGCCGGTCAGGCGTGAACCCCGTCAGGAGGATGCGCTCGATGGTGCTCGGGCCGCGCCCGACCTCGGCGCACGTCGCCTCGAGCCGGGCCACCTGGGCGCCGACCGCCACGCGCGACGCGGCCGGGGTGCCGTCCGTCCCGACGCGGTCGTCACCCGTCGTGACCCACGCCTGGCCGTAGCGCGCCGCGAGACGCAGGCCGCGCGGGCCGGTCGCGGCGATCGCGAACGGGACGCGCGGCTCCTGGACCGGTCCGGGGATCGTCCGGGCCTCGTGCGCGCGGTAGTGACCCTCGTCGTGCGTGACCGCGGGCTCGGTCAGCAGACGGTCGAGCAGCGCGGTGAAGTCCCGCAGCCGGTCCGCGCGCTCGCGAGCCGACCAGCCCTCGCCGCCCAGGACCGTGGCGTCGAACCCCGTGGTCCCCGCGCCGAGGCCGAGCGTGATGCGCCCGTCGGACAGGTCGTCGAGGGTCATGAGGTCCTTGGCGAGCGTCACGGGCTCGCGGAAGTTCGGTGAGGTCACGAGGGTCCCGAGCCGGATCCGCCTGGTGACCGTGGCCGCGGCCGCGAGCGTCGGCAGCGCGCCGAACCAGGGGCCGTCGCGGAAGCTCCGCCACGACAGGTGGTCGTACGTGTAGGCCGCGTGGAACCCCAGGTCCTCCGCGCGACGCCAGACGTCGCGGCCCTCGGACCAGCGGTAGATCGGCAGGATCACGGTGCTCAGTCGCATGCCCCGACCCTACGGTGCCACGTGCGGAACGTGCGGTGCGGGGAAGAGCGCCGACGTGTGATCTGCTGTCCTGAGTCCGATCCACGCATCACCGGAGGTTCCCATGGCCGTCGTCGTCAACGTCTCCCACCGCTACCCGCGCACCGGGTCGCGCGACGAGCAGCTCGCGGTGGTCCGCGGTGACTGGCCCGTCCCTGAGGTCGACACCGCCGAGGCCTTCGCGGACTCCGACGACGCGCAGGAGCTCCTCGACGCCGCCGACGTCCTGGTCGCCGCGGCGAGCAACGAGATCGTCGACGTCCAGCGCATCACGGGGCTCCAGGTCGACGAGGGCGGGCACGTCCGGTTCGAGACCGCCGACGAGCCCGCGCTCGCCGGGCTCGTGGGTCGGCGTCTGCGCGCCGGGGCGGCGTGGGAGCCGGGCGAGAGCTGGCCCGTCAAGCTCGTCGAGGCGTCGCGCGACCTCACGGAGTACCTCGACCTCGCGGCCCCGGCCGGTGGGGCGCCGTCCGAGGCGCAGACCTCGACCGACGAGCACGACGCGTCGGAGGCCGGCCGTGCATCCGACGCGCCCCATGCGGCGGGCGCACCGGGGGCCGACGCCTCGCGCGAGCTCGGCGGCTTCCGCCTCTCGCTGACCGAGGACGGCGACCTCGTGGTCGTCGCGCCGCCGGGGCGCTCGGTGACCGTGGTCGCCGCGCAGGTCGGCTGAGGCGCCGCGGGCCCCGGGCCCGCGCTCGGCACCCTCGACGACGTGGCAAGGTGGAGGACATGACGATCGACCTCCGCATCTTCACCGAGCCTCAGCAGGGCGCCACCTACGACGACATCCTCGCGGTCGCACGCGCCTCGGAGGAGCTCGACTTCGACGCGTTCTTCCGTTCCGACCACTACCTCGTCATGGGCGACGGCGACGGGCTCCCGGGCCCGACCGACGCGTGGACCACGCTCGCGGGGCTGGCGCGCGAGACCAGCCGCATCCGCCTCGGGACCCTCGTGACCTCGGCGACCTTCCGGCACCCCGGGGTGCTCGCGATCCAGGTCGCGCAGGTCGACCAGATGTCGGGCGGTCGCATCGAGCTGGGCCTGGGGGCGGGCTGGTTCCCGCAGGAGCACACCGCGTACGGCATCCCGTTCCCGGCCAAGCGGTTCGGGATCCTCGAGGAGCAGCTCGCGGTCGTCACAGGCTTGTGGGAGACCCCCGTGGGGGAGAAGTTCAGCTTCGCGGGCGAGCACTACACGCTCACGGACTCGCCGGCGCTGCCCAAGCCCGTGCAGAGCCGCATCCCGGTGATCATCGGTGGGCACGGCCCGCGCCGCACCCCGGCGCTCGCGGCGCGCTACGCGACCGAGTTCAACGTCGCGTTCCCCGACCCGGGCGTGCTGGGCGACCGCATCGAGAACGTCCGCGTGGTCTGCCAGGACGCGGGCCGCGACCCCGACGACCTGATCTACTCCGCGGCCTTCGTGGTGTGCGTGGGCAAGGACGAGGCGGAGTTCCGTCGTCGCGCCGCGGCGATCGGTCGTGACCCCGAGGAGCTGCGGACGAACGGCATCGCGGGGACCGTGGCCGAGGCGGCGGACAAGCTCGCGGCCATGAGCGAGGACGGGGCGACCCGCTTCTACCTGCAGGTCCTGGACCTCGCGGACCTCGACCACCTGGAGCTCGTCGCGCGTGAGGTCAGGCCGCAGCTGAGCTGAGCGCCCACTCCGGCCCGACGGCGGAGCGCACCTTCGTGGAGAAGGCGCGCTCCGCCGTCGGGCGTCCGGGGGCGGCCGGTGGTGCGAGCGTGCGAGGGGGCTGTGGGACGGGGCTGTCCACGGCGTACCGGTCGGTCACGGAGCGGGCGTACCGGGCAGTACCCTTCCCTTCGGCACTTCACCAAAACTTCACGATCGGAGCCCCCTCATGGCAGCACTCGGCTGGAAGATCCACGGAGACGGGAAGCGCGTCGAACCCGGCGCCGTGGTCAGCACCGACGAGCGCCTGAGCTGGCCTCGCACGATCGGGATCGGCATGCAGCACGTCGTCGCGATGTTCGGCGCGACGTTCCTGGTCCCGCTCCTGACGGGCTTCTCGCCCGCGACGACGTTGTTCTTCTCGGCGATCGGGACCATCGGGTTCCTGCTGATCACACGCAACCGGCTCCCCAGCTACCTCGGGTCGAGCTTCGCGTTCATCGCCCCCATCACCGCGGCGAGCGCCGCCGGGGGACAGTCCGTCGCGGTCGGCGGGATCCTGGTCACGGGCCTGGTGCTCGCAGTCATCGGCGTCGTGGTGCACTTCGCCGGGCCCCGGTGGATCGACGTGACCATGCCGCCCATCGTGACCGGCACGATCGTCGCGCTCATCGGCCTCAACCTGGCGCCCGCCGCGTGGAACAACTTCAAGGTGTTCCCCGTGACGGCGTTCGTCACCCTCGCCTCGATCATCCTGATCACGGTGCTCTTCAAGGGCATCATCGGTCGCCTCGCGATCCTGCTGGGCGTGATCATCGGCTATGTCGTCGCGACGGTCCGCGGCGAGGTCGACTTCGCCCCGGTGTCCGACGCCTCGTGGTTCGGCCTGCCCGAGTTCGTGACCCCGACGTTCGACGTCGCCGTCCTGGGCCTGTTCGTCCCGGTCGTCCTGGTGCTCGTCGCGGAGAACGTCGGCCACGTGAAGTCGGTCGCGGCCATGACGGGCAAGAACCTCGACGACCTCACGGGCCGTGCGCTCTTCGCCGACGGTCTCGCCACCACGTTCGCGGGCATCGGCGGCGGCTCCGGCACCACGACGTACGCGGAGAACATCGGGGTCATGGCCGCGACCCGCGTCTACTCGACCGCGGCCTACTGGGTCGCGGGCGCGACGGCGCTGGTCCTGAGCATGTCCCCGAAGTTCGGGGCGCTCATCGCGACGATCCCCGCGGGGGTCCTGGGCGGGGCGACGACCATGCTCTACGGCATGATCGGCATCCTGGGGGCGCGCATCTGGGTGCAGAACAAGGTCGACTTCTCGGACCCCGTCAACCTCACGACCGCAGCCGTGCCGCTCGTCGTCGGCATCGCGAACTTCACCTGGGTCATCGGGGACGTGACGTTCGAGGGGATCGCGCTCGGTACGGCGTCGGCGCTCGTGATCTACCACGTGATGCGCAACATCGCCCGGTGGCGCGGGACGTCGCAGGAGCCCGCGAGCCCGGCGTCGGTGCCGGGCGGCGAGGAGATGGCGGACCGCTGACGGCCGACCGCGGCGGGGGCGCCGGGTCGCTGGCCACCGGGTCGCTGGGCGCCACCGCTCGCGGTGGACCCGGTGCGCGCGCGGGTACCCGCCGCCCGCGAGATGCGGCCAACGGGGGTCTGGGAGAAATCCTGACCCCCGTTGGCCGCATCTCGTGCGTGGCGGGTGGGGGGAGGTGCTCGACGAGCCGCGGGTCCGGCACCCCCGAGGTCGGTGAGGTTGCCTGGCGAGCCGCGGGTTCGGTGTCCCAGCGGCCAGGGGTTCGGTGCCCCAACGGTCGGAGCGTGAGAGGGCTAGAGCTTCAGCCCCAGCACGTAGCCCTGCGGCACCGCCAGGCGCTCGAAGCCGAGGTGCTCGTAGAAGCCGATCGCCGACGCGTTGGTCTCCGAGACACCCAGGTGCACGCCCGGGACACCGCGCTCACGCAGCGCGTCGAAGAGGGTCTCGAGGAGTCGGCGGCCGTTCCCCCCGCCCTGGGCCTGCGGGAGCAGGTCCACGTGGAGGTGGGCCGGGTACAGGTCCACCACGGCCTGCTCCGCGGGTCCGCGTGAGTGGATCTGCGCGACGAGCCCGTGGTCCTCCGAGTCCTCAGGGAAGGAGTCCAGGGGGTAGCGCTCGCGCAGCGCCGGCCACCACTCACGCTCGCTGCGTGCCTCGAACTCCCGGGTGTCCGCGGTGCCGATCACGTAGCCGACAGCTCCCGTGCCGTCGTCGACCACGAACGCCAGGTCCGGCTCGAGCGCCAGGTACGCACCGAGGTAGACCTCGCCGAGCAGGCGGGGGTCGCGGTACCTCGCGGTCGCGTCACCACCGTCGGCGCCTGTCCGCAAGCAGATGTCGTACAGGCGCTCGACCTCGGCGGGGTCGGTGACGCGAGCGGGGCGGAGAGGGAGCGAGGCCATCGTTGCAGCGACCGTTCAGGAGCAGGGACGAATCAGAAGACCGGGCCAGACAGTAGCGCTGAACCCTGTACGCGGCCAACGCAGTCCCGGCAGGACGCGGGCGGCGCCCCGGCGTCAGCCTTCGGCGGGAGCGTCCTCGGCAGGGACCTCTTCGGCGGGAACGTCGGCGGCGGGCACGGGCGGGACGTAGGTGGCCCGCGGCGTGAGGGTCTCGACCGCGGCGCAGTCCTTGCGGCTCTCGAGCGGGACGGCACTGTCGAGACCGACGAGCTCCTCGTCGACGAGGTTGTCGAAGTTCTTGCCGAGCACCACGTCGACCGTGGTGTCTGCCCGGTCGTCGAGGACGAGCACCGGGGACGGGTAGTGGGCCGCGAGCGTGTACGCCTGCGCCACCCCGGCCAGGCCGTACGAGATCTGCGTCACGTTCTGCGTCGTGTTGGTGCCGTCCGGGTTCTCGAGGTCCCCCAGCAGGACGACCGTGAAGCCACGGTTGGCGAGGATCTCCTTGTTGGCCGCGCCGAGGCCGCCCTTCCCGGTGCCGTTGAAGACGCGGACCTGGACGTCGGTGTACGCGACGGGCAGCGTGCCCTCCGGCAGGCAGGGGGGCTTGACGTCGGCGAGCTCGTCGTCGACCTGGATGGTGGTGAAGCCCTTGTTGAAGGGGGCGTCGACCGCACCCGTGTACACGGCCAGCGCGCCGATGCCGATGATGACCAGGAAGGCGACGAGCAACCCGAAGATCACGGCCTGGCGTTCGTGCATGCGCCGTCGTCGGACGGTACGGGAGGTGTCGGGGCCGGGCTGCGTGGTCACGCCAGCAACCTACCCGACCGCAGGGGCGTTGAGCATGAGCACACGGGCGTGCAGGATCGCGCGTTGCTGCAGAGCCGCCCGGACGGCACGGTGGAGACCGTCCTCGAGGTAGAGGACACCCTGGTACTCGACGACGTGCGCGAAGAGGTCCCCGTAGAACGTCGAGTCCTCCGAGAGGAGCGTCTCCAGGTTCAAGGTGCCCTTGGTCGTGACGAGCTCGTCGAGCCGCACCTGCCGGGGTGGGACGCTCGACCAGTCCTTGGGCGTCACCAACCCGTGATCGGGGTACGGGCGCCCCTCGCCGACGGCCTTGAAGATCATGCGGGCCAGTCTAGGGCGGGGGCCGAGCGCCAGGCGCTGGATGTCCCGCGGTGGCCCACAACTCCACAGGCCCCGCACATCCGGTCCAGGCACGGGCCGGGCCTCACGTCGCGCTCACGCACCGGTCACGTCCCGGCGCCCGAACCCGACGTAGGCGACCGCGAAGAGCGCCGCGGCCACTGCCGTCAGTGCGAGCACCGGGCCGAGGGCGAACGGGTCGAGGGGGACCTGGGGCACGTGCGTGAAGGGCGACAGGTCGCGGACCCACTGCGGCAGGCCGAGGAGCTCGCCCAGCTGCCCGACGACGAGCACGAGCGTCACCACGCCCCAGCCCAGCGCGACGAGCCGCGGCCACCACCCGTAGAGGACCAGCACGAGGCCTGCGACGACGAGCGCCGCCGGGACCTGCACGAGCCCGGCTCCGACGGCGTCCGCGAACGCGCTGCCCCACCCGCCCGACACCAGCGCGTGCCCCAGGCCCATCATGAGCCCCGACCACAGCGGGACCGCGACCACCCCCGCGACCGTCATGACGACCGAGGCCGACAGGTAGCGGGGCCGCGAGACACCGGTCGCGAGCACCAGCTCGGCTCGCCCGGACGTCTCCTCGGCGTGCAGCCGTGAGACCGACGTCACCGCGAACGCCGCAGCCGCGATCCCGACGAACCCCATGATCGCGACCTGGAAGACCTGCGCGAGCGCGCCCGCCCCGCCGAGCTGCTCGATGATCTGCTGCATCTGCGGCGACGACCCGGCGATGTCGTCGACCGAGTCCAGGAGGAACCCGACCAGCAGGCAGTAGGCGCCCACGCCCAGCGCCCACGACGCGACGCCCGGGAGCTGGAGCCGGCGCGCGATCGCGAGGGGGCTCGTCAACGAGGCCGACCCGGCGGGACCGGGGCGCGGCTGCACGAGCCCCGCCCCGAGGTCGCGACCGAGCGACGTGCGCGCCGCGACCGCGACGCACACGACGAACAACGCGAGGCACAGCAGCGCGGGCCCCACGGCGTTCGCGCCGAACGGGTCGATCTCCTGGACCCAGCCGACGGGCGAGACCCAGTGCAGCCAGTCGGCGGACGGCTCGATGTCGGCGACGCCGCGCAGCGCGTACCCCGCGACGAGCAGCAGCACGCCGATCGTGTTGGCGGTCCGCGAGGACGTGGCGACCTGCGCACAGACCGCCCCGATCCCCGTCCCTGCCAGGCCGAGCGCCGCGAACTGGAGACCGAACGCGACGGACGAGGCGCCGTCGGCTCCTTGGCCCACGAACATCGCGGCCATGAGAGCGCCCGTGAGCACCGACATCCCGGCCGCGACGAGGACGCCCGTCGCGAGCGGCGCGAGCGGTCCCACCCGGGCTGCGCGCACGAGCTCGAGCCGTCCGGTCTCCTCCTCCTTGCGTGTGTGGCGCACCACGGTGAGCACCGCGAGCACGCCCAGGACGAGGATCATGAAGAGCCCCACGCGCCACGCCGTGGTCGAGGCGACCGACCCGGTGTGCTCGAGCGGGCCCAGCAGCGCGAGGAACGCACTGTTGGCACCCATGCTCGCGGCGAGGTCGTCGCGCTCGGCCTGCGTCCCGTAGACGGTCGCGACCGACGAGTACGTCACGGCGACCATGAGCAGCACGACGACGACGTACACGGGCAGGACGACCCGGTCGCGCCGCAGCGCGAGCCGCACGAGCGCGCCCGTCCCGGCGAGCGCGCGGCGCAGCGACAGGGGCGGGGCGCCCGCGCGGAGCGCGGCGGCCTCCGGGCCGGCGGGAGCGAGCGCGGTCATCGCCCGTCCTCGCCCTCGAGCAGGGCGAGCTCGTCGCCGTACTGCCGCAGGAAGAGCTCCTCGAGCGAGGGGGGCTCGATCGTCAGGCCGTGCGGCTCGAGGTCCGCCAGGGCGCGCGTGACGTGGGGGAGCGCGTCGTCGTCGACGTGGAAGGTCAGGTGCGACCCGTCGACGATCAGGTCGTGCACGCCCTCGAGCGCGGCGAGCGCGGCGGTCGAGGGTGCCTTCGGACCCACGGTCACGACGACCTTGGAGCGCGTGAGGTGCCGCAGCTCGCGCAGGGTCCCGGACTGCACGGCCCGGCCGCCACGGATGATCGTCACGGTGTCGCACAGCGCCTCGACCTCGGCCAGGATGTGGCTCGAGAGCAAGACCGACGTGCCGCGCGCGGTCGCCTCGCGCACGCAGTCCTGGAAGACGGACTCCATGATCGGGTCGAGGCCCGACGTCGGCTCGTCGAGCACGAGCAGCTCGGCGTCGGCGCTCAGCGCGGCGACGAGCGCGACCTTCTGCCGGTTGCCCTTGGAGTAGGTCCCGGTCTTCTTGGTCGGGTCGAGCTCGAACCTCTCGAGCATGCGGGCCTTGCGGCGCTCGTCGACGCCCGCGCCGCGTAGGCGCAGCAGCAGGTCGATCGTCTCGCCGCCCGAGAGCTGGGGCCACAGCGTGACGTCGCCCGGGACGTAGGCGAGACGGCGGTGGAGGGACACGGCGTCGCGGAACGGGTCGCCGCCCAGCAGGGTCGCGGTGCCCGCGTCGGGGCGCAGGAGGCCCAGCAGGACCCGGATGGTGGTGGACTTCCCGGCGCCGTTGGGTCCCAGGAAGCCTGCGACCTCTCCGGCGCGGACGGTCAGGTCCAGGCCGTCGAGGGCCCGGGTCGTGCCGAAGGACTTGTGCAGGTCGTGGATCTCGACGGCCGGTCCGCGGGTCGTGGAGGAGGCGGGGGTCGTCCGTGCGGTCGTGGTCATGGTTCCTCGTCGGGGAGGCGTGGGCTGGGGAGGGGAGAGGTGGGCCTGGCTGCCGTCGGGCGGGGGACGTCCGTGCCCGACGGCGCAGCTCGCCTCGGCGAGCGGGCGGGGGTCCGCACAGGTTCGGAGGGGCTACGAGGCCGGTGCTGCGGAGGCCTGCTCGTCGGGCGGCGGCTCGGCGTACCGGAGGTACGCGTCGAGGAGCGTGCGGTCGGTCAGGAAGCCGTGGGTGAAGAGCTCGATCGACGGCAGGCCCATGCGGTCGACGTAGCCACGGACGATCGCGCCCGTGTCGGTGGGGTCCGTCGGCGGGTGGAGCGTGAGGTCGAGGAGGATCGTGCCGAGCGACTGCGTGACGAGGTACTGCGCACGCGCGGTCTCGTCGAGCGAGGGCCTGATGGTGCCGGCGGCGACGCCGTCGGCGATGTACGCGGCGGCGTCCTCGACCATGCTCTCGACGAACGAGCGAGCGAGGTCGCCGCCCTCCTGGAGGCTGCGCAGCACGTAGCCGAGGACCGGGCCGTACTCCTCGACCGACGAGAGCTGTGCGAGGACGTCCATGGGGCTGCCTCGGGAGCCCGTCTCGTCGCCCAGGACGTTGCGCTTGTTCTCCCGGATCAGGACGAGGACGTGCTCGTCGCACGCTCGCCGCAGGCCGTCCTTCGATCCGAAGTGATGGATGACGAGGCCCGCGCTGACCCCGGCGTCGGCGGCGAGCGTGCGCAGCGGGACGCGGAAGCCCTCGCTCGCGAAGCGGGCCAGGGCCGCGTCGCGGATGCGAGCGCGAGCCGTGAGGTCCGAGGGGTCGGCCGCGGGCTCTGCCGCGTCGACCGCGGGGGTGCGTGATGGTGCTGAACGCATGTTCAACACGCTAAACACTTGTTCAGCCCGGCACAAGAGGGACAGGCGTCAAGGAGTCGTCAAGGTCGACAGGGATGCGGGTCCGCCGCAGGGATGACGACCGAGCCCTTGCGTGAGCGGTACGAATCAGGGACGGACCAGGGGAGTCCCCGATGTGCGCGCGACGAGGCCCGGCGTACCGTCGAAACATGAGCCACATCCTCGCCAGACCGCGCCGCGGCGCCGTGATCGCCGGCGTCTGCGCGGGCCTCGCCCGCCGCTTCGACATCAGCCCGACGCTGGTCCGCGTGCTCGCGGTCGCGTCCTGCATCCTGCCGGGACCGCAGATCCTCCTGTACATCGTGCTGTGGATCGTCCTTCCCAGGGACCCGGAGTGAACCGACCCTGACGAGAAGAGGTCCGTCGTGACCTCGCTCTGAGGGTTTTGTCCAGTGCCGCAGCATCGTGGCACCATCCGAGGGTGCGCTCCCACCCGACTCGAACCGCCCTGCTGCCCCTTGCCCTCGGCCTCGTCGTCGCGGCGCTCGCGGGATGCGCCTCGTCGGCGTCGCCCGTCGCCACCGCGGACGTGACCCCGGCGGCTCCGGCCGCGGGCCCCGCTCCGACGTTCGACAGCGCGACGACCGAGGGAGCGCTGCTGCTGACCGCGGCATCGGAGCTCGACGAGGCGATCCTGCCCGCGGGCTTCCGCTACGTCGAGACCGTCGACATCGACCTCTCGGGGTCCACGAGCTCGATCTACGTCCAGGGTCAGCCCGAGGAGCAGGGTCCCGGTCTGTACGTCTACGCGGTCCCCGAAGGGGTCGACGTCGAGTACCTCGGCGACGACTGGGCACCCGAGCCGGTCCCCGAGCTCTCGGTCGACCTGGCCGTGACCGTGGTGTCCGACCCGGAGGGGGAGGAACGGTCGGTCGTGTCGATCGAGGCGCCCCCTGCCGGGACGGTGCGGCTCATCGGTGACGGTGTGGCCCGTGACGAGCTGATCGGGATGGCGGGGCGGCTGCTCGACAGCCTCGGCGACGAGGGCTGACGACTCGCCCGCACCCCGGGCGCGGCGGTGACGCAGCGACGCCCTCTAGAAGATCCAGCCGACGACCGTCACCGCGCCGATGATCACGAGTGCGACGAGGGCGACGCCCATGACCAGGCAGCCGACGGCGAAGAGGTCCCGCCACCAGGGGTCACCCGCCTCGCGACCGCGATCCGACCAGTCGAGCGTCCTGCCGGCCTTGGCCTCGGCGCGGCCACGGACGTCGAGGAGCCGCTGCCGTGCCACCTCGGTGGTGGCGGCCTCCTCGGAGGAGCGCCAGCGCAGCGCGCGCATGATCCGGACCGGGTCGTTGCCACAGGCGCGCTCGAACGCGGCCACCTCGCCCTCGTCGCGATGCTCGCTCAGGTACGACCACCGTCCGGCCTCGACGGGGTCGCCGTCCAGGCGGCAGACGTCGGCGAGGCGTTCCCGCGCGTCGAGCCGGTGCGGCAGGCTCCGGACCAGGCTGCTCAGCCTCGTGCGCGCCATCGTGACGTCGCCGACGCGCAGGTCCTCCTCGACCCGTGCCAGGGTCCGCTCCACGGTCATGGGGTGACTCTAGGGCCCGGCTTCCCGTGCCCCGTCCACCGGACGTGCACGACGAAGGGCCCGCAGCGCACGCTGCGGGCCCTTCGGTCTGCGGAGGATGGGGGATTCGAACCCCCGAGGGCTTTTAACCCAACACGCTTTCCAAGCGTGCGCCATAGGCCACTAGGCGAATCCTCCGTGCTGCAGCGTCGACCCACGCGGGGCGTCAGGCAGCGTGTCGAGAATACCGGACGGACGCCCAGCGACCGAATCGGGCCGCTGACCCCCGGGCTGGCGCGGTTCTGGGGCCTCGTGGCAGGTGGCGAGGAGGGATGTGCCGGGGGCCGGTTTCTGACGACCGCCCGTCCTGGGCTAGGCTGGGTCCAGACCCCTCGTGCGGCACTATCTCACTGAACTCCCCCAGGGCCGGAAGGCAGCAAGGGCAGGTGGGCTCTGGTGGGTGCACGGGGGGTCCTTGCATGTCCGGACACCGCCGCAGCCTGTTCTGGACCTCGGCTTCGAGCCGTGCCCGACGACGGCGCTCGCCTCGGACGGCCAGGTGTGGCCTGCGCCACACCCCATGGGTGGAAGAGCCGCAAAATAGTACAAACCACCGTCAGTGGACCAGGATGCGGACGAATTTCCGTCCAGCATCTGGAATATCGACCGATGCAGTGGTTTTGGGACGCCGAGCGTGCGCATCATGGAGCCATGACCCGCCCCACGAGCACCGAGCTCACGACGCACCGCGCAGCCCTCTGCTGCCGAATGTCGTGTCGCTCCGTCCTGCGTGGCGCCGGTCGAATGTGCTGTCAGCTCTGACCTGACCCCAGCACCGCACCACCCGCCACGAGTGCAGCCCGGAGACGACCGGAGCCCGCGCCGGAGCGCCCCGCTCATCCCTTCCTGACCACCGACCACCGGTGACGTGTCCTCGCGACCCGTGACCCGCCGTCGGGCAGGAGGACGTTCCACCCGTCACCCCCGTCACCACCACGACGCCCCCCACGGACGCCCCGCGACAACCGCCGGCGCCCGTCACCGGAAGGACAGACCATGCTCCGCAAGAACCTCACCCTCGCTGCGATCGCGGCCACCGCAGCCCTCACGCTCGGAGCGTGCGCCACGACCCCCACCGACAGCGGTGCCTCGGCGAGCAGCGCCGACGACGTCGTCAAGATCGGCGTGGTCGGCGCAGCCGACGACAAGTGGGCCGTGTTCGAGAAGGTCGCCAAGGAAGAGGGCCTGAACATCGAGATCGTCGACTTCGGCGACTACCAGCAGGCCAACCCGGCGCTCGCGCAGGACCAGATCGACCTCAACCAGTTCCAGCACCTGCAGTTCCTCGCGGGCTACAACGTCGAGGCCGGTGACGACCTCCAGCCGATCGGCGCCACCGCGGTCTACCCGCTCGCGCTCTACTCGTCCAAGCGCACGGCGCTCGAGGACATCCCCGCGGGCGGCGAGATCGCGGTCCCCAACGACGCGACCAACCTCGCCCGCGCGCTCCTGGTCCTCCAGGAGGCCAAGCTCATCGAGCTCAAGGACGGCGGCAGCTCGCTGTCGACCGAGGCCGACGTGCTCCCGTCCTCCAAGGTCAAGGTCACCCCGGTCGACGCCGCGCAGACCGCGATCTCGCTCCAGTCCGTCGACGGCGCGATCATCAACAACGACTTCCTCGAGGACGCCGGCCTCAAGCCCGAGGACGCCCTGTTCCAGGACGACCCCGACTCGTCGGCCTCCGAGCCCTACATCAACGTGTGGGTCGCCCGTGCCGCGGACAAGGACGACGAGACGCTCCTGAAGATCGCCGCCCTCTCGCAGAACGAAGAGGTCATCGCCGCAGAGAAGAAGGCCTCGGGCGGCACCGCGGTCATCAAGGACAACTCGCCCGCCGACCTCCAGGAGATCCTCGCGGGGATCGAGGAGAACTACCGCGCCCAGGGCTGAGCCCTCGGCGTGAGCCACCGGTGCCCGACGGCGTCACTCACCTGACGTCGTCGGGCACCGGCGTGCTCCCGCCCGCCCCGGGCGATGCACGCGCTGCTCTCGCCCGCGGGCCCCGGAGCCTGTTGGATGAGAGCTGTCCGCACGCGCCGGCCGCACGGCCACCAGGCCGCAGCCCCTCCGCACCCCGTCGGCCCACGGCTCTCACGAGGAGCCCCGGTCGCCCCACCCCCGCACGAGAGGTTCCTCCGTGAGCACCACCTCGGACACGATGGTCCGTTTCCGCGACGTGACGAAGGTCTTCGGGACCGGTCCGTCCGCCGTGGCGGCCGTCGACGGCGTCACCCTGGACATCGAGGCGGGTGAGATCTTCGGCGTCATCGGCTACTCGGGCGCGGGCAAGAGCACGCTCGTCCGGCTCATCAACGCGCTCGAGCCCGTCACGTCGGGCAGCGTCGTCGTGGACGGGGACGAGGTGAGCGCGCTCTCCGAGCGCGAGCTGCGTCCCGTGCGCGCGAGCATCGGCATGATCTTCCAGCAGTTCAACCTCTTGTCCTCACGGACCGTCGCCGGGAACGTGGCCTACGCGCTCAAGGTCGCGGGCTGGGACAAGCCCCGGCGCGAGGCCCGCGTCGCCGAGCTCCTCGAGTTCGTAGGGCTCTCCGACAAGGCCAAGGCCTACCCGTCGCAGCTCTCGGGCGGCCAGAAGCAGCGCGTCGGGATCGCCCGCGCGCTCGCCACGTCGCCCAAGCTCCTGCTCGCGGACGAGGCGACGAGCGCCCTGGACCCCGAGACGACGCGCGACGTGCTCGCGCTGCTGCGCCGCGTCAACGCCGAGCTCGGCGTGACGATCGTGGTCATCACGCACGAGATGGACGTCGTGCGCTCGACGTGCCACCGCGTCGCGGTCATGGAGCACGGCAAGGTCGTCGAGGTCGGCGAGGTCTACGACGTGTTCTCCTCGCCGCGGGCCACCGCGACCAAGAAGTTCGTCGGGACGGCGCTGCGCGACCGCCCCGGCCCCGAGGCGCTCGAGCGCCTGCGTCGCCGGCACCCCGGGCGTCTCGTGACCGTCGGGGTCCACGAGGACGGGACGTCTGGCGCGAGCCTGACGCGGCTCCTGCGAGAGCACGGGCTCGACGGCTCCGTGGTGTTCGGCGGGATCTCCGAGATCGGGGAGCGGCCCTTCGGCTCGCTCACGCTCGAGCTCGCGGGGGACGACGCCACGATCGCGGCCTTCCTCACCGAGCTCGCGGCGACCACCGACGTCGTGGACCTCGGGACCGCCGCGGACCCGCGCGACGACCCGCGCGTCGTGGCCGGGGCGAGCGACGAGTCGGGCGAGGCCGACGACGTGACCGGGGCTCCGCCGTCGGGCCGTGCCGACGAACCCGACCCGCGCGACGCGTGGCAGAGCGAGAGGTGGCCCGGGACGGGCAGCACCGGGATCTCAGGGCTCGGCCGCCCCGGCACCCAGGGAACCCAGCCCGGTGACTTCGGCAACGAGCCCGGCACGTTCGGAGGCGAGCGATGAACCGCGACTGGTCCACCCTGTGGCCGATCCTGCTGTCCTCCCTGGGCGAGACGCTCTACATGGTCTCGATCGCGCTCCTCGCGGGCGGGATCGGCGGCCTGGTCCTGGGGCTCGCGCTCTACTGCACGCGCAAGGGCAACCTGCTGGCGAACAGCGTGGTGTTCAACGTCCTCAACGTGCTCGTCAACATCGTCCGACCCATCCCGTTCATCATCTTCCTGACGATGATCTACCCCGTGACGCTCGCGGTCGTCGGGACGACCATCGGCACCGAGGCGTTCATCCTGCCGCTGTCCGTCATGACGGCGTTCGGGACCTCGCGCATCGTCGAGCAGAACCTCGTGAGCATCGACCCGGGCGTGGTCGAGGCCGCGCGCGCCATGGGCGCCTCGCCGTGGCGGATCATCCGGACGGTCCTCATCCCCGAGGCCCTCGCTCCGCTCATCCTGGGCTACACGTTCATCTTCGTGGCCGTGATCGACATGTCGGCGATGGCCGGCTACATCGGCGGCGGCGGCCTGGGCGACTTCGCGATCCGGTACGGCTACCAGCGCTACAACTGGGCCGTGACGGCCGTGACGGTCGTCGTCATCATCGTGATCGTGCAGGTCGTGCAGTTCTTCGGCAACTGGCTCGCGCGCAAGGTGCTGCGGCGCTGAGGCACTGCCGTCGACGGGCCGGCTCTCCGTCGACGGACCGACGGCGGGGCCCCGGGCAGCACACCTGGGGACCCGCTGTGCGGGCTGTCAGCCACGCCGTCTAGAGTTGCCGGGGTGAGCACCGCCCTGTACCGCCGCTACCGGCCAGAGACCTTCGCCGAGGTCATCGGGCAGGACCACGTCACCGGACCCCTGCGGCAGGCACTGCGCAGCGGACGCGTGAACCACGCCTACCTCTTCTCGGGCCCTCGTGGCTGCGGCAAGACGACCTCGGCGCGCATCCTCGCCCGCACCCTGAACTGTGCGCGCAACACCGAGGAGACGCCCATCGACACCCCCTGCGGGGAGTGCTCGTCGTGCATCGAGCTCGCGCGCGGAGGGTCGGGCAGCCTCGACGTCATCGAGATCGACGCGGCCTCGCACAACGGTGTCGACGACGCACGAGAGCTCCGCGAGCGCGCCACCTTCGCGCCCGCTCGGGACCGGTACAAGATCTTCATCCTCGACGAGGCCCACATGGTCACGCCGCAGGGCTTCAACGCGCTCCTCAAGCTGGTCGAGGAGCCTCCGCCCCACGTGAAGTTCATCTTCGCGACCACCGAGCCGGACAAGGTCATCGGGACCATCCGGTCGCGCACGCACCACTACCCGTTCCGGCTGGTCCCGCCGGACGTCCTGGGTCCGTACCTCGAGCAGCTCTGTGCCGCGGAGGGCGTGACGATCGGCACGGGCGTCGTGCCCCTCGTGGTCCGCTCGGGCGGCGGCTCGGTGCGTGACTCGCTGTCCGTCATGGACCAGCTCATCGCGGGCGCGGAGGCCGGGAACGTCGACTACGAGCGTGCCGTGGACCTCCTGGGCTTCACGCACGCCTCGCTGCTCGACGACGTGGTGGAGGCCCTCGCGGCCCGCGACGGCGCGAGCATCTTCCGGGTCGTCGAGCAGATCATCACCACGGGGCACGAGCCGCGCCGCTTCGTCGAGGACCTGCTCGAGCGCCTGCGCGACCTGATCGTCATCTCGGTCTCGGGCGGTGCCGCGGACGCGGTGCTGCGCGACGTCCCCTCGGACCAGCTCGAGCGCATGAAGGCCCAGGCGCAGCACCTCGGTGCGGCCGAGCTCTCGCGGGCGGCGGACCTGGTCAACGCAGCGCTCACCGAGATGAGCGGCGCCACGTCCCCGCGCCTGCACCTCGAGCTCCTGTGCGCGCGCCTCCTGCTCCCCGGGGTGGACGACGGCGCAGCGGGGCTCGCAGCCCGCATCGACCGGTTGGAGCGGGGCGGGCTGGGTACCGCCGGCCTGGCCCCGGTCGCGTCCGCGCCGAGGTCCGGCGGCCCCGAGGGACTCGTCGCCGCAGCGCCGCGAGGCCCGCGGGTCGAGGAGGACGCCCCCGTCGCCCCCGTCAACGGGTTGAGCGGTGCCGCGGCCGCGCGAGCCGCGCTCCAGGCGCGCAAGAGCGGGGAGGTGGCCGCGGCGGCTGGTGCGCCTGCTGCTGCTGCGCCGGTCGCTCCTGCCGCGCCTGCTGTGGTGGCGCCGGCCGCTGTCTCTGGTGCTGCGCCGGTCGCTCCTGCGGTCGCGGTGCCGGCCGAGGCCGCCCCCCAGGTCGAGGAACCTGTCGGCGCGAGCGAGGCGGTGGCCCCGGCGACCGACGACCGACCGGTCGTGGTGCCCGTCGGCGACGCCCACGCGGAGCCGGCGGCGTCGGTGCGAGTCGCTGCGGAGGGTCCTGCGGACGACGTGTCCCCGGTCGCCGAGCACGCTCCCCGCGTCGCCGAGCCCGCCGGTGATGCGACGCCCGCCGCTCCGCTCGATGCCGTCGAGGAAGGGACGGAGCAGGGCGTGCCTCGCGCAGCCGCTCCTCTCGCCCCGGTCGCCGAGCCCGTCTCGCCCGCCGTGGACGCCCCTGCCCAGCCCGAGGTCACGGCACCTTCGGCCGGTGCCGGTGCCGGTGCCGGTGCCGGTGCCGGTGCCGGTGCCGGACAGGCTTCGAGCGACGGCGACGCGCTCAGCACCGACGCGTTGCGACGTCGCTGGCCCGAGGTCCTCCAGACCCTCAGCTCGAGCCGCGTCACCTGGTCCCTCGTGAGCGCCAACGCGCAGGTCGGCGAGCTCACCTCGGACACGCTGTACCTCGCGTTCCAGACGCCAGCCCTCGCGCGGACCTTCTCCACCTCCCGGCACACGGGCGCGGTCCAGGAGGCCGTCTACCAGACGCTCGGGTTCCAGGTCCGGGTCGAGGCCCGCCTCGACGAGGGCGGAGCTTCGGTGCCCAGCGGTTCGGCGCCCGCCGCGCCGCCCCCGGCTCCACGCCACGACGACCCGTCCGTCGCAGGGCCGTCGGCCCCGGCCGACGTGTCCGGGCACGAGGCCCCCGGCGGGCAGGGCTCGTCGGGCTCGGGCGGCCACGCGCCCTCCGGGTCGTCGTCCCCGGCTCCGGCGACTGATCGCCTAGGCATCGTCGCAGCGCCGACAGCCACGAGTGCCACTGCTGCTCCGCAGCACCCGGGCGAGGCCGCCCCGCAGCACGAGCAGCGGAGCAGCGTCGCGGTCCAGGAACGCCCGGCTCCGGCCACCGTGCCCGCTGCCCCCGTCGCGCCCCCGGCTCCGCGCCACGACGAGCCGCCGGTCGTCAACGCGGCCGACGAGGCCTGGCTCGCGGGAGCCTCCATGACCGAGCCGCCGGCAGACTTCGACGAGGGCCCGGAACCGCCGCCCGCGGACGTGAGGCGAGCTGCGCCGTCGGGCAACCGGCAGACGCTGCGCGCGCCCGCCGCGCCCAGCGCCCCGACCCCCGCACCCGCGGGACCGCCGCCCGGCGTGCGGGAGTCCCGCCGCCAGACGCTCGAACGCCAGGCCGCCGAGCAGAAGGCGCGGCAGTCCTCCGCCCGCGTCGCGATCTCGATCGAGGACGACTCGCCCTCGGACGACGACCCGGACCTGGCGTCGTCGGGCCTGGTCGGTGCCCCGCTCGTGGCGCAGCTCCTGGGCGGCGTCGTGATCGACGAGACCATCGACACCGGGCTCTGACCGTGAGTCCGCGCGGCGAGCTCCACCACGTCGAGCTCTGGGTCAAGGACCTCGACACCGCGGAGAGCTCGTGGGCGTGGCTGCTCGACGAGCTCGGGTACACGCGGTTCCAGATGTGGGCCACGGGGCAGAGCTGGCTGCGCGGGGCGACGTACATCGTCCTCGAGGCGAGCCCCGCGGTCCGTGGCAAGGATCACGACCGCATGCGCCCCGGGGTCAACCACCTGGCGTTCACGGGTGGTCGGCGCAGCGAGGTCGACGACCTCGTGGCCCGTGCCGCCGAGCACGGGTGGAGCCTCATGTTCGCCGACGCCCACCCGTACGCGGGCGGGCCCGACCACTACGCGGCCTACCTCGAGAACGAGGACGGCTTCGAGGTGGAGATCGTCGCGGACGAGGACTGATCGGACCTTCGTAGGCGAGACCAGGGCACTCTCCCTGCGCGGACCCGACCGTGGGCGGCGACCCGTAGGCTGGGGACGTGTATGAAGGCGCGGTCCAGGACCTGATCGACGAGCTCGGCCGACTCCCCGGGGTCGGTCCCAAGAGTGCCCAACGCATCGCGTTCCACCTCCTCGCGGCAGACGCCGCGGACGTGCGCCGGCTCGCCGACGCGCTGACCGAGGTCAAGCTGCGCGTGCGCTTCTGCGAGGTCTGCGGCAACGTCGCGGAGGGCGAACGGTGCCGCATCTGCCTCGACCCCCGACGCTCGGCCGCGGTCATCTGCGTCGTGGAGGAGCCCAAGGACGTGGTCGCGATCGAGCGCACGCGCGAGTTCCGGGGCAAGTACCACGTGCTCGGCGGGGCCATCAACCCCATGGACAACGTGGGCCCTGACGACCTGCGCATCCGCGAGCTGCTCACACGCCTGGCCGACGGCGAGGTGCAGGAGGTCATCCTCGCGACCGACCCCAACGTCGAGGGCGAGGCCACGGCCACCTACCTGACACGCATGCTGTCCCCGATGGGGCTGCGGGTCACCCGCCTCGCGTCCGGCCTGCCCGTGGGTGGAGACTTGGAGTACGCGGACGAGGTCACGCTGGGGCGGGCCTTCGAGGGACGGAGAGTCGTCAGTGGTTGAGATCAGCGAGGCCCTGGGGTCCGACCTCCGGTCGGTCGCAGCCTCCGTGTCCGCGCAGGCCCGCACGTTCCTCACCACCACGGCAGAGGTCGCCTCGGGTGCCGCTCCCGAGGCCGCGATCCCCCTCCTGCTGCTCGCCACGTCGGACATGCTGGCAGCCGGTGCGCGGCTCGGCGCCATGATGGACGTCGTCCCGGACCAGCGGTTCGAGCCCGACGCTGGACCCGAGACCGACCTCGACCCGCTGCGCGAGGCCCTCGCTCAGCTCCTCGACGGGCTCGACGAGTACCCGGAGATCGTCGACCCCGTGCTGGGTGCCGTCGTCGGCCAGGCGTTCGTGTCCGGAGACATCGCGTGCATCGCCGAGGCGCTCGCCAAGGGGCTCCAGCACTACGACTCGGGCCAGGAGCTCGAGGCACTGTGGTGGTGGCAGTTCTCCTACCTGTCCCTGTGGGGAGAACGCGCCGCGAGCGCGCTGCGCGTCCTGCAGATGGTGCTCGCGCACCTGCGCCTCGACGTCGAGGACGACGTCGCGGCCGAGGCGGAGTACGACGCGCTGCAGTCCTGACGTCCGCCTCGCCCGGGGCGTCGGCGCTTCGGTGACCCCTCCGCCGTCGTGCAAGACTTCCGTGTGACCTGGGACCTCGCCGCGACGCCTCCTCTCGTGGCGCACGCGCCTCTCGCCGCGGGCGAGGGGATCGTGCTGCCGGGCTCTGGCGGGCTCGAGCTCGACCTCCTGACGATCGCCCTCCTGGTCCTCGCGGGCCTGACCGCGGGCTGGATCGACGCGGTCGTGGGCGGGGGAGGGCTCGTCCAGCTCCCCGCGCTGCTGCTCGTGCCGGGCATCAGCCCGGTCCAGGCCCTCGCGACGAACAAGCTCGCGAGCATCATGGGCACCTCCGTGAGCGCGACGACGTACTACCGGCGGGTGGGTCCCGACCTGCGGACCGCGGGCCCCATGGCGATCGCGGCCCTGTTCGGGGCGATCGGCGGCGCGGCGCTCGCGTCGAAGATCCCCGCCGAGCTGTTCAAGCCGATCATCCTCGTGGTCCTGATCGCGGTGGCGGTCTACACGATCGCCAAGCCCAGGCTCGGGCACACGACGAACCTGCGCTGGGAGGGCAACGGGCACCGGTGGGCCGCGGCCGGGATCGGGCTCGTGATCGGGTTCTACGACGGGCTGCTCGGGCCCGGGACGGGGACGTTCTTCGTCATCTCGCTCGTCAGCATCCTGGGGTACGCGTTCCTGCCGGCCTCCGCGCTCGCGAAGATCGCCAACTTCGCGACCAACGCGGGCGCGCTCATCTTCTTCGTCCCGTACGGCGCGGTGCTGTGGGGGCTGGGGCTCGCGATCGGGGCCGCGAACCTGCTGGGCGCGTACATCGGGGCGCGCATGGCCGTGGCCAAGGGCAGCGGGTTCGTGCGGGTCGTGTTCGTGGTCGTGGTGGGGGCGCTCATCTGCAAGCTCGGGTACGACGTCGTCACGAGCCTCGGGGGGTGACCTCGCCCGACGCCGGGTCGGGCCGGGTGCTTGCCGGCGGCTGCCGAGAACGAGGTTGCGTTCGTTCTCAGGCTCAGAACGACCGCAACCTCGTGTTCGGCACCCGGTAGCCTGCATCCCCGCAGGTCAGCGACCGGCACCGGCCCGGACCGTTCGCATCCTGAGCCCCCTCCCGCCGTCCACGGGCGCCGGGCTATCATCGACCGACTCGTAAAACACCCGGCGGGCCGTTGAGAGAGACGGAGGCCGGCGACGTAACGGAGCAGGCTAGTGGCACTTGTCGTGCAGAAATATGGTGGTTCGTCGGTAGCTGATGCGGAGAGCATCAAGCGGGTGGCGAAGCGCATCGCAGAGACCAAGCGGGCCGGACATGACGTGGTCGTCGTGGTCTCGGCCATGGGTGACACGACGGACGAGCTCATCGATCTCGCCCAGCAGGTCACCCCCCTTCCCCCCCAGCGCGAGATGGACATCCTGCTCACGGCAGGCGAGCGCATCTCGATGTCGTTGCTGGCGATGGCGATCAACAACCTCGGCGTCAAGGCCAAGTCGTTCACGGGCCAGCAGGCCGGCGTGATCACGGACGCCGTGCACGGCAAGGCGCACATCGTCGACGTCGTGCCGCACCGCATCCGCGAGACGGTCGAGAAGGGCTCGGTCGCGATCGTCGCCGGGTTCCAGGGCGTCACGCAGAGCACCAACGACGTGACGACCCTCGGTCGCGGCGGCTCGGACACCACGGCGGTCGCGCTCGCGGCCGGCCTGGGCGCCGACGTGTGCGAGATCTACACCGACGTCGACGGCGTGTTCACCGCGGACCCGCGCATCGTGCCGACGGCCCGCAAGATCGACCGCATCTCCTACGAGGAGATGCTCGACATGGCGGCGAGCGGGGCCAAGGTCCTGGTGCTGCGCTGCGTCGAGTACGCGCGCCGCTACGACGTGCCCATCCACGTCCGTTCGTCGTTCTCGACGAAGCCGGGGACCATCGTGTCGAACGACGCGCGCCCCGTGCCCAACGTCCCCCAGCAGGCTCCCGGCCACCCGGCCGACAACGAGGCAGAGGTCATCATGGAAGATCCGATCATCTCCGGCGTCGCGCACGACCGCAGCGAGGCCAAGATCACCGTCGTGGGCGTCCCGGACGTCCCGGGCACGGCCGCCCGCATCTTCGAGGTCGTGGCCGGTGCCGGCGCGAACATCGACATGATCGTCCAGAACGTCTCGGTCGCGGCCACGGGCCTGACCGACATCTCGTTCACCCTGCCCATGGACGACGGCGCGCTCGCGACCACGGCCCTGGACGCCGTGCGCGAGGAGATCGGGTTCGCGTCGCTCCAGTACGACGACCAGATCGGCAAGGTCTCGCTCATCGGCGCGGGCATGAAGTCGAGCCCAGGCGTCTCGGCGCGACTGTTCGGTGCGCTGCGTGACGCGGGCATCAACATCGAGATGATCACGACGTCCGAGATCCGTATCTCGGTCGTCACGCGGGCCGACAGCCTCGACGACGCGGTGCGGGCCATCCACACCGCGTTCGAGCTGGACGGCGAGAGCGAAGCAGTCGTCTACGCCGGCACCGGCCGTTGAGCGAGGAGACCACCATGAGCAACCAGAACTCTGCAGGCCTCGTCGTCGGCGTCGTCGGGGCGACCGGTCAGGTGGGCGCCGTCATGCGCCGCCTGCTCGAGGAGCGCGACTTCCCCGTCGCGCAGATCCGCTACTTCGCCTCGGCGCGCTCCGCGGGCAGCACCCTGCCCTGGAAGGGTGAGGACGTCGTCGTCGAGGACGCGGCCACGGCCGACGTCTCGGGCCTCGACATCGCCCTGTTCTCCGCGGGCGGCGCGACGTCCAAGGCGCAGGCCGAGCGCTATGCCGCGGCGGGCGTCGTCGTGATCGACAACTCCTCGGCGTGGCGCATGGACCCGGACGTCCCGCTCGTCGTGTCCGAGGTCAACCCGGAAGCGATCCACGAGGCGCGCAAGGGCATCATCGCGAACCCGAACTGCACCACGATGGCCGCGATGCCGGTCCTCAAGCCGCTCGCGGACGAGGCCGGTCTCGAGCGCCTGATCGTGGCGACGTACCAGGCGGTCTCGGGCGCGGGGCTGGCCGGTGCGGCCGAGCTGCGCGACCAGGCGGTCGCCGGGGCCGAGCAGGACCTCACGGGTCTGGTGCACTCGGGCAGCGCGGTCTCGTTCCCCGCGCCGGACAAGTTCCCGCGCAACATCGCGTTCAACGTGGTGCCGCTCGCCGGGTCGATCGTCGACGACGGCGAGGAGGAGACCGACGAGGAGAAGAAGCTCCGCAACGAGTCGCGCAAGATCCTGGGTCTTCCCGACCTCCTGGTCGCGGGCACGTGCGTGCGCGTCCCGGTCTTCACGGGCCACTCGCTCGCGATCCACGCCGAGTTCGGCCAGGCCATCACTCCGGACCGTGCGCGCGAGCTGCTCGCGGCGGCCCCGGGCGTCGAGCTCTCGGACGTCCCGAACCCGCTCGAGGCCGCTGGCGCGGACCCGTCGTTCGTGGGCCGCATCCGCACCGACCAGAGCGTGCCGGGAGGACGCGGCCTGGTGCTGTTCGTCTCGAACGACAACCTTCGCAAGGGTGCCGCGCTCAACGCGGTGCAGGTCGCGGAGCTGGTCGCGGCAGACCTCACGAGCAAGGCCGCTGCCTCGGCCTGACTCGTGCTGCCGGGACGGGCGGGAGGCCGAGGTCTCCCGCCCGTCCCGCTGGTCCGGCGACGGGCCAGGCACCGCGGTGCCCGACGGCGCCCCTCACCTTCCGGTGGGCGGGCGCCGTCGGGCTGTGCGCACCCAGGCGCGGTCGCCCCGTCCTCGCGCACGGGATCCGTTGCGCGCGACGAACCGCCGCCCGCCGGACAGACTCGGGGAAGACCCGCGCCTCCCGTGCGGCGGGCGCGACGCGGAGGTGTCCCGTGACCAACCCCCAGCTCCCGGCCCCCGTCCCTGCGCCGGACCCCGAGCCGCAGCCCGTGCTGTACCAGCCCACGACGTCCGCAGAGTTCCTCGTCGTGCGCTCCACGGGGACTCCCGAGGCGGACGCGACGCTGCTCGGCGTGGCCTCGGACGTCAACGGGCTGGTGCGCTCGGTGGGCTTCCGGCAGGGCCGGGCCGAGCTGTCGTGCGTGGTGGGCCTGGGCTCGGACTTCTGGGACCGCGTCCGGCCCACGGGGGCGGCGCGCCCCGCGCACCTGCACCCGTTCACGGCCCTGGCCGGTGCCCGGCACACGGCCCCGTCGACCCCGGGGGACGTGCTCTTCCACCTCCGCGCGGACCGGGCCGACCTCACGTTCGAGCTCGCCCGCCAGATCATGCGCGCGCTGGGCGACGCCGTGGTCGTCGAGGACTCGACCACGGGTTTCCGGTACTTCGACTCGCGCGACCTCCTGGGCTTCGTCGACGGGACCGAGAACCCGACGGGCCGGGCCGCGCCCGAGGCCGCGCTGGTCGTGGACGAGCCGGACTTCGTGGGTGGGAGCTACGTCGTCGTGCAGAAGTACGTGCACGACCTCGACACCTGGAACGGGCTGAGCACCGAGGAGCAGGAGAAGGCGATCGGGCGCACCAAGCTCGACGACATCGAGCTCGACGACGACGTCAAGCCCAGCAGCTCGCACGTCGCGCTCAACGTGATCGAGGACGAGGACGGCGAGGAGCTTGCGATCCTGCGCGACAACATGCCGTTCGGCGATGCGGGGTCGGGCGTGTTCGGGACGTACTACATCGCGTACGCGAAGGACCCCGCGGTGACCGAGCTCATGCTGCACCGCATGTTCATCGGCGAGCCCGAGGGCAACACCGACCGGATCCTCGAGGTGTCGACCGCGCTGACGGGATCGTTGTTCTTCGTGCCGTCGCTCGACCTGCTCGAGAGCCTCGCGGACGAGGAGGTCCAGCAGCAGCCGGAGAGCGGTGCGGTGGCCGTCGAGTCGTGAGCGCTCGACCGAGCGACGCCGAGAAGTGAGCTGTGGCCCCTGATCCCACCGGATCAGGGGCCACAGCTCACTTCTCGGCAGCGTTGCCCCTTGCGGACACCAAGGGTTCTATGGTTCATTACTCATGTAACGAACCATAGAACGTGCGATCGGCGAGAGGATGGGCCCCATGTTCGACGGACCTGAACCCATCTACCTGCAGATCGCCCAGCAGATCCGCGCCCAGATCCTGAGCGGAGACCTCGCCGAGGAGGAGCAGGTCATGTCGACCACCCAGTACGCGACGACCTTCCGCATCAACCCCGCGACCGCCGCCAAGGCGTTCGCCGGGCTGGTCGACGAGGGAGTGCTCTACAAGCGGCGCGGCGTCGGCATGTTCGTCGCCTCGGGAGCCCGCGAGAAGCTGCTCGCCGAGCATCGCGACCGCTACTTCGCCGAGGTCCTGCGCCCCGCTCTGGTCCAGGCCGACCTGCTGGGCATCACGCCCGCCGAGATCGTGGACCACGTCCTCGGCCGCGGTCCCCAGGACCGCCCCACCCTGACGGGAGAGACCCCATGAC
>NZ_MAQA01000016.1 GCF_001692445.1 Oerskovia enterophila | reverse complement strand
CGTCGGCCCGCTGTTCCTGCTCAACGCGGTCGCGGGGTTCGTGCTCGGTCTGCTCGTGCTGGTCTGGCGCCACTGGCTGCCGCTGCTCGGGGCGATCGGCTTCTCGGTCGCGACGCTCGGCGCGTTCTACCTCTCGACGACGGTCGGGTTCTTCACCGTGAACGAGACGGTCGGCGGGGTCCAGCAGGTCACGGCCGCGGTGAGCGAGTGGGTCGCGCTGGTCGGCGCGCTGCTGGCTCTCGTCGTCGAGCGACGACGGGCCTCGGGCAGGTCCAGAAAGGCCGCCTGAACTGCACCGATATTGCTTGTGATGATCTTCACAAGGGAGCTTCGTCCGGTGTGCCGGACCTTGCGCGAGCGGCCCCGAACACGCTCGGATACGGTCGAAGGACCGGACACCACCGGACGCGAAGCGCGTCCCGTCGCGCCTCGTCGCGCCTCGTCGACGAACGGCTCGACCCCGCCCCGGTGTCCGCTCCTGGAGGAGAGACATGAGCACCATGAAGGCAGCCGTCGTCCACACGTTCGCCGAGCCGCTCACGATCGACGAGATCGAGATCCCCACCCCCGGACCCCTCGAAGCGCTCGTCAAGGTCGACTACACCGGCGTCTGTCACACCGACCTGCACGCAGCCCACGGCGACTGGCCCGTCAAGCCGTCCCCGCCGTTCGTGCCGGGCCACGAGGGCGTCGGCACCGTCGTCGCGGTCGGCGACCAGGTCACGCGCGTCAAGGTCGGGGACAAGGTCGGCAACGCCTGGCTGTGGAGCGCGTGCGGCGAGTGCGAGTACTGCGAGACCGGGTGGGAGACCCTCTGCCCGCACCAGAAGAACGGCGGCTACTCGGTCGACGGCTCGTTCGGCCAGTACATGCTCGTCGACTCACGCTATGCCCCGATCATCCCCGAGGGCGTCGAGGACGCAGCCGTGGGGCCGATCCTGTGCGCGGGCGTCACGGTCTACAAGGGCCTCAAGCAGACCGACACCCAGCCCGGCGAGTGGGTCCTGATCTCGGGCATCGGCGGACTCGGGCACATCGCCGTCCAGTACGCCGTGGCCATGGGGCGCCGCGTCGCCGCGGTCGACGTGGACGACGAGAAGCTCGCCCTGGCGCGCAAGCACGGCGCCGAGGTCACGGTCAACGCGGCCACGTCGGCCGACCCCGCGGCCGAGATCCAGGAGAAGACCGAGGGCGGCGTGCACGGAGCCCTCGTGACCGCGGTCAACGCCCACGCGTTCCCGCAGGCCGTCGGCGCGCTGCGCCGCGGCGGCACGGTCTCCCTGGTCGGGCTGCCGCCCGAGAAGTTCCCGCTCGACATCTTCACGACGGTCCTCTTCGGCCTCACGGTCCGCGGCTCGATCGTCGGGACGCGCAAGGACATGGCCGAGGCGCTCGACTTCTTCGCGCGCGGCAAGGTCAGCCCGACCTACACCGTGCGCCCGCTGAGCGACGTCAACGACATCTTCAGCGAGATGGAGAAGGGCAAGATCGACGGCCGCGTCGTCATGGACATGCACTCCTGACGAGGCTCGTGCGGGGCTGCCCGCCCACCCTGCCCGGCCCCGCGGCCCGGTGCCGTTCGACGGAACGGCACCGGGCCGCGCTCGTGGCACACCGCCGCACCTGGGCACCGGGCCTGTGCACCGAGCACGCGGTGTCCCACCCTGCGCCTACGATCGCTGGGTGACCTCGTTCCCCCGTGACCAGCACGACCCGTACGCCGACCTCCCTCCCGACTTCGCGTCGGAGCCGCCTGCCGACCTGTACGACGAGCCCCCGGTCCCCGACGACACGGGGGCCGCGCCACGACGCGCGTCCGTCGGCGCGAGCGCCGCTCGCCCGTCGCCGACCGCGGCGGAGCCCGCTGCCGCCCCGACGCCGGGTGCCACAGCCGACGCCGTCTCGGCGGCCGACGCCGCGCGGCTCGCCAAGGTCGCCATGCTGCGCGGTCTCCTCGAGGGCAAGGACCTGCGCGAGGAAGCCGAGACCGCGCTGCGCTCGCTCGTCGGTCGCGACGACGCGAAGCTGCGCGACGACCAGTGGCTCGCGATCGAAGCCCTGGTCGCGTTCCGCCGTCGGGCCCTCGTGGTCCAGCGCACCGGGTGGGGCAAGTCGGCCGTCTACTTCGTCGCGACCTCGCTGCTGCGCTCGCGCGGCGCGGGGCCCACGGTCATCGTCTCGCCTCTCCTGGCCCTGATGCGCGACCAGATCTCGGCCGCGGCCCGCGCCGGGATCCGCGCCGTGACGATCAACTCGTCGAACATGACCGAGTGGGACGACGTGCACGCCGCGATCGCCGCGGGCGAGGTCGACGTCCTGCTCTGCTCGCCCGAGCGGCTCAACAACCCCGGCTTCCGCGACGAGGTGCTCCCCCGGCTCGCTGCCGACGCGGGCCTCGTGGTCATCGACGAGGCGCACTGCATCTCGGACTGGGGCCACGACTTCCGTCCCGACTACCGCCGCATCCGCACCCTCCTCGCGGACCTGCCGCCGGGCATCCCGGTGCTCGCCACGACCGCGACCGCCAACGAGCGCGTGACCGCCGACGTCGCCGAGCAGCTCGGGGTCACGGGCGCGTCGGTCGGCCACGGCGCGGCCGGCGCCCCGGCGGCTGCCCCCGGTGACGCCGCCGCCGGGGCGCCCGCCGGCCCGCGCGAGGACGTGCTCGTGCTGCGCGGCGGTCTCGACCGCGAGTCGCTGCACCTGGCCGTGCTCAACCTGCCGGACCAGCCCAGCCGCATCGCGTGGCTCGCCGAGACGCTCCAGGACGTCGACGGCTCGGGGATCGTCTACTGCCTCACGGTCTCGGCCGCCGAACAGGTCGCGAGCCAGCTGCGAGCGACCGGGCTGGCCGTGGCCGCGTACACGGGCCAGACCGACACGACCGAGCGCGAACAGCTCGAGGCCGACCTCAAGGAGAACCGGGTCAAGGCGCTCATCGCGACCTCGGCGCTCGGCATGGGCTTCGACAAGCCGGACCTCGCGTTCGTCGTGCACCTGGGCGCCCCGTCGTCGCCCATCGCGTACTACCAGCAGGTCGGTCGTGCCGGGCGTGGCGTCGACAGCGCGGTCGTGGTGCTGCTGCCCGGCGAGGAGGACCGGCGCATCTGGGAGTACTTCGGCTCGCTCGCGTTCCCCGCCGAGCGTCAGGTCCGCGAGACCCTCGCAGCCCTCGAGGCGGGCGGCGGGACGCAGTCGGTCGCGGCCCTCGAGACCCAGGTCGACCTCAAGCGCTCGCGCCTCGAGACCATGCTCAAGGTCCTCGACGTCGACGGCGCGGTCCGTCGCGTCAAGGGCGGCTGGGTCTCGACCGGTCAGCCCTGGGTCTACGACGCCGACCGCTACGCGCGCGTCGAGCAGACCCGGCTCGCCGAGCAGCGCTCCATGATCGACTACGAGGCCACGAGCGGCTGCCGCATGGCGTTCCTGCGCGCGACCCTCGACGACCCCGAGCTCGAGCCGGGCTGGACGTGCGGCCGGTGCGACCGCTGCGGCGGCGTGGACCTGCCCGCGGCACCCGACGCCGAGGCCGTCTCCGCGGCGCGCGCCGACATGGACCGCCCGGGCGTCGAGGTCGTGGCCCGTCGCCAGTGGCCCACGGGCCTCGACCGGATGGGACTTGACCTCAAGGGACGCCTGTCCCCCGAGGAGCTCGCGTCCCCGGGCCGAGCCGTCGCGCGCCTCGACGGGCTCGGATGGTCGGGTCCGCTGCGTGAGCTCTTCGCCCCCGGTGTGCCCGACGGCGAGACCCCCGTCGCGCTGCGTCGCGCGGCAGCGCGCGTGCTCGACGAGTGGGACGCGCTGTACGCGCCCGCCGCCACGGACGGTGAGACCGCCGGGACCGGCGATGCTGTCGACGACGCCGCGGCGGCTGCCGGGACCGACGCTCCCGCGCGCCGCCTCCTGCTCGACGGCGTCGTGTCCGTGCGGTCGGCCACGCGCCCGCACCTGGTCCAGCACCTGGCGGGCGGGCTCGCGCGCTACCTCGACCGGCCGCTCGTCGGCTCGGTCGGTCCTGTGCCGGGCCGTGAGCAGCCCGGCCGACACGACGTGAACTCGGCCATGCGCCTGGCCGGGGTCGTCGAGCGTCTGGGGCTCGAGCTCTCGGGCCCCGCGATGGCGGGGCTCGCAGGACGCCGCATCCTCCTGGTCGACGACTACACCGACTCGGGCTGGACCCTCACGGTCGCCGCCCGCCTCCTGCGCCAGGCAGGAGCCGCGGCGGTCTACCCGTTCGTGCTCGGGGTGCGCTGACGCCCTGCGCGCGACGAGAGCGGGGCGCGGTCCGGAGACATGTTCCCCGGTCCGCGCCCCGCTCTCGTCGTCGAGGTGCTGCGTCTACTGGAAGCGTGCCTTGATGGCCTCACCGTGCGCGGGCAGGTCCTCGTCGTTGGCCACGGCCACGATGCGGTCGGCCAGCTCCTGGAGCGCGTCGGCCGAGTACTCCACGACCTGGACCGCGCGCAGGAAGCTGTGCACCCCGAGGCCGCTCGAGTAGTGCGCGCACCCGCCGGTCGGCAGGACGTGGTTCGAGCCCGCCATGTAGTCGCCCAGAGGCACCGGCGAGTAGGGACCGACGAAGATCGCGCCAGCGCTCTGCACGCGCTCGGCCACGGCCGCGGCGTCGGCCGTCTGGATCTCGAGGTGCTCGGCACCGTACGAGTCCACGACGTCGAGACCCTGCTCCAGGTCGTCGACCACGATGATCGCCGACTGCGGCCCGGACAGCGCCTGGGCCACGCGCGCCGCGTGCTTGGTCTCGGGGACGAGGTCCACGAGCCGGGCGTCCACGGCGGCCGCGAGCTCGACCGAGGGCGTCACGAGGACCGCCGCGGCGTCGGGGGTGTGCTCGCCCTGGCTGATGAGGTCGAGCGCGACGTGCGTCGGGTCCGCGCCGCCGTCCGCGAGGACCGCGATCTCGGTGGGGCCGGCCTCGGAGTCGATCCCGACGACACCGCGCACGAGCCGCTTGGCGGCCGCGACGTAGATGTTCCCCGGGCCCGTGATGACGTCGACCGGCTCGCACAGGTAGTCGCCGTCCTGCGGCTCGCTGCCCGCGGCACCGTAGGCGAACATGCCGATCGCCTGCGCCCCGCCGACTGCGTAGACCTCCTGGACCCCCAGCAGCGCGCACGCCGCGAGGATCGTGGGGTGCGGCAGGCCGTCGTTGTCGCGCTGCGGCGGGGAGGCGACCGCGAGCTCGCGCACGCCGGCCTCCTGCGCCGCGACGACGCTCATGATGACCGACGACGGGTAGACCGCGATCCCGCCGGGCACGTAGAGGCCCACGCGACGCACCGGGATCCAGCGCTGACGGACCTGCGCCCCCGGGGCCAGGTCGACCGCGAACGGCTGAGGGCGCTGGGCGGCGTGCACCGTGCGGACTCGGCGGATCGCCTCCTCGAGGCCGTCGCGCACGAGCGGGTCGAGCGTCTCGAGCGCCTGGGCCATGCGCTCTGCCGGGACCCGCAGGTGGACCGGACGCACGCCGTCGAACCGCTCGGAGAGGTCACGCAGCGCCGAGGCGCCGTGCAGGCGGACCTCGTGCAGGATCGGGGCGACCTTCTCCGCGGCGTCCTCGACGCCGATCTCCGGACGAGGCAGGATCTCCGTGAGCTCACGGGGAGACAGGGAACGACCACGCAGGTCGATGCGATTGATCACCGACCCATCGTAGGCCGGGCCGCGAGCCCACCTCCAGGCCATTCAGCAGGTGGTCAGTTCTCCGACGGGTCCCGGACGCGAGAGAATGGGTGCATGACCACGACACCCACGGTGGAGATCACCGACGACGTCATCCGACTCGGCCAGTTCCTCAAGCTCGCGAGCCTCGTCGAGTCCGGCGCCCACGCCCGCGACCTCATCTCCGAGGGAGAGGTCAAGGTCAACGGAGAGGTCGACACCCGCCGTGGCCGCCAGCTCCGCAAGGGAGACGTCGTGACGGTCGACGTCCCGACCGGCGAGATCGGCGCGATCGTCGGCTGACGGACCCGCGCGTCCCGTCCGGCGGACCGGACCGGGCGCGCGTGGGGCCCCGGCCGCTCCCTGGCCGGGGTGATCTCGGTCGGCGCACGACCCGGCCCCTCGCCGGGCACCCGCTCAGGACGTGCCCCGCACCTCAGGCGTCTCAGAACGCCATGTAGCTCGAGCTCATGACCTTGTCGGCGACGATCCGCAGGACCACACGACGAGGGTTGACCCGCGGCTCCTTGTAGCGCTTGGTGTACCGGCGCACGGCCTCGGCGACCTCGTCCGGGTCGCGCGAGACCGAGACGGTGCCCTCGAGCGTGATCCACCGACCACCCTCGACCTGGCAGACCGCTGCGCGCGGGTGCGCGCCGTCGGGCGTGAGCCGCTCGGCGTTGAGCGCCTTGACCGACGTGTCGTTCGTGGTGATGCGCACGACCCCTGCCTCGGGGTCCCACGTGAAGCCCACGGGGACGACGTGCGGGCTGCCGTCCTCGCGGAGGGTGGTCAGGGTCGCCAGGTGGCGCTCGGTCACGAACACGCGCTGCTCAGGGGTCAGGTGGATCACGACGGCGAGTCTACGTCGGCTCGGCGGAGGGGCCCGCCTGCCGGGACGACTCCTCGGACACACCGGGCGCGCGACGTGGCCCGCGGTCGGACGCCCGGCCGGACGGCACGCGGGACGGCCCAGCCCGCGGGCCAGGCCGTCCCCTGTCAGCCGCCGGTCACACCGTGAGGCAGCTCGGGCCGAGCAGGGCCTTGAGGTCGCCGTACAGCGCGGGGCTCTTCTCGACCCGCAGGGTGTCCTCGAGGCGCATGACCTTGGTGCGTCCGGGGCTCGTGAGCTTGAGGTGGACCTCTGTCACGCCGGGGTGCGTCGAGAGGATCTCGCGCAACCGCTCGACCACGGGCTGGGTGCAGCGGGACTCGGGCAGGCTCACGAGCACCGGGGTCTCGGCGACCGTCGAGATGTCCGGGAGCGAGACCTCCATGGCCTGGAGCTGCATGGTCTCGTCCCGGCGCCGCACGCGGCCGCGGAGCACCACGACCTGGTCCTCGGCGAGGATCGTCGAGTACGCGAGATAGGTCTCTCCGAAGAACATGACCTCGACCCCGCCCTCGAGGTCCTCGATCGTGACCGCGGCCCACGGGTTGCCGTTCTTGCTCATCTTGCGCTGGAGCGAGGTGATCAGCCCGGCGATCACGACGGTCGACCCGTCGGGGCGCGCCTCGTCGGCCATGAGTGCGGCGATCGAGGTGTCGGCCGCGCGCGTCAGGACGTGCTCGAGCCCCGACAACGGGTGGTCCGAGACGTACAGGCCCAGCATCTCGCGCTCGAACGCGAGGCGCTGCTTCTTGTCCCAGTCCGGGATGTCAGGAACGTCGACGCTGAACGACATGGCGGGGTCCTCGGCACCCAGGTCCGCGAAGAGGTCGAACTGCCCCTTGGCCTCCTCGCGCTTGACGCTGATGACAGAGTCCACGGCCTGCTCGTGCACCACGAGCAGCGCACGTCGCGCGTGGTCGAGCGAGTCGAACGCTCCCGCCTTGATGAGCGACTCGATGGTCCGCTTGTTGCAGACCACCGCGGGCACCTTGTCGAGGAAGTCGGTGAAGGAGCCGAACCTCCCCTTGTCCTCGCGCGTCGCGACGACCGCGTCGACGACGTTGGCGCCGACGTTGCGCACCGCGGTCAGGCCGAAGCGGATGTCCTTGCCGACGGCCGTGAAGTTGGCCGACGACGAGTTGACGTCCGGCGGGAGGACCGTGATCCCCATGCGGCGGCACTCGTTGAGGTACAGGGCCGACTTGTCCTTGTCGTCGCGCACGCTCGTGAGCAGCGCGGCCATGTACTCGGTCGGGTAGTTGGCCTTGAGGTACGCGGTCCAGTACGAGACGACGCCGTACGCCGCGGAGTGCGCCTTGTTGAACGCGTAGTCCGAGAACGGCAGCAGGATGTCCCACAGCGTCTTGACCGCGGCCATCGAGTAGCCGCGCTCCTTCATGCCGTTCGAGAAGCCCTCGAACTGCTTGTCCAGCTCGGACTTCTTCTTCTTGCCCATGGCGCGGCGCAGGATGTCGGCCTGGCCGAGCGAGTACCCGGCGACCTTCTGCGCGATGGCCATGACCTGCTCCTGGTACACGATCAGGCCGTACGTGGTCCCCAGGATGTCCTCGAGGGCTTCCTCGAGCTCGGGATGGATGGGGGTGACCTCCTGCATCCCGTTCTTGCGCAGCGCGTAGTTGGTGTGGGAGTTCGCTCCCATGGGGCCGGGGCGGTAGAGCGCGCCCACGGCCGAGATGTCCTCGAAGTTGTCGGGGCGCATGAGCTTGAGCAGCGTCCGCATGCCGCCGCCGTCGAGCTGGAACACGCCCAGGGTGTCGCCGCGGCCCAGGAGGTCGTACGTCTTGGGGTCGTCGAGCGTGAGCGCCTCGAGCTCGACCGGGTCCTTGCCGTTCATCACGATGTTCTCGAGCGCGTCGTCGAGGATCGTGAGGTTGCGCAGCCCCAGGAAGTCCATCTTGATCAGGCCGAGGCCCTCGCACGTGGGGTAGTCGAACTGCGTGATGACCGCGCCGTCCTGGAGGCGGCGCATGATCGGGATGATGTCGATGAGCGGCTCGCTCGACATGATGACGCCGGCCGCGTGCACGCCCCACTGACGCTTCAGCCCCTCGATGCCCTTGGCGAGCTCGACGACGCGCTGCGCGTCGGGGTCCGCGGAGTGGATCTGGCGGAACTCGTCGGCCTCGTTGTAGCGCTTGTCGTCCGGGTTGAAGATCCCCGTGAGCGAGATGTCCTTGCCCATGATCGCGGGCGGCATCGCCTTGGTGAGCTTCTCCCCCATGGCGAAAGGGAACCCGAGGAGGCGCGAGGAGTCCTTGAGCGCCTGCTTGGCCTTGATGGTGCCGTACGTGACGATCTGCGCGACGCGGTCCTCGCCGTACTTCTCGGTGACGTAGCGGATGACCTCGCCGCGCCGGCGCTCGTCGAAGTCGACGTCGAAGTCGGGCATGGACACGCGGTCCGGGTTGAGGAAGCGCTCGAAGATCAGGCCGTGCTGCAGCGGGTCGAGGTCCGTGATGCGCATCGCGTAGGCCGCCATGGACCCCGCTCCCGAGCCACGGCCGGGCCCCACGCGGATGCCGTTGTCCTTGGCCCAGTTGATGAAGTCGGCGACGACGAGGAAGTACCCCGGGAAGCCCATCTGGACGATGACCTGGGTCTCGTACTCGGCCTGCTTGCGCACGGCGTCCGAGATCCCGTCCGGGTAGCGGTAGTGCAGGCCCTTCTCGACCTCCTTGATGAACCAGGAGGTCTCGTCCTCGCCCGGGGGGCAGGGGTAGTTGGGCATGTAGTTGGCCGAGGTGTCGAAGCTGACCTCGCACTGCTCGGCGATGAGCAGGGTGTTGTCGCAGGCCTCGGGCAGCTCTTTCCAGATGTGCCGCATCTCGGCTGCGGACTTCACGTAGTAGCCGTCGCCGTCGAACTTGAAGCGGTCGGGGTCGGCGAGCGTGGAGCCGGAGTTGATGCACAGCAGCGCCTCCTGGGAGTGGCTGTCCTCCTTCTTCACGTAGTGCAGGTCGTTGGTCGCGACCAGCGGGGCCCCGATGGTCTCCGAGAGCCGCAGCAGGTCCTTGATGACCCGGCGTTCGATGTCGAGCCCGTGGTCCATGAGCTCGATGTAGAAGTTCTCCTTGCCGAACACGTCCTGGAGCTCGCCGGCGGCCTGCACGGCCGCGTCCCACTGGCCGAGCCGCAGCTTGGTCTGGATCTCGCCCGACGGGCAGCCCGAGGACGCGATCATGCCCTTGCCGTAACGCTCGAGCAGGTCACGGTCCATGCGGGGCCACTTGCCCATCTGGCCGTCGAGCGACGCGAGCGAGCTGGCCCGGAAGAGGTTGTGCAGCCCTTCGTTGTTGCGGGCCCACATCGTCAGGTGCGTGTACGCGCCGCGGGCCGAGACGTCGTCGGACTCCTGGCCCTTCTCGCCGAACCGGACGCGCGTCTGGTCGAACCGGCTGGTGCCGGGCGTGACGTACGCCTCGACGCCGATGATGGGCTTGATGCCCGCCTGGGTCGCCTTGGACCAGAAGTCGAACGCCCCGAAGATGTACCCGTGGTCCGTGGTCGCGATGGCCTTCTGCCCCAGTCGCGCGGTCTCCTCGAAGAGGTCTCCGAGTCGCGCGGCGCCGTCCAGCATCGAGTACTCGGTGTGGACGTGGAGGTGGACGAAGTCGTCGGACTTCTGGGTGCTTCCAGGGGTGGCGGCAGACGGCATGCGACGAGTCTAGATCGAGCCACCCACGCCTCTCGGCGTGTCGCGTGCCGGTGACCGCGTGTGCCTTCTCTCAGGACGGCCCGACGGCGCCACGGGCCTCGCGCGGTCGGCGCTCCAGGGCGCGGACCGGCCGGCGAGGGGCGGGCACGTCGAGTGGCTGGCGCCCGGTCCTGGCCCGGCGCCTGCCTCAGCCGTGCGAGCGGAGCGTCTTCGCGGCGTCCCGGTGGTCGATCCCCGCGTCGAGGTACACGGGCCCGTACACCTCGTAGCCGAGGCGCTCGTAGAACCCCGTGGCCTGCGTCTGGGCACTGAGCTCGATCCGCACGGCCCCGTCCGAGGCGTGCTCGGCGAGCGCGACTTCCTCGAGCGCACGCATCACGGCGGCTCCCGCGCCGGTCCCCCGGGCGCGGCGCGCGACGGCCACGCGCCCGATGTGCACCTCGCCGGGGTGCGCGGGGTCCGTGAGCAGGCGTCCCGTCCCGACGACGGCCCCCTCCCCGGGGGCCCGGCCCGCGCGGACGAGGACGTGCGTGGTCGTGGGGGCGAAGTCGGCGTCGTCGATCTCCTCGGCGAGCGGTACCTCCTGCTCGCCCACGAAGACCTCGAGGCGCAGCGCGTGCGCCTCCTCGAGCTGCGCGGGCGTCGTGACCCGCTCGGTCGTCAGCACGGCGTGCTCCCCTCGATGTCCTGGTGGCCCCGGGCGGACCGGGCCGTCGCGGTGATCAGGAGTACGCCCCGCGGACGACCTCGAGCGCGTGCGCCAGGTCCTGCGGGTACTCGCTCGTGACCTGCGTCCACTGCCCCGTCGACGGGTGCTCGAACCCGAGCTGGACCGCGTGCAGCCACTGCCGCGAGAGCCCGACCTTCTTGGCCAGCACCGGGTCCGCCCCGTACGTCACGTCACCCACGCAGGGGTGGCGCAGCGCCGAGAAGTGCACGCGGATCTGGTGGGTCCGGCCGGTCTCGAGGTGCACCTCGACGAGCGAGGCCGCCGGGAGCATCTCGAGGACCTCGTAGTGGGTCACCGAGGGCTTGCCCTCGGCCACGACCGCGAACTTGTAGTCGGCAGAGGGGTGGCGCCCGATGGGCGCGTCGATGGTGCCCGTGGTGGGCTCGGGGTGTCCCTGGACCAGCGCGTGGTAGACCTTCTCGACCGTGCGCTCCTTGAAGGCACGCTTGAGGACCGAGTACGCGAGCTCGCTCTTGGCGACGACCATGAGCCCCGAGGTGCCGACGTCGAGCCGGTGCACGATCCCTTGCCGCTCGGCCGCCCCCGACGTGGAGATCCGGTAGCCCGCGGCGATCAGGGCGCCGACGACCGTCGGTCCCGTCCAGCCCGGCGACGGGTGGGCCGCGACGCCCACGGGCTTGTCGATGACCACGACGTCGTCGTCGTCGTACACGATCTTCATGCCCGGGACGGGCTCGGCGACGATCTGCACGGCCGACGTGTCGGGCTCGTCGGGGATCTCGACCTCGAGCCAGGCCCCGGCGACCAGGCGGTCGGACTTGCCGACCTCCCGTCCGTCGACACGGACGCCGCCGTCGGCCGCGATCTCGGCCGCGCGCGTGCGCGAGAGGCCCAGCAGGCGAGCCAGGGCAGCGTCGACGCGCTCGCCCGCCAGCCCGTCGGGCACCGGGAGGGCACGGACCTGCGCCATCAGGACACCGTCCTCGTGCTGGGAGCGTCCGGGCCGTCGGCCGCGTCGCTCTTCTCGGGCGCGGCCTCGGTCTGGTCCGCCGCAGCGGGCGCCGCCTCGCCCTCGCCCGAGTGGCGCTGCCCGTCGATGCCGATGCCCTGGATCGAGAGGATCGCGATCATCACCGCGGCCCCCACGACCGCGATGTCGGCGACGTTCCCGATGAACAGGTCGCCGTACCCGATGAAGTCGACCACGTGCCCCTGCGCGACGCCGGGCGCACGGAAGATCCGGTCGATGAGGTTGCCCAGCGCGCCACCCAGCAGCAGCCCGAGCGCGACCGCCCAGCCCCGCGAGCCGATCTTGCGCATGCTCCGCAGGATGAACACGACCACGACCGTGACGACGATCGTCAGGATCCAGGTGTACCCCGAGCCGATCCCGAGCGCCGCCCCTTCGTTGCGGATGAACGTGAGGTGGAGCCACCTCCCGAGGAGCTCGATGGTCGGCTCACCCTCGAGCTTCGCGACGGCCCAGATCTTGGTGGCCTGGTCGACCAGGATCACGAGGACCGCGAGCACCGCGACCCACACGACGAGGCGCTTCGAGGAGACGGTCGCGCGTTCCGGGACGGCTGTGGAGGGGGCTGCTGACGTGCCGTCGGCGCCGCCCTCGGACGGGTCGGCGGGCACGGGCTGCTGGGGAGAGGGAGTCGATGGCATCGGCGGCAAGTCTGCCATGTCCGGCCGGCTCCCCACGATCCGGTGACGACGACGGCCGCCGTCCCCTCGGGACGGCGGCCGTCGTGTGCTGCAGGTGGGACCGTCAGCGGCGCTCCTCGCGCTGCTTGGCCTCGACCGAGAGGTTCGCCCGCGGGTAGGCCTGCAGGCGCGCCTTGCCGATCGGGAGCCCGGTCGCCTCGCACGTCGCGTAGGTACCGGCTGCGAGCCGGTCCAGAGCGTGCTTGGTCTGCTCGAGCAGGTCGCGCGTGTTGTTCACGAGCGTGAGCTCCTGCTCGCGCTCGAGCGCGCTGGACCCGGAGTCGGCCTGGTCGTCGCCGGCACCGTCCCCCGAGTTCCGCAGGAGCTCCGAGAGCTCCTGGTCCGCCTCGGCGAGCTCGCGCTCGAGACGGTCGCGCTCCTCGAGCAGGGTCGCTGCCTGCTCCTCCGCCTCCTTGAGCGTCCACGGCTCCTCGCCGTCACGCACGGGGAAGGACTTGACGTCGCGAGCTAGGTGCGGGAACTGCTGACGTACTGCCGCGCGCGTCGCGGTACTGAGCTTGGTCATGTCGCCCCTCCGGTTCGAGTTGCGGTGAGAGTAGACGCCGCCTGCCGGTACGCACAACGCACCACGCCGGAGGACCCGGGTGGTGCGTCGTGACGGACCGACCAGCGGCGTGACCTCGAGGTCCGCACGCCTGGTGTGATCGTCTGCCAGGTGGCAGGCGGACTAGATGCCCGCGCTCAGGTCGCTCGAGCGACCTGCGCCGGAGCCGCTGCGCGGCGGGAGAGCACTGCCTCGGTTGTCGAGATCCCCCATGAGGTTCTGGAGGTAGCTCTTGAGACGCGTGCGGTAGTCGCGCTCGAAGAGCCGCAGCTCGTCGATCTTGCGCTCGAGGAGCGAACGCTCCTGCTCGAGCTGGGAGAGCGTGCGGTGCGAGGTCTCCTCCGCCTCCTGCACGATCCGGGTGCCCTCTTCCTTGGCTTCCGCGATGAGGCGGTCACCCTCCTGCTGGCCCGAGCGCACGTAGTCGTCGTGCAGCTTCTGAGCGAGCTGGAGCATGCCGGTCGCGGACTCGGGCTCGCCGTTCAGCTTGCCGGTGACCGCGGCCGAGATCGGCGCGACCGGAGCGGGCTCGGGTGCCACCGGGGCATCCACCACGACCGGCTTGGCCGGACCCGAGGCGTCCGCGCGGCTGAGCTCTGCGACGCGTCGCTCTGCTGCAGCCAGCTTGGTCTTGAGGTCGTCGTTCTCCTCCTGCACGGAGTTGAGCGTCCTCACCACCTCGTCCAGGAAGTCATCGACCTCTTCGACGTCGTATCCTTCGCGGAACTTCGTCGCGGAGAACTTCTTGTTCAGGATGTCCTCTGCTGTCAGCAGTGCCATCGTCTCACCTCAATGCGTTTGCGCCGTCAGTCCGAGCGATCTCGAGATCGCCACAGTCCAAAGTAGCGGAGATTGTCAGAGGAGGCGGCCTCGCCCGGTGCCCGTCCAACGGGTACCGGCGTCAAGATCGCCGTGTTGTCAGTTTTCTACGTGTTTGGAGGAGCCCTCAGAAACTGAGATACCTCAAGAACTGTGCCAAGAACGACACCGCGAGGAACAGCACGATGAATGCGAGGTCCAACCGCACCTGCCCGAGGGTCAGCGGCGGGATGACCTTGCGCAGGGCACGCAGCGGCGGGTCCGTCAGCGTGTAGATGGCCTCGGCCAGGACGAGCATGACGCCGCGTGGACGCCAGTCCCGGGCGAAGACCTGCACCCAGTCGAAGACCACGCGGCCGATCAGCACGATGAGATAGAGACCGAGGACGAATGCCAGCAGATCGAAGACGAATGTCACGGGGTCAACTGTGCCAGATCCTGCGGTCAGCTCTGGTTGTAGAAGCCGGCCCGGGTCACGGGAGGCTCCGGGGTCTGCTCCTCGCCGGTGATCTCGACGTGCTCGGGCGAGAGCAGGAAGACCTTGTTGGTCACCCGCTCGATGGCACCGTGCAGACCGAAGATGAGCCCGGCGGAGAAGTCGACCAGGCGCTTGGCGTCGGCGTCGTCCATGTCGGAGAGGTTCATGATGACCGGCGTGCCACCGCGGAAGGCTTCCCCGATGACGCGGGCGTCGTTGTAGGAGCGCGGGTGCACGGTCGTGATCCGGCGCAGCTCTGCGGCTGACATGCTCGTCTGGGGTACCTCTCGTGGGGCGACCGTGCGGTGCAGTGGGGTCACCTGAGCCTGGTAGTCGTGCGGCACGTCGGCCCCCAAGTCGTCGTACTCGTCGATGAACTCTTCCTGCTCGTCCTCGCCTCGATCATCAGCGAGGCCCAGGTAAAGCATGGTCTTGCGAAGCGCTCCGGCCATCGCCCTCTCTCCGTCCTCATGTCGACTGCTGGTTCCGTGCTTTGCACGCTAGCCCAGCCCCGGAGACGGGCAGGATGCGACACGCCCGGGAAAGGTCAACAGGCTCGAGGGTGAGAAACCGCACGTCCGCACCGCACGCAGGGTCATCCGAGGGCCACGACCCCGGCGAACCGGCCCGTCGTGACGCCGTCACGGGTCGCGAGTCGGTGCGAGTAGAACCGGTGGTCCTCGAGCGTGCAGATCCCGGTCGAGAAGACCTCCGTGACCCCGGCCGCGCGCAGGTCGGCGACGACCCCGGCAGGCAGGTCGAGCGCGGGCGTGCCCCATCTGGTCGTGGACGCGGTGGCCGGACGTCGGGACGCGACCTCGTCGCGCAGGTCCGCGGGCACCTCGTAGCAGCGCCCGCACGCGGAGGGTCCGACGACGGCGCGCAGCGTCTCGGGCCGCGCGCCCTGGGCGACGAGCGCCTCGAGCACGGTCCCGACGACCCCTCCGGCCAGCCCTTGACGGCCCGCGTGCGCGACCCCGACCACTCCGGCACCGGCGTCCGCGAGGAGCACCGGGACGCAGTCGGCCACGAGCACCCCGAGCCCCAGACCGGGCGCGGCCGTGACGAGCGCGTCGTACTCACCGCAGGTCTCGGCCCCCGCGCCCCGCTCGCTCCGCGCAGCCCGGTCCTCGCCCGAGAGGACGCGCACCCCGGTCCCGTGCACCTGGGTCCCGAAGACGAGCGGTGCCCCGAGCCACCGGCCGACCGCCTCGCGGTGGACCAGGACCCGCTCGGCGTCGTCCTGGACCCCCAGCCCGAGGTTGAGGCCGTCCCACGGCGCGGGCGAGGTCCCCCCGGCACGGGTCGTGAACGCAGCACGCACCCCCGGACCGAGGTCGACCTCGAGAACCGGGGGTGCGGGCAGTGCAGGATCGAGCACGGTGCTACTTGAGGAAGTCGGGGACGTCGAGCTCCTCGACCTTGCGACGGACGGGCTCCTCGTCGTAGAGACGAGGCACCTCGACCTGCGCCGACCGCTCGGCCGCGGGCTGCTCCGCGTTCTGGTTGTCCTCGGTGGGGACGACGCTGAACGTCGGGATCGCCGCCGGGTAGCCTGCCGAGACCTGGGCCGCTCCACCTCCGAAGGTGACCGGCACGTCGTCGGGCTCCGAAGCGATGGGGACGACCGGGCGGGGCAGCGTGTGGCTGCCCGTGGTGGTCGGCACCGCGACGGGGCGCTGCGCCTGGACGGGCTGCGCAGGCTGCGCCGCGGGCGCTCCGGCGAGCTGCCCAGGAGCACGCGAGTCCTTGCGGACCTGGGGCGTGCCGCCGTCGAACCCTGCGGCGATGACGGTCACGCGGACCTCGTCGCCGAGGGCGTCGTCGATCACGGCACCGAAGATGATGTTCGCCTCGGTGTGCGCAGCCTCGTGGACCAGTCGCGCGGCCTCGTTGATCTCGAAGAGACCGAGGTCCGAGCCGCCCTGGATCGACAGCAGGACGCCGTGGGCGCCGTCGATGCTGGCCTCGAGCAGCGGCGAGGAGATCGCGAGCTCCGCGGCCTGGACCGCGCGGTCCTCGCCCCGTGCCGAGCCGATCCCCATGAGGGCGCTGCCCGCTCCCTGCATGACCGACTTGACGTCGGCGAAGTCGAGGTTGATCAGACCCGGGGTCGTGATGAGGTCGGTGATGCCCTGGACGCCCGAGAGCAGGACCTGGTCCGCCGAGTGGAACGCGTCGAGCGCCGAGACGCTGCGGTCCGACATCGACAGGAGCCGGTCGTTCGGGATGACGATGAGGGTGTCGACCTCGTTGCGCAGGGCCTCGATCCCCTGGTCCGCCTGGACCGAGCGGCGCCGGCCCTCGAACGTGAAGGGCCGCGTGACGACACCCACGGTCAGGGCTCCCAGCGACCGCGCGATGCGCGCGACGACCGGCGCGCCACCCGTGCCCGTCCCGCCGCCCTCGCCCGCCGTGACGAAGACCATGTCGGCGCCGCGCAGGACGTCCTCGATCTCCTCGGCGTGGTCCTCGGCGGCCTTCTTGCCGACCTCGGGATCGGCACCGGCACCCAGCCCACGCGTGAGCTCGCGCCCGACGTCGAGCTTGACGTCCGCGTCGGACATCAGCAGCGCCTGCGCGTCGGTGTTGATGGCGATGAACTCGACGCCCTTGAGACCGACCTCGATCATCCGGTTGACGGCGTTCACGCCACCACCGCCGATGCCGACCACCTTGATCACTGCTAGGTAGTTCTGCGGAGTTGCCACGTCAATGCCTCTCGATCCTGTAGCCCTCAACCTTCACCCTCAACTAGAGGGTTATAGTTATGTCAGGTTGTGCTGTGTCGACGGTAGGTGCCCGTCCTGGTCCTATCAACGACCCGCCCGCGCGTGTCGGCGAAAACCTGCTGGGTGGGCCATGTCTCACCCCTGCCGTACTGCATGAGTTCTTCGACTCACGTCCGTCGAGCCCGTGGCCCGGCGACCGGGCCCCGGCGCCGGTCGCCACGGTCATCGGGTGATCGGCATCGTGGGCGCGGACACGTCGTAGAGCGTCGCGCCCTGGTTCTCCGGCAGCGACCTCAAGGTCTGCAGCACCTTGACCTTGAGGGCTGCGTCCTCGCCGTTGCCCCACTCCACGACCGCCCCGTCACGCAGCGTCATCTCGACCGCGTCCTGCGTCTCCGCCGTGACCTCGGCGACCTCGGCCCGCAGCTCGGGCGGGAGCGCGTTGAGCACGATGCGCGCGGCACGCAACGACCTGGCCCCCTTCTCGTCGAGGCTCACCCCGATCTCGGGGATCCCCTCGGGCACCTCCTCGACCGTCAGCACCTGGACGCCGTCGCGGTCGAGCAGGACGTAGGCCCCCTCGTGCGGCACCGCCGCGACGGGCTCCCTCGACTCGAGGGTCACGCTCAACCCGTCGGGCCACTCGCGCAGGATCGTGGCGTCGCGCACACCGTTGAGGGACAGGATCTGCTCGCGCAACCCGATCGTGTCGACACGGGGCAGCGGCACGCCCGCGACCCCTGACACGATCTGCTGCACCTGTGCGACGTCGATCACGGTCCCCTCCCCCGTGATCTCGACCTTCGCGGGGTCCGTGCCGAGGACCGGGGAGAACAGGGCGACCCAGACGACGGCCGCGACCGCGACCACCGAGGCGACCCAGATCAGGATCGTGCGCCGCACGCGGTGGCGACGCATGGCCGCCTTCTCCGCGAGCCGGTCGGCCATGCCCGTCGAGACGACCCGGTCGGTCGGTCGCGCCGTCGACCTGGTGGCCGACGGGCCCCCTGACGGCCTCACCGGGACCTGTCCCGTCGCAGGACGGGTACCCGAGGTCCGGGGCGCAGGACGTGACGATCCGACCGGGACGAGGTCCTGCCCCCGGAGCTCGAGGGGCTGCGTGAGGGTCTCGTCCTGACCGGCACGGGCTGGACGGGTTCCCCGTCGGGTGTCGTGGCGGGCATCGTGGTCACGTACCGCCTCGTCCGCGGCGGACTCCTCGACGGGAGCCACCCGCTCCGCACCGGGGCGCGCCTGCGGGTCCCGTGCCCCCCGAGCCGCCGGTCGGGGAGTCGCAGGACGCGGCCGGGACGGCGGTCTCATCAGCCCTCGGCCTCCGGGACCGTCCCGTCGCCGTCCCCGGCGGGCGCACCCGCCAGGAGAGCGTCGAGGATCACGGCCCCGAGCTCGGTCACGTCGCCCGCCCCGACCGTGAGGACCAGGTCACCGGGCCGCGCGGCCGCCGCGACGGCACGCGCGGCCTCGACGCGGTCCTCGATGCCGCGCGCGGCGCCGGCGGGCATCCGGTCCACGATCGTCCACGAGCCCGTCTCCGGGTCGAGGTCCTCGCGCGCCGCATAGACGCCCGTCACCACGACGTCGTCCGCGAGCGCGAGAGCGTCGGCGAACTCCTGCGCGAACAGCCGCGTCCGGGAGAACAGGTGCGGCTGGAACAGGACCAGGACACGTCCCCCGGCAGCCACGGGTCGAGCAGCCGTCAGGAGCGCGGCGACCTCGGTCGGGTGGTGGGCGTAGTCGTCCACGACCCGCACCCCGCGGGCCTCGCCCTGCGCCTCGAACCGTCGGCCGGTACCCAGGAACTCGCCGACCCCCGCGACAGCCTGCTCCGCGGGAACGCCCAGGAGGAGGGCCGTCGCGACGGCCGCCGCGGCGTTCAGGGCGTTGTGCGCGCCCGGGACCTGCAGGCGCAGCTCGAACGGCCCGGTGGTCGCGCCGGCCGGGCCCACGCCCGACGCACCCCCCGCGACGGTGAGCCGGGCGGCCACCCCCGCGGCGCCGTCGGGCCGGACGTCCGTGAGCAGCACGTCGCTGCCCGGCGTCGTCCCGTACGTGACGACCCTGCCACCCGCCGCCCGGTGCGCCCGCGCGAGCGCGAGCGCCCCCGGGTCGTCGGCGCACGCGACCAGGTGGCCGCCGGGCACGATGCGGGCCGCGAAGTCCACGAAGGCCTGCTCGAACGCCTCGCGGGACCCGTAGTGGTCCAGGTGGTCGGGCTCGACGTTCAGCACGACCGCGATGGTCGGCGCGTAGTTGAGGAACGAGCCGTCGGACTCGTCGGCCTCGGCGACCAGCACGTCGCCCGCGCCCAGCCGACCGCCCGGGATCGCACCGTCGCTCGTGATGACCGAGCCGCCGATCGCGAACGACGGGTCGAGCCCCGCGGACCGCAGGGTCGTCGCGATCATGGCCGACGTCGTGGTCTTGCCGTGCGCGCCCGCGACCGCGACCGAGCGACCCTGCGCCATGAGCGCGGCGAGCACCTCCGAGCGGTGCAGCACGCGCAGTCCCGCGGCACGCGCCGCGACCAGCTCCGGGTTGTCGGGACGGACCGCGCTCGACAGGACGAGCGTGTCCGCGCCCTCGACGTTCGCGGCCGCGTGCCCGACGTGCACCGGGACCCCGTCCGCACGCAGCGCCTCGACCACGGCGCTGCCCTTGGCGTCCGACCCCTGCACGCGCACCCCGCGGGCCGTGAGCAGACGGGCCACGACCGACATGCCCGCGCCGCCGATACCGATCAGGTGGACCGTCCCGAGCTCCGCGAGCACCGGAGGCACCGACGGGGCCGACGGCTCCGACGAACCGTCGGCCGTCATCGGGACACCCCCGCCGCCTTCTCGACGAGGTCCGCGACGCGTGCCGTCGCGTCCTGCATGCCCGCGCGCGACGCGAGCGCCGCCATGGTCCGCAGCCGCTCGGCGTCGCTCACGAGGCCGGGGAGGTTCGTGGTCACCCAGGCCGAGGTGAACGCGTCGTCGTCGACCAGGATCCCGCCACCCGCCCGGACCAGCGGCGCGGCGTTCAGGCGCTGCTCGCCGTTGCCGATCGGCAGCGGCACGTACACCGCGGGGATGCCCAGGGCAGCGAGCTCGCTGACCGTCCCCGCGCCCGAGCGGCACACGACCAGGTCGGCGACCGCGTACGCCAGGTGCATCGCCGACAGGTACTCGCGCACGTCGTAGCCGGGCAGACCGCCCACGACCTCGCGCACCGCGTCGGCCTTGCCCTTGCCCGTCAGGTGCAGGACCTGCGCACCCGTCGCGAGGACGGCGCGCGCCGCGCCGGCGAACGCCTCGTTGACGCTCTGCGCGCCCAGCGAACCACCCGTGACGACCACGGTCGGGCGCGCCGGGTCGAGCCCGAGCGCGGCCGCGGCGTTGGTCCGGACCGTCGCCGCGTCGACCGAGCGGTCACGGATCAGGTCCGCGATCTCCCAGCGCAGCGGCAGGCCCGTGACGATGCCGCCCTTGAGCGGCGTGCCGTCGAACGTGACGGCCACGTACTCGGCCCACCGCGCGCCGGCACGGTTGGCCAGGCCGGGTCGGGCGTTCTGCTCGTGGATCACGATCGGCACCCCGCGGCGGTGCGCCGCGAGGTAGGCGGGCGTCGAGACGTATCCCCCGAAGCCCACGACGACCTCTGCCCGGGTCTCGTCGATCACGGCCCCGGCGGCCTCCACGGCCGACTTGAGCTTGCCCGGCAGGGCGACCCACTCGCCGCTCGGGCGCCGCGGCAGCGGCACCTTGGGCACGAAGCGCAAGGGGTACCCGCGCGCCGGGACCAGGTCGGCCTCGAGGCCGCTCTCCGTCCCGAGCACCGTGACGACCGCCCCGGGGTTGCGCTCGCGCAGCTCGTCCGCCACCGCGAGCAGCGGGTTCACGTGACCCGCCGTCCCGCCGCCTGCGAGCACCACCGAACCGAGAGAAGAACTCACCACGTACCTCGTCACCTGTCCTTGCTGTTGCTGTCGTCCCCGGAGGACCCGGGGGCCGAGAAGTTCTGGGGCCGCCGCTCGCCCACGGGCTCACGGCAGGGCCTGGTCATCGGGCCTGGGCGCGCCGACGCCCCGGCAGGGCGCGACGCCCTGCCTGCCCGACGACGGCGAGCGACTTGCGCACGACGCTCCCCCGGGCGGCGAACGCCTCCTTGGCGCCTGGCTCGTTGCGCGCGAACGAGATCACGACGCCGAGGGCCGCCATGGTCGTGATCAGCGCCGACCCGCCCGAGGAGACGAGCGGGAGCGGCACCCCGATGACCGGGATCACCCCGATGACCACGCCGATGTTGATGAACGCCTGACCCACGATCCAGCACGCGATGCCCGCGGTCGTGATCTTGACGAACGGGTCGGGGTGGCGGCGGATCACCCGGCTCATGGCCAGCCCGAGCACCGCGAACAGGGCGAGGACCAGGAGCGTTCCGAGCAGTCCGAGCTCCTCGCCGATGACCGAGAAGATGAAGTCGTTGTGGGCCTCGGGCAGGTAGCTCCACTTCTCGCGGCTCGCGCCGAGCCCGACCCCGCCGAACCCGCCCGTGCCCAGCGCCCACAGGCCGTGGACCGTCTGGTAGCAGACGCTCGAGCCCGCGTTCGCGTCCGAGGTGTCGCACACGTTCGTGTACGTCGCGAGGAGCCGGTTCATGCGGTTCGCGTTCTGCTGCATCGCGACGAACCCGACCACGACCACGACGGCCGCGCAGGCCCCCGCCAGGGCGAGGAGCTTCCAGTCGACTCCCGCGACGAAGAACGCCCCCGCCACGAGGATGAGGATCACGAGCATGGTGCCCAGGTCGTGCCCCGCGAGCACGAGCCCCATGACCAGGAGCGCGCCGGGGACCGCGGGCACGATCGCGTGCTTCCACGAGCCCAGCAGGTGCTGCTTGCGCCCGAGCACGACACCCAGCCAGACCGCGAGAGCGAGCTTGGCGGGCTCCGAGGGCTGCACGAAGAACGACCCGAAGTTGATCCAGTTCAGGTTGCCGTTGACCTCGTGGCCGAGCGGGCTGAAGATCATGAGCTGGAGGCACAGGGAGAAGATGAGCAGCGGCCACGCGCCGTGCCGGTACACGCTCGTGGGGAGCCTGCTCGCGACGAGCAGCACGGGCAGACCGATGAGCGCGTACTGCGCCTGGGTCAGGAACGCGCCGTAGGGCGACTTTCCCGCCGCGATCTCCGTGATCGCCGAGCTCGAGAGCACCATGACGAGGCCGATGATCGCGAGCAGGGTGGTCGCACCGACGAGCAGGTAGTAGCTCGTCACGGCACTGTCCCACTGGCCGAGCCACGCGCGCTCGCTCGACGCAGGCCTGGCCGGACGCGGCCGAGGACGCGGTGTGCGGGTCCGCCGGGTGGTCCCGCCCTTCGTGGGGAGGCCGGTCGTCGCGGTCGTGGTCGGCCGCGCACCGGTCGCGGGACGCGCCCCGGAGGGCGTCGAGCCGGTCGTCGTCCGAGCAGCCGGGCTCTTGGCGCGTGGCGTGCCCGCGGTGCTCGCCCGGGAGGAGCCCGCCGCCGAGCGCTGCGCAGGCCCGCGCCCGCTCGTCGTCTGGGCCACCGGACTACCCTCCCAGCGTGGTCTCGGCGCCCACCAACGACCGTGCGGCCTGCGCGAACGCCTCGCCGCGTGCGGCGTACGACGTGAACTGGTCCATCGACGCGCTGGCGGGGGCGAGCAAGACGGTGTCCCCGGGGACCGCCAGGTCCCGGGCTCGTTCGACGGCGCGCTGCATCACCGTCCCAGTGTCACCGGGATCGACGCGGACCACGGGGACGTCGGGTGCGTGTCGGGCCAGTGCACCCTCGATCGGTGCCGGGTCGGCACCGATCAGGACCACGGCGCGCAGCCGGGACAGCCGCGCACGCACGAGCTCGTCGTAGGTCGCCCCCTTCGCGAGGCCGCCCGCGATCCAGACCACGGACCCCGGCTCGTAGGCGCCGAGCGAGGCCGAGGCCGCGTGCGGGTTGGTCGCCTTCGAGTCGTCGACGTACGTCACGCCGTCGACCGTCGCGACGCCCTGGATGCGGTGCGCCCCCGGACGGAACGCGCGCAGGCCCTCGCGGACCGCCTGCGCGCTCACGCCGTGGGCGCGCGCGAGGGCAGCCGCAGCGAGGGCGTCGGCGACCACGTGGACGGGTACGGTGCCCCCGGGGCCGGCGAGGTGGGCCAGGTCCGCGAACGTCGCGAGCTCCTGGGCGCTGCGGTGGCGCGCGGGGTCGTCGGGTGCGGCGTGGAACGCGCGGTCCACGAGGACGTCCTCGATGACCCCGAGCTGGGCACGAGCGGGTGCGCCGACCGTGAACCCGATCGCACGCGCCGCCTCCAGGACGTCGGCCTCGCGCACGAGGTGCTCCGTGCGCGGGTCGGCGACGTTGTAGACGCACGCGACCTGAGCGCGCTCGTAGACGCGCCCCTTGTCCGCGGCGTACGCCTCGAGCGAGCCGTGCCAGTCGAGGTGGTCCGCGGCGATGTTGAGGACGGCCCCGGCCTGGACCGACATGGAGTGCGTGAAGTGCAGCTGGAAGCTCGAGAGCTCGACCGCCAGGACGTCGAGCCCGGGGTCGAGCGCAGCGACGACCACGGGCGTGCCGACGTTGCCCACGGCCGCGGTCCGCAGACCGGCCGCGGACAGGATCGAGGCCAGCATCTCGACCGTGGTCGTCTTGCCGTTCGTCCCCGTGACCGCGAGCCAGGGGGCGAACGAGCCGTCCGCGCGCGGCACGCGCAGCGCCCAGGCCAGCTCGACCTCGCTCCACACGGGCACGCCGGCGGCGCGCGCGGCGACCAGCAGGGCCGACGACGGCGCCCACCCCGGGGAGGCCACGACCAGGTCGACCTGGCTCAGGTCCACACCTGACTCGTCCTGCGCGTCGGCGTCGGGGGCCGAACGGTCCACCGTGACGACCGACGCCACCTTCGCCGCGTCGCGCAGCGCCTGGACGGCCGCGCGGCCGGAGACCCCGAGGCCCGCGACCAGGACCCGGGCCTGCGCCCACGGGACGGCCAGGTCGAGCGGTGCAGCAGAGGGGACGGAGTCCTCCGGCACTAGCTGACCACCCATTCGGCGTAGAAGATCCCGAGGCCCAGCCCCGCGAACAGCCCGGCGATCAGCCAGAACCTGATGACGATCGTGACCTCGCCCCACCCCGAGAGCTCGAAGTGGTGGTGCAGCGGGGCCATCTTGAAGACGCGTTTGCCCGTCATCTTGAAGTAGCCGATCTGGATCACATCGGAGAGCACGATGAGGACGAACAGCCCGCCGATGATGACCGCGAGGATCTCGGTGCGGGACAGGATCGTCAGACCGGCCAGGGCGCCACCGAGGGCGAGCGACCCCGTGTCACCCATGAAGATCCTCGCGGGGCTCGCGTTCCACCACAGGAACCCGACGCACGCGCCCATGATCGCGGCCGCGACGATCGCGAGGTCCTGCGGGTCGCGGACCTCGTAGCAGCGCGGCCCGGCCGCCTCGATGACCTGGCAGCTCTGGTTGAGCTGCCAGATGCTCACGAGGATGTACGAGCCGAACACGATGATCGAGACACCCGTGGCCAGGCCGTCGAGCCCGTCCGTCAGGTTGACCGCGTTCGACCACGCCGTGATGAGGAAGTTGGCCCAGAGCACGAAGAGGATCAGGCCGATCGTCGCTCCCGCGAAGGCCAGGTCCAGGTTGGTGTCCCGCAGGAACGAGATGTGCGTCGACGCCGGTGTGCGGAAGTTCTCGTTGGGGAACTGCAGCGCAAGCACCGCGAACGTGATGCCCACGATGCCCTGGCCGATGATCTTGGCGCGCGGCGAGAGCCCCAGGCTGCGCTGCTTGCGGATCTTGGTGAAGTCGTCGAAGAACCCGACGAGCCCCAGACCGGTCATGAGGAAGAGCACCAGGATCGCCGAGATGCTCGGGGTCCGTGGCGTCTCCGACACGATCGAGGACACGACGTAGGACATCGCCCAGCCGATCAGGGTCGCCCCGATGATGACGACCCCGCCCATGGTGGGCGTCCCGCGCTTGGTGAAGTGCGCCGTCGGGCCGTCCTGGCGGACGAACTGGCCGTAGTTGCGACGGATCAGGAACTTGATGAACAGCGGGGTGCCCAGTAGCGCCACGAGCAGCGAGACGCACGCGGAGACGAGGATCGCGATCATGCGCGCACCTCGCCCGAGAGCTCGTCGCCCAGGCGCCACAGGCCCGAGCCGTTCGAGGACTTCACCAGGACCACGTCGCCGGGCAGGAGCTCGTCGCGCAGCAGCGCGGAGGCCGTCTCGACGTCAGGTACGAACCGAGTCTCATCGCCCCAGGACCCCTCTTGGGTGGCGCCGTCGTGGATGCCGCCGGCACCGTCACCGACCACGACGAGCAGCTTGATGTTCAATCGGACCACGAGACGCCCGATCTCGTCGTGAGCGGCGCGCGAGTCGGGTCCGAGTTCCAGCATCTCGCCCAGGACCGCGACCGACCGGCGCTCGCGCCCGGCCATGACCGCGAGCGCCTTGAGGGCAGCGCGCATCGAGTCGGGGTTCGCGTTGTAGGAGTCGTCGATCACCGTGACGCCGTCGGGACGCTGCGTGACGGCCATGCGGTGCGGGCTGATCGCGGTCGCCCCGGCCAGGCCGGCCGCGACCGCCGCCGCGTCGAGCCCCACCTGGATCGCCGCGGCGGCCGCCGCGAGCGCGTTGGAGATGTGGTGCTCGCCCACGAGGCGGAGCTGGACCGGATGGGTGACCGGCTCGGCGCCGCGCACGCGCAGGTCGAACGACGCGCAGCCCGAACGGTCCATGCCGATGTTCTCGGCACGCACGTCCGCGGTGGGGATCGTCCCGAACGTCACGACCGGGCCGGGCGCGGCCTCGGCCATCGCGACGACCCGCAGGTCGTCGGCGTTGAGGACCGCGGTACCGCCCGGGACGAGGCCCGCGACGATCTCGGCCTTGGCCGTGGCCACGGCCTCGATCCCCCCGAACTCGCCCAGGTGGGCGCTGCCCACCGCGAGCACGACCGAGACGTCCGGGGGCGCGATCTGCGTCAGGTAGGTCAGGTGACCGATGCCGCTGGCCCCCATCTCGAGGACGAGGAAGCGGGTCGAGGCGTCGGCCTCGAGCACGGTGAGCGGCAGGCCGATCTCGTTGTTGAACGAGCCGCGCGGCACCACGGTCTGCCCGTGGGGCGTCAGGAGCTGCCCCAGGAGGTCCTTCGTGGTGGTCTTGCCGACCGAGCCCGTGATGCCGACGACCTTGAGGTCTCCGGCCGCGCGCAGCCGGCGCAGGACCTCGCGCGCGAGCGCCCCGAGCGCGGTCTGGACGTCCTCCACCACGACCGCAGGGGCGTCGACGTCACGGGCCGCCAGGACGAGCGCCGCGCCGTTGCCGACCGCGACGGGGACGTAGTCGTGCCCGTCGACGTGCTCGCCGGGCAGCGCCACGAAGAGCGCGCCGGGTCCCGCGAGCCGGGAGTCGATGACGACCGAGCCGGTCACCCTCACGTCCGGGTCGGCGGCGAGCCGTCCTCCGGTCGCTGCGGCGACCTCCGCCGCAGTCAGCTCGATCATGCTCCGTGCTCCTTCGTCGTCTCGTCGCGCTCGGCCAGTGCGGCCCGCGCCTCCACCCTGTCGTCCAGGGCGTGGTCCACCCCGGCGATCTCCTGCCAGACCTCGTGGCCCCTGCCGGCGATCAGCACCGTGTCCTGCGGACCGGCCTCCCGGATCGTGTCACGGATCGCGGCGGCCCGGGGCGCGACCTCGGTCACGGTCCGCGCGGGCGTCCCGGCCGTGCCCGCGGTGCCCGTCGCGCCGTGGACCGCCTCGAGGGCGGCGAGCGCCCCGGCGAGCACCTCGGCGCGGATCGCGGCCGGGTCCTCGCCGTGCGGGTCGTCGTCGGTCACGACGACGACGTCGGCGCCCTCGACCGCTACGGCGCCCATGCGGGGGCGCTTGCCCTTGTCCCGGTCGCCCGTCGCGCCGAACACCACGTGCAGGCGGCCCGTCGTGGTGGGACGCAGCGCGGCCAGCGCGAGCGAGAGCGCGTCGGTGTTGTGCGCGAAGTCGACCACGACGCGCGGGGACGTGCCCACGACCTCCATGCGGCCCGGGACGGCCGCGCTGACGCCGCCCGCGGACTCGAGCGCGGCGCGCACGTCGCGGAGGTCGGCTCCTGCCTCGAGGACCATGGCGAGCGCGAGCGCCGCGTTGGCGACGTTGAAGCCCCCGGGCAGCGCCGTCGTCGTGCGGAGCTCCCGGCCGTCGCGGTGCCGCAGCGTGAACGCGCTGCCGGCCGACCCCTCGGCGACCACGTCGACGACCGTCCAGTCCGTGCCCGCGCCACCGCCCGCGACCGAGAGCGTCGCGACGGGGATCGTCGCGGCCTCGGTCATGCGCCGGCCCCAGGCGTCGTCCACGACGACCACACCACGACGCGCGTGCTCGGGGGTGAACAGCGCCGCCTTGGCGTCGAAGTACTCCTGGAGGTCGCCGTGGAAGTCGAGGTGGTCCTGGCTCAGGTTCGTGAAGCCCGCCACGTCGAACACGAAGCCGTCGACCCGGTGCATCGCCAGGGCGTGCGAGGAGACCTCCATCGCGAGCGTGCTCACGCCGTCCTCGCGCATGGTGGCCAGGAGCGCCTGCAGGTCGGCGGCCTCGGGTGTGGTGAGCCGGCTCGGGAGCACGCGGTCGCCCGAGCGCATCTCGACCGTGCCGATCAGCCCGCCCTTCCAGCCCAGCGCACGCAGGACGTGGTCGATCAGGTACGTCGTCGTGGTCTTGCCGTTGGTGCCCGTCACGGCGAACGTCGTCAGGTGCTCGGCCGGAGCCCCGTAGACCCAGGCGGCGACCCGCCCCAGGAGGTTGCGGGGGTCGTCGGTCACGAGGACCGGGACCCGGTGCTCGCCCGCCTCGTCGAGGAGGAGGGCGCCGTGCGGGTCCGTCAGGACGGCCCGGGCACCGCGGTCGATCGCACCGCTCGCGAAGCTCGCGCCGTGCGTGCTCGCACCGGGCAGCGCGACGAAGAGGTCACCGTCGGCAGCCACGCGGTTGTCCGAGGCGACCGACCAGATCTCGACGCCCGCGAGCGCGCCGGGATCGGCGTCGGGGGCCGTTCGTCCGGTGCCGACCGTGAGCTCGAAGGTGGTCGCGAGGTCCTGAGCGGAGTGGTGTGCGGACGTGGTGGGGCGAAGACGGTCGATCGGGGATGTCACGAGTAGAACTTACCGTGCATCACGGTCCCGACCGGTCGGCTGGTAGGCCCGGACCCGGTACTTCACGGGACCTTCACGCGTGGCCGCGGCAGGGTACGCCGAACTCCCGCTGCACCGCACGAGGGCCGGGCACGCCATGCGTGCTGCCCTGCGGGCCCGCACGGACCAGAGGCCTCGTGCGAGGCCCGGGGCGCAGGCCCGACGACGGGACGGGCCTGGGGAGCGCCCCGTCACCAGGTCGTCGGGTACGGCGCCTCGACGACCGAGCTCGGGGGCACGTTCCGGTTCTGGAGCGTGAAGCTCATCAGGTCCTTGAACACCGGCGCCGCGACCATGCCGCCGAAGATGTTGGTCCGAGGGTTCTTGAGGAAGACCGCGACCGTGTACTGCGGGTCGTCCGCGGGGGCGACGCCGATGAACGACGCCATGATGTCGGTCAGGCCACCCCCCGCCCCGACCTCCTCGGCCGTTCCCGTCTTGCCCGCGATCCGGTAGCCCCCGATCGCGGCCTCGGTGCCCGACCCCTCCTCGACGACGGCCTCCATCATGTGCAGGACCTGGTCCGCGGTCGACTCAGAGACGACCTGCGTGGTCTCCCGCTCGGGGGCCGGGACGAAGACGCCGTCGGGACCCGTCGTGCCCTTGAGCAGCGTGGGCGCGACCCGCACGCCGCCGTTCGCGATCGTCGAGAAGACGCTCGTGGCCTGGACCGCGTTGACGGCGAGACCCTGGCCGAACAGGACCGCGTACTCCGTGCGGCCGTCCCAGTTCTTCGCCGAGTCGAGGATGCCCGCGGACTCGCCCGGGAGGCCCAGGCCCGTCTTGGACCCGAAGCCGAACTTGCGCAGGTAGTCCTCACGCTGCTGCTTGGGGATGTCCTGCCCGACCATGACCGTCCCGGTGTTCGAGGACTGCGCGAGGATCCCGGCCAGCGTCATGCGCTCCATGTCGTGCGGGTGCGAGTCCTTGAAGGTCTCCCCGTTGGCGGTCGTGTAGCGGTCGTTCACCTCGTACTGGGTCGCCGGGGTCGCGAGGCCCTCCTCGATCGCGGCGGCCATCGTGATGACCTTGCCCGTCGACCCGGGCGCGAACACGTCCTTGACCGCACGGCTGCCGTCAGCGACGCGCGCGTCGGACCGGTCGTTCGGGTCGATCGCCCCCGAGTCGGCGAGCGCGAGGACCTCCTGGGTCTTCACGTCCTGCACCACGGCGATCGCGTAGTCGGCCCCGGTCTCGGCCACGGCCTTGTCGACGGCGTCCTGCGCCTTCCAGCCGATGTCCCGCACCAGGGTCAGCGCGACCGAGGACCCCGGGACGGCCTCGACGGTCTCCTGCGTGCTGCCGGGGATCCGGACCCCACCCGCTCCGCCCGCGCGCTGGAAGCTCTCGCTGCCCGGCGTGCCGGTGAGGAGGTCGTCGTAGGCCGCCTCGATCCCCCCGCGACCGACCATGTTCTCGGTCGACTCGCCCTCGCCCATGTACCCGATGATGTTGCCCGCGGTGGTTCCCGCAGGATACGTCCGGGTCGTCGTGAGGCGCGTGCTGATGTAGGCCGAGACCCCCAGCTCGGCGATCTGCCGCTGGACCTCGGGCACCACGCCCTTCGCCAGGACCACGTTCCGGTTCACTCGACCGTTGGTGCCGCTGAGCTCGGCCGCGAGCTCGGGGGCAGAACGGTCCAGGATCGGTGCGAGCAGCTTGGCCAGGCCGACGGCCCCCGTCTCCTCGACCGCCTTGCCGTCGATCGTGTGCCGCTTCGAGGGCACGAAGTTCGGGATCGTCTCCTGGTCCGCGGAGACCGTGTACCGGTCGATCGACGTGGCGAGGACCACGCCGTCGGCGTCCGTGATGTCCCCACGGTGCGCGAGCGTCACGTGGGACTGGGTTCGCGTCGCCTCGGCGCTGGCCGCGAGCTTGGGACCGATGACGACCTGCACGTACACGAGACGCCCCGCGAAGAACAGCAGGACCAGGAGCGCGACGGCCATGACCCAGCGCTGCCGCTTCTCGGGGCGCGCGGGGCTGGGCGTCGCCGCGGTCGCAGGTCGTCCCACGCCCTGACCGCCGCCGCCGGAACCGCCCCCGGCGCGCGGCGTGAGAGCGGCCGTCCGGGCGGGGGGCTTGGCACTCCTGGACGTCGTCCTGGCGACCTTGCCGGTCGCGCGGGTCTTGCCCGTCGCGGGCAACTTGTCCGTCGTCGGCACCTTGCCCGCGCCCGCCCTGCTGGTCGTGCGAGCCTTGCTCGTCGGGTTGGTCGCGGGGGCCCCGCCACCCCGGCCGCTCGGGCTCGACGTCGCTCCCGAGCCGCGACCCGTCCGAGGAACGGTCGTGCTGCGAGGTGCCGGCGAGCCCGTCGAGGTCCGAGGCACGCCTGCACGCGCTGTGGCAGAGGAGCTGCGACCCGTTCCCGGGCGGGCCGAGCCGGCGGGCTGGGCACCCGCCGTCCGGGACGACGCGGAGGGACGCGGCGAGCTCTCGCCGGTCCTGCGCCCCGTCCCACCGGTCACGGCGTACTTCCCGCCTCCGGGGCACCGATGACCGCACCGTCGGAGAGCCGCAGCATCGTGGGTGCGTCCGACTCGACCATCCCGAGCCCGACCGCGCGGTCCGGCAGCGACGTCTCGGCAGCCCGGAGCTGGGCGTCGAGGGCCTGCGTGTCCTGCTCGAGCACACCCGCCTCCGTCCGGAGCTTCGACATCTGGTACGAGCCGTTCGCCATCGTGGTGTTCAACAGCAAAGCACCCAGGAGCGCTGCAGCGAGGATCGACATGCACAGGACGAGGAAGGGAATCCGGGAACGTACCTGGAGCGGCGCACGGACCGCCTCGAGGCGCGGCCGCGAGGAGCGTCCGGCAGCACCGCCCGGGAGAGCCGTGAGCGACGCACGGCGGGCGGGAGCAGGGGCCGGCGTCGACAGAGGACGGGCCGCAGCCTGTCGTGAGCTCATGAGTGCTTCTCCCCTCGGTTGCGGTGTCGCAGGTGGTCAGGTGTGGGACGCAGCCGCTCCGCGGCCCGCAGGCGCACGGACGCGGAGCGCGGGTTGTGCTCGAGCTCGTCGGCCTGGGCCTCCTCGGCGCCACGGACGAGCAGCTTCAGGTACGGCTTGTGGGTCTCGGGCTCGACGGGCAGGCCCGCCGGTGCGCTCGACGTCGCACCTCGCGCGAGCTCGCGCTTGACGATGCGGTCCTCGAGCGACTGGTACGACTCGACGACGATCCGCCCGCCCACGGCGAGGGCCTCGACGGCCGCCGGAACCGCGCGCTCGAGCACCTCGAGCTCACCGTTGACCTCGATCCGCAGCGCCTGGAACGTGCGCTTGGCCGGGTTGCCGCCCGTCTTGCGGGTCGCGGCCGGGATGTTGGCGCGCACGAGGTCCACGAGGGCCGCGCTCCGGGTCCACGGCTCGACCTCGCGCCGACGGATCACCGCTCGGGCGATGCGCTGCGCGAACCGCTCCTCGCCGTACTCCCGCAGGATCCGGACCAGGTCGCGCTCGTCGTAGGTGTTGAGGACGTCCGCCGCCGTGAGGCCCGTGGTCGCGTCCATGCGCATGTCGAGCGGCGCGTCGTGGGCGTAGGAGAAGCCGCGCTCCGACTCGTCGATCTGCAGGGACGAGACCCCCAGGTCCATCAGCACGCCCTGGACCGCAGGCAGGCCGAGGTCTGCGATCACGTCGCCGATCTCGTCGTAGACGGCGTGCACGGCCTGGAACCGGTCACCGAACCGCGCGAGCCGCCCGGAGGCCAGCGCGATGGCCTGCGTGTCGCGGTCGATGCCGATCACCCGTGCCGTCGGGATCTGCTCCAGGACGGCCTCCGTGTGCCCGCCCATGCCGAGCGTGCAGTCGACCAGGACCGATCCCGGCGCCACGAGGGCGGGGGCGAGGAGGTCGACGCACCGTTGGAGGAGCACCGGGACGTGCCGGTCCTCTGCTCCCGCTCCTGACGTGCTGCGAGGTGTGGACATGACGCCTCCTTCCTGGTCGGTGCTCGTCGTGCTGCTCGTGGGGTGATGCATGGTCTTCGGTGTCTGCCTGTCGTGCGTCGTGCCGGTGAGACCGTTCCGCGCCGCCGGGCCAGGTCTCCCACCGCGTCCGTTCTGGCACCGGGGAAGTGCGCCAGACCGGGCGGGAGGAGGCCTCGTCCTGCGGGAGCGTCAGGTCCTCGTCGTCCAGCTCTTGATGTCGTCGTGCGGTACACAGCTCGTGCTGGTCGTGCGGTCCGTCAGAAGCGGAGGGCGGGAAGCACCTCCTCCGCCGTGGTGGCGTACCCGGCCTCCTGCTCGGCGAGGTAGGTCGACCACGCCGTGGCGTCCCAGATCTCCACGCGGGTGCCGGCGCCGATCACGGCGACGTCCCGGTCGAGTCCTGCGTACGCCCGCAGAGGGGCCGGGATGGAGATCCGTCCCTGCTTGTCCGGGATCTCGTCGCTCGCCCCCGAGAGGAAGACCCGGAGATAGTCCCGCGCCTGCTTGCTCGTGACGGGGGCCTGACGGATCTGGTCGTACATGCGTCGGAACTCGTCCATGGGCAGGAGGAAGAGGCAGTGCTCCTGCCCCCTGGTCATCACCAGCCCGGGCGCGAGCTGGCTGCGGAACTTCGCGGGGAGGATGAGGCGCCCCTTGTCGTCCAGCCGGGGTGTGTAGGTGCCGAGAAGCAGGCTCGGGGAACCGCTGAACAGCTCGCTCATCCGCCGTGCCCTCCCCTCCTGCTCCCACTTCCTCCACAGTACTCCACATGCCTCCACGAAGCCCGGGATATCACCGCCACTTCACCCCTCTTCGCACAATCTCCGCAGGTCAGACAGTGGAGGACACAGTGGGGCGCCTGGCCCCGGCACCAACGGCACCCGCGTCGTTTCCTCACGTTCGCCCGGCTCGTCCGCCCCGCTCGAGGCGTCCTCGAGCATTTCGCGATCCGGACGGGGAGGAGAGTGGGGACAATGGTCAACTAGGCTTGCGAGTCCGCACACCGAGCGTGGCCAACGGAGGTTTCTCGTGCTCACCGACTACACCTCTCCCCCGTCCCGTGACGGCCTCGATCCTCTCGGCGAGCTCGTCGAGGCGACCGGTCGGATCCGCTCCCGGATCGAGTCGGTGATCTCCGGACGACCGGAGCTCGTCCACCTCACGGTCGCGGTGCTCCTCGCGGAGGGCCACCTCCTGCTCGAGGACGTGCCCGGAGTCGGCAAGACGACGCTCGCCAAGGCGCTCGCACGCACCATCGACTGCCACGTCGGACGCATCCAGTTCACGCCCGACCTGCTCCCGAGCGACCTCACGGGCGTCAACATCTACCGGACGCAGACGCACGACTTCGAGTTCCGCCCCGGACCCGTCTTCTCCAACATCGTGATCGGCGACGAGATCAACCGTGCGTCGCCCAAGACGCAGTCGGCCCTCCTGGAGTGCATGGAGGAGGGGCAGACGACGGTCGACGGCACGACCCACCCCCTCCCCCGCCCCTTCCTCGTCGTCGCGACGCAGAACCCGGTCGAGATGGAGGGGACCTATCCCCTGCCCGAGGCGCAGCGAGACCGCTTCATGGCGCGCCTCACGGTCGGCTACCCGGACGTCGAGGCCGAGCTCGAGATGCTCGACCGCCAGGAGTCGGACACCCCGCTCGAGCACATCGACCCCGTCGTGGACGGACCGACGATCCTGCGTTTCGCGCAGGTCGCCCGCTCGGTCTACGCGTCGCCCGCCGTCAAGAGGTACGTGCTCGCCCTGGTCACCCAGACGCGCGAGCACCCCGGGCTCAAGCTCGGCGCCTCGCCCCGCACGTCGCTCCAGCTGCTCCGCGCTGCCAAGGCGGTCGCAGCCATGGCGGGCCGTGACCACGTCCTGCCGGACGACGTCCAGCTGCTCGCCCAGCCCGTGCTCGCGCACCGGCTGATCCTGTCCACCGAGTCCCGCCTGGCCGGCCACACCGCCGCCCACGTCGTGGCGTCGATCGTCGAGCGGACGCCGATCCCCGCCTACACGTCCACGGACAGCCGCTGACATGCCGGGCGCGCGCACGTCCCCACGGCGCCTGCGAGGCCTCGCCCGGGTCCGGCCCACCGTCCGGGGCAACGCCGTCCTCGGCGCGAGCGTCGTGCTGATCGCCGTCGGATCGGCCCTGGGGTTGCGCGACGTCGTGGGGCTCGGGGCCGCCGGGGCCCTCGCGGTCCTCTCGTCCTGGGTGTGGATGGCCGTGCGTCGCATCGACCGCGGCCGCGGTGCCCTCCAGGTCGGCCGCAAGGTCGAGCCCGACCCGGCGGTCCGCGGGAACCAGGTCACCACCCGGCTCGTCGTCGCCCCCGTCCAGCCGACCGCGACCGCGCTCGGGCGGCTCGCCCGCCTGCAGATCAGCGAGCAGGCCGCCGGGGAGCTCTGCGAGCAGGACGCACTGCGCGCACAGGTCGTGACGCATCCGGACCGGATCGCGGTGCGCTACCGCCTGCGCCCCCAGCACCGCGGGCGCTGGGCTCTCGGCCCCGTGCTGACGAGCCGTGTCGACGTGTTCGGCCTCGTGCGGGCGGCCCAGCCCCTGGGCGCTCCGAGCACCGTCACCGTGTGGCCCCGCACGACCGAGCTCGCGGTGCGCGGTGCGCGCGCCTTCGGTGAGTTCGCGCGATCGGCCCACGGCGCGCGGACGTCGTCGAGCGACGACAGCGTGCTGCGCGACTACGTCGCCGGTGACGACCCCCGCCGGGTGCACTGGGCGACCGCCGCCCGCCGCGGACAGCTCATGGTGCGCACCGACGAGAGCGCCGGGATGCCGCCCGTGACCGTCCTCCTCGACCGCTCGACCCTTCCCCCGCCGGGGACTGCGCGCTCCACGTCGGCGGCCGAGGACGGGGAGTGGGCCGTCGAGGCCGCCGCGTCCGTCGGGATCTCGTTGCTGGCCGCCGGTCACCCCGTCCGCCTCGTCGCCTCGACGGGCGCTCCCGCGGTCGAGGCGATCCCCTACTCGCCCGGGCGCCGCTCCGAGGGGACGTCCCAGCTCCTCGACCAGACGGTCGACCTCCAGGGCCACACGAGCCGGCGCGACGCCGAGGCCGGGCTCACCGCGACCGCCGACGCGCTGCGCAGCACCAGACGACCCGCGGAGCTGACGGTCGCGATCCTTGCGCCCCTGGGGGCGCTCGCCCGGCAGGCGGTCGCCGCGATGGCGGGCGACGGCAACCACTGGGCGTTCGTCGTCGGGCCCGCCGCCTCGCCAGAGCTCGACGAGTCCCTGGCCGCGCTGCGCGCGACGGGCTGGCACGCCGTGCACGTCGACCCGCAGCTCACATCGATCGACCAGGCCTGGGACAGGCTCATGGAGGAGCACCGGTGACCACCCCGACCGTCAGCACCCGGCGCGCCGACCTGTCGCGGACCACGGCCACCACCGTCCTGGTCCTGGTCGCGACCGTCGCGTCCTTCCACGCCCTGACAGTGCTGATCGGGCCCGGGCCGTGGACCCGCACCGGTAGCTCCTTCCTGCTGGTCCTCGGACTGGTCACGTGGGCGACCCGCGCTCTCCTCGAGACGCGGCCCTCCGCGTCGGTGGCACGCGCACGCTCGCTCGTCCCCACTCTCGCAGGCCTGCTCGTCGGCGTCTGGGGCCTGCTGGCCCTCTTCGGAGGGGTCACGTCCCGAGGGATCGACCTGGCGATCAGCAGCGCGAGCCTCGACAGGGTGCTCGCTCGGTTCGCGGCCGGTCGACAGCTCATCGCCACCGAGACCTCACCGATCGAACCGTCGTTCCCCCTCGTCCTCATCGCGGTCGGCGGTGCCGCGCTCGTCTTCCTCCTGACCGACCTGATAGCGGGTGGTCTGCGGCTGCCCGCCGCCGCCGGCCTGCCCCTGCTGGCCCTGTGGATCCCTCCGCTGGTCATCGAGGGCTCGGTCCCGCCCGTCGTCTTCGTCGTCACGGTCACGGCCCTGCTCCTGCTCGTCGCCGTCGACAACCCGCATCGGGCCGTCCGCCGGACCACGACCTCCGCCTCGAGCGTCCGTCCCCCCGACCGCGCCACCCGCGCGCTGCGCGCGAGCACCACGCTCGCCGCAACGCTCGCGATCGCCCTCGTCGCCCTCGTCGCGGGATCCGCTGCGGGCGCGCTCCCCCAGATCGTCCGGTCACCGTGGACCGCCTTCTTCACGAGCGCGGGCCCCACCGTGCGTCTGGCCAGCGACCTCGACATGGAGAGCAACCTCAAGGCCCGCTCGGAAGAGGTCGCCCTCACCTACGAGTTCCCCGAGGACCGGGCCAACGACACCAGCAGCACGGACGTCGGTCCCCTGCGGATGTTCACCCTGACCGGGTTCGACGGGCGCAACTGGCGACGTGGTGACACCCGCCAGGGTCCCCAGGTCGAGGAGTCGAACATCCTGTGGCCCGACGACGCGGGGATCGGCGGCGTCGGTGAGCCCCGCCAGGTCGACGTCACGCTCCGGACCCTGCGCGACGAACGGCTCGTCCTGCCGACCGAACCTCGAACGATCACCGCCCCGGGCGAGTGGTTCTACGACGACGCCCGCGACGAGGTGACGGGCAACGAGGCGACCGAGCCGGGGATGGAGTACTCCTTCGTCGTCCACCCGCGCGACCTGACCGCCCAGGCGCTGCGCACCAGCGAAGGTGGTGACCTCGACGACCCGAACCTGCTCGAGGTCCCGGCCTCCTCTCACCAGGAGGACATCCGCGCCCTCGCCACCGAGATCACCGCGGACACGAGCAACCGCTACGACGCGGCCGTCGCGCTGCAGTCCTACTTCCGTGACGGGAGCCGGTTCACCTACTCGACAGAGGTCCCGGACGGTCAGACCGACGACACGGTGTGGAACTTCCTGCAGGACCGTCAGGGCTATTGCGTGCAGTTCGCGACCTCGATGACGATGATGGCCCGATCCATCGGGATCCCCGCGCGCATGGCCGTCGGCTTCCTGCCCGGCGAGCGGACGACCGACAACCTCTTCGAGGTCACCGGCAAGGACTCGCACGCATGGCCCGAGCTCTACTTCCCTGGTCAGGGATGGGTGCGCTTCGAGCCGACACCGGCCGTCCAGGCAGGTCCGGTCCCCTCGTGGGCCGACCCTCTCCTCGCCTCCAACAACGCGCCGGCACCGGCGGACCCCGGCGATGTCCCGACGAACGCCGCGACCCCGAACGCGCTCAGCACCACGGCGCCGACGACCGGGCCCGTTCCCGACGTCAGCGGTGGGACCGGTACTGCGCAGGACGGCGGGCAGCGGACCTGGATCATCGGCGGGAGCGTGCTGGTCGTGCTCCTGGTGCTGTCAGGGCTCGCGTGGCTGATCGCGCGCCGTCGTACCGCCCCCGACCCCACACCGGACGTCGAGAGCACCTGGGCGGAGCTCACCGAACAGCTCGCAGACCTGGACATCCGCTGGTCTTCCTCGGCGACGCTGCGCAACGTACCGGCGCTCGTGGTCGCTCAGGTGGTCGCCCGCACGGGAAGGCAGCTCCCCGTCGCGACGACCGACGCCCTGGTCACGCTCACGTCAGCCGTCGAGGCCCAGCGCTACGCCCGGACCTGGCAGCCCCCCGCTCCGGAGACACTCGCCTCGCTGCTCGAGCAGGTGGTCTCCGGTGTCCGCGAGGGACTCAGCGACCGCCCTGCTCACGTCGACGGTCCCAGCGCTCTTCCAGTCGGGTGAGGAAGCCCTGACTGGGAGGTGAGGTCTTGGTCGCTCCGCGGGGCGGTGTGACCTTCCCGTCTCCGTCGACGACGCCCACCGGGCCGCTCGCGCGCTTGCGCGGTGCCGAGAAGGCGAAGGCCACGCCCGCGAACATCACGACGAACCCCGCGACACCGAGCCAGGGATTGGCTGTCGCCGCACCCACGACCAGGAGAAGGAGTCCGCCGACCACGCCGATCCCGGCCGCGACGTAGCGCAGGCCGGACTTGCGGGGCGTGGACTGAAGCGTTGTCGCCAACCGCGGATCATCCGAGGTCAGCGCTCTTTCCATCTGTTCCAGTACGCGCTGCTCGTACTCAGACAGAGGCATGGGCACCCCCGGGTGTCGGCAGTTGAAGTGTGTCCCTCTCAGGATAGATCGACATCTGCCCTGGTGGTAGTCGAGCGTCGACGGGTGGACGCCGGACCGATGGAATTCACCCCGAAACGGTCACGGATCCGGTCGAGCGTCTCCTCGGCAGCACGGCGCGACCCCGCTTCCTCCTGGACCGCCTCGTCGAGCGTGGGCTGGAGCACCGACGTGCTCCGGGGCTCGAGGTTCTCCGCCCGCACCCCGACGAGCCGCACCGGGAGTCCCCGCCGGTCGACCGACTCCACGAGCTCGCGGGCCACCTGGTGGATCTCCTGCGCGACGTCCGTCGGGGCGCGCAGCGTCCTCGAGCGCGTGAGGGTCCGGAAGTCGGACGTGCGGACCTTGACGCTGACGGTCCGCGCGACGAAGCCCTGGTGCCGCAGCCGCGCGGCGCAGCGGTCGGCGAGCCCCAGCAGCGCCGAGCCGATCACCGCGGAGTCGTACAGGTCGTGCTCGAAGGTCGTCTCCGCGCCGATGCTCCGTTCTGCACGCCCGGGCTCGACGGGACGTGGGTCCCTGCCCCACGCGAGGTCGTGGAGGTGTGCACCCGCAGCCTTGCCCACGGCCGCCTGCACGGCCGAGACCTCGGTGTCCGCGAGCTGCGCGACGGTCGTGATGCCCCAGTCGGCGAGCAGCTTCTCGGTCCGTTCCCCCACGCCCCACAGCGCGCCGACCGGAAGGGTCCGCAGGAACGGCACGGTCGCGGCGGCGGGGACGAGCATCATGCCGTCGGGCTTGGCGTGCGTCGAGGCGAGCTTCGCGACGAACTTGGTCGTGGCGATCCCCACCGAGCACGTGATGCCGACCTCTGCGTGCACGCGCTCCCGAAGATCCCTCGCGATCGCCGTGGGCGCCCCGAGCCGACGCCGGGCCCCGCTGACGTCGAGGAACGCCTCGTCGATGCTGATCTGCTCGACGAGCGCCGTGACCTCGTGGACGATCTCCATCACCGCACGCGAGGCCTCCTGGTACGCCAGATGGTCAGGGGGGAGCACGACGGCCTGCGGGCACAACCTCCGGGCGAGAGCCATGGGCATGGCCGAGTGCACGCCGAAGGCACGCGCCTCGTACGTGGCTGCGAGGACCACGCTGCGCTCCGACCCGCCGACGACGACGGGGCGCCCGACCAGCTCTGGCCGACGGCGGAGCTCGACCGATGCGAAGAAGGCGTCCATGTCGACGTGCAGGACGGAGCACCCGGTCTCGTCGGTCCCCCAGTCCCGGTGCGCCTGGGCAGAACGCGGGCCGCGGCTCACAGGACGCCCGCCCGCTCGAGAGCGCGCCGGCTCGTCACGAGGCCACGACCCGGAGCGTGGGGTGCCGGACGAACCCGGCGTCCGGGTCGATGATCATCGCGACCTCGTCGCGGAAGTCCTCGGCGCAGACCATGATCTCCTCGGCACGCCGAGGGTCGACCGCGTCGAACCTCCCGGCGTCGACCGCGGCCCGGATGCGCGCCCCACCCGCGAAGTAGACCGACCATGCCGCGAGACCGGGCTCGACGACGGCCAGGAGGTCCCAGACCGAGCGGGCTCGGGAGCGCGAGGAGGGCTTGCCGCGCAGCGCGACGACCGCCGCGGCAGCGCGCAGCGCGCCGAGGTGGGCGTGGACGAACCGCTCTGCGGGGTCCGCTGCGAGGCTCGCTGCGATGATCTCCGCATCAGCGCGCGCGAGGAGCCGAGCGACGTCAGGGGCGACCGCACCCGGCGAGACCCTGTGCTGCGTAGTCATCTCAACACCTCCGAAGTCAACTATCGAACACCTGTTCGAGGAAAGTCAATCCGTCCGGGTGGGCGTCGTCTGTCGTCCGGCGCCGACCCGGCGGCGCGATGCCCCTACGGTGGACCCATGCCTCGCAAGTCCTCCCGACGGACGTCCCGTCGCTCCTCAGCATCCACCTCGGCACCCACAGAGCCGTCCCCGGCCCCTCGGCGGACCCGAGGGGGCACCCGCCCGCGCGGCGCGGAGAGCGTCCACGAGCTCCCGGCGGGCGAGATCCCGACCTCGACCGGGACGGCCGAGCTGGTGCCCGACCCGGACGGCAGCACGGGAGTGACGCTCATGGTCAACGGCGTGCCCAGCTCCCACCTGGACCTCGCCGACCCCGGCCTCCTGACGTTCGAGTACATGCAGCAGATGGCCGCGGTCCTGGGGGCCCTCCCGGCGGGGTCGCTGCGCGTCGTGCACCTGGGCGCCGCAGGGTGCACGCTCGCGCGCTACGTCGAGCACGAGCGACCGGACTCGCGCCAGATCGCGGTGGACCTCGACGCCGACCTCGTCGCCCGCGTCCGCGAGTGGTTCGCCCTTCCCCGCGCACCCCGGCTCCGCCTGCGCGCCGGAGACGCCCGGGCAGAGCTCGCGACGCTGCCGGACGCGAGCGTCGACGTCGTCGTGCGCGACGTGTTCGCGGGCGACACCACCCCGGCGCACGTCACGACCGTCGGCTTCGTCCGCGAGGCGCTGCGCGTCCTGCGCCCTGGCGGGGTCTACCTCGCGAACTGCGCGGACCGTCCGCCGCTCGCGCTGGTCCGCAGGGAGCTCGCGACCGCCGTCGCAGCGCTCGGCCGCGCCTCGGGGGGCGCCCGTGCGCACGACCAGGTCGGCTTGATCGCCGAACCCGGTCAGCTCAAGGGCCGCCGCTACGGGAACCTCGTCCTCGTCGTCGTGCGGCCCGTCGACGACACGGCCTCCGTCGGCGACGACCGGGTGGCCCGCGACGACCCCGCCGACGCGCTCGACGAGGCCGCACCGTTCGGGCTCGACGACCCTGGCCTGGCGCGCGCGCTGCGCAGCCTGCCGGTCCCCGCCACGCTGCTCACCGGGGACGAGGTGCGACGCTTCACGGGCACGGCGGTGCCGCTCGAGGACGCCGTCCCGCTCTCCGCGCCCGACGACGCCACCCACCCGGGTGCGCCCGCTGCGGTCCCGCGCGACGCCGTCGGGCCTGGGACCACATGACACCGGAGGCCGCACCCTGCAGGGTGCGGCCTCCGGCTCCGGTTCGCGAGAACCGGGAGAAGATCAGGGAGATCAGAGCGGGCGGACGTTCTCCGCCTGCGGGCCCTTGGGCCCCTGGGTGATCTCGAACTCGACACGCTGAGCCTCTTCGAGCGACCGGTAGCCCTGGGCCTCGATCGCCGAGTAGTGGACGAAGACGTCGGCTCCGCCGTCGTCCTGGGCGATGAACCCATAGCCCTTCTCAGCGTTGAACCACTTCACAGAACCCTGCGCCATGCTGTTCCTCGTACCTTCTGTCCAACCGGGGACATCCGCGAACGGACCCTTCGCCCGTTCATCGAGCCGTCGCAGCCGGACCCGCGACCCGCTCCGCGTGGTTCCGGTCGTGGCGACCGCCGGCTGGACAGGCACGACCCCGGCGGACCGGGATCCTGCTGCGTCGACACCGGTTCACGCGAAGGCATGTCTCGAGCACGTCACTGCAACGAGACCTAGTTTTGCACGGTCAAGGTGAGGTTCGCCACGTCAAACGCCGGGAAATACCGTGATTCGTCCCCACAACCTCCGCAGAACCTCCGCGAGGGACCGTCACTCGCCACCCTGCTGGGCGAGGAAACGCTCGAACTCGGCCCCGAGCTCGTCCGCCGTCGGGATGGGAGCGGAGTCCGCGAGCAGGCTCGTGCGGCCCACCGACCGGGCGAACGCGTCGTACTGCTCCTCGAGCGCACGCACCACGGCCGTGACCTCCTCGGACTCCGCCATCTGCCGCTCGACCTCCTGGACTGCCTCCTGGGACGCGTCCGCGAGCGCCGCGACGCGCAGGTCGAGACCCGTCGACCGCTGGACGTTCTCGAGCGCGACGACCGCCGCCGGCGGGAACGGCGACTGCGCGAGGTAGTGCGGGACGTGCACCGTGAAGCCCAGGGCGTCGTGCCCCGACTCCCCGAGACGCAGCTCGAGCAGCGCGGCCAACGAGCCCGGGACCTTGACCGTGCCGAACCACGACGTGTGGTCCTCGATCAGCTCGCGCCGGGTCGCGTGCGCGGTCACCGAGAGCGGACGCGTGTGCGGGATGCCCATGGGGATGCCGTGGAATCCGACGACGAGCGAGACGTCGAACCTGTCCACGAGCTCGCGCAGCGCGGCGACCACGCGCTCCCACTGCAGGTCCGGCTCGATACCGTGCAGGAGCAGGAAGCCCGTCCCCTCGGCGTCGCGCACGTGGTCGATCGCAAGGAACGGCTCGTCGTACGAGGCCCACCGGTCCGCGTCGAAGACCATCGTCACGCGCTTGGAGCGGTAGTCGAGGAGCTGGTCCACGTCGAACGTGACCAGGCGCGTGACCTCGAACTCCTCGAGCAGGTGCTCGACCGCGAGGTCGCCGGCCGTGCCGGCGTCCACGAACCCGCGCACCGAGTGCAGCAGGACCGGGCCGACCGCGCGGAGCGAGGCCCCCTCCTGTGCATGCGTCGCCGCGGGCAGGACGCGCGCCACCGCGGCCTCGTCCACCTCGTAGATCCCTCGTGGGTCCAACACCAGCTGCTCCTCCGTCGTCGTGCGATCCGTACCGCCCGCCCCGGGCGACGAGCCACGAGGACCGTCCCGGTCCACGCAGGCCGCTCGTCGGCGGTTCGATCAGGACAACACCACGCACCGTCGGAACCTTCCCGGGCCGGGACCTCGGTCCCGACGACGGGCGAGCCGTGCCGGCACGGGGCACAGGGCACAGGGCACAGGGCACACCGAGGCCGTACCGGCCGGGGCCGTGCCCCGGGTCGGTCAGCGCCCGGGGAGACGCACCACGGTGACGAAGAAGTCGTCGATCTGACGGACCACGTCGATGAAGCGGTCGAAGTCGACCGGCTTGGTCACGTAGGCGTTCGCGTGCAGCGAGTAGGAACGCACGACGTCCTCCTCGGCCTCGGACGTCGTGAGCACGACGACGGGGATCTGGCGGAGGGCCGGGTCCGACTTGAGCTCGCCCAGGACCTCACGACCGTCCATGCGCGGAAGGTTCAGGTCCAGGAGGATCAGGTCCGGGGTCGGCGCGTCCGCGTACTCCCCCTCCTTGCGCAGGAAGGCCATCGCGCTGACGCCGTCGCTGACGACCGAGAGCCGGTTCGTGAGCTTGTGGTCCTCGAACGCCTCGCGCGTCATCAGGACGTCGCCCGGGTCGTCCTCGACCAGCAGGACGTCGATCACCTTGTGCCCGTTGCTCATGCCGTGTGCCCCGCAGTCCGTCGTCCCCAGGTCGCCCCGGTCCTCCGGGGCCACGCCGCGAGCCTAGTCGACGAGCTGCCGCACACGTCGCAGCACGTGGCGGCACGTCGCAGGGCTCCGTCGGCTACGGCGCGTCGTGCGAGGGCCGCTGGGCGGCGGCAGAGGGGTCGTAGGCGTGCGCGATCGTGAACCGGACCGTCGTCCCGCCGCCCTCGGTCGGCTCGAGCCAGATGCGCCCGCCGTGGTACTCCACGATCCGCTTGCACAGCGCGAGGCCGATCCCCGTCCCCTCGTAGACGTCCTTGGGGTGCAGCCGCTGGAAGATGACGAAGACCCGTTCGGCGTACTGCGCGTCGATCCCGATCCCGTTGTCGACCACGCTGAGCTCCCACGCGCGCTCGCTCGCCCGGACCCCGACGTGGACGACCGGCGGACGCTCCGGGTCGCGGAACTTGATCGCGTTGCCCACGAGGTTGACGAAGAGCTGTTCGAGCAGGGCCTTCTCGCCGCGGACCGTGGGGAGCGGGTCGTGCGTCACGACCGCGCCCGTCGTGGCGATCTTGTCCTCGAGGTCGGACAGGGCCACCGCGAGCGACTTCTCGAGGTCGACCTGGACCCGTTCGGTCCCGGTCCGTCCGACGCGCGAGAACCCGAGCAGGTCCTGGATGAGCCGCTGCATCCGCTTGGCCCCGTCGACCGCGAACTCGATGTACTGGTCCGCACGGTCGTCGAGCTGTCCGCCGTACCGCTTCTGCAGCAGCTGGGTGAACGACGCGACCTTGCGCAACGGCTCCTGGAGGTCGTGCGAGGCGACGTAGGCGAACTGCTCCAGGTCGCGGTTCGAGCGTTCGAGCTCCTGGGCCTGGGCAGCGAGCAGCTCGTGGGAGAGCTCGACCTCCTCGTGCGACGCACGGATCTCGGCCACCTGGCTCACGAGCTCCTGGCGCATGTGCTCGATGTCGATCGCGAGCGCCCCGATCTCGCCCGGCGCGCTGACCGCGACCGGCTGCCGCAGCCGACCGCCGCTGACGACGCGCACCTGGTGCGCGAGCGAGGTCACGGGCTCGGTGATCCACCGCTTGAGCACGCTCCACAGGACCGCGCCCACCAGCAGCGCGGCCAGGACGAGGACGAGGACCGACCCGAAGAGCACCTGCGTCCAGCTCTCGAGCTCCTCGACCTTCTCCGCCCGGACGGACCGCAGGACCGTGATGTAGTCGCCCGTCGCGACCCGGGCGTCGTCGAACAGACGAGCGCCCTCGAGCTTGTCGTCGGTCGTCACGGCCTCCGGGCCGCCGTCCTGCACCTTCTGGACGGACGGCACGGCGTACCCGAGGGCCCACTCGTGGATGGCCGTCGACGCCCTGTCGAGGGCGGCCGCCACCGGAGGTGAGACCGCGAGCACCTCCGACGTCGCCTCGTCGTGGAGGGACACCGACCCGTCCGAGCCGACCGAGCGCTCGAACGGCTCGAGGTTGACCTCGACACCCGTCGCGAGGAAGGCCCGCACCGACGACTCGGCGTCCACGAGCGAGATGTACGCCGTGTCCGCCTGGGTGATGGCCGTGAAGTAGGGGTTGGTCACCTCGTCCTGGATGCGCACGACGTTGAGGAGAGCAACGACCGAGGTCACGAGGACCGCGAGCAGGATCGCCGCGGCGACCACCAGCAGGACACCGAGGCGGCGCCGCAAGGACGCGCCCTGCGGCGCTGTCCCCGCGAGGATCTCGGGCTCCCTCTCGGTGTCCGCGCCCTGTGCCGTCGACTGCCCTGCCGTCACTGCGACCACTCGTCGGAGTCCGCGAGGGTCGCGGTCCGCTCGCCACGAGCCGCCTGGTCCGGCCCGCCCCAGCCGACCACGAGGACCGCCGCGTCGTCGGCCAGGGGGCCGCCGTGCAGGTCCCGGACACGGCGGAAGACCCGCTCGACGAGCCCTTCGCCCCCGTGCGCGATCTCGGTGTCGACCGCAGCGAGGAGCCCAGCGACCCCGAGCCGCTCCCTGCGTCCCGGAGCCCCGGGGACGAACCCCGTCCCCGGGATCGCCGGGTCCTCCGCCAGCGTCGCCTCGATGAGTCCGTCGGTGTAGAGCATGAGCGCCCAGGGCGCCTCGAGCTCCACGTGCTCGGCGCGCCAGCCCCCGCCCACGGGGATGCCGAGCGCCCGCCCGCGCGACGCCGTCGGGAGCTCCGAGCAGGACTCCTGGAGAAGCAGCGGGGGCATGTGCCCCGCGAGGTAGAGGTCGACCCCGGACCGGTCGGCGGAGATGACGACCTGGCACAGCGTGACGAACACCTCGGGGCGGGCACCCTCGGGCACCAGGACCCGCTCGACCAGCGGCAGGATCTGGTCGGGGGCGACGTCCGACAGGACGAGCGTGCGCCACGCCGTGCGCAGCGTCGCGCCGAGAGCCGCCTCGTCGGGTCCGTGCCCCGCGACGTCACCGATCAGGCACAGGACGCTCCCGTCGCTGCGCTCGACCGCGTCGTAGAAGTCGCCGCCGAGCAGCCCGTTGCCTCCGGGGATGTAGCCGACCATGACAGCGATCCGCTCGTCGGAGACGAGCGCCTTGGGCAGGAGGGCGCGCTCGAGGCGAGCGGTCTCCGCGGCCCGGACCTCGCTGCGGTACAGCGCACGCTGCTGCTCCTTGGAGCGACGGCGCTGCACCGCGTACCGGACCGATCGACCGAGGAGATCACCGTCGACCTCTCCCTTGACCAGGTAGTCGTCGGCGCCTGCCGCCACGGCCTGGACCCCGAGGTCGATCCCGGTGTGCCCGGTCAGGACCACGAGGGCCGGCGGGTTGGGTCGAGACTGCAGCCGTTCGACCGCGGACAGACCCACGGCGTCGGGCAGACCGAGGTCCAGCAGGATGCAGTGCACGTCGTGCTGGCCGAGCTTCTCCAGCGCCTCGTCGAGCGCGGTCGCCCGGTGCAGCTCGACGTTGACGCTCGCGTCCTCGAGCAGCTCCTCGACGAGGATCGCGTCCCCGTCGTCGTCCTCGACGAGCAGGACCCGCAGCAGGTCCTCGGGCGAGAGGACCGCGGGGGCACCGTCCTGAGCACGGGGCGGCACGGGGTCAGTCACCACGACGTGCACTCCCCACTCTCGCCATGGTTCCCGATCGTAGAGGACAGCGCTGCCTCGCGGTGGGATGCGGGCGCGCCTCCTGCGCCGCCCCACGTGCGGGGGCGCCCGCACGACCGGGTCCGGGCGGCCCGGACCCTCGCCCGTCCCCCCCTGTCCGACGCGCCGCCCCTCCCCGGTCCGCCCGCGGTCCGCGCCTCGGTCGGATGGCCCCCGGGACCGCCCGGATCGGCAATAATGGACGGCTGCATCGCGGGGGTGCGCGAGCGGGCCACGTGGGACCAGAGGACAGGACGGATCAGGGTGCGCGAGACGAGCGACCGGACGAGCGGGACACGGGCTCCGGACGGACAGGTCACGGCCACGCCGGACCACCAACCCTCCGGACGACAGGAGGAGATCGGCAAGGAACAGCTCGTCGTCGACACGCTCTACGCCCGCCTCGACGAGCTGCGTGCCGCGACCCGGGCCCGCCTGGCGGGCGTCCGCCGCGGCGGCCCGTCCGGGTCCCCCCAGAACCGCAGCGAGCGCGACGCGTTCGCGACCCTCTACGAGGACCGGCTCGCGCAGCTCGAGTCCGTCGAGGAGCGCCTGACCTTCGGACGGCTCGACCTCGACGACGACACCACGCGCTACGTCGGCCGGATCGGCCTGTCCGACGAGGACCACGCCTCGATCCTCACCGACTGGCGGGCTCCCGCCGCCCAGGCGTTCTACCGGGCGACCGCGGCCCACCCCGACGGGGTGCGGCGCCGTCGGCACCTCGTGACCAGGGGACGCAGCGTGACCGGGCTCGAGGACGAGGTCCTCGACCTGTCCTCGGACTCGGCCTCGCAGTCCTCGCTCTCGGGCGAGGGGGCTCTGCTCGCCGCCATGGCGGCCGGCCGGACGAGCCGCATGGGCGACATCGTCGCGACGATCCAGGCCGAGCAGGACGCGATCATCCGCTCGGAGCTCGCGGGCGCCCTGGTGGTCCAGGGCGGGCCGGGCACCGGCAAGACAGCCGTCGCGCTGCACCGCGCGGCCTACCTCCTGTACGCCCACCGCCGCCTGCTCGAGCGCTCGGGCGTCCTGCTGGTCGGCCCCAGCCTGTCCTTCCTGCACTACATCGACCAGGTCCTGCCCTCGCTCGGCGAGACCGGCGTCGTGAGCACCACGATCGCCGAGCTGCTCCCGGGACTCGTCGCCGACGGCGAGGAGTCCCCCGAGGTGGCCCGCATCAAGGGCCGCGCGTCCTGGGCCAGGATCGTCCAGCGGGCCGTCCGCGCACGCCAGCGCGTGCCCGCCGCGGACCAGCACCTGCGCATCGACGGGCACGACCTGGTGGTCCGCCGCTCCGACGTGCGCGACGCGATCGCCAAGGCCCACCGCACCCACAAGCCGCACAACCTCGCCCGCGTCCCGTTCGTGCGCGAGATGCTGGGCCGGCTCGCCGACCAGTACCTCGCCGAGCTCGGCGGGCCGGTCGCTCCCGAGGAGCGGGCCGAGGTGATCGACGACCTGCGTCGGCAGCGCGAGATCCGGATCGCGCTCAACCTCGCCTGGATGCCGCTCACGCCCGAGCGCCTGATCGAGGACCTGTTCGTCAAGCCGCACCGCCTCGCCGAGGCGGCACCCGACATGTCACGCGCGGACCGTGCGGCCCTCGCACGCCCCCAGGGCTCACCCTGGACGCCCGCGGACGTGCCCCTGCTCGACGAGGCCGCCGAGCTCCTGGGCGAGGACGACCAGGCTGCCCGCGCCCAGGCCAAGGCCGAGGCCGCGGACCGCGCGGCGAACCTCGAGTACGCGCGCCAGGTGCTCGAGTCCTCGGGGGCAGGCGGCGGGATCGTGGGGGCGGAGATCCTCGCGGACCGCTTCGGCGGCGGGGGCTCGCGCCTGACCACGGCCGAGCGCGCTGCCCAGGACCGCACGTGGACGTACGCGCACGTCGTGGTCGACGAGGCCCAGGAGCTCTCCGCGATGGCGTGGCGCGCCCTGGTGCGCCGCTGCCCCACACGGTCCATGACGATCGTCGGCGACGTCGCCCAGACGTCCTCGCTCGCGGGTGCGCGGTCGTGGGCGAGCATGCTCGACCCGCTGCTGCGCGACGCGTGGCGGCAGGCGACCCTGACCGTCAACTACCGCACGCCCACCCAGATCGCGGACACCGCGCAGCGGTTCGCGGCCGCGTCGGGCCTCCCGACGTCGTCGCTCACCTCGGCGCGCGACGTCCCGGGAGCCCTCGTGCTGGCCCCGGTCCCCGTTGCTGGTGCCGTGGGACCGGAGGTCGTCGCACGGGTCCGCGCGGCGCTGGCGGAGTTCGTCGGGCCCGACGGCGCAGGCCGGGTCGCCGTGGTCGTCCCGGCCGGGCGCGTGGGCGAGGTGCGCGAGCAGCTGGTCGAGGCGCACGGCTCGACGCCGCTGCTCGCCGGTCCGGCCGCGGCCCTCCCCGGCGCGCTCGCCGCGGCGCTGACGGTCCTGAGCCCCACGCAGAGCAAGGGCCTCGAGTTCGACGCCGTCGTCCTGGTCGAGCCGGCCGAGATCCTCGCCGCCACCTCGGGCGCCTCGGACCTCTACGTGGCCATGACGCGACCCACCCAGCGACTCGTCGTCGTGCACGCACAGCCCCTGCCCGGAGGGTTCGCCGACTGAGGCGCGCGCGGCGCGGGCCGGGCGAGGTGCCCGACCGGCGTCGTCGGACCTGTCGCGTGGTGCGCCCGGACGGCGTCCGGCCAGCCGTGCCGGGCGTCCGAAGGACAAGACTCGTTTGGTGCTCATGGCAACTCGGAGCACCATAGGGAGGTGCTACGCGCCCTCTTCCTCGAAAACCTGCACCCACTCGCCACCTCGATCTTCGAGTCCGCCGGCATCGACGTGACCGTGCGATCCGGGGCCATGGACGAGGCCGAGCTGATCGAGGCGCTCCAGGGCGTCAACATCCTCGGCATCCGGTCCAAGACCAACGTGACCGCCCGCGTCATCGAGTCCGCACCGGACCTCGTCGCGATCGGCGCGTTCTGCATCGGCACCAACCAGATCGACCTCAAGGCTGCCGCCTCGCACGGTGTCGCGACGTTCAACGCCCCGTTCTCGAACACCCGGTCGGTCGTGGAGATCGCCCTGGCCGAGATCATCGCGCTGACCCGGCGCCTGACCGAGCGCGACCGCGCGCTCCACGACGGCATCTGGGACAAGTCGGCCGAGGGCGCGCACGAGGTCCGTGGCCGCACCCTGGGCATCATCGGCTACGGCAACATCGGGACCCAGCTCTCGGTCGTGGCCGAGGCGCTCGGCATGTCGGTCATCTTCTACGACACGGCCGAGAAGCTCGCGCTGGGCAACGCCCGTCGCATGGACACCCTCGACGAGCTCCTGGAGACCGCCGACGTCGTGACCCTGCACGTGGACGGGCGCGGCGGCAACGCCGGCCTGTTCGGCGAGAAGCAGCTCTCGCGCATGCGCCCGGGCTCGATCCTGCTCAACCTCTCGCGCGGCTTCGTCGTCGACACGGGGGCTCTGCGGGAGGCCATCCTGTCCGGGCACCTGTCCGGCGCGGCGATCGACGTCTTCCCCGAGGAGCCCAAGAAGCGCGGCGACCACTTCGAGTCGGACCTCCGTGGTCTGCCGAACGTGATCCTGACCCCGCACATCGGTGGCTCCACGGAGGAGGCCCAGGAGTCGATCGGCCAGTTCGTCGCCGGCAAGCTCCGCGACTACCTCGCCACGGGCTCGACCACGCTCAGCGTCAACATGCCCGGTCTGGCGCTCGAGCAGAGCACGGGCGTGAGCCGGATCGCGCACCTGCACCGCAACACCCCGGGCGTGCTGGCAGCCGTCAACGCCGTGCTCGCGGAGCACGGCACCAACATCGAGGGTCAGATGCTCGCGACCCGCGGTGAGCTCGGCTACGTGGTGACCGACGTCGGCTCGGAGCTCGAGCCGGCCGCGATCGAGGCGCTGCGCGCGATGGACGCAACCGTCAAGCTGCGGGTTCTGTCCTGACCCGCTAGCTCGAGCCGCTACGACGAGGGGACCGCACCCGTGGGTGCGGTCCCCTCGTCGTAGCAGGCGGGCCGGGCAGTGCCCGGCAGCCGCTCAGCCGGACTTGCGGCGGAACGTGCGCTGCACGGGTCCGACGGTCTCCGAACCGTGCACGGTGCCCGTGTTCGAGCCCCCGTCCGCGGTGCGGTGGCTCGCGGCGTTCTTGCGGTCCAGCGCCTCGCGGAACTTCGCCTTCGCGTCCTCGCTGGGCGTGGTCGCTGGTGTCTCGTCCTTCGACGTCGTCATCGGCGGGCCTCCTTGCTCTCGGTGGAACGGGTACGCCTGGGGGCGCTCCCCTGCCCCCAGCCTGGCGTACGCCGATCGGTAACGCCAGCGAATACGACCGGGTACGGTCGAGACATGTCGCACAAAACACCGACGAGCACCGACGACATGACGTACCGGCGCGCCGGGACCTCCGGCCTGACCCTGCCTGCCCTGTCTCTGGGTCTGTGGCAGAACTTCGGGGACTCCACGCCGTTCGCCGCTCAGCGCGAGCTCGTGCTGCACGCCTACGAGCGGGGTGTCGTCCACTTCGACCTCGCGAACAACTACGGCCCGCCACCCGGGTCGGCCGAGGCCGGGTTCGGCCGCCTGCTCGCGACGGACCTGCGGGGACACCGTGACGAGCTCCTCCTCTCGACCAAGGCCGGCTACCGCATGGGCCCTGGCCCGTACGGCGAAGGCGGCTCGCGCAAGTACCTGCTGTCCTCGCTCGACGCCTCGCTGCGTCGACTGGGACTCGACCACGTGGACGTCTTCTACTCCCACCGGTTCGACCCCACGACACCGCTGCGCGAGACGGTCGGCGCCCTCGCCACCGCCGTGGCCTCGGGACGCGCCCGGTACGCCGCGATCTCGTCCTACTCGGCCCGTCGCACCGCGCAGGCCCTCGAGATCGCCGCGGACCTGGGCCTGCCCCTGGTCCTGCACCAGCCGTCCTACTCGATCCTCAACCGCTGGATCGAGGAGCCAGGGCCCGACGGACGGACGCTGCTCGACGTCGCCGGCGACGCGGGAACCGGCCTCATCGTCTTCTCGCCCCTGGCCCAGGGCATGCTGACCGACCGCTACCTCGACGGCGTGCCGGAGGGGTCTCGCGCCGCGCGCGGCGTCTCGCTGCGCACCGAGCTCCTCTCGCCGGAGAACCTCGCCCGGGTCCGCACGCTGCGGGAGATCGCGTCGGGCCGCGGCGAGTCGCTGCCACGGATGGCGCTCGCCTGGACGCTCCGGGACCCGCGGGTGACCTCGGTCCTCGTGGGGGCGCGCACGACGGCCCAGCTCGACGAGAACCTGCGAGCGCTCGACGCCGTCCCGTTCTCCCCCGCGGAGCTCGCGGCGATCGACGCGGTGTCGCTCGAGACGGCCCCGGACGGCACGTCGCGCCCGCTCGACACCGGCATCAACATCTGGGCCGACCGGTCGAGCAGGCTCTGAGCACACTCCGTCCCGTCCCGGTCCGCGCCGACGGAGCACGGGACGCATCGTCCGCGCCGACCGAGCGCGGCACGCGTGGCGCGCGAGCACGGCGCCACGCCCGGCTCAGGCCAGGTGCGAGGCCTCCCCCGCGGGCGCAGGGTCCTGCTCGACGTCGATCCCCTCGGAGCCGTCGCGTCCGCGCACCGCATCCTCCCGAGCCTCGCGCTCGGCGCGCAGCGAGTTGATCGCGGTCTCGAAGTCCTCGAGCGAGTCGAAGGCCTGGTAGACGCTCGCGAAGCGCAGGTAGGCGACCTCGTCGAGCTCGCGCAGCGGGCCGAGGATGGCCAGGCCGATCTCGTAGGCGTCGAGCTCGGCGCTGCCGCCGGCCCGCAGCGACTCCTCGACGCGCTGGGCCAGCACCGCGAGGTCGTCCTCGTTGACCGGTCGCCCCTGGCAGGCCTTGCGCACGCCCGTCACGATCTTCTCCCGGCTGAACGGCTCGGTCACCCCCGAACGCTTGACCACGGACAGGCTCGCGGTCTCGATCGTGGTGAAGCGCCGGTTGCACGCGGGGCACTGGCGGCGACGGCGGATCGATGCGCCGTCGTCGGAGGTCCGTGAGTCGACGACCCGAGAGTCCGCGTGCCGGCAGAACGGACAGTGCATGGGAAAGGTCTCCTGTGCTGGTCGGCCTGGCTCCGGAGCGGCCGCTCCGGAGGTGCGCCCCGAACGTACGTCGCCCGCTCGGCGACATGCAAGGCGCCCCGCCCCGGGCATCGGTCACAAACGGAGAACGGAGGTGGCCGTGAACCGGCCACCTCCGTCGGGACGCCCCCGTCCCCATCTCACGTCCGCGACTCGCCTCGCAGACGTCGACGCAACTGCGGAGACGCGGCAGTGCGCGTCTCCTCCCCACCGACCGACCCCCCAGCCGGGTTGGTGAGGCAGTACTAACTTAGGGGAACCTAAGGGCAGTGCGCAACCCCTGTCTCACACGCAACCTGCCGAGACGCGGCACCAGAGCCCCGGCGAGCGCCGGCACGGCCCCTCGGCAGCAGCCCGTCACCCCTCGCCCACCGGGAGCAGCAGCTGCTGCCCGACCTCGAGGCTGGCCGACGAGAGCCCGTTGAGGGCCATCAGCTCGTCGACGACGTCGCGCACGTCGCGGTCACCCCCGGCCAGCGCTGCGGCGTGCTGCCAGAGCGTCTCGCCGGCCTGGACCGCGTGCACCGTGACCTCGCGCGGCTCGCCGGGGCCCGAGGCGAAGGCCTTCCCGCCCCACAGCACGGCGAGCACCACGAGCCCGAGGGCGAGCGCCGTCAGGACGACCCGACCGCGACGCGTGAGACGAAGGGGGCCCTCCGACGCCGGCACCGGCACGGACGCCCGACGCCTCGCCGTACGCCACTCGTCCATCGACACCACTGCGCTCATGTCCACTCCTTCGCCAGGGGTGCCCGAACCGCCTTCCCCGGTCGGTTCGAACACCTGTACGTCGAACATCTGTACGATTTCTATCACCGACTGCACGCGTTGTCGAGACATGCTCGAACATGTGTTTGATTCGTGTCGCGTGGTGACCTACCCTGGACCTGTACCGGTCGTCCGATATGTCGGGCCCCTTCGGGGCGCGCGCAGGCGGCCGGGAGCTCTACCAGGAGGCAGCGCCGTTCTCGGCGCACACTCCGCAGGACAAGGACCGGAACGGCCGAGCAGGGCGGAGACGACGATGGCGGGACGGGTGGCCGACACCACGGGCAGGCTCGCGAAGGTGCACGAGCTCCCCGACCCTGCGACCGGCGGGGACGGGCTCACGGCGCGTCAGCGCCTGGTCCTCGAGACGATCCGGTCGTCGGTCGAGCAGCGCGGCTACCCGCCGAGCATGCGCGAGATCGGCGAGGCCGTCGGCCTGACCAGCCCGTCGAGCGTCAAGCACCAGCTGACGACGCTCGAGCGCAAGGGCTACCTGCGCCGCGACCCGAACCGTCCTCGCGCCATCGAGGTCGTCCAGACCGACGACTCGCGCGGGATCAGGGCTCTGCCAGGCAGCGGCTTCCCGCGCGTGGAGGGCGTGGATCCCGCCGAGGTGTCCCCCGAGCGCCCCACCCCGTCGTACGTCCCCGTCGTGGGGCGCATCGCGGCCGGTGGCCCCATCCTCGCGGAGCAGGTCGTCGAGGACGTGTTCCCGCTGCCCCGCCAGCTCGTGGGCGACGGTGAGCTCTTCCTGCTGCGCGTGTCGGGAGACTCCATGATCGACGCGGCGATCTGCGACGGCGACTGGGTCGTCGTCCGTCGCCAGCCCGTCGCGGAGAACGGTGAGATCGTGGCCGCGATGATCGACGGCGAGGCGACCGTCAAGACCTTCAAGCGCATCGACGGGCACGTGTGGCTCATGCCGCACAACGAGGCGTACCGCCCGCTGTCCGGCGACGACGCGCAGGTCCTCGGCCGCGTCGTCTCGGTCCTGCGCAGCCTCTGACCTGCTCGCCTCTCGACGCCCCTGTTCCCGCACGACGAAGGGGACGGCCGCACCGGCCGTCCCCTTCGTCGTGCCCCGGGCACCGCCTGTCGGCGGTCCTCGGCCCCCTCGCGGGAGTCAGACCTGGCGAGTCACAGCCCGAAGCTCTTCGCGACCGCGCGCACCGAGTCCGCGGACGAGCGCAGCCCGGCGAGCTCGATGTCGGACAGCGGGACCTCGATCCGCTCCCCGCACCCTCGCCGCTCCAGCAGCGACGGCACGGACAGGCACACGTCGCTGATCCCGTGGAAGTCGTCGAGGAGCGAGGAGACGGGCAGGACGCGGTGCTCGTCGTCGAGGATCGCCTCGATGATGCGGGTGGCGGCGAGCGCGACCGCGTAGTTGGTCGCGCCCTTGCCCTCGATGATGCGGTAGGCCGACTGCACGACCTCGTGCGCGATGTCCTCGCGCACCTCGGCGGTGAGCGGCCCGCGGCCCGTGAGCCCCTGCCAGTCGAGCAGCGGCACACCGCTGATGGTCGCCGAGCTCCAGAGCGGGATCTCGCTGTCGCCGTGCTCGCCCGCGATGTAGGCGTGGACGTTCTGCACCGCGACACCGCAGTGCTGCGCGACCAGGAAGCGCAGGCGGGAGGAGTCCAGGACCGTCCCGCTGCCGAAGAGCTGGTTCGACGGCAGTCCCGAGTACTTGAGCGCCGCGTACGTCACGACGTCGACCGGGTTGGTCACCATGATGTAGATCGCGTTGGGCGCGACCTCGACGAGCCCCGGCAGGATGTTGCGGACCAGCGAGATGGTCGCACCCGCGAGGTCCAGGCGCGTCTGCCCGGGCTTCTGCTTGGCGCCCGCGGTGAAGACGACGACGTCGGCGTCGGCGCACACCGCGACGTCGTCGGAGCCCTCGACCTTGGCCATGGGCATGAACTGGATGCCGTGCTGGAGGTCGAGGACCTCGGCCTCCACCTTGGTCTTGTTGATGTCGAGGAGGCTCACGGTGTGAGCGGCCCCTCGCATGAGCGCCGCGTAGGCGAGGGTCGATCCGACGGAACCTGCGCCGACGATCGCGAGCTTGGTGGTACGGGCGGGCACTGTGCCTCCTGGACGTTGTGCGACGGACCTCGAGCCTCCGCCGGACGGAGACCGCGTCCACCGCGTGGACTGCCGGGTCTCAGCCTAGGGCGGAGAGGCGCTCGAGCGCAGAGAGGACGACACGTCGGTCGGTCGTGGTCCAGAAGTCCGGCATCGACTTGGTCAGGTAGGAGCCGTAGCGAGCCGTCGCGAGGCGCGGGTCGAGGACGGCGACGACACCGCGGTCCGCGGTCGACCGGATGAGCCGCCCCGCGCCCTGGGCGAGCAGCAGGGCCGCATGGTTGGCCGAGACCTGCATGAAGCCGTTGCCCCCCGCAGCCTCCACTGCGCGGGCGCGGGCCGACTTCACCGGGTCGTCCGGCCGGGGGAACGGGATCCGGTCGATGAGCACGAGCTGACAGCTGGGTCCCGGCACGTCCACGCCCTGCCACAACGAGAGCGTGCCGAACAGGCACGTCTGCGGGTCTGCGGCGAACTCCTTGACGAGCGTGGGCAGCTGGTCGTCGCCCTGGCACAGGACCGGGACGTCGAGCCGTTCGCGCATGGCCTCGGCGACCGCGAGCGCCGCGCGCCGCGACGAGAACAGGCCCAGCGTCCGCCCGCCCGCCGCGGTGATGAGGTCGGCGATCTCGTCGAGCTGCCCGTCGGTGGCCGCCTCGCGGCCGGGCTGGGGCAGGTGCTTGGCGATGTAGAGGATGCCCTGCTGGGGGTAGTCGAACGGGCTGCCGACGTCCAGGCCGCTCCAGGTGGCCCCGTCGTCGTCGAGGCCGAGCGAGCGAGCAACGGGGTCGAACGTCCCCCCGAGCGCGAGCGTCGCCGACGTGAAGACGCCCGTGCGCTCGGTCAGGAGGTTGGTCCGGATGAGCCCGGCCACCGCGAGCGGCGCGGCGTGCAGCTTGCTCACGCCGTCCCCGCTCCAGCGACCGTCCTCGCCGGCGCGCGAGCACCACAGGACGTCGTGCCCCGTGGGGTCCTGCGCCATGCGCTCGGCGATCTCGAAGACCTGGAGCATGGTGGCCTGGGCCATCTTCATCCCGGTGTCCGGCTGCGCCTGGGGCCCGCCCGAGGTGTCCGGCTTGAGCGCGCTGAGCACCGTGCGCGCCGCGTCGCGGACCGCCGCGACGGCCGAGCGCGCGTCGTCGGGCAGGCCGTCCGGGAAGCGCTCCGCAGGCAGCGAGGCGACCACGGTCCCGAACGCGCCGATCGCGAGGTCCAGGTCGGTCGTCTGCACTCCCCCGTGGCGACGTGCGAGCCGCGCGGCGTGCTCGATGATGGGCACCGAGAGGTCCGCGGTCGCAGCGGCCGTGACGCGGTCGCTCAGCTCGTGGGCCTCGTCGACGACGACCACCCCGTGCTCGGGCAGGACGCCGGGCGAGCCCGACGCGGCGATACCGAGCATCGCGTGGTTGGTCACCACGACGTCTGCCTCGCGCGCGCTCGTGCGGGCCTGGTCGGGGAAGCAGTCGTCGATGAGCGGGCACTTGGCCCCCAGGCACTCGAGGGCCGTGACCGAGACCTGCCGCCACGCCTTGTCCGAGACACCGGGCACCAGGTCGTCGCGGTCCCCCGTCGTGGTCTCCTGGGCCCATTCGCGCAGCCGCACGACCTGCTCGCCCAGCGCAGCGGCCCCCGAGGCCGCACCCGGGGCCGGGTGCTCCGCGACGCCCGCGCGCTCACCCCCCGTGGGCAGGTCGAACAGCGTGGGCTCGTCGGCCGGGTAGCCCCCCTCGATCTTGTGCTGGCACAGGTAGTTGTGCCAGCCCTTGAGGAGAGCGATCCGGGGCTCGCGCGGGAGCCTGTCCGCGACGGCCTGGGCGACCAGCGGGAGGTCGCGCGTGATGATCTGGCGCTGGAGCGCGAGGGTCGCGGTCGAGACGATGACCCGCTCGTCCTCGCACACCGCATGGCGCACCGCGGGCACGAGGTAGCCGAGCGACTTCCCGGTGCCGGTGCCCGCCTGGACCAGCAGGTGGTCCGGGCCGCCCGAGCCGTCGATCGCGGTCGCGACGCTCACGGCCATCTGGTGCTGGCCCGCGCGGCGTCCGCCGCCGAGGGCACCGACCGCGAGGTCGAGCAGCTCCTCGACGTCAGGGGTCGCAGAGCCCGTGGTCAGGGTGGTGGTGGTCTCCTCGGGCACCCCGGAAGTCTACGGTGACCCTCCGACACGACGGGCCCGCGGCCGGCGAGGGCCGGGCCGCACGAGGCTCCCGCGAGGCGCCCGGAGGAGCGCCGGACCGCGGCCCCCCGGCACGCGCAGGGGCCCGGTTCCCCTGAGCCCGGGCCCCTGCGCGCTCAGGCGCGGACGGCGACGGCGTGGAGCTCGAGCGCGAGCCCCTCGTCGACCCGGGCGAGCAGGCGTGTGCCCGTCTCGACGTGCTCCTCGAGGTCGATCTCGCCCGTGAGGTGCACGCGGTTGACCAGGTCGCCGCGGTGGTAGGGCACCACGAGGTCGACCGAGACGTCGGGCCGCGGCAGCTCGTCGGAGATGAGCTGGAGCAGGTCGTCGATCCCCTGCCCGGTGTGCGCCGAGACCACGATCGTGCGCCGTTCGCGGCCGCGGATGCGCGCCACGACGTCGGGGTCGGCGATGTCGACCTTGTTGAGCACGACGACCTCGAGCACCTGGTCGATGCCAGGGATGTCCGCGAGGACGTGCCGGACCGCGGCGATCTGTCCCTCGGGGTCGGGGTGCGACGCGTCGACCACGTGCAGCAGCAGGTCGGCCTGGCCGACCTCCTCGAGCGTCGAGCGGAACGCCTCGACGAGCTGGTGCGGCAGCGCACGGACGAACCCGACCGTGTCCGCGAGCGTGTAGACGCGCCCGTCCTCGGTCTGCGCGCGCCGCACCGTGGGGTCGAGCGTCGCGAACAGCGCGTTCTCGACGAGCACCCCGGCGCCGGTCAGCGCGTTGAGCAGGCTCGACTTGCCCGCGTTGGTGTACCCGGCGATCGCGACCGACGGGATGGCGTGGCGCTTGCGCGAGGACCTCTTGGTCTCGCGCGCGGGGGCCATCGCCGCGATCTCGCGCCGCAGCTTCGTCATGCGGTCGCGGATACGACGGCGGTCGAGCTCGATCTTGGTCTCACCGGGTCCGCGCGAGCCCATGCCTGCTCCCGCGCCACCGACCTGGCCACCGGCCTGGCGGGACATCGACTCGCCCCAGCCGCGCAGGCGCGGGAGCAGGTACTCGAGCTGGGCGAGCTCGACCTGCGCCTTGCCCTCCCGGGACTTGGCGTGCTGGGCGAAGATGTCGAGGATCAGCGCTGTCCGGTCGACGACCTTGACCTTGACGATGTCCTCGAGCGCACGTCGCTGCGACGGGGCGAGCTCGCCGTCGATCACGACCGTGTCCGCTCCCGTGGCCGCGACGACCGCGGCCAGCTCGGCGGCCTTGCCCGAGCCCAGGTACGTCCCGGGGTCCGGCTTCTGGCGACGCTGGAGCACGCCGTCGAGCACCTGGGAGCCTGCCGTCTCGGCGAGCGCCGCGAGCTCGCGCAGCGAGACCTCGGCCTCGGCCGCCGCGGCGTCGCCGCTGCCCGTGTAGAGCCCCACGAGCACGACCTTCTCGAGGCGCAGCTGGCGGTACTCGACCTCGGTGACGTCCTCGAGCTCGGTCGAGAGGTTCGCGACCCGTCGCAGCGCGGTGCGCTCGGCGAGCTCGAGCTGCTCGCCGTCGTAGACGGAGTGCTGGGTGCCCCCCTCGGCGCGCGCGGTCCCCGCCCGAGCGAGCACCCGTGCCACGACGTCTCCGGCGATGTCGCGCTCGGGGCGCTCCACGGTCTCCGGTGAGGTCTCGGGGGTGGGGTTCGCAGGGGTCTGGGTCATGGGCCGCCTTTCAGCTGAGGGTCCGGGCCCCGGGTCCGTGTGACCTGGGCCGGTCGACGTCGTCCGGAAGACGTTCCGGTCGGCATGTCGTACAACAAGCGTGGCACGCCGGATCGTCCCGACGCGAACCTATTCGCCGCGAGCGCAGCCTCTCACGCCCTGCGCGGCGCGTGAACCGTCCGCACGGGACGGTCCCGGGCGGGTCTCCCGATAGGATCGACCCTCGTGACGACCACCCCTGACGCGACGCCCGAGCCCTCCCCGGACCACTACTTCACGGCGCAGCCCGCGTCCGACGAGGAACGTCGGGAGCTCACGGTCCGGCTCGCGGGACGCGAGGTCACGGTCGAGGTCGCGTCGGGCATCTTCTCCCCGGGCCGCCTGGACCTGGGGACCCAGGTCCTCCTGCGGTCCGTCCCGGACCTCCCGCCCGCTGCGTCCGGGCCCGACGGCGCCGCGCACCTCCTCGACCTGGGCTGCGGCTGGGGCCCGGTCGCCCTGAGCATGGCGATCGAGTCGCCCGGCGCGACCGTGTGGGCGGTCGACGTCAACGAGCGGGCTCTCGACCTGGTGCGGCGCAACGCCGCCCGCCTGGGCCTGGAGAACGTGCGCGCGGTCCGCCCCGAGGACGTCCCCGAGGACGTCCGGTTCGCCGCGATCTGGTCCAACCCGCCCATCCGGGTCGGCAAGGAGGTGCTGCACGACATGCTGCTGCACTGGCTGCCGCGCCTCGAGCCCGGCACCGAGGCCTACCTCGTGGTGCAGCGCAACCTGGGGGCCGACTCCCTCATGGCGTGGCTGGACGAGCACCTCGACGACGACCTGTCGGTGAGCAAGCTCGCGAGCGCCAAGGGGTTCCGCGTCCTCGAGGTCACGCGCGCGGGCTGAGCCTGCAGGTCCGCACCGCCCTCCGCCCCGCCGACGGGTCCCGCGCCCGACGCGCGCCGAGCACGCGGGGGCGCTCCGCCGTCGGGCCCCTGGGTGCGGTCAGCGCCCGAACGCCGCCAGGTCGATCTCTCCACCGAACACGATCTCCGCGGGACCGGCCAGCTCGACGCGACCGCCCTCGAGGGCCGTCACGCGCACCGTGCCCCCCGGCACGTCGACGAGCCACACGTCGGGAGACTGCGGGCCCCCCCATGCCCGGACCGCGAGCGCCGCGGCGCACGCGCCCGTGCCGCAGGACTCGGTCTCGCCCACGCCGCGCTCGTGCACGCGCATGCGCAGGCGCCCGACGACGGTCCCGTCGACCGAGACCTCCTCGCCGAGGGGCACGACGAGCTCGACGTTCGTACCGTGCGGGGGCAACGGCGAGACCACGGGGACCTCGGACAGGTCGGCGGCCTCGAGCTCGGCCTCGTGCGGCAGCGCGAGCACCGTGTGCGGGTTGCCCAGGTCGACGCTCAGCGCGGGCCGGGCGACCTCCCAGCCCTTGACCGCGACCTCGGCGTCGAAGCCCTCGTCGAGAGCCGTGCGCCCGCCCGGCAGGAACCAGGGGCCCATGTCGACCGCGTACCACCCGCCGGCCTCCTTGCGCACGTACTTGACCCCGGCGCGCGTGCCCACGGCGAGCACCCGCGGAGCCGTGGAGGTCGCCGGGCCGTCGGTGGACCCCGCGTCGTCGGTCGCGGTCGGGGCGGGCGTGAGGTCCACGAGCCCCAGGCGCTCGGCGAAGGCCGCGAAGACGCGCACCCCGTTGCCGCACATCTCGGCGATCGAGCCGTCCGCGTTGCGGTAGTCCATGAACCAGATCGCCTCGGGGTCCTCGGCGAGGACCGCCGCGGACTCCGGCACGTAGGCCGTGGGGACCAGCCGGATCACCCCGTCGCCGCCGATGCCTGCGCGACGGTCTGCGAGCGCCCGGACCTGCTCGGCGTCGAGGTCTCGGCTCCCCTCGAGGTCCGCGAGCAGGACGAAGTCGTTGCGGGTCCCGTGGCCCTTGGCGAAGCGGGTCGTCGGACGGGGCGGCGGCAGGCTCATGAGCCCAGACTACGGCGCGTCGGACGCTCGTCCGTGCGCGTGTCCAGGGTGCCGTCGTCGCCCGCGCGGACGATCTCCAGGGCGTCGGCCAGGAGCGTGGGCGACTGCGCGTCGAGCCAGTGCACGCGCGGGTCACGACCGAACCAGCCCATCTGCTTGCGGGCCAGCCGGCGCGTGTTCGCGGTGATCTGCTCGCGGGCCTCGTCGGCCGTGATCTCCCCGCGCAGGTGGGCCAGGACCTCGGCGTAGCCGACCGCGCGCTCGGCGGTGCGGCCCAGGTGCGGCGCGAGCGCACGGACCTCGTCGAGCAGCCCCTGCTCCCACATGCGCTCGACCCGACCGGCCACGCGGGCGTCGAGCGTCTCGCGGTCGCAGTCGAGACCGATCTGGACCGCGGGGCGCACGTACTCCTGGCGCGGAAGGTTCGCGGTGAACGGTTCGCCCGTGATCTCGATGACCTCGAGCGCCCGCACGATGCGGCGCGTGTTCGCAGGGCCGATCGACGTCGCGGCGCCGGGGTCGAGCCGCGCGAGCTCGGTGTGCAGGGCCCGTGCTCCCTCGCGCTCGGCGCGCTCCTCGAGGCGCGCGCGGACGTCCGGGTCGGTGCCCGGGAAGTTCATCTCGTCGAGCAGTGCCCGTACGTAGAGGCCCGAGCCGCCGACGACGACCGCGCGAGCGCCCCGGGCGTCGATCGCGTCGAGGTCCGCGCGGGCCGAGGACTGGTAGTCGGCGACCGAGGCGTCCTCGTGGGGGTCCAGCACGTCGAGCTGGTGGTGGACGATCCCGCGACGCTCGGCGACCGGGACCTTCGCGGTCCCCACGTCCATGCCGCGGTAGAGCTGGTAGGCGTCGGCGTTGACGACCTCGGCAGGGGTGAGGGCCTGGGCGAGGTCGAGGGCGAGGTCCGACTTCCCGGTCGCGGTGGGGCCGACGACGGCGACGATGAGCATCCGAGAACCGTACCCGGCGGGCGAGCCTCGGTGCCCCGCCCCGGCTCGGGGCAGGGCTCCGCGCAGGCGGGCTGCCCCTTGTGTCGCCCCTGTCCCTGTGTGGGTGGACCTGCGTAGGCTCCTCGGGTGGCCACCGGCAGCCCGGTACGTCACGCTCCGCCCCGCGCTGCCCTGCGCGCCCCACGACACGACGAGGAATCGAGACATGAGCTTCTTCTCCAAGCCGGACGAGACCCTTCCGCCCGCGAACGCACCGCTCTCGCGGGACCGCATCGAGGCGATCCTCACGAGCAAGGGCTGGAACTACGGCATCGACGACGACGGCGACCTGGGCGGCAGCTGGGACGGCAACGTCTTCTACTTCTTCGTGATGGGGACCAAGGACGAGATCCTGCAGGTCCGCGGCCGGTGGAGCCGCACGCTCTCGGCCGCCGACCAGGCGCAGGTGGCGCTGCTCGCCAACGAGGTCAACCAGAGCAAGATCTGGCCCAAGGTCTACTCGCGCGTCGAGGGGGACCAGCTCGGCGTCTACGCCGAGGTCTCGACGGACCTCGAGTTCGGTGTCGCGGACGACCAGCTCGGGCAGCTCGTCGAGTGCGGTCTGTTCTCCGGCCTGCAGTTCTTCGAGCAGCTCGACGAGCGCTTCCCCGCCCCGGACGCCGGTCCCGCGGACGCGAACGTCTACGTCGAGGACCGCCCGCTTTGACGAGCACGTTCCAGGTCGACCTGCACGGGGTCGTCGACCTCCTGGCACGTCACCTGTACTCGAGCCCTCGCGTCTACCTCCGCGAGCTCCTGCAGAACGGCGTGGACGCCATCACCGCGCGGCGCGGGCTCGCGGGCGAGGACGCGCCCGCGACGATCCGGCTCCGGCCGCTGCCCGACGGCGGGCTCGAGGTCGCCGACTCCGGGGTGGGGCTGACGCTCGCCGAGGCCGGTGAGCTGCTGGCCACGATCGGTCGCAGCTCCAAGCGCGACGTCGAGCTCGGCACGGGCCGCGAGGAGTTCCTGGGCCAGTTCGGGATCGGTCTCCTGTCCGCGTTCATGGTCGCCGACGAGATCGAGCTCACGTCGCGCTCGGCGCGCTCCCGGCCCGACGGCGAGGCTCCAGCCCCGGTGCGCTGGCGCGGTTTCGCGGACGGCAGCTACGAGCTGACCGAGGTCGCGGCGGACGACCCCACGGTCCCTGCCGAGCCCGGGAGCATCGTCCGCCTGCGCCCACGCCGCGACATGGATCACTGGCTCGCCCCGGCGACCGTCACGGCCCTCGCCCAGGACTTCGGGTCGCTGCTGCCCGTGGACCTCCAGGTCGAGGTCCGCCTCGACCTCGACGACGGCACGCCGGGTCCGCGGGGCTCGTCAGCCGTCGACGGGGACGCGCGCACGGTCTGGCGGCGCCTCAGCGGCCGCGAGCTGCCCTGGCAGGAGCGGCACGCCACCCCTGCCGAGCGCGACGCGGCCCTCACGCGCTACGCCGAGCAGACGCTCGGATTCACCCCTCTCGCCAGAATCGACCTCGACATCCCCGTCGCGGGCCTGAGCGGGGTCGCGTACGTCCTGCCCGCCGCGGTGTCACCGACCACCCCCTCGAGCCATCGCGTGTATCTCAAGCGCATGCTTCTGGGCACCAAGGTCGACGACCTGCTGCCGCCCTGGGCGTTCTTCGTGCGCTGCGTGCTCGACGCCTCGGCGCTGCGCCCCACCGCGTCGCGCGAGGGGCTCTACGAGGACGAGGTCCTGCTCGCGACGCGAGAGGCCCTCGGAGCCCAGGTCCGGGCGTGGGCGCTGGCCACGCTCGCCGAGGACTCCCCCGCGGGCCGCGCGTTCCTGCGGGTGCACCACCTCGCGGTCCGCGCCCTCGCGCTCCAGGACGACGACATGCTGGACCTCGCGGCCCGGGTGCTCCCGTTCGAGACGACCGAGGGCACGGGCACGCTCACGGACCTGCAGGCGGCGCTCCCCGAGGGCGCGCGCCTGCTGTGGACCCCCAGCGTCGAGGAGTTCCGGCGTGTCGCGCCGGTCGCCGCGGCCCAGGGGCTCGGGCTCGTCAACGGCGGGTACGTCTACGACGCGGACCTGCTCGAGCGCATCTCGAACCGCTTCCCCCGGTGGCGGCTGTCGCCCGTGACCTCGAGCGACGTGTCCCAGGCGCTGCTGGAGGTCGACCCGCTGCGCGAGCTCGAGATCGCCGGCACGGTGCAGGCGATCGACGCCGCGCTCGCGCCCCAGGACTGCGAGGTGATCGTCCGGGCCTACGAGCCCTCGGTGCTGCCCGCGATGCTCCTGCACGACCGCGACGGCGACCACGAGCGCGAGGCCCGGGCGACGGTCGAGGCCGCCGACGACCTCTGGGGCCAGGTGCTCGCCGAGCTCTCGGGCCCTGCGCGCTCGCGCCAGCTCGTGCTCAACGACACCAACGACACGGTCCGTTCCCTCCTCGCGACCACGGACCCGCAGGTCCGTGAGGCGGGTGCCCAGTCGCTCTACGTCACGGCCCTGCTCCTGTCCGGACGACCCCTGCGGTCCTCCGAGGCGACCCTCATGAACGGCTCGCTCGCGGTATTGCTCGACCGCGCGCTGCGCCCCGGCACCACACCCCTGGAGGAGAACCGATGACCCGCTCGGTCCACGAGGCCAACGGGGCCCTGTCCCGCATCCGCGACCTGCCCTACGGGATCGCCCGGAGCACCGCGGCGGCCGGCGAGCTCGACGAGATCACGGCGAACGGCCCGGTCGAGGCTCGTGCCTACGCGCTGTTCGTCCTGGTCGAGTCCTACGTGTGGGGCAACGAGGTCACCAAGGCCTACCTGCCGTTCACCCAGCTCCTGCGGTGGTGGGACGAGCATCCCGAGCACTTCGACGAGCAGGATGCGCACTCGCTCTTCTGGTCGTTCAAGTGGATGGTCGGCAACCTCATGGACTTCCCGGCCGTCCCGGCCGCGCAGATCGACCGCACGCTCGACGACATGGAGCGCCGGTACGCGGTCGCGGGCAACGGCATGAACGCCGTGACCATGTCCCGCTTCCAGTGGGAGCGTTCGCGCGGGACGCAGGCCGTCGCGGCCGCGTACGAGGCGTGGGTCGCCACGCCGCGCGACGACTTCTCCCAGTGCGAGGCCTGCGAGCCCGGGGACCGTGCCGCCTACCTGTTCGACGTCGGTCGCACCGACGAGGGGGTCCGCCTCCTCGAGACCGTGCTGGCCGGGTCGCCCGAGTGCGCCACCGAGCCGGGCGACATGCTCTCCCACCTCCAGCTCGCCTACCTCGAGCAGGGACGCGCGGACAAGGCCGCGACCACCCACCGCCGAGGTCTGCGGCACCTCGACAACGGCGTGGCGATGACCGGCCCCCAGGGACGGCACATCGAGTTCCTGGCGCGGACGGGCAACGACGAGCGGGCGATCGGTCGCCTCGAGGAGCAGCAGGACAGCCTGCTGTCCGCCGACTCCCCGCGGGACCGGTGGTCGTTCCTGCTCAGCGTCGGGGCCGCGACCGCGCTGCTGTCCCGCGAGCACGGGGACCGGAGCCTCGCGCTGCGCGAGGTCCCGGCCTCGACGGTCGCGGGGCTCGACGCCTGGATCCGTTCCCAGGCCCTCGAGCTCGCGACGGCCTTCGACGCGCGCAACGGCACGGACGCCGCGACGCGGCGGACCGAGACGGTGTGGGCGAGCACCCCGACCGTCCTGCCCGTGAGCCTGAGCGTGCTGACGGCTCCTTCGGGTGCGCTGTCATCCGCACCGGTGACGGACCGTGCGGTGCCCGACGCCGCCGCGCCGGTAGGCGTCGGGGAGCCGGGGCCGGGCGGCGCACCGACTGCGAGCACCGCCTCGGCCGCTACGGCGCGCACGGGAGGAGGCGCCACGGGCCCCGAGCTCGTCGCCCGCGCGAGCGAGGCAGCGGCGACGGACCCGGCGTCCGCGGCGTTGCTGTACCAGCAGGCCGCGGCGACGTTCGAGGCCCAGGGGCTGCTGGCCGACGCCGGCTTCGCCCTGGCGGAGGCCGCGCAGATCGCCGCTCTCGAGCAGGACCTCGCCGGGGCGCTGACCGCGTTCCCTCGCGCCGTGGCCCTGCTGCGCGCGGGCGGGGTCGGGCCGGAGTTCAGGGGCCAGGTCGCGCGGGCCTACGCCCGGTCGTCGGCCCGCGCGGGAGACCCGCTCGTGGGCCTGGTCGCGGTCGAGAAGGAGCTCACGGACCTGGGCGGCCCCTTCGGCGCCGCGGCCGGAGGCGCGGGTGCGGCCGGCGACGAGCCGGGTGGCCCCGACGGAACGGGCGACGAACCGTCGTCCCGCGCGGACGCCAGGTCCCGCGAGCGCCGTGAGCTCTCGGACACCCGGGCCCGGCTGCTCGCCTCGACGGGCGAGCACGAGCAGGCGTCGGCAGCAGCCGAGGCCGTCGCCGAGGAGTACGCCCGGGCCGGTGACCTCCCGGGGGCCGCGCACGCGTTCTGGCTCGCCGGGACGACGCGCGCGGAGGCGGGCGACCCGGAGGGTGCCGTCGACGTGCTCGAGTCGGCGATCGACGGGTTCCGGCTCGCGCGCGACCAGCGGTCGCGGGCGAGCGTGGGCAACGAGCTCGTCGCGATCCTGCACGGGCTGGGCCGCGAGGACGCCGCCGCGCAGGTCGCGGCGACGCTGAGCGAGCGCTAGCGAACGCTCCCGGCCGGTCGGCGACTCACCGACCGGCCGGGGCGCCGACGAACCTCACGACCTCGTACGTGCGGTGCTCGTACTCCCCCACCGACCGCTCGACGACCTCCTCGAACGCGTCGCCCAGGGCGCCGAGCACCTCGCGCTCGACCTCTCGGGCCGCGCCGTGCGAGTCCGCCGCCGGGCCGCCCGCGCGAGCGGCGGCGTCGGGCACGGTGCTCGTCACCACCACGAGGCCCGCACCGGGCTCCTGCGCGAGCGCACGCACCAGGCGGCCGGCCTCGCCCGCAGGTCGGCCGGCCTCGAGCTCGACGACCTCGACCGGTCCGTCCCACCCGGCAGCCGCGAGCGCCAGCAGCCCGACTGACCCGGCGAGCCCGGCGGCGGGCAGCCCCTGCGCACCCGGGGCGGGCGCCCACCCCCACCAGCGCGGCTCGACGCCGACCGCCTCGAGCGCCGGACGCAGGACGTCGTGACGGCCCGCCGTCCCGCTGGCCGCGACGACCACCACGACCACCCGGTCCACGTGCGCTGCGAGGTCCTGGAACGCACCGAGCACGTGGGCACGCGTGTCCGCGAGCACCACGGCGCTCCCGGCGACACCGGGGACGAGGAGGGGGGTTCCAGGCAGGGCGACGGCACGGACGATCACGCGCGCCACGCTACCCCGCGGGCAGGACGATCCGCGCCGGGCGCAGGTAGGGTGGGCCCATGAGGTTCTTCGGCGGCAGACGGGGACACCATTCCGGACGAGGGGACCGTCCCGAGCCGGGCGACCGGTCGGGACAGGGCGGCGCGGACGGACAGGGCGGCGACAGCGGCCCGGACGAGGGCGCCCCCGCAGGACCTGACGGCACGGCCGCACCGTCGCTCGACGACGCGGCGCTCCACGCCTCGGTCGAGAGCCTCCTGCTCCGTGAGCTCGGCGGGACCATGATCGCCGACATCGACCATGACCAGATCCCCACGCCCCTGCGACGCGGGCGCGTGCTCGAGTGGATCGCCGACTCCGGGTACAGCTACTTCATCGACGCCGAGGACGACGTCGGCGGGCTGTGGCACGGGCGGCTCTTCTACTTCCTGCTCTTCGGCACGCACCAGGAGATCCTGCAGGTGCGCGGCCAGTGGAACAGGGACATCACGATCGAGCGCCTCGAGGAGATCCTCGAGTTCTGCAACGAGTGGAACGCCGACCGCATCTGGCCCAAGGCCTACACGCGCGTGCGCGACAACGGCATGGTCCACGTCTTCACCGAGGTCACGGTGGACCTGGAGCACGGCGTCAACGACGACCAGCTCGACCAGCTGCTCCAGTGCGGCCTGTCGACCGGGTCCATGTTCTTCGACGCGCTCGACGAGTTCTACCCGGACCCTGCGAGGTCGGCACCATGAGCCCCACCCCCCGCACCAGCTGGCTCGCGCGCCTGTTCGGCAACCACCGGCCCAAGCCCGTGGACGACGTGCCGATCGACGTCGAGCTCCCCACCCCCCTGTCGACACGACGCATCGGCGACTACCTCTCGCGGCGCGGCTACCACTTCCGCATCGACGACGACGGCGACGTCACCGGGACCTGGGACGGCAACCGGTTCTGGTTCCTGCTGCTCGGCGAGCACCAGGAGATCCTCCAGGTCCGCGGTCGCTGGTCCACGACCCTGCCTGTCACCTCACGCCTCGCCGTGCTCCAGGCAGTCAACGACTGGAACCGCGAACGCATCTGGCCCAAGGTCTACGTCCGCGAGGAGAGCCAGGGGCTGGCGCTGTACGCCGAGGTCTCGGTCGACCTCGAACGAGGAGCGACCGACGACCAGCTCGGTCAGGTCGTCTCGTGCGGGCTCGGAACCGCGGTCCAGCTGTTCAACACGATCGGCGGTCAGCTCCCGCCGGTCTGAGGCGATCTCCGGCAGGGCGCGGGGTCCTGAGGCGTGGACCTCCGCGTGCGGGTTCGTCGGTCGACGAGCCCGCACACCTGCTCAGGGACGTCGCAGGCTCGGCAGTCCCAGGCTGACCGGGCCACCGGCTGCAGGCGCCCCGTGCGAGTGCCCGTGGTCGTCGCCGCCCCCCAGGCGCGTCTTCTCGCGCGCGACCCAGGCGTCGCCCGAGCGCGTGCGGCGCACCGAGTACGTGCCGGTCCCACCGATGCCCGTGGCCCCGGCGACGGCCGAGTCGGCGACCAGGTGGTACGGAGCCGACCGGGTGACCTCGACGGTCACCATGTCCCCGGGGCGGGGCAGGCGCGGGTCCAGGTCGTCGGCCAGGCGCGGGTCGTCGGCCAGGACGTCGCCGTCCGCACGACCGGCCATGAGGGTCACGACGTCGTCGGGCACGGCCAGGTGCACCAGACGGTTGTCCGCCGCACGGCCCGTCAGGCGGTGCGTCGCGCCGTCCTTGCGGCCCGACCCCTCGGTCACGAGCACCTCGACCGTGCGCCCGACCTGGCGTGCGGACTCCTCGGCGCTGACCCGGTCCTGGAGCGCCTGGAGCCGTTCGTAGCGCTCCTGGACGACCTCCTTGGGCAGCTGGTCCGGCAACGTCGCGGCCGGGGTCCCCGGTCGCTGGGAGTACTGGAACGTGAAGGCCGACGAGAACCGGGAGGCCTCGACGACGCGCAGCGTCTCGGCGAAGTCCTCCTCGGTCTCGCCCGGGAAGCCCACGATGAGGTCGGTCGTGATCGACGCGTCGGGCATGGCCTCGCGCACGCGGTCGAGGATCCCCAGGAACTTCTCCGACCGGTAGGAGCGGCGCATGGCCCGCAGGATGCGGTCCGACCCGGCCTGGAGGGGCATGTGCAGCTGCGGCATGACGTTGGGGGTCTCGGCCATGGCCGCGATCACGTCGTCCGTGAAGGCCGCGGGGTGGGGGGACGTGAAGCGCACGCGCTCGAGGCCCTCGATCTCCCCGCACGCACGCAGCAGCTTGGCGAACGCCCCACGGTCGCCGAACTCGACGCCGTAGCTGTTGACGTTCTGGCCCAGCAGGGTCACCTCGATCGCGCCCTGGTCGACGAGCGCCTGGACCTCGGCCAGGACCTGCCCCGGGCGCCGGTCGCGCTCCTTGCCGCGCAGGTGCGGCACGATGCAGAACGTGCACGTGTTGTTGCACCCGACGCTGATCGACACCCAGCCGGCGTAGACCGACTCTCGCTTGGTGGGCAGCGTCGAGGGGAAGACCTGGAGGGACTCGGCGATCTCGACCTGCGCGGCCTCGTTGTGCCGGGCACGCTCGAGCAGGACGGGCAGGGCGTCGAGGTTGTGCGTGCCGAACACGACGTCGACCCAGGGGGCCTTCTCGACGATGCCGGACCGGTCCTTCTGCGCGAGGCAGCCCCCGACCGCGATCTGCATGCCGGGCCGCTTGGCCTTGATCGACGCGAGCTGCCCGAGGTTCCCGTACAGGCGCGTGGCCGCGTTCTCACGGACCGCGCACGTGTTGATGACGACGACGTCCGCGCGGTGCGCGGCCTCGTCGGCGGCCTCCGCGCGGGTGTAGCCGGCCTGCTCGAGCATGCCGGCCATGTGCTCGGAGTCGTGCACGTTCATCTGGCAACCCAGGGTGCGGACCATGTAGGTCCGCGGCGCGGCCGCCTCGGGCGCGTCGGAGGGACCCGCTACGGGGCTGTCATCGGGGCGCAGGGCGGTGGAGAACATCACCGTCAAGGGTACGGCGCCGCGAGCGCCCGGCCGAAACGCTGGTTCTCCGGCTGCCGGGCATCTGTTGTCCTTCTGTTGCCGAACTGTTGCCGGAAACAGTGGCGTGCGCAACAAATCCCCCCTAGGTTCATGAAATGGACGCGCAACCGAACACCCCGAGCGACGCTGCCGACGCGTCGCCCACCACACCCCTGTCCGCGCCCGCCGGGGCGTCCCGTGACGACGAGCTCGGCGCACCGCTCGTCGAGCTCCGCGGGGTGAACAAGCACTTCGGCGACCTCCACGTCCTCAAGGACGTGGACCTCACGGTGCGACGCGGAGAGGTGCTCGTCGTGATCGGCCCCTCGGGCTCGGGGAAGTCGACGCTGTGCCGGGCCATCAACCGGCTCGAGACGATCGACACGGGCACCATCGTGATCGACGGCGAGCCTCTCCCCGAGGAGGGCAAGGCGCTCGCCCGTCTCCGGTCGGACGTCGGGATGGTCTTCCAGTCGTTCAACCTCTTCGCCCACAAGACGATCCTCGACAACGTGACGCTCGGCCCGCTCAAGGTCCGTCGCATGAAGTCCGCGGACGCCAAGAAGGAGGCGCTGGCCCTGCTGGACCGCGTCGGGATCGGGAACCAGGCCGACAAGATGCCGGCCCAGCTCTCGGGCGGGCAGCAGCAGCGCGTGGCGATCGCCCGGGCGCTGGCCATGCACCCCAAGGTCATGCTCTTCGACGAGCCCACCTCGGCGCTGGACCCCGAGATGATCAACGAGGTCCTCGACGTCATGGTCGCGCTGGCCAAGGAGGGCATGACCATGATCGTCGTGACCCACGAGATGGGCTTCGCTCGCAAGGCGGCGCACCGCGTCGTCTTCATGGCGGACGGGCAGATCGTCGAGGAGGCACCGCCCGAGGAGTTCTTCACGAACCCCCAGAGCCATCGCGCCCAGGACTTCCTGTCCAAGATCCTGACCCACTGACCGCACCGCAGCGACAGCACCAGCACCGAACCACCGCCCCCGACCAGCACCTCCCCACGCAGCACAGCACGCCCCACGGATCCCGGCCTCGACGAAGAGTCCGGCGACCACCTGCAAGAACCGACAGCTCGACCGGCCACGAACCAGCCGGACGGAGCGGGTGACCACCAGGTCCCCCGTGACGGCTCGGCACGACGAAGGGGAAGACACCATGCGAGCACGTACCCGAACCGGAGGGCTCCTCGCCCTCACCGCGGCCACCGCCCTGATCCTCGGCGCCTGCAGCGGCGGCACCGACGACACGGGCGGCGAGACCGACGCCGCGACGTCCGACGGCGGCGGCGAGAAGATCACCATCGGCATCAAGTTCGACCAGCCGGGTCTCGGCTTCAAGGAGGGCGACACGTACACGGGGTTCGACACGGACGTCGCCCGCTACGTCGCCGAGAAGCTCGGCTACTCGGAGGACCAGATCGAGTGGAAGGAAGCTCCGTCGGCCCAGCGCGAGACGCTGCTGAGCACCGACCAGGTCGACATGATCTTCGCGACCTACTCGATCACCGACAAGCGCAAGGAGACCGTCGCGTTCGCCGGTCCGTACTTCGTCGCCGGGCAGGACCTGCTCGTCGCCGAGGACAACACCGACATCAAGGGCCCCGAGGACCTCGAGGGCAAGAACCTCTGCTCGGTCACCGGGTCCACCTCCGCGCAGCGCATCAAGGACGAGTACGCGGCCGGGGTCCAGCTGCTCGAGCAGCCCGGCTACGCCGAGTGCGTCACGGCCCTGCTCTCGGGTCAGGTCGACGCGGTCACCACGGACGACATCATCCTGGCCGGCCTCGCGGCCCAGCCCGCGAACAAGGGCAAGGTCAAGGTCGTCGGGGCGCCCTTCTCGACCGAGCGCTACGGCGTCGGGATCCCGCAGAGCAGCGACAAGTGCGAGGACATCAACGCCGCGATCACCGAGATGATCGAGGACGGGTCGTGGGAGGAGGCCATCACGACCAACACCGAGGGCACGGGGTACACCCCGAACGCCTCGGAGAACCCGCCGACGCCGGACGCCTGCGCCTGACAGGTCCGCTGCTGCGCCGGGTGAGCGCGTGCCCCCTGGGGCCGCGCCCGCCCGGCGCAGCACACGTCCGGTCCGGTCTCGTGCGGCGTCCGCGCCGCACCTCGTGAAGGGTGACCCGTCGTGGGTGACTACCTCTCTCAGTTCTTGCGGCTCTTCGAGTCGTACGACGTCCTGGGCGCGTTCTGGGTCAACATCCAGCTCACGTTCTGGGCGGCGATCCTGGCGCTCGTCATCGGCACGGTGCTCGCGCTCATGCGGATCTCCCCGATCCCGAGCCTGCAGTGGGCCGGTGCCACGTACGTCACGCTGTTCCGCAACACGCCGTTGACGATCATCATGGTGTTCCTGACGCTCGGGGTCTGGGGCCAGCTCAAGATCCAGCTCGCCGACGACTTCCCGTCCAACTTCTTCCGTTTCGCGGTGCTGGGCCTCGCGGTCTACCACGCGGCGTTCGTGTGCGAGGCGATCCGCTCCGGGGTCAACACCGTGCCGATCGGACAGGCCGAGGCGGCCCGCGCGATCGGCCTCTCGTTCCTGCCGGCGGCACGGATCGTGATCCTCCCCCAGGCCTTCCGTGGCTCGGTGGCCCCGCTCGGCAACGTGCTCATCGCCCTCATCAAGAACTCGACCGTCGCCGCCGCGGCCGGCGTCGCGACGGAGACCTCCAGCCTCATGAAGACCATGATCGAGTTCGACTCCGACGTCATCATCGCGATCTTCCTGACGTTCGCGATCGGCTACGTGATCCTCGTGATCCCGGTCGGGCTCGCGACGACCGCGCTCTCGCGCCGTCTGGCGGTGAAGCGATGACCGCCCAGCAGCAGACGGTCCTGTTCGACGCCCCCGGGCCTCGAGGCCGGCGCACCATCCTGATCGGCAACGTCGTGGGGGCGATCGTGGTCGCGGGCATCGCGGCCTACGCCCTGGTGCTGCTGGGCCGCGAGGGCCAGCTCACCGCGGAGAAGTGGCAGCCGATCTTCACGGCGGACGCCTGGGAGAACTTCTACCTCCCGGGCCTGCTCGACACCCTGCGCGCGGCAGGCGTCGCGATCGTCGGGGCGATCGTGTTCGGTCTGCTCTTCGGCATCGGGCGCCTGTCGGCGGTCAAGGCCGTGCGCTGGCTCTCGGGCCTGGTCGTCGAGTTCTTCCGGGCCGTCCCGGTCCTGCTCATGATGATCTTCTTCTGGCTCTTCCTGGCCCAGCTCAAGGTGCCCGACGCACCGTTCATGGCGGTCGTGATCGCCCTGATCCTCTACAACGGGTCCGTGGTCGCCGAGCTGGTCCGCTCGGGGGTCTACGGGCTGCCCAAGGGGCAGGGCGAGGCTGCTCTGGCGGTCGGGCTCACCCGGGGCCAGTCGCTCCGGTCGGTCGAGGTGCCGCAGGCGCTCATCGCGATGCTCCCGGCGCTGGTCTCCCAGCTCGTCGTGGTCCTCAAGGACACCGCGCTCGGCTACATCATCACGTACACCGAGCTCCTCCAGGAGTCGCGTCGTCTCGGATCCGCCTACGGCAACATCCTGCAGTCGCTGCTGATCGCGGCGATCCTGTTCATCACGATCAACTACGTGCTCTCGAAGGTCGCCGAGATCCTGGCGCGGCGCCTGCGAGGTCGGACCGCCGGCCCGGTCCGGGCGGCGACGCCCGGTCTCGCGGTCGGGGCGCGCGGGGCGGCTCCGGTCGGTACTGCGCCGGCCGCACCTCCTGCACCGAAGTGACCGGCACGTAGGTGATCGGCTCGCTGCGGCCGTCCCGGGTCCCACGACCCTGGACGGCCGCTGCGTGTCCGTCGACCTCGACGTCCCGCGCGAGCGGAGTGGTCCGCGGCCCGACGGCGGAGCTCGCCGTCAGAGGTCGTCGAACCCGCCGTAGGGCTCGTCGTCCGCCTCCTCGCCCTCACGGGCGAGCTCTTCGCGGACCAGGGTGAGCGCGAGCCCCGGGCTGTAGCCCTTGCGGGCGAGCATCCCGACGACGCGTCGGGTGCGGACCTCACGGTCGAGGCCGGTGGTCCTGGCCAGGCGCCGCTGGACGAGCTCACGAGCCGCGTCGTGCTCGTCGTCGTCGTCGACCTGGTCGAGGGCGCCCGTCGCGGTTTCGTCGTCGATGCCCTTGCGCCGCAGCTCCTGTGCGATGGCCCGACGGGACAGGCCTCGCTCGCCGTGGCGGGTGCGGACGATCATCCCGGCGTACTCGGCGTCGTCGACCAGCCCGACCTCCTCGAAACGGTCGAGGATCGGTTCGAGGACCTCGGACGGGTATCCCTTGCGGGTCATGGAGTCCATGAGCTGACGGCGGCTCTTGGGGGCTGCCGTGAGCGTCCGCAGGATCGCTTCGCGGGCGTGCTCGGTGAGCTCGGCCCCGGCCAGGGCACCCGACTCCACGCGGTCGGCGATCGTGGGACGCGGCTTGCGTTCCTTGCGTTCCCCCGAGTAGTCGCGGCGCCGGGTCGTGCTCGCTCCTCGGCTCGCGGACCGCTCACCGAACCCGCTGCTGCCGAAGCTGCTGCTCTTGCCGCTGGACCTACCACCGCCGAGCCCGGACGAGCCGAACCCGGACACCCCCCGCGTCGGCTTCCCTCGGCTCGGAGCACTGCCGCTGCGGGCCACGGGCCCCCTCCGGTCCGTGGTGCCGCCCGCTGCCCCGGAGACGTCGCCCGCCGTGCCGGACGCGCCGATGGGCGCGTCCCCCTCCTCACCGGGAAGGGGACGCGCCCACTCGGGCATCTGGTCCAGCGGGTCGTCGACGATCAGAGGACGGCCTTCTTGCCCTTACCGGCCGGGGCCGCCGCAGGGGTGACCGGAGCGACCGCGGGTACCTCGTCCGCGGGGGCGTCGACCTTGGCCCCGACGCCGAGCTTCTCCTTGATGCGCTTCTCGAGCTCGTTGGCGAGGTCCGGGTTGTCACGTAGGAAGCTGCGTGCGTTCTCCTTGCCCTGGCCGAGCTGGTCGCCGCCGTAGGTGAACCAGGACCCGGACTTGCGCACGAAGCCGTGCTCGACGCCCATGTCGATCAGGCCACCCTCGCGCGAGATGCCGACGCCGTACAGGATGTCGAACTCGGCCTGCTTGAAGGGCGGGGCCATCTTGTTCTTGACGACCTTGACGCGCGTGCGGTTGCCGACCGCGTCCGTGCCCTCCTTGAGGGTCTCGATGCGGCGGATGTCCAGGCGGATCGAGGCGTAGAACTTCAGGGCCTTGCCACCGGTCGTGGTCTCGGGGGTCCCGAAGAAGACGCCGATCTTCTCGCGGAGCTGGTTGATGAAGATCGCGGTGGTGCCTGACTGGCTCAGGGCACCCGTGAGCTTGCGCAGCGCCTGGGACATGAGGCGGGCCTGGAGGCCGACGTGGCTGTCACCCATCTCGCCCTCGATCTCGGCCTTGGGCACGAGCGCCGCGACCGAGTCGATGACGATGATGTCGATGGCGCCCGAGCGGATCAGCATGTCCGTGATCTCGAGGGCCTGCTCGCCCGTGTCCGGCTGCGAGACGAGCAGCGCGTCGGTGTCGACGCCCAGCTTCTTCGCGTACTCGGGGTCCAGCGCGTGCTCGGCGTCGATGAACGCCGCGATGCCGCCCGCGCGCTGGGCGCTTGCCACGGCGTGGAGCGCGACGGTCGTCTTGCCGCTGGACTCGGGGCCGTAGATCTCCACGACACGGCCGCGCGGGAGGCCGCCGATGCCGAGCGCGATGTCCAGGGCGATCGACCCGGTGGGGATGACCTCGACCGGCGCGCGACCCTCGTCGCCGAGGCGCATCACCGATCCCTTGCCGAAGTTGCGGTCGATCTGTGCGAGGGCGGCTTCGAGCGCCTTCTCGCGGTCTGCGGGTGCGGGCATGTCGGTCACCTTTGCGTGCGGGGCACGGAACCGTGCCGAAGTATGTTCGAGGCCGAAGACCTCAGGAAGCCTGTGTCGTGTCCCGACGGTACGTGCCGCCACTGACACTCGTCGTCCCCCGTGCCCTGCCTGTGGATGACGGGCTGTCGGCGAGTGCTGTGCACAACTCTACCCGAACACCTGTTCGAGAGGCCGTCCTGCGCGGCGTGTCGTCGAGCACGCCCCGCGCGCCCGCCACACGCCCGTCGCGGCCCGCGACGCACCGGTCCCACGACCGGCACGAGCCTTCACCGCCCCGTCGCGGGCCCCGTCCACGCCCTCAGCCCTCCCACGACTCCCCCGGCCGCAGCACGACCGCCCGGGTCTCGGGAGCCCACCGGTGCACCGCGGCCGCGAACGCGTCCCCCGCGTGGTCCATCCAGCCGCGCGGCAGGTTCTGCCCGCCCGGCGCGTGCAGCGTCCCCCAGTGGACCGGGATCGCGAGCCGCACCCCGACCGCCGCGCACACGCGCGCCGCCTCGGCCGGTCCCAGGTGGCCGCCCGACAACCGCGGCCCCCAGCCCGCCACGGGCACCAGGGCGACGTCGACCGGCCCGCCCGCGAGCGCCGGCAGGTGCACCATGCCGGGGTAGGCCTCGGTGTCGCCGAGCACCCAGAGGGTCCAGCCGCCCGACTGCACGAGGTGCCCCACCGCGGCGTTGGGTCGGTGCGGCATGGGCCGGTGCCCGTGCACCGCCGGGGTGAGGTGGACGCGGACGTGCGCTCCGACGTCGTGCCAGGAGCCGTGCTCCCCAGCCGCCCCGGGGACCCGGGGACGCCCCGGCAGAGCACCCGCGAGCGGGTGCTCGTCGTGCTCGGGGCCGGTGCCGAGCCCCACCCCGGTGAGCCCCTTGGAACGCAGCCAGCGCGCGTTGGCGGGGGCGGTCAGGACCGGCACGTCCCCCAGCAGCCGCAGGGACCCCAGCTCGGCGTGGTCGTGGTGCAGGTGCGAGAGCAGGACCGCGTCGGCGTCCCGCCAGACCTCGGCGGGCCGCACTCCGCGTCGCCGCAGCAGCCCGGCGTGCCGCTTCAGCAGGGGGTCGGTGACGATCCGCACGCGGCCGTCGGGCGTCGCGACGTCGAGCACCGCGCTCGAGTGGCCGAGCCACGTGACCCTCAGCCCGGGGGCCACCTGCTCCTCGGTCATGTCCGGACCCCCAGCTCCTCGAGCCAGCGCACGAGCTCGCGGTGCACCGCCTCGGCTCCCACCAGCATGCGCGTCCCGCACACGTCCTCGCGCGCTCCGTCCGACACCCGCAGGCTCGCGGGGTGCAGCAGGATCGCCTCGTTCTGGGCACCGCCCAGCCCGCCGTGCGAACCCACGAGCCCCTCGAACGCGTGGACCAGCCCCGCGTCGTCGACGCTCGAAACCAGGAGCAGGTCGCCCGCGTGCTCGAGCGAGGCCGCCCGCAGGAGGTCGGGCGCCGCGCGCGGCCCGTACGCTGCGAGCGGGTCCTCGCCATGGACCTGACCCGAGACCAGGTGTCGGCTGCCCGCCGGGCCGTACGCGACGACGTCGGGCACCTCGCCCTCCGGGGGCCTGTTCTCCTGCACGACCACGACCCCCACGGCCGGGTTCGCGACCAGGCCCGGCACGAGCGCGGGCCAGCGCGCCCGGATCTCGTCGCCCACGAGCCGCTCCGGGGAGCGCGGGAACCACACGAGGCCGAGGTTCCCCGAACCGACGACGGCGACCTCGGGCAGCTCCCCCGCGTCCGCCGGCGCGGCGTCCCGGTCCGGACCGACCAGCACGCGCCCACCCCGCTCGCTCCGCTCGTCGCGCTCTCCCGGCCCGCTCCGCCCTCCCCGGTCGCGGCCGAGCGCGTTGAGCGCGGTGTTGACCGCGCCCCACGCCTCGGAGTCGGCCCCCGCGGCGGACCGCACCCCGGAGGCCCGACGGCGCCGCTCGCCCGGTGCGGTCCGGACCGCCATGAGCCGGCGCACCTCGTCCAGGAACGAGCGGCCCACGACCTGCTCGAACGTCGCGCCGAGCGACTGCCCGTGGTCGGACAGCACCACGACCTCGTAGCGGCGGGGCGCGACCTCGGCGACCTGCTCGAGCAGCCCGACCACCCGGTCCAGCCCCTCGAGCGCCCGCATCGCCTCGGGCCGCAGCGGGCCCGCGTGGTGCGCGATCTCGTCGTAGTCGACGAGGTCCACGAACACCACGGGTGCTCCGCGCACGAGCTGCTCGGCGACGAGCGAGGTGTTGAGGTCGCGCAGCACCACGTTGGAGACGGCACGCAGCACGGGGTAGGCCCCCAGGCGCGAGACGCGGGGCTCCACGTCCCGTACCGCCTGCTGCCACCCCTGGTAGAGCTCCTTGAAGAACTCGCCCACGGTGCCCACGAGCGCCCGGACCAGCACGAACGGGCTCGAGAAGAAGTGGACGAACACCTGCCCCGGCCCCAGGCCCGCGCGGGCGCGGCTCATGACGAGCAGGTTCGTCCCTGCGTCTCCCGAGAACATCGTCGAGACCGCGACCCCGCCGCCCGCGAGCAGCCCGCGGCCGTCGGTCATGAGCGCCTCGACCCGCGCCGCGTCGGCGGGGTGGTTGGTCACCACGAGCCGACCCTGCTCGCGGTCCCACCACCGGAACGCGGGCACGTGCTCGCTCGTGCCGTGCAGGAGCCCGGCCTGGCTCGCGGGCGTGGTCGACGGGACGCGCGCCCACCACGTCTCGAGGTCGTGCGTCCCGGCGCTGATCCAGCGTGCGAGGTTCGGCGCCAGTCCGGCCTGGACGGCGTGGTCGAACGTCGAGCGTGCGACGCCGTCGAGCTGGACGACCAGGAGGCCCGCGGGACGGGAGCCGGGGACGGGGGCCGGCGGGCTGTCCGACAGGTCGGCAGCGCCCGGCGTTCCGCTCGTGCCGGGCGACGCCGGCGGCCCGGTCGGGCCGCCGGCCTTGCTCTCTCCCCCACCCGACGACGCCCGCGCGGCCCGACGGGCGGCCGTGCGCTGCGCCCGGCGGGCACGCCGCAGCAGGTTGTCGATCACGTAGTCGTTGTCGCTCGCGCCGATCGCCCAGCGGCCGATCGCCATGAAGAACGCCGCCAGGACGAGCACCGCCACGACGCTGCCCCAGTCGTCGGTCTCGAACCCCGGCAGGTACGTGAGCGCGAGCCACGCCACGAGCACCTGGCCCGCGAGCCCCGAGACCAGGGCCCCGACGACGCCCGCGCGCCCGGCGACGACACGCCACAGGGGCCGCAGGACCGCGTCACCGACCCCGACGACGAGCGCCGCGAGGAAGACCGACCACCACGACGTGATCCGCACGCCCGGGACGATCCAGATCGCGAGCCCCAGCCCGGCGGTCGTCGACACGAGGGACCAGAGGGCTCCCGTCAGGTCGTGCAGCGAGAACGGGAGCCGATGCCTCATGCCGCCATGATGCCGCGCACGACGGGCGGGCGCGCGGGGGGCGCCCGGCGGTTCGCGGCTGCACACCCGCCCACCCGGCGACGAGCGCCTACCGCGCGGGCGGCGCCCGGCGGTTCGCGGCTGCACACCCGCCCACCCGGCGACGAGCGCCTACCGCGCGGGCGGCGCCTGGCGGTTCGCGTCCTTGCCCCACCGCTGCGCGTCCGGCACCTCCAACGCGTCGCACAACGCGTGCCACACGTAGCGCGGCTCGACGCCGTCCTCGAGGGCCTGGACCGCGGTGCGGTCGTCCAGGGCGTTGAGCACCTGGTCCCGGGTCAGGGCGCGACCGTAGGCCGATCCGAAGACCTCGTCCACCAGCTGCCAGAACTCTCGATACCGCACGGGGACAGCCTGCCACGTCTCAGGGGGCACGTCCGACGCGGCTCCCCCGGCAGGGAGCGGTTGTCGGTGGCAGCGCCCACAATGGCGAGGTGACGTCCCCCGACCCGCTCGCCGGCTTCAGCGCTCCGACCCGCGCGTGGTTCGAGGGTGCGTTCGAGCGCCCCACGGCAGCGCAGGCGGGTGCCTGGGAGGCGATCAGCAGCGACCGGCACGCGCTGGTCGTGGCCCCGACCGGCTCGGGCAAGACCCTCGCAGCCTTCCTGTGGTCGCTCGACCGGCTGCTCACGCGACCCGACGAGCAGCCAGCGGGCGGACCTGCGTCAGGGCCGGACGACGACCGCGCGCAGCGCTGCAAGGTCCTCTACGTCTCGCCCCTCAAGGCGCTGGCCGCGGACGTCGAGCGCAACCTGCGCTCGCCGCTCGCGGGCATCCGGCAGGCCGCCGTGCGGCTCGGCACCACGGTCCCGGACGTCGTGGTCGGCACCCGCACGGGCGACACGCCCGCGAGCGAGCGGCGGCGCTTCGGCGTCGCTCCCCCGGACATCCTCATCACGACCCCCGAGTCGCTGTTCCTCGTCCTGACCTCGCAGGCGCGCGCGGGGCTGGCCGGCGTGCAGACCGTCATCATCGACGAGATCCACGCCGTGGCCGGGACCAAGCGCGGGGCGCACCTCGCGGTCTCGCTCGAGCGGCTCGACGCCCTGCTCCCGGTGCCCGCGCAGCGCGTGGGACTCTCGGCCACTGTCCGACCGGTCGAGGCGGTCGCGACCTTCCTCGCGGGGCACCGCCGGCCGGACGACCAGGGGCGCGAGGTCGTCGTCGTGCAGCCTCCCTCGGAGAAGAAGATCGAGGTCGACATCGTCGTCCCGGTCCCCGACCTCTCCGACCTGCGCAGCGCACCCGGCCCCAGCAGGGCCACCGGGGCCGAGGACCTTGCGCCCCTGCCCGACGGCGAACCCGACCTCTCGGGCCCGGCCACGGCTCGCCCGCCGCGTCCGTCGGTGTGGCCGCACGTCGAGGAGCGCGTCGTGGACCTCGTGGCCGAGCACCGCTCGACGCTCGTCTTCACCAACTCCCGGCGCGGGGCCGAGCGGCTCACGGCCCGCATGAACGAGGTCTGGGCCGAGCGGCAGGGCGAGGACGTGCCGGACGTCGGAACGCTCCAGCCCGCGCAGGTCCTGGCCCAGTCGGGCGCGAGCGCGGGCACCGAGCCCGTGATCGCCCGGGCCCACCACGGCTCCATGAGCCGGGCCGAGCGCACCCGCACCGAGACCGAGCTCAAGGACGGGCGCCTGCCCGCGGTCGTCGCGACGTCCTCGCTCGAGCTGGGCATCGACATGGGCGCGGTGGACCTCGTGGTCCAGGTCGGGGCGCCGCCCTCGGTCGCGAGCGGGCTCCAGCGCATCGGGCGCGCGGGCCACCAGGTGGGTGCGGTGTCCCACGGTGTGGTGTTCCCGACCTTCCGGGGCGACCTGGTGCCCTCGGCGGTGATCGCGGACCGCATGCGCACCGGGCAGATCGAGCACCTGCACGTGCTCTCGAACCCGCTCGACGTCCTCGCGCAGCAGGTCGTGGCCATGGTCGCGCTCGACGACTGGACCGTCGCGGACCTCGCGGCCCTCGTGCGGCGCAGCGCGCCGTACGGCGCCCTGGGCGACGCGACGCTGCACGCCGTGCTGGACATGCTCGCGGGCCGCTACCCCAGCGAGGACTTCGGCGAGCTGCGCGCGCGGATCGTGTGGGACCGGACGTCGGGCCTGCTCAGCGGGCGCCCCGGCGCGCTGCGGCTCGCCGTCACGAGCGGCGGGACCATCCCGGACCGGGGTCTGTACGGGGTGTTCCTCGCGACGGACCCCTCCACGACCGCGGGTCCCGAGGACACCGCCGGGGTGCTCGGCGACGCACCCGGCGGCGCCGCGACGGGTGCGCGGGCGCGGGGTGGTCGGCGGGTGGGCGAGCTCGACGAGGAGATGGTCTACGAGTCGCGCGTGGGCGACACGTTCACGCTCGGGTCGAGCACGTGGCGCATCGAGGACATCACCCCGGACCGCGTGCTGGTGACTCCCGCGCCGGGCGCACCCGGTCGCCTGCCGTTCTGGAAGGGCGACTCGCCTGGCCGCCCCGCCGAGCTCGGCCGGGCCGTGGGCGCCTGGGTGCGCGAGCTCGAGTCGCTGGCCGCAACCGGCGGGCCGCTCGCCGAACGCCTGCGCGACGCCGGGCTCGACGCCTGGGCAACCGACAACCTCGTCGCCTACCTCGCGGACCAGCGGGAGGCCACGGGCCGCGTGCCGGACGACCGGACCGTCGTCGTCGAACGCTTCCGCGACGAGCTGGGCGACTGGCGCGTCGTCATCCACTCGCCCTACGGGGCCAAGGTCCACGCGCCGTGGGCGCTCGTCCTGGGCGCTCGGCTGCGCGACCGCTACGGCCTGGACGCCGCGGCCATGCACTCGGACGACGGGATCGTGCTGCGGCTGCCGGACCTGGGCGACGGCGGCTGGGGCGACGAGCCCGGCGGCACGGCCGGACCGGGGGGCGCGGGCTCGCCCGTCGTGACGGCCGAGGACCTGCTCCTCGCCCCCGAGGAGGTCCTCGACGAGGTCCGTGCCGAGCTCGGCGGCTCCATCATGTTCGCCGCGCGCTTCCGCGAGGCGGCGGCCCGCGCCCTGCTGCTCCCCCGGCGCCACCCCGACAAGCGCCAGCCCCTGTGGCAGCAGCGGCAGCGCTCGGCCCAGCTGCTCTCGGTCGCGAGCGAGTACCCCGAGTTCCCGATCGTCCTGGAGGCCGCGCGCGAGTGCCTCCAGGACGACTTCGACGTCGCCGCCCTGACCGAGCTCATGCGGGACCTGGCCGCGGGCAGGGTCCGGCTGGTAGACGTCACGACCCCGACTCCGTCACCCTTCGCCCAGTCGCTCCTGTTCGGGTACACGGCCCAGTTCCTGTACGACGGCGACGCTCCCCTCGCCGAGCGCCGCGCGGCCGCGCTCTCGCTCGACCCCACGCTCCTGGCCGAGCTGCTCGGCACCGACGGCGGGGCCTCGCAGCTCGCGGACCTGCTGGACCCGGAGTCGGTCGAGCGGACCGAGGCCGAGCTCGGCGCCCTGGTGCCGGGCCGCCAGGCGCGGCACGCGGAGGACGTGTGGGACCTGCTGCGCAGGCTCGGCCCGCTCCCGGCCGCGGAGGTCGCACGCCGCACGCGCGAGGAGGTGCGCGAGGAGGTGCCCGCCTGGCTCACGGGCCTCGAAGGGGCGCGCCGGGTGATCCAGGTGCGTCTGGCCGGCGTGCCCGACGCCGTCGCGCAGCAGTGGGCCGTGGTCGAGGACGCCGGGCGGCTGCGGGACGCGCTGGGGGTCGCCCTCCCCACGGGCATCCCTGAGGTCTTCACCGAGCCGGTCCCCGACCCGCTGGGCGACCTCGTGCGGCGCCACGCCCGCACGCACGGACCGTTCGGGGCGCACGAGGTCGCGTCGCGCTTCGGGATCGGCGTCGCGGTCGCCACGGGGGTCCTGCGGCGGCTCGAGGCCGCCCGGGTCCTCGTGTGCGGCCGCCTGCGCCCCGAGTCCCTCGGCGGGACAGGTGAGGAGTGGTGCGACGCCGAGGTCCTGCGCACCCTGCGCCGTCGGTCGCTCGCCGCGCTGCGGGCCGAGGTCGAGCCCGTCGCCCCCGAGGCCCTGGGCGTGTTCCTCCCGCGCTGGCACGGGATCGGCACGCTGCGGGGCACCGACGGGCTGCTGCGGGTCGTCGAGCAGCTCTCGGGGGCCGCGGTCCCCGCCTCGGCGCTCGAGACCCTCGTGCTGCCCGCACGCGTGATCGACTACTCGCCCGCTCTGCTCGACGAGCTGACCACCACGGGCGAGGTCCTGTGGTGCGGGCACTCGTCGCTGCCCGGTGGCAAGGACGGTCTCGTGAGCCTGCACCTCGCCGACGCCGCACCGCTCACTCTTCCCGAGGTGACGCCCGTCGAGGAGGACGGCCCGCTCGACAGCGACCTGCACCGGGCGGTCGTCGACCTGCTCACCGGCTCGGGGGGGTTCTTCCTGCCCCGCATCGCCGAGCTCGCGGACGCGTCCCAGGCGGCGACGCTGGAGGTGCTGTGGGACCTCGTGTGGGCGGGCTGGGTCACCAACGACGGGCTCGGGGCCCTGCGCAGCCGCCTCGGCCCGGGAGGCGGCGCGCACCGCGCACCGCGCGCCCCCGTCCGCGCCCGCCCCCTGTCGCGCGGCCGGTTCGCCTCGCTCGGGGCCGGCTCACCGGGCGCAGCGCGCGGTGAGTCCGACCTGCGCGGTGGCTCGGGCCGGTGGTCGGCGCTCCCCGCGCGCGAGCCCGACCCCACGCGGCGCACGCACGCCCTGACCCGGGTCCTGCTCGACCGTCACGGTGTGCTGACCCGCGGCGCGGCGCCCTCCGAGGGCGTGACGAACTACTTCCGGGGCGTCTACCGCGTGCTGTCGGAGCTCGAGACCACGGGCACCGTCCGGCGCGGCTACTTCGTCGAGCACCTGGGCGGCTCGCAGTTCGCGCTGCCCGGGGCCGTCGACCAGCTCCGCACCGACGCCCAGGACCGCGAGCACGCCGCGGAGTCGGCGGGCCGTCGCGAGCTCTCGGCGCTGCTGCTCGCCGCGACCGACCCGGCCAACCCCTACGGTGCGGCCCTGCCGTGGCCCGAGCCCCGGGTCCCTCACGAGCCGGGTGGCGGGGCGCCCGTCGGCCTCGGGGCGCGGGCCACGGCAGGGCCGCACCGTAGGG
>NZ_MAQA01000015.1 GCF_001692445.1 Oerskovia enterophila | reverse complement strand
CGTCTCGTGGGCTCGGGGATGTGGATAAGAGACAGGGGGGGAACCGGAGCCCCGTAGGCGGGCGGCGTGGCGGGCTGGGCCTGCGGCGGCGCGTAGCGCTCGGCGGGCTGCTGATAGGGGTTCGTCCCCTCGGGGTGGTGCGTCACGGGTGGAAGACCTCGCTCTCCAACTGGTCAAGGTGACGCGCGAGCTCGAGCAGCGCTGCGTCGTCGGCGGGTGGTGGGCCGTACAGGAGGTGCGCGACCTGCTCGGCCGGTCGGTGCGTGGCGCGGACGATCGCGTCGATCAGCGCCGGGGCGGCGGCCGAGCGGGGGAGCCCCAGGCGTGAGGCCATGCGGTCGGCGCTGTGGGCCCGCAGGCCCGCGGCGGCGTGACCGCGCGAGCGGGAGCGGCGGTAGAGCCGCCCGCGTCCGCGCGTGGTCTCCGAGGCGCGGACCACGACGGGCAGGTCCTCGGTCACGAGCCGTCCCAGGCGGCGCCCGCGCCAGAGCGCCGCGAAGAACGCGACCACGAGGAGCTGCACGAGCACGACCGTGACCCACGGGGGGAGTGCACCGGTGCCCGCACCGACGTCCTCGGAGATCGTGTCGTCCGTGAGGCTCGGCACGAACCACGTGAGGGTCTCGTGGCGCCCGAGCGACCGCAGCACGAGCGCGGCGTTCCCGTCCCGGGTGATGCCCGAGTTGGTGAGCAGGGCGGCGTCGTCGAGGGCGACGACGCGGCGCTCACCCTCGTGGACGAGGTAGGCGCCGGTGTCCGGGGGGCTGTCGTCGCCCGGGAAGCAGACGGTCGAGCCGGGACCGGTCGCGGTGAGACCGAAGCCCGTGCTGCGGATGCTGCCCGCGGCGACGGCGTCGGGGTCGGTGCAGTCGGGGGCCCGGGCGACGTCGGGGGACGACCAGTCGTCGGCCAGGGTCGCGGTCCCGCCGGTCGCGCCCTCGAGCAGGTCGTACCCGGGCTCGACGAGCACCAGGTCGGCCTCTGTCTCGAGGAGGGCGTCGATCTGCTCGGGCAGGAGGTCGAGGTCCGAGGTCACGAGGAGAGTGGTCCCGGCGAGTGCCCGGGAGACCGCGTCCGCGGTGGTGGTCACGTACTCGACGTCGACGCCCTGGTCGCCGAGCACCTGGGCGAGCGCGCGGGCGCCGGAGGGGCCCGGGTTGTCGGGGGCCAGCGGGGTGCTCGACACCGCCGGCCGGGACAGGGCCGCGAGGCCCGCGACGATCGCGACGAGGAGCAGCACCGCGAGCGGCCACCGCACGGCACGCCACCGTCGCCGCGCGCGCGAGCCGGCCGTGGTGCCGTCGCCCATGACCGGGGTGGGGACGTACGCCGTGGTGACCGCGGTCGAGGACGTGTCCGGGGTAGAGACCGGTGGTGGCGGAGCTGCGAGCCCTGTCGTCATCGGTCTGCTCCCGTGGTCGAGGACGTCCCGGCCCCGACGGGCAGGTCGCCGGCTCCGTCGGCGGGATCCGGCGTCGGGCCGGTGGCGGCGGGCGTCGGGCGGGTCGCGAGCGCTGCGGCGTCGAGCTCGCGCAGCGTCTGGTCGGCGGCGGCGCCGACGGACACCTTCCCGTACCGGACGTCGTCGAACAGGCGGGCGCCGCCCGCGAGCCGGTCCGCGAGGGACGGAAGACGCAGGGCCGCCGCGTCGGCCGCCTCGTGGGCCGTGCGCCCGGGGCGCGGGTCGAGGATCACCCGTTCCTCGAGCGAGCGGACGACGGCCCGGTAGCGCCCGACGACGGCCGTGGCCCAGTCACCGGCCGCCGCCGCGGCGTCGGCCGCCGCGCGCAGGTCGGTGGCCGAGCGCGTGTCGTCCTCGAACACCGTGGCCGACGTACGAGCCCGGCGCGAGAGCCGGACGGGGCCCGCGATCACGTAGGCGATCACCGCGACGACGAGGACCACGCCGACCACGACGAGCGACGCGACCACCGGGTTCACGTCGAGGACCTCGACGCCGTCGAACAGACCGACCAGCCAGTCGATGAAGCGCATGAGCAGGGACGGCTGGTCCTGGTAGACGGGGTCGAGCAGCTCCTCCTGGAGCCAGCGGCGGGCCGTGTCGGCGTCGGGAGTCACGGGGACGTCCCCACGCAGCGCCACCGGCAGCTCCAGGCGCGCCGACCAGGCCGCCTGCCCGGCGGCGAGCGACGCGGAGAGCGCCCCGGTCACGCCGTGCCGTGCTCGGCGTGCTCGTTCGCCGCGGCCGTGAGCTCGACGTCGAGTCCCTCACGGCGCATGCGCACGTCGATGTAGAGGAGCGAGACGACGCCGGCGAGGAACACCGACGTGACGACCGAGCTGATGATCTGTGCCACCGCGGTCAGGGCCAGGACCCCGAAGGTGTCCGTCACGAGGAAGGTCGTGATGGCCGAGAACGGGTAGACGACGATGCTGGCGATGACGCTCACCGCGATGTAGGCCAGCAGCGAGATCCCGAGGGTGCGCCAGTAGGCGCCACGGGTCAGCGTCCAACCACGCACGACGGCCGAACGGAACCCCTGGCCCTCGAGCACCAGGGCGGGAGGGATCAGGAGCGTCCGGACGATGAACCACGCGAGGAACGCGACAAGTCCGGCGAGCCCGACGAGCAGGAGGACGATCCCGAGCCCCACGCCGACCGTGAAGCCCAGGATCGTCAGCAGCACGTACAGGAACGTCGCCACGTAGACCACGAGGTTGCTGAGGAACGAGAAGCCGATGAGGGGCCACACCTTGGAGCGCACCTGGGCCCAGACCTCACCCACCGTCGCCTTGCGCCCGATGACCGACTGCCCGACGGACGTGATCAGGATGCCGTTGACGATCGGCAGCGCGAGCGCGAGGACGACGCCGGTCACGAGCGACGCCCCCAGGAGCGGGAGCATGTCCGTGAGGACCTGCACGTCGCTGCCGAGCTCCGTCTCGAGCTGGGCGAGCTGCGGCGCGAAGATCCCGGACACGAGGGCTCCGAGCGCCATCCCGAGGATCGTCGCGATCGCGATCACGGTCGCGCTCATCCCGAGCATGACCTTGGGGTTGGAGCGGATCGCGCCGAACGCGCCGTCGAAGATCTCGCCCAGGGTCAGGGGGCGCAGCGGGATGATGCCGGGCTTGTTCGCGGGCGGGGCATAGGGCATCCCGGCAAAGGCGGGCGGCCCGTAGCCGGGCTGCACCGGGGCCCCGTACTGGGGGGCGCCGTACTGGCCCTGCTGGCCCTGCTGTCCGTACTGGCCCTGCTGTCCGTACTGCGGCTGGCCCCAGGCGTTGGGCGCGGGCTGGCCGGGCTGTGCGCCCGGCTGGGCGGGCTGGCCGTACTGGCCCTGCTGGCCGTACGGCGTACCGGGCTGCGTCGGCTGGCCGTACTGACCGGGCTGGCCGTACTGCGGTGCGCCGGGCGGGACGGGTGCGCCGCCACCGGGCGGGACCGTGCCCTCGGGGGGCTGCGGCGCGCGCTGGCCGTAGCGCGGGGTGTCGTCCGGTGCTGGCGTGCCGGCGTCGTCGGGCGTCGTCATCTGCTCTGCTGTCCCCGCTCGGTTCTGTGGGGCCCGGAGGCCTCGTCCTGGTGCGGCCGTGCACGGCACTGCGGCAGTGCCCTGCGTGGTCGCGGCCCACCCTAGTACGGGGGCCTGTCAGGTGCTGCGAGCGAACCGCCCGGGTGAACAGTGGGCGCCGTCCGGTGGTTCGGTCGGGCGCTGCCGGGGTCGATGGCAAAATGGGGTCATGAAGGTACGCGTGCTTGTGGTCGACGACGACACCGCCCTCTCCGAGATGATCGGCATCGTGCTGCGCTCCGAGGGGTTCGACCCGGTCTTCTGCGCGGACGGGGACCTCGCCCTGGCGACGTTCCGCAGCACGCAGCCGGACCTCGTCCTCCTGGACCTGATGCTCCCGGGCAAGGACGGCACCGAGGTGTGCCGCCTGATCCGTGCGGAGTCCGGGGTGCCCATCATCATGCTCACGGCCAAGAGCGACACGGTCGACGTGGTGCTCGGCCTCGAGTCGGGCGCGGACGACTACATCTCCAAACCGTTCAAGCCCAAGGAGCTCGTGGCCCGCATCCGTGCGCGGCTGCGCCGCTCGGACGAGCCGGCCCCCGAGCACCTGGCGATCGGTGACGTGGAGATCGACGTGACGGGGCACCGGGTCACGCGCGACGCGCGCCCCATCGCGCTCACGCCGCTCGAGTTCGACCTGCTGGTCGCCCTCGCGCGCAAGCCCTGGCAGGTCTTCACGCGCGAGGTCCTCCTGGAGAAGGTCTGGGGCTATCGCCACGCCGCGGACACACGCCTGGTGAACGTCCACGTGCAGCGGCTGCGGTCCAAGGTCGAGCACGACCCGGAGAACCCGGAGATCGTCCTCACGGTCCGCGGCGTCGGCTACAAGGCGGGCGCGGCACGCGGGTGAGCAGCTCGTCGCTGCGAGGTCGGGTGGGGCTGAGGTTCCGCCGTACCCGACGTCGTGTGCGCGCCACGGTCGGTCGGCTCACCTGGCGCGCCCGGTCGTCGATGCAGCTGCGCGTGGTCGGGACCGCACTCGTCGTGGGTGCGGTCACGGTCGCGGCCCTCGGGGCCTACCTGTCGAGCACCATGCGTGACGGCCTGTTCGAGCAGCGGCTCGAGCAGATCAACGTCGAGAGCGCGAACTCGTTCCAGCAGGCGCAGAGCCTGTTCACGGCGTCGCTGTCCAAGACCAAGGACTCCGAGCTCCAGACGCTCCTGCTCGACGTCCACAACACCCTGCGCACGAGCGGCAGCCCCGACCGCAAGATCTTCCTCATGCGGCCCGAGGGGGCCACCTCACGCCTCAACGACGTCAGCACCGACAACCAGCTGACGAGCCTGGTCTCGGACGAGCTGCGCGACGCGGTCCTCGAGAGCGACGGTCGCGAGCTCCAGTCGGTCGCGATCCCGCGGGACCCCTCCGACCCGAGCTCGCCCGTGGACCCCGGGGTGCTCGTGGGCTCCAAGGTCCAGGTCCCCACGGTCGGGACCTACGAGCTCTACTTCCTCTACTCGCTCGCGCCCGAGCAGGAGACGCTGTCCTTCCTCCAGGGGACGCTCGCCCTCGGGGCGGCCTTCATGGTGGGGATCCTGGTGCTCATCACCTGGGTCGTGACCCGCCAGGCGGTCCAGCCGGTCCGCAACGCCGCGAGCGTCGCCGAACGGCTCGCCGACGGGCACCTGAACGAGCGTCTGCCGGTGAAGGGCCACGACGAGCTCGCGACGCTCGCACGCTCGTTCAACGAGATGGCCGAGAGCCTGCAGCTCCAGATCGGTCGGATGGAGGAGCTGTCGCTGCTCCAGCGGCGCTTCGTGTCGGACGTGTCGCACGAGCTGCGGACACCGCTCACGACGATCCGCATGGCGGGCGAGGTCCTGCACGCCTCGCGCGACGAGTTCGACCCCGCGTCCAAGCGGTCGGCCGAGCTCCTCCAGACCCAGCTCGACAGGTTCGAGGACCTCCTGGCGGACCTCCTGGAGATCAGCCGGTTCGACGCGGGGGCCGCACAGCTGGACGCCGAGCGGCGCGACGTGCGAGACGTCGTCAACGCGGCGGTCGACCTCGCCGCTCCCCTCGCCGAGCGCAAGGGCGTGTGGATGTCGGTGCACTTCCCGGACGAGCCCGCGACCGCGGACGTCGACCCGCGCCGGGTCGAGCGGATCGTGCGCAACCTCGTGGTCAACGCGATCGAGCACGCCGAGGAGCGCCCCGTCGAGATCACGGTCGCACAGGACCGCCACGCGGTCGCGATCGTCGTCCGTGACCACGGCGTGGGGATGACCGAGGACGAGGCGATGCACGTGTTCGACCGCTTCTGGCGGGCCGACCCTGCGCGGGCTCGCACGACCGGCGGGACCGGGCTGGGCCTGGCGATCTCGCTCGAGGACGCCCACCTGCACGGCGGGTGGCTCGAGGTGTGGGGCCGCCCGGGTCGGGGCGCTGCGTTCCGGCTGACGCTCCCGCTCCGGGCCGGGATCCATCTCGCGTCCTCCCCGCTGCCGCTCGTCCCGGAGGAGCCGACCCGCATACGTGGGCTCGGCCCGGCGACGGGTCCGGTCGGTCAGGTCGAGGACCCGGCCGAGGGGACCACGAGCCCGTCGGCGCTGCCCGTCCTTCCGGACGAGCCTCTGGTCGCCGGGCGCCAGGGGGCGCTCAGGGCGGCGTCCGAGCACACCGCAGACGAGGAGCGACCGTGACGAGCACCGTGGGAAGACGACGTCGCTGGGTCGCGCGGGCCGCGAGCCTCGTCGTGGCGGCTGTCGCGCTCTCGGGCTGCGCGGCGATCCCCACGTCCGGTCCCGTGATCCAGGGTGACTCCGTGGTGCAGGGTTTCAACGCTCCCGGCCTGCGGGCGCGGGGTCCCGCGTCGGGAGACGACCCGAAGGGCATCGTGTCGGGCTTCCTGACCGCGCAGGCAGCCGGGCCGGCCGGCGACTTCGACGTCGCGCAGGAGTTCCTCACGTCGGACGACTGGGACTGGAAGACGCAGGTGCTGGTCTTCGACGGGGACCTCGACCTGACGTACGACGAGGAGGCGATGCAGACCGGCGCGGTCACGGTCACGGGCAGCGCGTCGGTCGTCGGGGCGCTCGACAAGCGCGGCGTGTACACCGAGGACGTGCCGGTCACCACGGTCGTCTCGTTCGGGCTCGTGCGTCAGGGGGACGGACAGTGGAGGATCGAGACGGCCGAGGACGGGCTGCTGCTGTCGCAGACCAACTTCCTGGCAGCCTTCAGGTCGACCCGCCTCTACTTCCCCTCGGCGGACCGTGAGGTCCTGGTCCCCGACGAGCGCTGGTTCCCCAACCGGACCTGGCAGACCAACGCGGTGGACGAGACGTTGATCGGCCCCGTCGAGTGGCTCCGAGGGTCGACCGACGTCGTCGTCCCCGAGGGGACGCGCCTGAGCATCGACGCGGTCACGAACGAGGGGGGCGTCGTCGACGTGCGCCTGACGGACGCGATCTCGCTCGCGTCCCCAGAGGACCGTGCGCTGCTCAAGGCGCAGCTCGAGGCGACGCTCTTCGACGCGGTGCCGCTGACGGTCAACCTCTACCGGGGCGAGGACCTGCTCAGCACGCCTGCGGGTGGGCCGGTGCTGGCCAAGGCCGACGCCGTGGGCAACGAGATCGTCGCGGCCGAGGGCCAGGTCTTGACGCTCGAGACGGGGGCCGACGACCTGGTGCCGCTGGCGCCCGCCGTCTCGCTCGAGGGCATCGACGCGACCGCGCTCGCTCAGGGTGCCAACGCCCGGACGGTCGTCGTCCGGGACGGATCGGACAGCCTGCTGCGCCTGCCGACCAAGAACCTACCGGGCGCGCCCCTCCTGACCGGCACCGATCTGCTCGCTCCGAGCGTCGACCGGCTGGGTGGCGTCTGGTCCGGTCCGCAGGCGCAGGCGGGAGCGCTGCAGGTCGTGCGGTCGGACCTGGCAGACCCCGGCACGCCGGTCGAGGTCGCCGTCCCGTGGCTCGCCGGTCGCTCGGTCCAGTCCATCCGGGTGGCACACGACGGGGCGCGGATCGCAGTGGTCAGCTCGGACGCCCTGGGAGCCACGCGCGTCGATGTCGCAGGGATCGTGCGCGACGAGAAGGACGTGCCGACCGCGCTGTCCGAACCTTTCCGTGTCGGGGCCCCGATCAGGTCGGCTTCGCAGGTCGTGTGGGCCGACGAGACGTTGCTGGCGGTCCTGGGGACGGACGAGGCGGAGACGTCTCCGGCAGTCCACCTCGTCGCGGTCGGGGGAGACACGATCCGGCTGTCCCCGGTCGCGGGAGCGACGGCGATCAGCGCGGGCGACGGGGAACGGACGGTCCAGGTACTGACGGAGGACGGCACGCTGTTCGGGCGCAGCAGGTCCGGCGCGGTGTGGGAGAAGCGGATCGAGGGCGTCGCCCTGCCGGCGTTCCCGGGCTGACCCGGCGGTGCGGGGGTCCTGCCCGTGCACAGGCACCGGGACGAATCAGGTGTCCACAGGACGGGCTCGCCATCGCCCGGCGTGCGGCGGGACGTGACAGGCTCCGGCCGTGCCGTCCTCCTCCTCCTCCTCCTCTGTGCAGCCCTCCCGGTCCCCGGACGACCCGCCGGCCCTGCCGGGCACCGGACGTGAGCGGCGTGCGTCGGCCACGCCCGTCACGCCCGTCGCGGCTGCCGGGGGCACACGCCCTCTCCTCGCCGCGCTCGCGGGCGCGGCGGCCTCGCTGACCCGGCTCGTGGTCCCGATCGAGTGCCCGGGCTGCGGTGCGAGGGACCTCGCCCTGTGCCCGGCGTGCGCCGGGCCGCTCGACGGCGCCCCGACCCGCCGCGAGCGGGACGCCCTCGGCTCGACAGGCTCGATGGCCGGGCCCCGCTGCCCGTGTGGGCCTGCGCGCCGTACGCGGGCCCGCTGCGCGACGTGGTCGTGGCGTGGAAGGACAAGTGGCGGGTCGACCTCACGAGGGAGCTCGACGCCGCGGCACTCCGCGCAGGGATGACGCTGGCGCCCGCCGTGCGGGCTGCCGTCGGGCGCGGAGAAGCCAGGACCGGTGCCGGGAGCGGCCGGGACCCCGTGCTCGTGGTGCCCGCGCCGTCGACCGCCGCAGCACGGCGCGCACGGGGGCGAGAGCCCGTCCTGTCGCTGGCCCGCGCGCTCGCGCAGGGGCTGTGTGCGGCGGGCGTCGAGGCGACGCCCGCACGGCTGCTGACGCAACGCGGGCACGACCAGGTGGGGCGGGGGTCACGGGGCCGCGGAGAGCGGTTGACGACCGTCCGTGCGCCCCGGCGAGGCACCGTGGCGGCCCCGTCGCTCGCGGGAGCCGCGTGCCTCCTGGTCGACGACGTGCTCACCACGGGCGCCACGCTCGCGGCCTGCGAGCGGGCCCTGGAGGGGCTCGGCGCGCGCGTCCTGGGGGCCTTCGTGGTGGCCGCGACACCCCCTCCGCGGCAGGGTTCCGCGGCCCACGAAGTTCATCTCACGTAGATGCTGCCTTTACCTCGCAGGGGGGTTAACCTGGGGTCCAGTCGTCACGGGGAACGGTTGGTAACGGGACCCGTGCGGCCACAGAGCGACAGGCCCGAGGCTAGGTCTTCGGGCAGGGAGGTGATAGGTACTCCGGATCCCCCTCGGGGGAGCCAGACCCAGGACCACACGGGACGCTCTGGAGTAACGGGAGCGTCCGAGACCCTTTGCGGAGGCTCACATGGAGATCGTTGTCGTCGGCAGGCACACGGAAGTGGCTGACCGCTTCCGCCGACACGTGGAAGAAAAGCTCGCGAAGTTCGAGCAGCTCGCACCGACCGCCCAGCGGATCGACGTCGAGGTCACCCACGAGAACAACCCCCGACTGTCCGAGGTGCGCGAGAGGGTCGAGCTGACCGTCCGCGCCAAGGGACCCGTCGTCCGCGCCGAGGCGGCAGCAGACGACCGGTTCGGGGCACTCGACCTGGCCATGAACAAGCTCCAGGAGAGGCTGCGGCGTGTCAGCGACCGCCGCAAGGACCACCGCAACAACAACCCGCAGCCGCCCGTCGACGTCCGCCCGTTCATCCCGGAGGACAAGCAGCCGGAGCCGGTCGTCGCGCACCCTGGTGTGCCCGGCGAAGCGGTCGAGACCCAGCTCGGCGACTCGCCCGTCGTGATCCGTCAGAAGCTCCACTCCGCCGAGCCCATGACGATCGACGACGCCCTCTACGAGATGGAGATGGTGGGCCACGACTTCTACCTCTTCGTCGACGTCGAGACCGCCCGCCCCTCGGTCGCCTACCGGCGCAGGGGCTGGAGCTACGGGGTCATCGCGCTCGACACGGCCTGCGCGGGTGGCATGAAGGGATCCCCCGACCAGGGGTGAGCACCGTGAGGTCCACGTGACCTGAACCGACCCGACGGGGTGGCGTCGCCGACCAGGCAGCGCCACCCCGTCGCCGTGCGCCCTGCGCCGCGTGGCCGCGCGGTGTGACGCGGCGTGTGTCAGGGGGGACGGGCAGGATGGGTCGGGTGAAGACCGAGACCATGTCGCTCGCCCAGGCTCGCCGCGTCGCGCTCGCCGCGCAGGGTCTGCACGCCCCCCGGCCCGACGACGGCGCCGCGCCCCGGCAGGTCACGCTGCGGCACGTCCAGCGCACCGTGGATCGCCTGGGGCTGCTCCAGATCGACTCGGTCAACGTCCTGGCCCGGGCGCACCTGGTCCCGCTCTACTCACGGCTCGGTCCCTACGACGTGAGCCTGCTCGACCGCGCGGCGGGCCGGGCGCCGCGCCGGCTCGTGGAGTACTGGGGGCACGTGGCCTCCTACGTACCGCCCGAGACCTACCGGCTCCTCGAGTGGCGCCAGCGCGCCTACCGGACCGAGGCGTGGGGGGCCATCAGCGGTGTCGAGCTGTCGCACTCCGCGGTGGTCGAGCACGTCCGGGGGATCGTCGCGGAGCGTGGACCGATCACGGCCGGCGAGGTCCACGAGCTGCTCGAGGCGCAGGGCATGGGCGAGACGCGCACCACGACCGAGTGGGGCTGGAACTGGTCGCTCGCCAAGCGGGCCCTCGAGTTCCTCTTCTTCACGGGCGAGATCACGGCCGCGCGCCGCAACGCGGCGTTCGAGCGCTGCTACGACCTGACCGAACGCGTCCTGCCCCCCGCGGTCGTCGCGGCCCCGCCCGTGAGCGACCGGGACGCGGTCCGCCGGCTGCTGGAGATCGGGGCCAGGGCGCACGGGGTCGGGACGCTGCGCTGCTTCCGCGACTACTTCCGGCTCAAGGGGCCGGCCCCACGTCGCGCGCTCGACGAGCTCGTCGAGGACGGCGTGCTCCGGCCCGTCGAGGTACGAGGCTGGGACGAGACCACGTATCTCCACCGAGACGCCGTGCTCCCGCGCCGGGCCCAGGGGCGCGCGCTGCTCAGCCCGTTCGACCCGCTCGTGTTCGAGCGCACGCGGCTCGAGCAGCTGTTCGGGACCCGCTACCGCATCGAGATCTACGTGCCCGCGGCCAAGCGGGTCCACGGCTACTACGTCCTGCCGTTCCTCCAGGGGGACCGCATCACGGCCAAGGTGGACCTCAAGGCGGACCGCCGCGCGGGCGTCCTGCGGGTCCTCGCGGCACACCGCGAGGAGTACGCGGACACGGAGACCGCCCCGGCGCTCGCCGCCGAGCTCCGCCTCATGGCGGGCTGGCTGGGGATGGCGAGCGTCGCCGTCGGGCCCGTGGGGGACCTCGCCCCCGCGCTCGCCGCCGAGCTCGCCGCTTCCCCCGTGCAGGGCGCCGCGGGGTAGGTGTCCCGCGCGGCCCGCGCGGCCCGCGCGGCCCGCGCGGCGGGTTTCGCCGCAGAGCGAAACCCCCATCGACGGACAGAAGCCCTACCACGCTCGGGACTCGCCTACGATGGTCTGTGGTGTGATCCAGCCGACTGCCGAACGGTGGTCGCCTCGCATTCGCCCCGGACCGTCCGGCCCGGGGGCGCGATCGATACGGGAGTACTGCGTGCCTGCGATCCTCGAGAAGGTCCTGCGCTTCGGCGAGGGCCGGATCCTGAAGAAGTTGTCCGGCCTGGCTGAGCAGGTCAACAAGCTGGAGCCCAGCTTCGAGGACCTCAGCGACGAGGAGCTGCGCGAGGAGACGGACCGCTTCAAGGAGCGGATCGCGAACGGGGCGACGCTCGACGAGCTGCTCCCCGAGGCCTTCGCCGCGGTCCGCGAGGCGGCTCGCCGCACCCTGGGGCAGCGCGCGTACGACGTGCAGCTCATGGGTGGTGCAGCCCTGCACATGGGCAACATCGCGGAGATGAAGACCGGTGAGGGCAAGACCCTCGTCGGGACGTTCCCGGCCTACCTCAACGCGCTGTCCGGCAAGGGCGTCCACGTCGTCACGGTCAACGACTACCTCGCCAAGTACCAGAGCGACCTGATGGGCCGCGTGTTCCGCGCCCTCGGCCTCACGACCGGCTGCATCATCTCGGGGCAGACCCCGGCGGTCCGCCGCGAGCAGTACGCCGCGGACATCACGTACGGGACGAACAACGAGTTCGGCTTCGACTACCTGCGCGACAACATGGCGTGGAGCACCGACGACCTGGTGCAGCGCGGCCACAACTACGCGATCGTCGACGAGGTCGACTCGATCCTCATCGACGAGGCGCGCACGCCGCTCATCATCTCGGGTCCTGCGTCGGGCGACGCGAACCGCTGGTACGGCGAGTTCTCCAAGGTGGTCCGCCGCCTGAACCCGGAGACCGACTACGAGGTCGACGAGAAGAAGCGCACCATCGGTGTGCTCGAGCCCGGCATCGCGAAGGTCGAGGACTACCTCGGCATCGACAACCTGTACGAGTCGCTCAACACGCCGCTCATCGGGTTCCTCAACAACGCGATCAAGGCCAAGGAGCTCTTCAAGCGCGACAAGGACTACGTCGTCCTCAACGGCGAGGTCATGATCGTCGACGAGCACACGGGTCGTATCCTCGCGGGCCGTCGCTACAACGAGGGCATGCACCAGGCGATCGAGGCCAAGGAGGGCGTGCAGATCAAGGCGGAGAACCAGACGCTCGCCACGATCACGCTCCAGAACTACTTCCGCCTGTACGACAAGATCTCGGGAATGACCGGTACGGCCGACACCGAGGCCGCCGAGTTCCAGGGCACGTACAAGCTGGGCGTCGTCCCCATCCCCACGAACCGCAAGATGCAGCGCGTGGACCAGCCGGACCTCGTCTACAAGAACGAGGAGGGCAAGTTCGACGCGGTCGTCGCGGACATCGTCGAGCGCCACGCCGAGGGGCAGCCGGTCCTGGTGGGCACCACGAGCGTCGAGAAGTCCGAGCTGCTGTCGTCCAAGCTCAAGAAGCAGGGCGTCCCGCACGAGGTCCTCAACGCCAAGCAGCACGAGCGCGAGGCCGCGATCGTCGCGCAGGCCGGACGCAAGGGCTCGGTCACGGTCGCGACCAACATGGCCGGCCGTGGGACGGACATCATGCTCGGTGGCAACGCCGAGTTCATGGCCGTCGCGGACCTCGCGGCCCGTGGGCTCGACGCCACGGAGAACCCCGACGAGTACGAGGCCGCCTGGCCCGAGGCCGTCGAGCGTGCCAAGGCCGCGGTGGCCGCGGAGCACGACGAGGTCACCGAGCTCGGCGGGCTGTACGTGCTCGGCACCGAGCGTCACGAGTCGCGTCGAATCGACAACCAGCTGCGTGGTCGTTCCGGGCGTCAGGGCGACCCGGGCGAGTCCCGGTTCTACCTGTCGATGCAGGACGACCTGATGCGCCTGTTCAACTCGAACCTCGCCGAGTCCATGATGAACCGCGCGGGCTTCCCGGACGACGTGCCCCTCGAGTCCAAGATCGTCACGCGCGGCATCGCGAGCGCGCAGGGCCAGGTCGAGGCGCGCAACTTCGAGATCCGCAAGAACGTCCTCAAGTACGACGACGTCCTCTCGCGTCAGCGCACCGTCATCTACGACGAGCGTCGCCGCGTCCTCGAGGGCGAGGACATGCAGGAGCAGATCCAGCACTTCATCACCGACGTCGTCACGGCGTACGTCGACGGCGCCACGTCCGAGGGCAACCCGGAGCACTGGGACCTCGAGGGCCTGTGGACGGCGCTGCGCGCGGTCTACCCGGTCTCGATCGAGGTGGACGAGGTCGTCGAGCAGGCCGGGGGAGCCACGCGTCTGACGCGTGAGCTGATCCTCGAGGAGATCCTGTCCGACGCACGCGTGGCCTACCAGGACCGTGAGGCGTCGCTCGGGAGCTCCAACATGCGTCAGCTCGAGCGCCGCGTGGTGCTCTCGGTGCTGGACCGCAAGTGGCGTGAGCACCTCTACGAGATGGACTACCTCAAGGAGGGCATCGGCCTGCGCGCCATGGCGCAGCGCGACCCGCTCGTCGAGTACCAGCGTGAGGGCTTCCAGCTCTTCCAGGCCATGACCGAGGCCATCAAGGAGGAGTCGGTCGGCTTCCTCTTCAACCTCGAGGTCAAGGTCGCCGAGCCCACCACGCCCGCGGTCAACCCGTTGTCTGCCGCTGCGGCCGCGCAGTCGGCTGCGGGTCAGGCGTTCGGCGGGACGGCCGGGGCCGCGGCCGCAGGTGCCGCCGTGGCGGCGGCCGCCGCGGCGAAGGCCGCCGCTGACGCCCAGGCCGTGCAGGACGACCCGGTCGCCGAGGAGGTCGTGGACGCGCCCGTCGAGGACGCCCCGGCGGCCACCGAGGCTCCTGCGCCGAAGGCCGAGCCCACGCTCATCGCGAAGGGTCTCGACGGCCCGGGCGAGCAGATCCCGCTGCAGTACTCGGCGCCGTCGGACGACGGCTCGGGCCAGGCCGTGGTCTCGGGTGACGGCTCGCGCCGCGCTCGCCGTGCCCTGCACGGCGAGGCGACCGCGGTCGAGGGCGACGGGCGCACGTTCCCCGGCACGCCCCGCAACGCCAAGTGCCCCTGTGGCTCTGGCAAGAAGTACAAGCTCTGCCACGGGTTGAACGAAGAGGAGTAGTCCTCGCCCGAGGAGCACTGCGAGCGGCGGTCAGCCGATCTCGAGGACCACGACGCGCCACACACCGCGCCGGGCCTCGAGTCGGACGGCCGCCGCTCGTACTCTGTCCATGTCCTCCAGGATGATCGTGGCCTCGGCGGCAGAGTCACCGAGGCGCAGCAGCCGGGCCCGACGGATCGCCACGGGGCGGGAGGCGGCGACGCGGTCCGGGGCGTCCTGCGCGAGCTGGGCGCGGCGACCGATCGCGTCGAACACGTCGGGGGCGAGCCAGCGCTGGAGCTGCGCGACAGGCCGCTCACCTCGCAGGACCTCGACCGCAGCGCGCACGACCGAGCAGCAGAGCGAGGTCGGGTCCGGTAGGTCCGTCTCCGTCGCGGTGACCACGGGCCGGCCGCTCTCCGCCAGGTCCTCGGAGTGCGGGAACTGGGGTGGGCCGCCGAACGTCAGGACGCGTACAGATCGGCGGGCGGCCCGAGGCAGGGTCGCGGCGGACTCGTGGCGCGGGGCGGCGCCGGAACGGACGGCCCGGGCGGTGGGGTGCTCCGTGGAGATCGACATGGTGCTCCTTCGGGGTGCGGCAGAGGGACCGGGCTGCCCGCGCGGGCGCCGGTGACGAGATGGTGGACCGACGCGGTGGCCGGTGCTCGGGGGTTTGCCGGGGCGTCGCCCCGGGGCGAGATCAGGGGGAAGGCGGTGCGCTGAGGATCTGGCCTGGCTTGATGAGGTCGGGATCGTCACCGATGACGTCCCGGTTGGCGTCGAACCACCGCCCGCACTCGGTGGCGACCTGGGCAGCAGAGGCCTCGGGGCCCAGGCGCCGCTCTGCGAGCGACCACAGGGTGTCGCCTCGGAGCACCACGATCTCCACGACCGAAGGTGCGGGCGCGGAGGAATCCGGCGCCGCGGCCGGCGAAGGGGTCGCGGCCCGCGCTGGTGAGCCGAGCAGGGTGCCGAGAGGGACGTGCGCGGGACGGGACGTGCTGTACGCCGGGCCCTCGGGCCAGCCCTGCTCCGACCGAGAGCGAGACGCCGATGCTCGCCAGTCGACGGACCGCCGCAGGTGCATGGCGCAGCACGAGATGCTCGCCCGTGTCCCATCGTCGCCCGAGGGCCTGGGCGACCACGCAGACGAGGGCCAGGGCCGAGGTCAGGGCGACCCACGCGGCGAGCACCGCGCCGACGGCGAGCACGAGGACCTCGAGGTGCACCTCGACGCGTGACACCGGCAACGACTGGGCGATGCGGGCTCCCCGTGCGGCGAGCAGGGCTGCAGCGAGCCCGGTCGCCATCGAGACGACGACGAGCGCTGCGAGCCGTGGTGCGCGTCGACCGTGCTCGTCGTCCCGCCCGTGCTGAACCTGGTGCGCCATTGCTTCCCCCTGAAGACGGTGACTTCCGTGCATGCACGACGATCATCGCGTTTGATCACGTTTGACCTCGTTACATCAAACTCGATCCCGCTTGTCCTGTCCAGAGGAAGTTCGCACCGCGGACAGCTCTGGACGAAACCCCCCGGGGAGGCGCTAGCGTGTGCGCGTGCGCTGGGACCTCTTGTTCGCCGATCTCGCGGCGCAGCTCGACGCTGCCGAGGCCGCTGACGCGGTGCAGACCATCGCCGAGCTCACCCGTGCGGAGCAGGCGACGATCCTGCTGACGGACCGGCTGCGTGCGGCCGTGGGCGCCCTGCTCGACCTTCACCTGGTCGACGGTCACGGCCTCACGGCAGAGGTGCGTGACGTGGCCCCCGAATGGGTCCTCCTGGCCGAGCGGTCACGCCAGCACGTCGTGCCGCTGACGGCGATCGCGTCGATCTCCGGCCTGACCCGTCACGCCGTGGCGCCGACGTCTCGCGCTGAGGCGGGCAGGTCGCTCGGCGCTGCGCTGCGTGCACTGATGCGCGACCGTGCGCCGGTCCGCGTCCGGACGCGGTCGGGGCATTCGGACGGCCGGATCGCACGGGTCGGCAGGGACCACCTGGACATCGAGGAGCTGAGCCACGAGCAGGGGCCGGGCAGAGCGGCTCGCGAGGGTCGGCTCGTGCCGTTCTCCGCGCTGGTGTGCGTGAGCGAGACCTAGGGGACGGCTCAGGGGGATGCAGGGGAGCAGGGGGAGAGAGGACCGGCGGCGACGCCGGTCGGAGGAGACGCGCCGCGGGACGTCGGGCTTCGTCGAGGGACGACCACGACGGGGTCGACCGTCTCAGCCCTCGAAGTCGCCGGCGTCGATGCGCGTGCGCGTCTGCTGGTACATGCGCTGGATGTATCCCTCGAGCTCGGTGGCCTCGACTCGCCACTGCCCGCGCCCGCCGACCTGGATAGCCGGCAGGTCGCCGCTGCGGACCAGGGCGTACGCCTGTGCTGCGGAGATGTTGAGCTCCTCCGTCACGTCGGCGAGGGTGAGGAAACGCGGTGCCATAGCGACATTCTTCCACGAGGCACCGGATGGACGGAGTTGTCCACAGCCACCCCGAGGTCACCTCCCGCGTCGACGCCCCAGCAGCCATGATGTGCACGAGCACGCCGCCCGGCTTCGCTCGAGGTGCGGCTCGAGCCCCGCGTCGACCCGCACCGTCCGGCCTTGCCCGGTGCCACCCACCCTGTGACCGACCCGACGAAACGGATCCTCATGACGAGCACGATCGACCGCCTGCCCGCCCCGACGGTGGCACGCGTGCGCAGGCCGACCTGGCGTGACCCGCGACTCGTGCTCGGGATCGTCCTCGTGGCCGGTTCCGTGGCGCTCGGGTCGTGGGCCGTGTCCACCGCGGGACGGACGGTCGCGGTCTATGCCGCGGCGGGGCCGCTCACGCCCGGCGAGACGCTCGACGTGAGCGCGCTCCGGACCGTCGACGTGCGCCTCGGGGCACAGGAGGACGACTACTTCGTCGCGGGCGAGGCCGTGCCCGAGGAGCTCGTGGCGCTGCGCGTCGTCGGGGACGGCGAGCTCGTCCCGCGCAGCGCAGTCGGTGACGCGGCCGAGCTCGCGGTCCGTCCCGTGGCGATCTCGGTCACCGGAGGGTTGTCGGACCGGGTCACGGACGGCGCCCTCGTGGACGTCTGGTTCGTCCCTGACCCGGACACCACCACGGGAGCCGGCGGCGCCGGCAAGGACGTCGCCCCGGTGCCGGAGCCGCCGTACGAGCTCGTGGGCCAGGTCGTCGTCGCACAGGTCGCGGAGGCGTCGAGCACCCTCGTCTCCGGCGGTGCGACGACGCTGCACGTGCTCGTCCCGACCGACTCGTTGCCCGAGGTCCTGGGGGCTCTCGCGGCCGAGGGCGAGATCGCCGTCGTGCCCGTCGCGGGAGGAGCGTCATGACGCTCGAACCGACCGTGCCCCTGGCATCCGTCCTGTGCGCCGTGCGCGGGGACAGCGAGACGATCATCGTGACGGCCCTGACCCGGCCAGGTTCGGGGGTCTCGGTCGCGCGCCGCTGCGCAGACCTCACCGAGCTCCTGGCAGCGGCGGGAGCGGGCGCCGGGACCGCGGCGGTGATCTCGGCCGACCTGCCAGGCATCGACCGGGAGGCCGTGGCCCATCTGCACGAGCACGGGGTGCGGGTCGTGGCCCTCGCCGACGGGCAGAGCTGGCTCGCCGACCGGTTGCGGGCGATCGGGATCGACGTGGTCCTCGACGAGGACACACCCGCCTCTGTGCTCGTCGAGACGGTGCGCGACGAGGCGCGGGGGCGCGGGGGCGGCGCAGGACGTTCCGACGGGCCAGGGGCGCCCTCGTCCGGGCGGGGCCCCGGTCGGCCGGGCGACGAGCCCCCGGTGCCGGTCGAGTCTCGACGAGGGCGGGTGCTCGCCGTCTGGGGTCCCACGGGCGCCCCTGGGCGCACCACGGTCGCGGTGCACCTCGCCGCAGAGCTGGCGGGACTGGGACCTGAACGCAGGTCCCGGGGACGCAGGTCCCGGGGACGAGGACGTCGGAAGGAGGGACCGTCGTCGGGCGCGGGATCCAGGCCCGACGACGTGCTCCTGGTCGACGCGGACACCTACGCCGGATCCGTGGCCCAGCACCTCGGGCTGCTCGACGAGTCGTCCGGGATCGCCGCCGCGGCCCGCAGCGCGGGGATCGGCACGCTGGACCTGGCCGGGCTCGCCCGCCTCGCCCCCGAGGCCGTCCCGCACCTGCGCGTGCTCACCGGGATCGCCCGCGCCGCGCGGTGGCCCGAGCTCCCGGGCTCGTCGCTCGACGTCGTCTGGGAGCTGGGTCGGGCGCTCGCCGACTGGACCGTGGTCGACTGCGGGTTCGGGATCGAGCAGGACGAGCTCCTCACCTACGACACCCGCGCGCCCCAGCGCAACGGCGCGACGCTCAGCGCGCTCGCCGCGGCGGACGCCGTGCTCGTCGTGGGTGGGTCGGACGCCGTCGGGATCCAGCGGCTCGTGCGGGGGCTCACCGAGCTCGCCGAGTCGGGTGCGGCGGCCGGTGCGCTGAGGGTCGTCGTCGCGAACAGGGTCCGCGCCTCGGCCGCGGGGCCGCGCCCCGAGGCGGCCGTCCGGGACGCCCTCGGACGGTACGGGGGAGTCGCGGACCTGCACGCGCTGCCCGACGACCGGTCCACGCTCGACGCGGTGCTGCTCGCGGGGCGGACGCTCGCCGAGTCGGCCCCCGAGGCGCCGGTGCGGCGTGCGATCGCGGCGCTGGCACAACGGGTACGGACCGAGCTCGGAGCAGTGCCGGTGGCTCCCGCGCCGGGCGGACCACGCGAACGCGTCCCGGAACCGGCACACTGATCCCATGCGCATCTACGTTCCCGCCACCGTCGACGAGCTCGACGCCGTCACCGTGACCGGCGACGAGGCCGTGTGGTCGCTCGCTCCGCGAGCCGCTCACGCCGTCACGTCCGCCCTCTCCCGCGAGCTGCCCGACGAGGACGAGGAGGGCCTGGAGTTCGCCGCAGCCCTCGAGGCCGCCGACGACTCGCTCGCGCTCATCGCCGGTCGCGTCGGCGCTCCGCGTCAGCGTCTCGTCGTGACCGTCGACGTGCCCGACGAGATGGTCTCGCTGACCGAGCCCCGCGGCGGCGAGACCGCCGAGGACGTCGCGCCCAGCGCGGTCGAGGTGACCGCGACCATCCCGGAGGTACGGATCGTGTGCGTCCACGTCGACGAGCCCGAGGCCGCGACCGACATCGCCGACGTCTTCGCGGCGGCCGACGAGGACCGCGACGAGGACCTCGACGCGGCCCTCGACCGCGTGAGCGAGCGCGACCTGCTCTGGTACGACTGGTCGGAGCTCAAGAGCGTGCCGCGCGCGAAGTAGTCGTGCCCAGAACGAGGTCGTGGTCGCTGTCCCACGGATAACGACCACAACCTCGTTCTCGGCCGGTACAGCCAGGTGCACCAGCACCCGTCAGCGGCTCAGGACGGACCCGTCAGGACAGGCGGCCCAGGATCTCGTCGTGCAGCAGCCCGTTCGTCGCCACGGCGTTGCCGCCCCACGGTCCGGGCGCGCCGTCGAGCGACGTGAAGCTCCCGCCCGCCTCGGTCACGATGGGGACCAGGGCGGCCATGTCGTAGAGCTCGAGCTCGGGCTCGGCCGCCGCGTCCACGGCACCCTCCGCGACGAGCATGTAGGACCAGAAGTCGCCGTAGGCGCGCGTGCGCCAGGTCTCGCGCGTCAGGTCGAGGAACGCGTCGAGCCTGCCGCGTTCCTCCCAGCCGGAGAGCGACGAGTAGGACAGCGACGCGTCCTCGAGCCTGCTGACCTTGGACACGCTCAGGCGGCTCGCGGCCGCGAGCGAGCGCCCCGTCCACGCGCCCGTGCCCTTGGCGGCCCACCAGCGGCGGCCCAGCGCGGGGGCGGACACGAGCCCGACGACGACCTCGTCGCCGTCGGCCAGCGCGATGAGCGTGGCCCACACGGGGACGCCGCGCACGAAGTTCTTGGTCCCGTCGATGGGGTCGACGATCCAGCGCCGCGCACCGTGCCCGGACTCGCCGAACTCCTCGCCGACGATCGCGTCGCGACCCCGAGCCCGCGAGAGGTGGCTGCGGATGATCTCCTCAGCCGTGCGGTCCGCGTCGCTGACCGGGGTGTTGTCCGGCTTGGACTCCACGGTCAGGTCGAGGGCCTTGAAGCGGGACATGGTGTGGGAGTCGACCTGGTCGGCGATCACGTGAGCCAGGCGCAGGTCGTCGTCGTAGGTCGGCATGGCTCACACCGTACCGGTGCGCGCGGCCAGCAGGCGGCGGAACGACTCGACACGCGCCGTGCGCGCCGCCTTCTCGTCCTCGGGCGAGGCCTCGAGCCAGTCGTCGAGCGCGCAGTCGGGCGCGCCGTCGAGGTGCGTGCAGCCGCGGGGGCAGTCCTCGGCGACCACGTCGAGGTCGTCGAAGGCCTTGAGGAGGTTCTCGACGTCGACGTGCGCGAGCCCGAACGAGCGCACGCCGGGCGTGTCGATGACCCAGCCGGCGGGGTTGCCGTCGGCGTCGGGCAGGCGCAGCGCGACCGCCGACGTCGAGGTGTGCCGGCCGCGACCCGTCACGTCGTTGACGACGCCCGTGGCGCGGTACGCGTCCGGGACGAGCGCGTTGACGAGCGTCGACTTGCCGACCCCCGAGTGGCCCACGAGCACCGACGTGCGGCCCTCGAGCTCGGCCCGCACGGCCTCGAGCGGCTCGATGCGCCACGCGTCCTCGGTCGTGTCCGAGCTGTTGTGCCCGGGCTCGTCGCCGTGCCCGCCCTGCCCGCCCTGCCCTGCCCCGTCGGAGGCGTCGGCAGTCCCGTCGTCGTGCACCCGGCGCGTCACGACGACCTTGACCCCGATGGGCTCGTAGAGCTCGCGCAGGGGCGTAGCGTCCGCGAGATCCGCCTTGGTGAGGCACAGCAGGACGTCCATACCGGCGTCGTACGCGGCCACGACGCAGCGGTCGATCATGCGCGTGCGGGGCTCGGGCTGGGCCAGGGCCGTGACGATCACGAGCTGGTCCGCGTTCGCCACGATGATGCGCTCGTACGGGTCGGTGTCGTCGGCCGTGCGGCGCAGGGTCGAGGTGCGCTCCTGGATGCGCACGATCCGCGCGAGCGTGCCGTCCTCGCCCGTGGTGTCCCCGACGATGTCCACGCGGTCCCCGCACACCACGCGGTTGCGGGTCAGCTCGCGGGCCTTCATCGCGAGGATGGTGCGTTCCTCGGGGGTGTTCTCGTCGAGCAGGAGCGTGTAGCGCCCGCGGTCGACGCCCGTGACGAGCCCGGCCTCGGCGTCCTCGTGCTGAGGGCGCTGCTTGGTCCGCGGGCGCGAGTTCTTGTTGCTCGCCCGGTCATGGAAGTCGGACTCGTCGCGGACGCGCCGCGCCATCAGCTCGCCGATCCCTCGGCCGTCAGCATGCGGCCCCACATGTCCGTGAAGCCGGGCAGGGTCTTGGCGGTCGTCTCGACGTCCTCCACGAGCACGCCCGGTACGCGCAGCCCGATCAGTGCCCCCGAGGTCGCCATGCGGTGGTCGTGGTACGTCCGGAACGTAGCGCCGTGCAGGGGGCGCGGGGTGATGACGAGGCCGTCGTGCGTCTGCTCGGCCTGCCCGCCGAGGCGCGTGATCTCGGTCGCCAGCGCGGCCAGGCGGTCGGTCTCGTGCCCGCGCAGGTGCGCGATGCCGCGCAGCCGGCTGGGGGAGCCGGCCAGCGCGGCGAGCGCCGCGATGGTCGGGGCGAGCTCGCCGGCCTCGTGCAGGTCGATGTCGATCCCGCGGATCTCGCCGGTCCCGGTCACGGCCATGACGCCGTCGACCAGCTCTGCCTGGCCGCCCATCGCGGTGAGGAGCTCGGCCATCATGGCGCCCGGCTGGGTCGTGACCGAGGGCCAGCCCGGCACCCGCACCGTGCCGCCGACCACGAGCGCCGCGGCGAGGAACGGTCCCGCGTTCGAGAGGTCGGGCTCGACGTAGACGTCGCGCGCGGCGATGGGCCCGGGCGACACGGTCCAGGTCAGGGGGCGCGAGTCGTCGACCTGCACGCCGACCTCGCGCAGGACCTCCACGGTCATGTCGATGTGGGGCACGCTCGGGAGCGTGGGGCCGACGTGGCGCAGCGTGAGGCCCTGGTCGAACCGGGCTGCGGCGAGAAGCAGACCCGAGACGAACTGGCTCGACCCCGACGCGTCGACGTCGACCGTGCCGCCGCGCACCGCGCCGTGGCCCGTGATGGTGAAGGGCAGGGTGCCCTGGCCCTCGACGGGCACGCCCAGGTCGCGCAGCGCGTCGAGCACGGGGCCCATGGGCCGCACACGGGCGCCCTCGTCGCCGTCGAACCGCACGGTGCCGTCGGCCAGGGCCGCGACCGCGGGCACGAAGCGCATGACCGTGCCCGCGAGCCCGCAGTCGATCTGGGCCGGGCCGCGCAGTGAACCGGGCGTGACGTGCAGCTCGCTGGGGACGTCGCCCTCGGTGATGCCCACACCCAGGTCGCGCAGCGCGCCGGCCATGAGGTCGGTGTCGCGGCTGCGCAGCGCGCCGCGCAGCACGCCCGGCCCGTCGGCGAGGGCCGCGAGGACCAGGAGGCGGTTGGTGAGCGACTTGGAGCCGGGGACCGCGACGGTCGCGTCGAGCGGGGAGCCGGCGGTCGCGCCGGTCCGGCTGGGCGCGGGCCAGGCGGCCGGGTCGAGGGCGGTCTCGTCGGAGCGGGCGGCAGGAAGGTCGCTGGTCACATGCCCCAGGTTATTGCACGGGGTGCGGGGAGCGGGCTTCCGTCCCGTGCGCGGCGGGGTCCCGACGGCGCGGCGCACCGCCAGCGCACCGTCACCTGCTGCGCGCTCTCACCGGCCCGACGGCGCCGCTCGCCGTGGTGCAGCGGTCCAGGTCCCGTGCGGGTCGCCCAGGGGTCCGGCTGCGAGCGACCGCACAGGCGTCGTCAGGAGGAGACGGCGCCCTTGACGGTGTCGACGGCCGACCGGGTCGCCGAGCTCGCGGCGCGGCGGGCCTTCCGCGAGGCTTGCGCGGCGCTGTCCGTCACGGTGTGCGCGGCCTTCTCGGCCGTGGAGCTGATCGTGTGCTTGGCGGTGTCGACCTGGTGCTTGGCGTTCTTGGCCAGCGCGAGGTCCTTGCGCGCGCGGTCCACGCGCCAGCGGACGCCGGGCCGGCCCTCGTAGTCGGCGCCGGCGATGAGCGCTGCGCCGATCGCACCGACGTTCGCGACGAACTTCCGGGTGCGCACGTCGCGAGGCACGTCGCTCGGGGTGAAGGGCTGGTTGACGACCGCGAGCGGCACGCTGAGCGCTGCGAGCGTGAGCGCGGCCGTGCGGGGGGCCTTGCCGAACGCGAGGAAGAGCCCGGCGACAGCGGTCGTGGCGCCGTGCACCCGGACCAGGGCCGCGACCTGCTTCTCGCTGAGCGGGTCCTCGACACCGAGCTGCTGCCCGACCAGGCTCACGCCGCGGCGGGCGGCGCGCACGTGCTCGGCGGGCTTGAGGGCGGCCTGCACACCGTCGTAGATGAACCAGGAGGCCAGCATGGGCCTCGCGACGTGACGCAGCAGCATCGGTGGATCTCCTTCGTCGAGCGGTGGCCGCGGGCAGCGACCGGGTCCGGGTCGCCAGGGACGCCCTCGGTGCGTCCAGCCTGTCCCATCGCTGCTCAGCATGCCACCCGACGTGCCACCTCACGGCGACGCGCGCCGGGGGGCGGGGCGGTCGAGGACCAGGTGCCGGTCAGCGACTGGGGCGAGCGCCGTCGTCGGGCGCGACGCTCCAGGGCCGCGCACGGCGAGGGCGGAGCCGGGACGAGCCCGGCTCCGCCCTCGGTGCGTCAGGTCAGATCGCGCCGCCCGCTGCCTCGGGGGCGTCGGCGGACTCGCCGGCATCCCCGATGGTCTCGCGCGCGACGTAGTTCTCGAGGTCGAACAGGTTCTCGCCCGCGCGTCGGGCGACCGTCAGGAGAGTGGTGGCCGAGGCCACCTCCTCGACCTGCTCCTTGAGGAACCACAGGAGGAACTGCTCGCCGAGCGCGTCACCCTCCTCGCGGGCCGCGCGGAAGATGGCCTCGATCTGGTCGGTGACCTGCTTCTCCTGGTCGAGCGCGAGCTGGAGCGGTTCGATGACCGAGTCGAAGTCGTTGCGGACCGCGCCCGTGCCGGGGATCGTGATGTCGAGGTCACGGTCCAGGTGGTACTGGACGATCATCATGGCGTGGTTGCGCTCCTCGACCGACTGGCGGTAGAAGTGCGCCGCGAGCTGGGGCAGGTCGTGGGAGTCGAACCACACGGCGATGGCGATGTACTGCTGGTGGGCGTCGAGCTCGTGGCCGACCTGCTCGCGCAGGAGCGTGCGGAACCTGGAGTCGGAAGTCGTGGTCGTCATGCGCCTCACGCTAGCGAGGATCGTCACGGAGCACACCCGATGGTTGCCTGTCCTCACCGAGCGCAGCCTTGCCTGTGCCCGGCGGGGAGTGCGGGGCAGCGGGGCCGTCCGACCGGAGGAGCCCGGGCGGAGAGGTCTGGCGGAGGTGTGTGACGGGCGGCCCGCCGCGGGGCTGCGGGAATGTCGGCAGAGGCCCGACGGTTGTGCTGAGCGTGACATGTGTACTGGAAGCGGAAGCCGACAAGAGCGCCACCGCTGCACCGAGCCTGGAGGTCGTGCCGTTCGGCGCGATCGCCCCTTCAGCGCTCTCGGCGGACGCCCGACCATCTGGGGGACTAGGCTCGTTGTCGATGACGGATCAGATCAGCAGCAGCGCAGGCGACCTCGCGGGAGCCGACGACGCCGAGGACACCAACCGGGCTCCGGCCACGGAGAGTGACGCGGCGCGTTCGGCGCGCTTCGAGCAGGACGCCCTGGTGTACCTCGACCAGCTCTACTCGGCCGCGCTGCGCCTGACGCGCAACCCGACCGACGCGGAGGACCTGGTCCAGGAGACCTTCACCAAGGCGTTCGCGGCGTTCCACCAGTACCGTCCCGACACGAACCTCAAGGCCTGGCTCTACCGGATCCTCACGAACACGTTCATCAACAACTACCGCAAGAAGCAGCGCGAGCCGCTGCAGTCCGCGGCAGAGGACGTCGAGGACTGGCAGATCCACCGTGCGGCGTCCCACACGTCGCAGGGGTTGCGCTCGGCCGAGGCCGAGGCGCTCGACAGGCTCCCGGACTCCGACGTGAAGAAGGCGCTCCAGGAGCTGCCGGAGGACCGTCGCATGGCCGTGTACTACGCGGACGTCGAGGGATTCCCGTACAAGGAGATCGCCGAGATCATGGGCACGCCGATCGGGACCGTGATGTCGCGGCTCCACCGTGGTCGGCACCAGCTGCGTGATCTGCTGAGCGACTACGCAAAGGACCGAGGACTGGTGGGGGCCAAGACCCCCGGAGGTGAGTCGTGAGCAAGCAGAACATGAGCACGGAGGCGGAGGAACCCGTCATCGTGCCGATCCCTCACTCGACCGAGGGCGAGACGGAGTGCGAGCACGCGCTCAAGCACCTGTACGAGTACCTCGACTCGGAGATGACCTCCGACGACGAGGTCCGCATGCGCGCTCACGTCGCGCACTGCTCGCCGTGCCTGGCCGAGCTGAGCGCGGAGGAGCTGGTCAAGCAGCTCGTGCGCCGCTCGTGCCACGAGCAGGCGCCCGCGGAGCTACGGCTGCGCATCCAGGCGCAGTTCACGGTCCTGCGGACCACCACGGTGATCGAGACCTACTGACGCCGGCGCGCCTGCGGGCGTGACGCCGTCGGGCGGCGAGTGCACGATGCTGCCGTCCCGAGCGCTACCGACGGCTCGCTGCGCGGCGGCGAGAACCGAGAACGACGAAAGGGCCTGTCCTCACCGGAGTGAGGACAGGCCCTTTCGTCGCACTCGCCCTCAGGCGCGTGATCGCGGCCCTGGCGGGCTCGTGATCAGGCGTTGGGGCGCTTGCCGTGGTTCGCTGCGCTGCCCTTACGGCTGCGACGCTTGCGTCCGCGCTTGCTCATGGTTGCTCCTCACGCCGGATTCTGTCTGCTCAATGTTCCCACATCCAGGGCTTGTCCTGGTCCAAGACGCGATATATCGTGTGGAGAAAGACGCGATACATCGCGTCATCGACCACCGAGCGGGACACCGCAGGAGCGCGAGGAGAGACATGGCGACCGAGAGCTGGACCGTGACGGGTCCCCAGACCATCGACGTCGGGCCCGTGAGCCGCCTCGACGCGAACCTGCTCAACGGGCGCATCGACGTCGTGGTGCACGACGAGCCCGGCGTCCGCGTCGAGATCCACTCGATCGAGGGCCGGCCGCTCGAGGTGCGTCTCGAGGGCGACCGCCTCCGGGTCGGGTACTCGCCCACGGGTGGCTGGCAGGGCTTCCTCGACTCGTTCCGCAACTACCGCGGCAAGGACCGTGCAGACGTCTACGTGGGCGTCCCGGCCCACGTCGCGGTCAAGCTCGCGACCGTGCGCGGCGACGGCCTGGTCGCCGGGACGCACGCCAAGGTCTCGGTCGCGACCGTGGGCGGGTCCGTGATGACGACCCAGACCACGGGCGCGGTGCGGGTCGACACCGTCTCGGGCGAGGTCACGGTGCGCGACCACGTCGGCACGCTCGTCATGGACTCGGTCTCGGGTGACCTCACGGCCTCGGGCGCGCTCAGCGACGTCAAGCTCAACACCGTGTCCGGGAACGTCACGCTCGACTCGAGCAGCACGCCCGACTCCATGAACGTCAACGCCGTCTCGGCCGACGTCCTGGTCCGCGTCCCCGAGCCCGACGCGCTCGACTACGCGCTGCGCTGCGTGAGCGGCAGGCTCGTGGTCGACGGCGTCGAGCACCGGGGCACGCCCGGGGGCGCCTACCGCCAGGGTGGTCCGGCCGCGGCCCCCGGCAAGCGGCTCCAGGTCAACTCGGTCTCGGGCAACGTGACGGTCCTGCGCGGCGATCCCGAGCAGCCCGTGACATGGGGGGCGCCGACCGGGCACGGGGTCCCCGACGACGCCCCGACCGACGCGTACCCGGGCTACGGAGCGCCGTGGGGCACCGCAGGCGTGCAGGCGCCGTGGACGGCAGGCGGGCCCGCGGACGGACCGGCGGACCGCTGATGGCCTCCGTCTTCGCCCACGGCGAGCTGCGTCTCTACCTCCTCGCGCTGCTCGAGTCGGGCCCCAAGCACGGGTACGAGCTCATGACCGAGCTCTCCGACCGCTTCGGCGGCACCTACCGGCCGAGCGCGGGCACCATCTACCCGCGCCTCGCACGGCTCGAGGAGGAGGGGCTCGTGCGTCGCAGCGACGAGGCCCGCAAGTCCACCTACGAGCTCACGCCCGCGGGCCGGGCCGAGGTCATGGCCCGCCAGGCCGACGTCGCGGCGCTCGAGGACGGGATCGCGCAGACCGTCCGGACACGGGCGCAGGCGCTGCGCACCGACATCGAGGGCTCGATGCAGGGCCTGCGCGCCGAGCTCGCGGCCGCGGCCCAGGAAGCCCGGGTGCGACCGCGCCCCGCGGCGTCCCCGGACCCCCGCCGCGGCGAGTCCTACGCGCGACGCGTCGAGGCAGAGGCGCTCGTCCAGCGGTTCCGCGACGACGTGCGCGCCGACCTGCGGCAGGCCGACGCGAGCAGCGCCGTGACGGACCTGACCCTCGAGACGCTGCGCACCGTGCTCGACTCGGCACGCCGGGCCGTCCGGGGGACGCTCCGATGACGGGCCACGACACGCCGCCGCCCCCTGACCCGCGTCCGGGCGACCAGGGAACCGAGGACCAGCACCACCAGAACGAACACCAGAACGAACACCAGAACGTCCAGCAGCACGACGACCGGCACGACACGCAGACGCAGAAGGAGAACGACATGGGCACCGAGTCCTGGGTCATCGCAGCACCGCAGCAGATCGAGGTCGGCGAGGTGGCCTCGCTCGTCGTGGGCCTCACGAACGGCGCTGTCGAGGTCGTGAGCGACCCGACGCGCGAGTCCGGCGCGAGCGTCGACGTCACCGAGGTGGGCCCGCGACCGCTGCACGTCACGTCGCACGCGGGCGAGCTCCGCATCGCCTACGACTTCGCCGGGGTCGAGGGCGTCGTGGACCGCGTCCGAGGTCTCAAGGACAAGGACACCGCGACCTTGCGCGTCGTGCTCCCGGCGCACCTGCCCGTGAAGGTCGCCACGGCACGCGCCGCGGTCTCCGTGACGGGCACCCGCGCGGACGTCTCGGTCACCACGGCGGACGGTGCCGTGACGGTCGACGACACCGTCGGCGTGCTCGCGGTGAAGTCCGCGGCCGGACGGGTCGCCGTGACCGCGCACGAGGGGGACGTCCGGGTCGGCACGGCCTCGGGCCGCGTCGAGGTCGGCGGACGGCTCGGCCGGGTCACGGCCAGCACGGTCACCGGAGACGTGGTCGTCGAGGCCCGCGAGACCACGCCGCTCGTGACGGCCAAGACCGTCTCGGGAGACGTGACGCTCCGCCTCGGACAGGGTGCGGGGGTCAACCTCAAGGCGCGTGCCGTCACGGGCAAGGTCGTGCTCGACGGCGCCCCGCTGCCCAGCACGCAGTCGCGCACCACGGCAGTCGACCACTCCGACGGCACGAGCGGCGCCTACGTCTCGGCCAGCTCGATCTCGGGGAACCTCACGGTCTCGCGGGCCTGAGGCTCCCGCGCCCGCAGGGGCGCGACGCACAGCGGCTCGTGCCCCGGTAGGGGCACGAGCCGCTGTGGTCTGTCGTCGTCCTGATCGGCCGCCGCACGACGGCCGCCCTCGGCGAACGTCGGGCGACGTGCCCACCCGGCCTACGTGACGTCGTCGGGCAGACCCAACCAGGCGTGCCAGCCCGTGTGCAGGACGAGCCAGGCCATGAGCCCGTAGCCCGCCTGCCCCGGGTACCCGCCCACGCCCGTCGCGAGGTCCGCGAGCCACTGCTCGTGCGTCACGAGCGGCGTGAACGTGTCGACGTACGGGACCCGTCGCCGGTTCGCCACGTCGGCGAACGCCCCCGAGAGCTCGGCGAGGCGGTCGCTGTCCTCGGGCCGTCCCGGCGGTGGGCCCACCACGAACACGGGGAGCCTGCGCTGCTCGGCCACGTCCAGGACGTTCGCGAGGTTGAGGCGCGACCTGGCCACCGACAGGCCGGCGTCCAGGTCGTGCCGCCCGAGCGCGATGACGAGACGGTTGTCCGACTCCGGGTCCGGGTGGAACCGCTTGGCCGACTCGAGGTCCCAGCGCTGGCTCATCGCCGTGGTCGTCTCGCCCGGGATCGCGAGCGGGAAGACCATCGCCGTCCCGGGGAATCGGGTGCGGGCGACGACGCGCCCGACCCAGCCGAGGCCCTTGGCGTCGCCGACGCCCGCGATCAGCTCGTCGCCGACCACGCAGATCCGTACTTCAGGTTCTCCCACGGTGATGTGCTCCTCGTTCGCTCGCACACCATTGTCTGTCACGACCGGGGTCCCGTGCGGGAGGTCGGGCCCGACGGACGGCAACTGGTGCCGGAGGCGACCATGAAGGTGACCGGCGGCAGCGTCCCGCAGGGCCCGACCGGCTCAGAGCAGCGTGGCGCCCCACGTCGCCTCGTGCGACGCGCCCGGAGCGAGGCGCACCAGGCGCTCGCCCGTGCGGAACGCGTCCGCGATGCAGCTCATGGGCTCGGCCGCGACACCCGTGCGCCGGTACGCCGTGGCCGACACGTGGTCTCCGGTGCAGACCTGCCAGGTGTCCATCGAGGAGTCCATCCAGACGGCGGCCGTGCGGCCGTCGGGGGCGCTGAGCTGCATCCAGGACAGGCCGTCCTCGTCGCGCAGGACGTCGACGTAGGCGTCGTCGAGGTCGATCCCGGCGAGCAGGCGTGGCTCGCGCAGGTCGAAGTCGCCGGCCGCGGGCTCGGTGCCCGTGGGCAGGAGGCGCTCGTCGGTGGTGACCCGGGTGCTCGCGTCGAGGCGCAGCGTGCACTCGTCGACCGACGCGTCACCGGGCGAGAGCCACGGGTGGAACCCGACGCCGTAGGGGGCGTCGGTGCCGCCCACGTTCGTCGTGCGGGTCGTGACGCGCAGGCCTGCGTCCGACAGTGCGTAGGTCACGCGGGCAAGGAGGTCGAACGGGTAGCCGGGGGTCGGGACGAGGTGCAGCTCGAGTGTCACGGCCGACGCGGACTGCTCGACGACGTCCCAGCGCTCCCAGCACACCAGGCCGTGGATCGCGGTGCGGCGAGGGACCTCGGTGAGGGGGAGCTGGAGCTCGACGCCGTCGAACGTGTACTGCCCGTCGCGCAGCCGGTTGGGCCAGGGGAGCAGCACCGCTCCGTGGGACGCGGGAGCGAGCTCGGTCTCGGCGAAGGGGGTGAAGACGTCGCGCCCCTCGACCGAGTACTCGCGGATCGTTGCGCCGACCTCCGTGACGGTGACGCGGTGGTCCCCGTGCTCGATGCGGATCTGGGCGCCGGACGGTGGTTTGATGTTCACGATCACATACGTTACTGGGTGCGGAACACCGCGCGAGCAGCGACAGTAGAACCCGGTCGTGCCGCCCACCGCGGGCAGCAGGCCGAGCGACGCACCGTCCCCGGCCCCCGGGCGACGGGAGCACCACCGCAGGACGAGGAGGAACACATGGAACGAGGAGTGCTCGGACGCACAGGAAGGCTGGTCTCGGTCGTCGGGCTCGGCACCTGGCAGCTCGGGGCCGACTGGGGAGAGGTCAGCGAGGACGACGCCCGCGCCGTCCTCGACGCCTCGGCCGAGTCGGGCGTGACGTTCTTCGACACCGCCGACGTCTACGGAGACGGCCGCAGCGAGGAGATCATCGGCTCCTACCTCGCCGACAACCCCGGCGCAGGGATCACGGTCGCGACCAAGATGGGCCGGCGGGCACCGCAGGTACCCGAGAGCTACACGCTCGCGAACTTCCGCGAGTGGATCGACCGTTCGCGCCGCAACCTGCGGACCGACCGGCTCGACCTCGTCCAGCTCCACTGCCCGCCCTCGTCGGTCGTCGACGACGACCAGGTCTACGACGCGCTCGACACGCTCGTGGCCGAGGGGGCGATCGCGGCCTACGGCGTGAGCGTCGAGACGGTCGACGAGGCGCTCGCGGCCATCGCCCGACCCGGGACCGCGACGGTGCAGATCATCCTCAACCCGTTCCGGCTCAAGCCGCTCGACGAGGTGCTCCCCGCAGCCTCCGAGGCAGGCGTCGGCATCATCGCCCGCGTCCCGCTCGCGTCGGGTCTGCTGACCGGGAAGTACACGCGCGAGACGACGTTCGCGGAGAACGACCACCGGAGCTTCAACCGGGACGGCTCGGCGTTCGACGTCGGCGAGACGTTCTCCGGGGTCGACTTCGAGACCGGGATCACGGCCGCGGGGGAGTTCACCGCGCTCGTGCACGACGTGCTCGGACCGGACGTCAGCCCCGCGCAGGCCGCGATCGCCTGGATCTGGCAGCAGCCCGGGGTCTCGACCGTGATCCCCGGCGCGCGCAACGTCGTGCAGGCGCGGGCCAACGCGGAAGCCGGGTCGGCCGAGGTGCTCGGCCCGCTCTTCACGTCCGGTATCCGCGAGATCTACGACCGGTACCTGCGCGAGTCGATCCACGCACGCTGGTAGGTCCGGCGCACACCACGACGAAGGCCGCCTCCCCGGACGGGAGGCGGCCTTCGTCGTGCAGCGCTCAGCGAGAGCGTCCGGTCAGCGGGCGAAGGCCTGCTCGAGGAGGACGGCCTGCTGGGCCTGGTGCTTCTTGGCGGTACCCGCAGCGGTCGAGGCCGAGGCGGGACGCGAGACGACGCGCACGCGCGGCATGTCCTCGGGCAGGTTCACGTGGATGAACGACCACGCACCCTGGTTCTCCGGCTCGTCCTGGACCCACACGACGTCGGCTCCCGCGTACTTGGAGAGCTCCGTGCGGATGCCGTCCACGTCGAGCGGGTAGAGCTGCTCGAGGCGCACGATCGCGGTCTTGTCGTCGCCGCGCTTGGTCCGCTCGGCGAGCAGGTCGTAGTAGACCCGACCCGTGCAGAGCAGGACCCGGTCCACGTTCGCCGGGTCCACCGAGGCGTCCCCGATCACGGGCTCGAACGTGCCCGTCGTGAAGTCCTCGACCGCCGAGGCAGCGGCCTTGAGGCGCAGCAGCTGCTTGGGCGTGAAGACCACGAGCGGGCGGCGCGGGCGGGCGTACGCCTGCTGCCGCAGCAGGTGGAAGTACGACGCCGGCGTCGACGGCTGGGCGACCGTGAGGTTGTTCTCGGCGCACAGCTGGAGGAAGCGCTCGATACGGGCCGACGAGTGGTCGGGTCCCTGTCCCTCGTAGCCGTGCGGCAGGAGCATGACGACCGAGGAGTTCTGGCCCCACTTCTGCTCGGCCGAGGAGATGAACTCGTCGATGACGGTCTGGGCGCCGTTGACGAAGTCGCCGAACTGCGCCTCCCACAGGACCAGGGCGTCGGGGCGCTCGACCGAGTACCCGTACTCGAAGCCCAGGGCCGCGTACTCGCTCAGCGAGGAGTCGTAGACCCAGAACTTCGCCTGGTCCGCCGACAGGTACAGCAGCGGGGTCCACTCGGCGCCGGTCTCGCGGTCGTGCAGCACCGCGTGACGCTGCACGAACGTGCCGCGTCGCGAGTCCTGCCCGGCCAGGCGCACCGGGGTGCCCTCGACCAGGAGCGAGCCGAACGCGAGCAGCTCGCCGTAGCCCCAGTCGATGCCGCCGTTCGCGGACATCTGGTGACGCTTCTCGAGCAGCTGCGCGAGCTTGGGGTGGACCGTGAAGCCCTCGGGCGGTGCCACGTGCACCTGGCCGACCCGCTCGATGACCGACTGGTCGATCGCGGTCTTCCAACCGACCATCGTGCCGGCGTCCTCGCGCTGGGACTCGGGACGCTCGAGGCCCGCGACGGGCTCCGAGGACGGCGACGGGGTGAAGCCGCCCTCCTTGGTCTCGGTGAACACGCGCTCGAGCTGGGCCTGGTAGTCCTGCAGGACGTGCTCGGCCTCCTCGAGCGTGATGTCTCCGCGGGCGACGAGGTTCTCGGTGTAGAGCTTGCGGACCGAGCGCTTGGCCTCGATGAGGTTGTACATGAGCGGCTGGGTCATCGAGGGGTCGTCGCCCTCGTTGTGACCACGGCGGCGGTAGCAGATCATGTCGATGATCACGTCGCGGTCGAACTGCTCGCGGAACGCGAAGGCGAGCTCGGCGACGCGCACGCACGCCTCGGGGTCGTCACCGTTCACGTGGAAGATCGGGACCTGGTAGCCCTTGGCGACGTCCGTCGAGTACAGCGTGGAGCGCGACGAGGACGGGCCCGTGGTGAAGCCGACCTGGTTGTTGATGATCACGTGGATGGTGCCGCCGGTGCGGTAGCCGCGCAGCTGGGCGAGGTTCAGGACCTCGGGGACCACGCCCTGGCCCGCGAAGGCCGCGTCGCCGTGGATGAGGATCGGCAGCACCGAGAAGCCGTCGCCGCCCAGGTCGATGCGGTCCTGCTTGGCTCGCACGATGCCCTCGAGCACGGGGTCCACGGCCTCGAGGTGCGAAGGGTTCGCCGCGAGGTAGACGCGCGTCTGCGCACCCGACTCGGCGGAGAACGTTCCCTCGGTGCCGAGGTGGTACTTGACGTCGCCCGATCCCTGGACGCTCTTGGGGTCCTGGTTGCCCTCGAACTCCGCGAAGATCTGCGCGTAGCTCTTGCCGGCGATGTTCGCCAGGACGTTGAGGCGACCACGGTGGGCCATGCCGATGCAGACCTCGTCGAGGCCCCCGTCGGCCGCCTTGGAGAGGACGGCGTCGAGCAGCGGGATGACGGACTCGCCGCCCTCGAGCGAGAAGCGCTTCTGCCCGACGAACTTGGTCTGGAGGAACGTCTCGAACGCCTCGGCCGAGTTCAGGCGGCGCAGGATGCGCAGCTGGTCCTCGCGCGGCGTGCGGGCGTAGCCCGACTCGAGGCGCTCCTGGAGCCAGCGACGCTGGGCGCGGTCGGCCAGGTGCATGTACTCGATGCCGATCGAGCGGCAGTACGAGTCGCGCAGCAGGCCGAGGATGTCGCGCAGCGTGGACTTCGTCTTGCCGCCGAAACCGCCGGTCGGGAAGGTGCGGTCCAGGTCCCACAGCGTGAGGTCGTGCGTCTGCACGTCCAGGTCGGGGTGCTTGCGCTGACGGTAGGCGAGCGGGTCCGTGTCGGCCATGAGGTGGCCGCGCGAGCGGAACGAGTGGATGAGCTCGGCGATCTTGGCGGGCTTGGCCGCCTCGATCTCGGCGTCCGTCGTGTTGTCGCGGGTCCAGCGGACCGGCTCGTAGGGGATCCGCAGGGCGGCGAAGACGCGGTCGTAGAAGCCGTCCTCACCGATCAGCTTGGTCCCGAGGATGCGCAGGAACTCGCCGGACTGCGCACCCTGGATGATGCGGTGGTCGTAGGTCGAGGTGATCGTCAGGACCTTCGAGACGCCGAGACGGGCGAGCTGCTCGACCGAGGCGCCCGCGAACTCCGCGGGGTAGTCCATGGCGCCGACACCGATGATGGTGCCCTGTCCCTGCATGAGGCGGGGGACCGAGTGCACGGTCCCGATCCCGCCCGGGTTGGTCAGCGAGATCGTGGTGCCCGCGAAGTCGTCGACCGTGAGCTTGTTGCCACGGGCCCGGCGCACGAGGTCCTCGTAGGCGGCCCAGAACTGCGCGAAGTCCATCTGCTCGGCGCTCTTGACGCTCGGCACGAGGAGCTGGCGGGTGCCGTCGGGCTTGGCGAGGTCGATCGCGAGACCGAAGTTGACGTGCGCGGGGTTCTTGACCGCCGGCTTGCCGTCGATCTGGGTGTAGCTCGCGTTCATCGCGGGCATCTCGGTGAGCGCCTCGACGAGCGCGAACCCGATGAGGTGCGTGAACGAGATCTTGCCGCCGCGCCCACGGGCGAGGTGGTTGTTGATGACGATGCGGTTGTCGACCATGAGCTTGGCCGGGACGGCGCGCACCGAGGTCGCCGTGGGCACCTCGAGGCTGGCCTCCATGTTGACCACGACGCGCGCGGCCGGGCCGCGGAGCTTCTGCACGTCGTCGCCGGTCTCCGGCGAGTCCGAGCGGGACGGCGCGGTCGCGACCGCTGCGTACGGCGCGGTCGCGGGCTGTGCCGTCGCGACCGGTCGGGTGGCCTTGATCGCGGCGATCGCCGCGTTGACGGTCGGGTCCGCGGGGACGACGGGCGACCTGCGTCGCTGCGCCGACTCGCCGGCGGCCGAGCCGTCGGTCGCGGGGGTGGGGAGCGCTGCGGCGACCGGCGGCTCTGCCGGGGCCTTCGCGGGGATCTGGACCGCGGGGGCAGGGCCGGCGGCGGGGGCGGACGCACCGTTCACGGGAGCGGGGCTCCCGTTCGCCTCGGCAGACTTCTCCCCGGGACGGTAGTCCGCGAAGAAGTCCCACCACGCGGGGTCGACCGCGTTCTTGTCCTGGAGGTATTGCTCGTACAGCTCGTCGACAAGCCATTCGTTGGCGCCGAACACAGAACTAGCTGCGCTGATCGACTCTGACTCAGCCTTCGGGGACACGCGAGGATCGCCCACTTTCACCACTGATCGTCACTGGATATCGGGTACCTAGTCCGGAACCGGACCCGTCAAGCGTAGGCCCTCGGTAGCGGTGCGGGGCGCCCCGGGACGCCAGTCGGCGCAAGGTGTGCGGTCGTTCTTCACCGGATGTCTACCTGAGGCAAACGGGGGGCAACGACGACCTGTTCACCGGCCAAAGACGAGGTCGGTTAGGCCATCCCCGGGTATGCGCGGCCGCAAGTGTGACGAAGGTCTCACGCGCTGGCGTCGGGTCGTCCGTCTTCCCCGGTGTCGCGCCTGGGGTCCCAGGGCTCGCCCAGGGCGGTGCCCAGGATCTCCGGCAGGTCGTCCGGCAGGCCCGTGGTGTGCGGGTGGGGCTGGGCGGGGAACGTCAGGCGCATGGTCGCCCCCTGCAGCGAGTCGGCGACCTCGATCCGCCCGCCGTGCAGGTCGACGGCCCAGCGGACGATGGCGAGGCCGATCCCGGTGCCGCCCGTCGAGGAGTGCCCGTGCGAGGGTGCGTTGCCGCGCGCGAAGCGCTCGAAGATCCGCTCACGGTCCTTCTTCGCGATGCCCGGCCCCTGGTCGATGACCTCGATGACGACCTCGTCGTCCACGGGGTAGGCCTCGAGCCGGATCTCGCCGTTCTGCGGGGAGTGCCGGATCGCGTTCTGGAGGAGGTTGGTGATGATCTGGCGCAGGCGCTCCGGGTCGGCCGGGAGCGTCAGGTCCTCGGGCGTCACGTCGATCACGTACTGGAGGTGCTTGCCGGCCTCGACCATGGAGACCGCGTCGGCGTTCTCCTCGAGGAAGTCGCCGAGCGGGACGTCCTGGATGTTGAGCGCCGCGGCGCCGGCCTCGATCCGCGACAGGTCGAGCAGGTACGTCACGAGGCGGGTCAGGCGCTCGGTCTGCGCGAGGGCCATCTCCATGGTCGCGGGGTTCGCCTCGCTCACACCGTCGACCACGTTCTCGAGCTGGGCCTGCAGCGCCGCGATGGGGGTGCGCAGCTCGTGCGACACGTTGGCGATGAGCTCGCGCCGCATCTGGTCGGACGAGGCGAGGTCCTCGGCCATGATGTTGAACGCGACCGCGAGCTGGCCCACCTCGTCTCGGCTCGTGGCCCGCACGCGGCGCGTGTAGTCGCCGTCGGCCATCGAGCGCGCGGCGGCCGTCATCTCCCGCAGGGGCGAGGTCATGCCGCGCGCCAGGATCTGGGTGAGCAGGAGCGAGAGCACGATCGCGAGGGGGAAGGTCCGCGTCGGCCCGAGCTTGTTCTGCTGGCCGAGCCACGTGATGAGGACGGCGAGCGTGACGGTCGCGAAGACCAGCACGCCGAGCTTGATCTTGAGCGACCGGAAGGAGTCGAGGGGCCGGACGTCCGGGAGGTGGGGGCGCAGCGTCCGGGGTCCGGAGGTCACGCGACCGGGGGCTCGAACGCGTAGCCGACGCCGTGGACGGTGCGGATCAGGTCCGGGCCGAGCTTGCGGCGCAGCGCCTTGATGTGGGAGTCGACCGTGCGGGTCCCGCTCGCGTCGGCCCAGTCCCAGACCTCGGCGAGGAGGCGCTCGCGCGTCAGGACGGTCTTGGGGGAGCTGGCGAGCATGACGAGCAGCTCGAACTCGGTGGGGGTCAGGTGGACCTCCTCGCCGGCGCGGTGCACGCGTCGCTGGGCGCGGTCGATCACGACGTCGCCCACGACCATGGGCGGGTCCGTGGGGGTCGACGTCGCAGCCTGGGCCGCGCGGTCCACGCGCCGCAGGAGCGCCTTGACCCGCGCGACCAGCTCGCGCATCGAGAAGGGCTTGGTCATGTAGTCGTCGGCCCCCACGCCGAGCCCGATCAGCATGTCGGTCTCGTCGTCGCGCGCCGTGAGCATGAGGATCGGCACGGGCTGCTCGGCCTGGATGCGGCGCGTGACCTCGAGCCCGTCGATGCCGGGGAGCATGACGTCGAGCACGATCACGTCGGGGCGCAGCCGGGTCGCGGCCTCGACCCCCGAGAGCCCGTCGCGCGCCACCTCGACGCGCCATCCCTCGGCGCTCAGCCGCTGGGCGATCGCGGTGGCGATCGCCGGCTCGTCCTCGACGACGAGGATGTTCGCGGCCTGCTGCGCGGGCGTACCCGCAGGTCCGGCCCCGCTCGTCGCGCCGCTGCCGGTGGGGAATGCGCTGGCTGTCATGGCACCAGCGTGGCACAAACCGGCCTGCGATGGTCGGAGGTCGGGGCGAAACCGGGGGATGTCGGGCGCCCGTCCGCCTCGCGACGGCCGGCGCCGGGTGGAGTTTCCGGATGGACGGCGGCCCGACGGCGGATAACATCGTTGCCACGATGAAGAGCAAACCCCGATATCCGTGGAGCACCCCGTGGTAGGCGACTGGTTGATGGTCGCGCTGGGGGTGCTCCTGACCGCAGGGACCGCCGTCTTCGTGGCGAGCGAGTTCGCCCTCGTCACCCTGGACCCCGCCGTGCTGTCCAGGACGGGCGACCGTGACGGGGAGCGCGACGGCGAGGGGGCCACGGCCGCCGAGCAGCGCAGCGGCCGTCGTGACCGCAGCGTCCGGGCAGGCCTCAAGCACCTGTCGACCGAGCTGTCCTCGGCACAGGTGGGCATCACCATCACCACGATCCTGCTCGGCTACACGGCCCAGCCCGCGCTGGCGAACCTGATCGGCGACGCGCTGGGGAGCACGGCGCTCGGCGCCGGTGCGGCCACGGTCCTCGCCGTGGTCCTCGCGCTGGTCGTCGTCAACCTGTTCTCGATGCTGTTCGGCGAGCTCATCCCCAAGAACTTCGCGCTCTCGCTCCCGTACCAGACCGCGCGGCAGGTCGTGCCGATCCAGCGCCAGTTCACCAAGCTCTTCCGGCCCGTGATCTCGGTGCTCAACGGGTCGGCCAACGCGATCCTGCGGCGCATGGGCGTCGAGCCGCGCGAGGAGCTCTCGGGCGCACGCTCGGCCTCCGAGCTCGCGGCGCTCGTCAAGCGTTCCGCCCAGGAGGGCACCCTGAACACCTCGGTCGCCACGCTCCTGACCAACTCGATCGAGCTCGACGAGCTCAGCGCGGTGGACGTCATGACGGACCGCATGCGCATGGTGGTGCTGCGTCGCGAGGACACGGCCGAGGACGTCGTGGCCCTGGCCCGGACCTCGGGGCACTCGCGCTTCCCGGTGATCGGCGAGGACAGGGACGACGTCGTCGGGCTGGTGCACCTGCGTCGCGCGATCGGTGTGCCGCACGAGCGGCGCTCCGAGGTCCCCGCGGCCGCGCTCATGGTCGACGCCCCGCGCGTCCCGGAGACCGTCGCGCTGGGGCCGCTGCTGGTCGAGCTGCGCGGCTTCGGCCTGCAGATGGCCGTGGTCGTCGACGAGTACGGCGGCACCTCGGGCGTCGTGACGCTCGAGGACGTCGTCGAGGAGCTCGTCGGCGACGTCGCGGACGAGCACGACCCGCGGCGGGCCGGGGTGGCCCGCAGCGCGGACGGCTCGTGGATCGTGCCGGGCGTCCTGCGGCCCGACGAGCTCGTCGAGTCGACGGGCCTCGAGGTCCCCGAGGACGGTGCGTACGAGACGCTCGGCGGGCTCGTCATGGCAGACCTCGGCCGGGTGCCCGTCGCGGGCGACGAGGTCCGTGCGGGTGACGTGGTGCTGCGGGTCGAGGCCATGGAGGGGCGTCGTGTCGAGCGCCTGCGGGTCCGGCTCGAGTCGCCCGACGGCGACCGCCCGGACATCGTCCCCGACCAGGGCATCGAGGGCGAGAGGCCGGGCACGACGCGCTGGCCCGCCCCCGAGCGCCCGCCGGGTGCGCGCCCGCGCTCGGGCGACCAGGGCTCCGAGCCTGCCGGAGGTGCACGATGAGCACGACTCCCGCACTGATCCTCGGCATCGTCCTCCTGGCGGCCAACGCGTTCTTCGTCGGCGCGGAGTTCGCCATCCTCTCGGCCCGTCGCAGCTCGATCGAGCCGCTCGCGGCGCAGGGCAACCGGCGCGCGCAGACGGTCCTGTGGGCCATGGAGCACGTCTCGCTCATGCTCGCGTGCGCCCAGCTGGGCGTCACGGTCTGCTCGGTGGGCCTGGGCGTGGTCGCGGAGCCCGCGGTCGCGCACCTGCTCGAGGTGCCGTTGCACGCGCTCGGCGTGAGCCAGGCGTTCGTCCACCCGATCGCGTTCGTGGTCGCGCTCGCGATCGTCGTCTACCTGCACGTGGTGCTGGGCGAGATGGTCCCCAAGAACCTCGCGGTCGCGGGACCGGAGAAGGCCGTCATGTGGTTCGGCCCGCCGCTCGTGGTCCTGGGGCGCATCCTCAGGCCGATCATCGTCGCGCTCAACTGGCTCGCGAACCACGTGGTCCGCTGGGCGGGCGTCGAGCCCAAGGACGAGGTCGCGTCGGTGTTCACGGCCGAGGAGGTCCAGTCGATCGTCGAGCACTCGCAGGCCGAGGGCCTGCTGCGCGACGAGCAGGGGCTGCTCTCGGGGGCCATCGAGTTCTCGGAGCGCACGGCCGCCGAGGTCATGGTCCCGGTCGACCGGCTCGTGACCGTGGTCGAGGGGTGCACGCCCGACGAGATCGAGCGCCTGGTCGCGAAGACCGGCTTCAGCCGTTTCCCGGTGGCCGACGCGCGGGGCGAGCTGGTCGGGTACCTGCACCTCAAGGACGTGCTCTACGCGAGCGGCCAGGACCGGTTCCGGCCGGTCCCGTCCTGGCGCGTGCGCGCGCTCGCGACGGCCGAGCCGGGGGACGAGATCGAGGACGCGCTGCGCGCCATGCAGCAGTCGGGGGCTCACCTGGCCCGCGTGGACGCGGTCCCGGGTACCTCGGGCGCGGTGCCCGACGACGGGGCGCCCGTGGGTGCGCAGGGCGCCGTGGGAGTCGTCTTCCTCGAGGACATCCTCGAGGAGCTCGTGGGCGAGGTGCGGGACGCGATGCAGCGCCGAGTGCACTGAGGCGGCGCTGCGCGGGGCCCTGAACTGGGGACTTGGTTTCCTCGTCACCCACCGTTATTGTTTCGTTGCTTCGTTCGCACGGTTCCTCCTGCAACGGGAGGGTCGTCCGGTCTGCGAGGCTGGGCGCGGTCCACGCGCTCGTCGGTCCTGGTCGTCCAGGGGCTGCCTGCGGGCGGCCCGGCGGCCGCTCGGAGTGGAGGCTTGGTGGAGTCGTCGTCCTCGACCTCCGACTCACGCCGCGCCCGACGCGAGGCGGAGACCGGGCACAAGGGCCGTCGTCGGGCCGAGATCCCCTCCCACCAGCGCTGGGCACCCCGCATGGCCGTCCTCGGGACCCTGGCGGTCGCGACCATCGCCATGCCGCTCTCCGCGGGCGCGCAGGACGGTCCTGTCTCTCCCTACGCCCCGGACGGCAAGCCCGTCGGGCCCACGGCGCTGGACCTGGTGAGCGCGCCCGTCGCGGCCGAGCCCACGTCCGAGTACGTGGCGTCGGCGCCCAAGATCGAGGGCCGGGCCCAGGCCGCGAGCCGTTCGGTCGAGCGTGCACCGCTCCCGAACTGCGACCCGAGCATCGAGGTCACGAGCAGCAACGGCAAGCTCACGGGGCACGAGCTGTGCGACCTGTGGCAGGCGGGCGAGTCGCTGCGTCCGGACGCCGCGGTCGCGCTGTCCGCGATGAACGAGTCGTTCCGCGCGACGTTCGGCCGGGACATCTGCCTCGTGTCGAGCTACCGGACCCTGGCCTCCCAGGTCTCTCTCAAGGGCACGCGGGGCGGCTTCGCGGCCAAGCCGGGCACGTCGTTCCACGGCTGGGGCCTCGCGATCGACCTGTGCTCGACCGAGACGGGCAACCGGGAGGTCTACTCCTGGATCAACAAGAACGGCGAGCTGTACGGCTGGGCCAACCCGTCGTGGGCCAAGCGCGGCGGCGGCGGGGCGTACGAGCCGTGGCACTTCGAGTTCACCGAGGGCGTCATCGCGCTCGGCGGCCTCACCTGAGCGGTCTCGTTCCAGCGGTCTTGCCCGGCTGTGCCTGCGCCGACCGTGCTCGCGTCGGCCCGCGCCGACCGTGCCGACCACGCCGGCCCGCGCCGACCGTGCCGACCACGCCGGCCCGCGCGAGGGAGCCGTCAGATGCGGTTGACCCACGACTCGGCCAGCGCCTCGGCCTCGATGTCCAGCTCGCGCAGGATCCTGCGCATCACTGTCTCGTTGAGGCGACCCGCGTCGCGCTCGTCGACGAGCACCTGGCGTTGAGCCCGGTTCATGTCGGCGCGCAGCGCGCGGAGCCGGCGCAGGTCGTCCGACCGGTCCCCGAGGCGGGCCATCGGATAGGCCCTGCCGCCCGTGGGGCGCGCCCGGGACGGGGCCTGCTCGGCCGGTTCCTCGGCCTCGGACTCGGGTGAGAGCAGTCGGGCCGCGGCCTGGGCGCGCCCCACGATCGCGGCCGACATGGCCGCGCGCGTCGCCTCGGCCTTCTCCTCGCCGATCAGGGGAGCCCACTCCTTCGTGGCGCGCGAGATGGTCTCGGCCTGCGCCTCGGCCATGAGACGGCGGACGCGTGCCTCCTCGGCCGCGTCGCTCGCGGCCTCGTCCTCCCCGCCGACCCCGAGACGTCGGATGACCCAGGGCAGCGTCGCGCCCTGCAGCAGGAGCGTGCCGATCGCGACCGTGAAGGCCGCGAGCTGGATCGTGGCGCGGCCGGGGAACTCGGCGCCGCCGAGCGTCGCGGGGATGGCGGCCGCCGCCGCGAGCGTCACGACGCCGCGCATCCCGGCCGACGAGACCACGAGCGACTCGCGCCAACCGAGCTCGTCGGCCCGGGAGCGTTTGGACCCCGGCAGGTGCACGCGGTCGAGCCAGGACGTGGCGAACACGTACACGGGACGGATCGCCATGGTGACCGCGAGGGCTGCGAGGGACACCCAGACGGCCGTGCGGAGCCCTTCGTCGGACGTCACGACGGTCTGGACCACGAACTTGAGCTGGAGCCCGATGAGCGCGAACGTGATGGCCTCGAGCAGCAGGTCGAGGCTGTCCCACAGGGGTTCCTCGACGAGCCGTGTCTCGTAGCCGGCCGTCGGCGCGGTGTGCCCCAGGTAGAGGCCCGCAGCCACGACCGCGAGCACGCCCGACCCGCTGAGCTCCTCGGCGATCCAGTAGGCCGCGAAGGGGAGGATGATCCCCGCGACGCTCGTCAGGAGCGGGTCGGCGAGCCGTAGCCGGGCAGCGTGCATGCCGATGCCCATGACGAGCCCGATCCCGACGCCGACCACGACCGCGAGCGCGAAGACCCCGATCCCCTCGGTCCAGACCCAGGCGCCCGTGGCGACCCCGGCGAGCGCGACCTTGTAGAGCGTGAGCGAGGTCGCGTCGTTGATGAGGCTCTCTCCGCCCAGGAGCGTCATGACGCGGCGGGGCAGGCCGAGGCGGCGCCCGACCGCGGCTGCCGAGACCGCGTCGGGCGGGGCGACCACGGCGCCCAGGACGAGCGCCGCGGCGAACGGGAGGTCGGGGAGCAGGATCGTCGCGACCCAGGCCACGGCGAGCGCCGTGACGACCACGAGCCCGACGCCCAGGCGCACGATCGCGTTGAGCGACGTGCGGAAGTCCTGGTAGGAGCTCCCGGTGGCCGCAGAGAAGAGCAGCGGCGGCAGGATGACGCCGAGCAGCACCTCGGGGGCCAGCTCGACGTGCGGGACCGCGGGTATGAGCGAGACGCCGAGCCCGACCACGACGAGCAGGAGGGGAGCTGGCAGGTCCCAGTGCCGCGCCACGGCCGTGACGGCCAGGGCGCCGGTGATGACCAGGAGTACGACGGCCTCGTCCATGCCCTGCATTCTCCGCCCGGGTCGGCAGTGAGGCGCGGGGGACGGCCCGACGGCGTGTTCCCCGCCGGGCGCCCGCCGCACCTTGGTGTCAACCACCTCTTGACAAGGGCATCGTGTCAAGCCAGGGTTGACACATGGCGAACCAGTGGCGGGCAGAAGAAGTGACCGGTGCTCCGGCGTCGGGCATCGACGAGGGTCGCGAGCCGTGAGCGGCGCACCCGCCTGGGGCAGCCTCGAACCCCGCGACCCGCGGTCGCTCGACGACCTGCTCGCCGAGGCCGTGGCAGCCGCCGACCCCGGGATCGGCGACCGCATCGCGACCCAGCCCGCCGCGCACCTCGAGCTCGTGGCCCTCACGGCGCGCGCCCACCTCGCGACCGAGGAGCTGCTCGCGACGGCCGTGTCGTCGGCCCGCTCCGCAGGGCACAGCTGGGAGGCCGTGGGGACGGCCCTCGGCATCACACGGCAGGCGGCCCAGCAGCGGTTCGGGCGACCCGCCGGGCCCGGCGACGGGGCTCCGGGCCTCGTGGACGACCTGATCGCGGGCGCCGTCCCGGGCGACACCCGGACCCTCGCCCCTGTCACGGCCCTGACCGAGATGGCCGCGCTCGAGGTCTACGGGCGTCACGGGTGGCGCTCGATCGGGTTCGGCGCGGCGTTCCACACGATCGAGCGGACCACCCAGCAGTGGGAGCACAAGCGCGTCTACGTCTTGGGGGCGAGCAGGTTCGGGCTCGAGGCCGAGGGGTGGGAGCGGATCGGGACGTGGTTCCCGTGGGTCTACTACGCGCGTGGCCTGGGGACCACGCCCGTCGGGCAGCGCGGACCGGTCGAGGACGACCTGTCCTGAGCAGGCCCGGGCCGTGCACGAGCCGCGCGCGGCCCGGTCGACGCCGCCCGGCTACTCCCCGGGCAGGCGCGCGTTGTGCCCGAAGTCCTGGCGGAAGCGCGGCCCGGACACCGCGAGCTCGGCCGCGAACGAGGCTGCCCACCCCGAGTACGGGGTGTGCGAGAGGTAGTCGTTGGAGAACCGGCGGTCGTCGGTGATCTCGGTGAGGCAGAACGACGGGATCTGCAGGTCGACGACCGGCCCCGAGCGCTCGCACTCCGCGATGACCAGGGGGTGGTTGGCGCCCCCGAACACGTCGATGACCCAGCCGTCCGCGCCCAACCACGCGGAGTAGCGCGTCTTGACGATGCGACCGCCACCGCGCCGGATCATCTCGATCCCCACGTTGACGTCGATCTCGCGCTCGGCCTCGTACCGCGTGCCGCCGTTCGTGGGGCCCTTGACCGTGAGGGCGCAGAAGTCGAACGTGTGCTCTTCCAGGACGTGCAGAGGAGACGTGCTCGCGGCGAGCGTCGCGTCGGTCGCGCTCGCCTGGACCCGCAGGCGGATCGCGAAGCCGTCCTGCGCCAGGAAGTAGCTCTGCACGATCAGGGCCGGTGCGTCGAGCAGGTCGACCGGGACGTCCTTCAGGAGGAAGCGACGCTCGAACTCGAAGTCTCCGTTACCACCGTCGGTCATGGGACATACCGTACGCGCTCGCTCACGCGGGGTCCGTGACCGGCAGGTGCGGGTGCGCGGCTTCGCGGTGCTGGAACTCGAGCACCGCGGGGTTGAGCACGACCCCGTCGCGGATCTCGATCGCGCGGCGGACCGTCTCGTTCTCGTCCCAGCCCGCGGGGCCTGCCATGACGGCCGGGAGGAACGGCAGCACGGCCGAGCTGATCTCCCAGGTCGCCGAGTTCCACAGGTAGGACGGGCTGTGGTCCACGGCGTAGTAGTTGATGCTCTCGCCGACCGTGACCAGGGGCTCGGCGAAGGTCGTGGAGCGGGCCCAGTCGAACGCCATGCCGTCGTCGCACGAGACGTCGACGATCAGGCTGCCGGGCCGGAAGGCGCCCAGGTCCGAGGTGCGCAGGTACAGCAGGGGCGCGTTGGGGTCCTGGAGCGTGCAGTTGACGACGATGTCGCTCTCCGCGAGGAACGGCGCGAGCGGGAGACGGCCCTCGTCGGTGATGACCTCGCTGAGGTACGGCTCGTCGTCGTGGTCGAACTGGACGATCTGCGCCGAGTGGATGGGCGCCGCGACCGCTGCGACCCGGCGGTTGGTCAGCACGCGGACGTCGTGGATGCCGTGCGCGTTGAGGGCCGTCACGGCCCCGCGCGCCGTGGCGCCGAACCCGATCACGACCGCGGTCAGGCGTCGGCCGTAGTCGCCCGTCGAGCCGCACAGCTCGAGCGCGTGCAGCACCGAGCAGTAGCCGGCCATCTCGTTGTTCTTGTGGAAGACGTGCAGGCCGAACCCGCCGTCGGCCGCCCAGTGGTGCATGGCCTCGAACGCGACGAGCGTGAGCCTCTTGTCGATCGCGAGCTGCGTCAGCTCGCGGTCTTGGACGCAGTGCGGCCAGCCCCACAGCGTCTGCCCGGGGCGCAGGTCGCGCAGGTCCTCGTGCTGCGGCTTGGGCAGCAGGACCACGTCGGCGGCCTCGATGACCTCGGCGCGCGTGCCCAGCGCTCGCACCCAGGGCGCGATCTGCTCGTCGCTCACCCCGAAGCGCTCGCCGTAGCCGCGCTCGACGACGATCCGGGCCCGCAGCTCGGGCGCGATCCGTTCGAGGTGGTCCGGGTGGAGGGGGAGCCGGCGCTCGTCGGGCTTCCGTGACGCTCCGAGGAGGCCCAGGATGGAGTCGTTCGATGCTGTTGTCACGCTTGTCCCGTCAACGAGACCACGGTGGCCCAGTAGTGCGGACGCTACACCGGTGCAGAGGGCGCGGGGACCACCCGGGTCCAGGGCTCGGCGGCTCCCGGGCACGACGAAGCCCCCGGACCCGAGGGTCCAGGGGCTTGGTCTGCGGTGCCCTCGATAGGACTCGAACCTACGACCTTCTGCTCACGCCGTGCTAGGTGAGTCGCGGGTCCTCAGCGGGCATGGGCCGGGGCCATCTGATCAAGGCCACTCGCGCCAGCCACAGGCCGCGCAGCGCGATGCGTGTCTCATCCCACTGCGAGGACCACTCCTCGGGCGTAAAGCTGTTGATCCCCGCAGGCAAGCTGAGAATGGAAGCCGTCGTCAGGCGCACGAGCGAGTGGGACTGAAGAGCTCGACGTTTGAGGAGCCAGGCGCTATGTCGCATTTCTGAGTTGAGCGGTCCTGTCGCGAGAGTGAGGTTTCCCAATTGGTTGACGTGGATGTCGCGCTTGGCTGCAGCGACCTCTGGATCCATATCGATCTCGGTGGGAAGCGGCCAGTGTGTGCGCCATGCCTGAGGTAGGACGTGTTCGATTGTCAGATTAGACTTGGCCTTCTGGGGTGCCCCGGGCTCGGCCCGTGACGTGGCCAATGCTGTATCGATTCCTGTGAGGAGCGCGCGGAGCCGAGCGCGAGAGACCTTGTTGTACAGATCGTCCTTCATGAGTGCTTCGACGAACTCGCCATCGGTCGGCCATGAGCGCGAGTCGGCAGTCTGATGAGCCAGCTCGTCGACGACGACTTGGCCGGCCCTGCGAGGGTCCGCAGTCTTGAGCGCGCGGAGAACTGCTCCGAACAGCCGGTTGTAGTCCTTGGGTGTGAGGCGGCAGATCGCACGTCGCATCAGAAATGAATCGAGCGCTTCCGTGCCCAACACCGCTTGTTCGTCGGGTACTCCCTCCGTGGCGAAAAGAGAGAGCACGATTGGCCATGGAGTCGTCGTGTTGGTCGCTTCGAGCCGATCGATGACTTGACGAACCGAGTCGGTCATAGGGCGAGCAAGCAACTCATCCATGGTGTCCGCCCAGCGGCGGAGATCCGTGATCACTTCAGCGGCACGTGGCTGCGGGCTACCAGTCAGCCACACCTTGAATTCGGCATACAGGTGTTCCACAGAAACGAGCTCGCCTCGCCGGGAACTTAGCCAGTAAGCGAGGAGGGTGTCGACTCGCGCGCGAGCAATTCGCCCGGTAGTGACTTTCTCGCGCCAGTTCCTCGCATCGAGTGGCTTCCATGAAGATTCATGGAGGTCCTGCTCTAGTCGCCCTTCGCCCTGCAGTGTTAGGCGCTGGAACAAGAGGTTCTTGACGAGGTCAGCCGCATCCAGAGGGACGCCCTTGTAGTTCAACGCCTCGAAGATTACCTGTGGATCATCGCGAGAGTCGAGGAAGACGCTGACGACCTTGATGCGTTCGGTCACGACGAAATGCAATAGGTCGAGGCGGTCTGTCGGCAGTTCCGCCTCCAGGGCCCAGGCACGCACCGTCTCGTCGAACCACTGAGCCGCTTGCACGAGCAGGTGGTGGGGCGATGGGGGAGTCCTGACGTCGCCGGGCCCGCGCACGGCCCATTCGAACGCGGCGCGATCCGTCGGCAAGGGGACGAGCTTGAACCGGTCTTGCGGGTACTCGGTATCGTCAGCGACCTTGTTGCGTACGAGGCTCTCGAACGCGCTCGCAGCGCTCGTTGCCCCCAGTTCGGCGGCGACGCGGAAGGCGGAAGCGAGGAAGACCTGCAGCGTCGTCAGTCGTTGCTGCCCGTCGATGACTTGTCTTGTGGGGACTCTGCGCGGGACGGGTGAGCGTGCCTGCGTGACCAGCGCACCGAGGAAGTGCTCGCGAGGTTGTTCGTCGTACTCGCCCCCCAGGCCTTCCGCTTCGACCAGGCTGACTGCCTGCGCAAGGTCGTCCCACAACGGGATCCAGTTCGCCTCTTCTTTCCAGACGTACGGCCTCTGAAAGATCGGGATCTTGTACCGGACTTTTCCGTCGAACACCGAACCGAGCTTCTCGTCGCCAGCCTTCACTTTTGCTCCTGCCGTCCTCACACCCGCTGCGGGCTGTCAGGCGCGAGACTATCGGCATCCGACTGCGCGTTGCGTCCCGCGGTAGTCGTGCCCGGCACCCCTGGATCGTCGTGGGTGCGGGGACCACCCGGGTCCAGGGCTCGGCGGCTCCCGGGCACGACGAAGCCCCCGGACCCGAGGGTCCAGGGGCTTGGTCTGCGGTGCCCTCGATAGGACTCGAACCTACGACCTTCTGCTCCGGAGGCAGACGCTCTATCCACTGAGCTACGAGGGCAGCATGCGTTCGCTCTGACGAGCATCCGGCACGGTGCACGAGACTACCAGCCTCCGGCGGGTTCGTGCTCCCACCTGCCCGGATCCGCACGTTCTGCCCGCCCGTCGGGGCGGGGTGACCGGACTCACCACCCCAGGAGCCCCCTTGGGACGGATGCCCGGGGCGACCGGTGCGTACCCTCCTTGAGTGGATCGCCAGGACTCGAGCTCGACCCCCGACAGCACCCTCCGGCCGTGGAGAGGGCGGTTCGTCGTCCTCGCCGGGATCGTCCTGGCCGCGTTCAACCTGCGGATCGCGGTCGCCGCGGTCTCCCCGATCCTCGACGTCGTCCGGGTCGACATCGACCTGAGCGACCAGCTCGCGGGGCTGCTCGGCACGGTCCCCGTGATCGCGTTCGCGGTCTTCGGCTCGCTCGTGCCTGCCCTCTCCCGCCGGTTCGGTCTGGAGCCCACGCTCGTCGCGGCGCTCCTGATCAGCGCGGTCGGCGAGGTCCTGCGGTCTGTCTCGACCTCGGCCCCCGGCTTCCTGGTGTGGACCGCTGTGGCGCTCGCGGGCATGGGCATGGGCAACGTGCTGCTCCCGCCGCTCGTCAAGAGGTACTTCCCCGACCGGATCGGCGCGGTGACCGCGGCCTACACCGTGACGCTCTCGCTGAGCACCGCGATCCCGCCACTCCTGGTGGTCGGCATGGCGTCGTCGCTGGGCTGGCGCCCGGCGCTGGGCGGGTGGGCGCTCGTGGGGCTGCTCGCGGCCGTGCCGTGGACCGTCGTGATCGTGCGCTCGGCGCGTGCCCGGGCCGAGCTCGCGTCGGTGCTCGAGCACTCGCCCGAGCACACCGTGGGCCTCGACGGGCGTCACCGCCACGAGGGTCGCGCCTGGCGCAGCCCGCTCGCATGGGGCATCGCGGTCATGTTCGGGCTCAACTCGCTCAACACCTACGTGATGTTCGCGTGGTTGCCGCACGTCCTGATCGACTCGGGCATGTCCGAGCCGGTCGCGGCGAGCGCGCTCGCGCTCTACGCCTTCGTCGGCATGCCCATGTCGATCGTCACGCCGCTGCTTGCGGCCCGGATGCGCAACCCGTACCTGCTGGTCGTGCTCTTCGTCGCGATGCTCGCGGTCGGCTACGCCGGGCTCATGGGCGCCCAGGCCGGCCCCGCCACCTGGGTGTGGGTCGTCCTCGCGGGGCTCGGGGCCTCGACGTTCCCCCTGGGCCTCGCGCTCATCAACCTGCGGAGCCGTACCTCGGCAGGGGCCGTGGCGCTGTCGGGGTTCGTGCAGGGCGTGGGCTATCTCGTCGCGGGGGCAGGGCCGCTGACCGCGGGCATCCTCTACGGGCGCAGCGGCACCTGGACCAGCACCTTCGTCTTCCTGTTCGGCACGCTCGTCGTGATCCTGCTCGCCGCGGTCGCGGGGTGCCGGCCGTCCATGATCGAGGACTCGTGGGGACGCAGGGCCCGCCCGGGGGAGTGACGCCCGGGGAGGCCGACGGTGCGAGGCGAGCGACGCCGTCGGGCCGGTGGGGCAGACCCGCCGGGCGACGCGCGGCGCGACGTCGCAGCACGCACCGGTGGCCGCCCGTCCGCCCGCCGCGGACGGCGACGCAAAGCCCTGGCGTCCCTCGCTAGAATCGTCGGGTGACCCCCAACGAGCTCTCCGAAGCGCTGAGCGCTGCCCTGGCCTCCGCCGTCGCCGACGGCACCCTCGCCCTGCCTGCCGACGCGGTCCCCGCGTCGGTCCACGTCGAGCGACCCCGCCAGCGCGAGCACGGCGACTGGGCCACGAACGTCGCCCTGCAGCTCGCGAAGAAGGCCGGCGTCGCCCCGCGCGTCCTGGCCGAGGACCTCGCGCAGCGCCTCGCCGCGCACCCGGGCATCAAGTCCGTGGACATCGCGGGGCCGGGCTTCCTGAACATCACGCTCGACGCGGCGGCCGCGGGCGAGCTCGCCCGCACGATCCTCGCCCAGGGCGCGACCTACGGGAACAACGACTCGGAGGCAGGCACGCGCATCAACCTCGAGTTCGTCTCGGCCAACCCCACGGGCCCCATCCACATCGGCGGCGTGCGCTGGGCCGCGGTCGGCGACTCGCTGGCCCGCGTGCTCCAGGCCTCGGGCGCCGTGGTCGAGCGCGAGTACTACTTCAACGACCACGGCGCGCAGATCGACCGCTTCGCGCGCTCGCTGCTCGCGCGCGCCAAGGGTCAGGACGCCCCGGAGGACGGCTACGGCGGCCAGTACATCTCGGACATCGCGGAGGCCGTCATCGCCGACGCGATCGCCGCGGGCGACCCGGACCCGCGCACGCTGCCCGACGACGAGGCCCAGGAGGTCTTCCGTGCGCGCGGCGTCGAGCGCATGTTCGACGAGATCCGTGCCGCGCTGCACGACTTCGGCGTCGACTTCGACGTCTACTTCCACGAGGACTCGCTGCACGAGTCCGGCGCGGTCGAGCGCGCGGTCCAGCGCCTGCGCGAGGGCGGCCACGTGTTCGAGGCCGACGGCGCGACGTGGCTGCGCACGACCGACTTCGGTGACGACAAGGACCGCGTCATCATCAAGTCGGACGGCGAGGCCGCGTACATCGCGGGCGACATCGCGTACTACCTCGACAAGCGCGAGCGCGGGTTCGACGACGTCATCATCATGCTCGGCGCGGACCACCACGGGTACGTGAGCCGCATGATGGCCGTGTGCGCGGCGTTCGGCGACGAGCCGGGCAAGAACCTGCAGATCCTCATCGGACAGATGGTCAACCTGGTCAAGGACGGCCAGCCGGTCCGCATGTCCAAGCGCGCCGGGACGGTCGTGACGCTCGAGGACCTGGTCGACGCCGTGGGCGTGGACGCCGCGCGCTACTCGCTCGCGCGCTCCTCGACCGACTCGAGCATCGACCTGGACCTCGACCTGCTGTCCAAGGCGACCAACGAGAACCCCGTCTTCTACGTGCAGTACGCGCACGCCCGCACCGCGAACGTCGCGCGCAACGCCGAGGCGCACGGTGTCTCGCGGTTCCGTGAGGACGGGAGCGAGGCGTTCGACCCGTCGCTCCTGACGCACGAGACCGAGTCGATCCTGCTCGGTGCGCTCACCGAGTTCCCCCGCGTCGTGGGCCAGGCGGCCGAGCTGCGCGAGCCGCACCGCGTCGCGCGCTACCTCGAGGCGCTCGCGGGCGACTACCACTCCTGGTACCACGAGTGCCGCGTGACGCCGCTGGGCGACGAGGAGGTCACGGACGTGCACCGCACGCGCCTGTGGCTCAACGACGCGACGCGTCAGGTCCTCGCCAACGGCCTCGGCCTGCTGGGCGTGTCCGCGCCGGAGCGCATGTGAGCGCGTCGGCAGGCCCGACGACGCCGCCCGCCTTCTCGCCGACCGGCACCTACGTGCCGGGCGAGCCGTGGTCGAGCGGCGTGCGCCGCGGGCCCGACGGCGCGCTCACGGTCGCGGGGGTCGACGTGCGTGAGCTCGCGGTCGCCCAGGGCACCCCGGCCTACGTGCTCGACGAGGCCGACCTGCGCGAGCGCGCCCGCTCGTACCGTCGCGCGTTCGAGGCGGCGTTCGCCGAGGTCGGCGCGGGCGTCGACGTGTACTACGCGGGCAAGGCGTTCCTGTCGGTCGCCGTGGCCCGCTGGGTCCACGCCGAGGGCCTGCGGGTCGACACCGCGACGGGCGGCGAGCTCGCGGTCGCGCTGCGCGCGGGCGTGCCCGGCGAGCACATCGGCCTGCACGGCAACAACAAGTCCGACGCGGAGATCGCGCGAGCGCTCGACGCGGGCGTGGGCCGGATCATCGTCGACTCGCTCGTCGAGGTCGAGCGCGTGGCCGCAGCCTCGCGCGCACGCGGCGGGGCTCCGGCCCCGGTCATGATCCGCGTGACCACGGGTGTGCACGCGGGCGGTCACGAGTACATCTCGACCGCGCACGAGGACCAGAAGTTCGGGCTCTCCCTCGCGACCGGTGGCCACGTCGCGACGGGGACGGGCGCGCAGACCGAGGACAGCCCGGCCATGACCGCGCTCCTCGCGGTGCTCGCGCACCCCGAGCTCGAGCTCCTGGGCATCCACTCCCACATCGGCTCGCAGATCCTCGACCCCTCGGGCTTCGAGGTCGCCGCGCGCAAGGTCCTCGAGCTGCGGGCCGCGCTCGCGCAGCGCACGGGCTTCCTCGTCCCCGAGGTGGACCTGGGCGGCGGGTACGGCATCGCCTACCTGCCGGGAGAGGTCGCGCTCGACCCCGACCGCATCGCGAAGGACGTCGCTGCCTCGGTCGCGGCCTCGTCGGCGGACCTCGGCACGCCCCTGCCACGCTTCTCGATCGAGCCGGGCCGGGCGATCGTCGGGCCCGCGGGCCTGACGCTCTACACGGTCGGCACGGTCAAGCCCGTGCGCGTCGGCGGGCCGGACGGCGAGGCTGGGAGCACGATCGTGCGGACCTACGTCTCGATCGACGGCGGCATGAGCGACAACATCCGTCCCGCCCTGTACGGCGCGGACTACCACGCCGAGCTCGCGAACCGGCTCTCGGACGCCGAGCCGGTGCTCGCGCGCGTGGTCGGCAAGCACTGCGAGAGCGGTGACATCGTGGTCCACGACGTGCTCCTGCCGGGAGACGTCCGGGCGGGCGACCTGCTGGCCGTCGCGGCGACGGGAGCCTACGGGCGCTCGATGGCCTCGAACTACAACCACGTGCCCCGACCCCCGGTCGTGGCCGTGGCCGACGGCGGGACCAGGGTCCTGGTCCGTCGTGAGACCGAGGACGACCTGCTCGCGCTCGACCAGGGCTAGCGGGCCGGGCGCGCGGCTCTCGCCGGAGCCCGCACCTGGCACCCGTATCCTGAGACGGGCGCCCAGGATCCGGGCAGCAGAGCGAGGATCGACATGCTCAGGATCGACCGGTCGGGGAGCGACGCACGGCGTCGCGACCCGTCGGGACCGAGCGGCCACCTCCGACGCGACCGCGTCCGGCAGGGGGCCGAGAACGACGGCACCGCTGACCGTGCGGGCCGGGGTGATGGAGGAGGAGCTTCGTGGGAGCCAGCCAGCAGGAGCAAGGTCCGCTGCGCGTCGCGCTGCTCGGGTGCGGCGTCGTGGGGTCCGAGGTGGCCAGGCTGCTGACGCAGCAGAGCGCGGACCTGGCCTCGCGCGTCGGGGCGCCGCTCGAGCTCGTGGGGATCGCGGTGCGCGACGCGTCCGCGCCGCGCCCGCTCGCCGCGTCGGTCGACCGCTCGCTCCTCACGGAGGACGCCGAGGGGCTCGTCGCGCGCGCCGACATCGTCATCGAGGTCATGGGGGGGATCGAGCCGGCCCGCACGCTGCTGCTGCGCGCGATCGAGTCGGGCGCCGCGGTGGTGACCGCGAACAAGGCGCTCCTGGCCGAGGACGGCCCCACGCTCTACAAGGCTGCGGACACCGCGGGCGTCGACATCTACTTCGAGGCTGCGGTCGCGGGCGCGATCCCGATCGTCCGACCGGTGCGCGAGTCGCTCGCGGGCGACAGCGTGCGCCGCATCCTGGGCATCGTCAACGGCACCACGAACTACGTCCTGGACCAGATGGCCAGCACGGGCATGTCGTTCGACGACGCGGTCAAGCAGGCCCAGGACCTCGGCTACGCCGAGGCCGACCCCACGGCCGACGTCGAGGGCTTCGACGCCGCGGCCAAGGCCGCGATCCTCGCGAGCCTCGCGTTCCACACGCGGGTCTCGCTCGAGGACGTCGCCCGCGAGGGCATCACGCGCATCACGGCCGACGACGTCGCGTGGGCCGCTCAGACCGGTCACGTCATCAAGCTGCTCGCGATCGCGGAGTCCGTCACGGGCGACGACGGCGCGCACGGCGTCTCGGTGCGCGTGCACCCCGCGCTCGTGCCGCTCACGCACCCGCTCGCCGGGGTCCGGGGAGCCTTCAACGCGGTCTTCGTCGAGGCGGACGCAGCGGGCGAGCTCATGTTCTACGGCCGTGGCGCGGGCGGTGCCCCCACGGCCTCGGCCGTGCTGGGCGACGTCGTGTCGGCGGCCCGCCACCGGGTCCTGGGCGGCAAGGGCCCCGAGGAGTCCACCTACGCGGCCCTGCCGATCCTGCCGGCCAGCACCGCGGTCACGCGCTACCAGGTCCGCCTCGCGGTCGACGACCGTCCCGGCGTCCTGGCCCAGGTGGCTCAGGTCCTGGCCTCGAAGGGTGTCTCGATCGAGGCCGTCCGCCAGCCGTCGGAGCCCTCCGTGCCCGGAGCAGACGGTGCGGAGGACGACGGGTCGACCGGCGTCGCCCACCTGGTCATCACGACCCACGCCGCTGCGGAGGCCGCGCTCGCCGCGACGGTCGACGCGATCGCGGTGCTCGAACCCGTCCAAGAGATCACGTCCGTCCTGAGAGTCGAGGGAGCCTGATGGCCCACCAGTGGCGAGGCATCATCGCCGAGTACGCCGACCGCCTGCCCGCCCACGTCCAGGAGCGCATCGTGACGCTCGGCGAGGGTGGCACGCCCCTCGTCGAGGCGCCCGCGCTCTCGGCCCGGACCGGGGCCCAGGTCTTCCTCAAGGTCGAGGGCATGAACCCGACCGCCTCGTTCAAGGACCGCGGCATGACCGCGGCGATCTCCTCGGCCGCGGGCCGCGGGGCGAAGGCCGTGGTGTGCGCGTCGACGGGCAACACGTCGGCGTCGGCCGCCGCGTACGCGACCAAGGCCGGCATGGTCTGCGCCGTCCTGGTCCCGGACGGCAAGATCGCGATGGGCAAGCTGAGCCAGGCGATCGCGCACGGCGCCAAGCTGCTCCAGGTCGACGGCAACTTCGACGACTGCCTGGTCGCGGCGCGCAAGCTCGCCGAGGCGTACCCGGTCGAGCTCGTCAACTCCGTGAACCCCGACCGCATCGAGGGCCAGAAGACCGGCGCGTTCGAGATCGTCGACGCGCTGGGCGACGCCCCGGACATCCACGCGCTGCCCGTGGGCAACGCGGGCAACATCACGGCGTACTGGAAGGGCTTCCGTGAGTACGCGGGCCTGGGCGACCCGGACGCGCCGGGGGCGCACCTGCCTGCGGTCAGCACCAGGACCCCCATCATGTGGGGCTTCCAGGCTGCCGGCGCGGCCCCGATCGTCGCGGGCCACCCCATCACGCACCCCGAGACCATCGCGACCGCGATCCGGATCGGGAACCCCGCGTCGTGGGCCCAGGCGGAGGCTGCTCGCGACGAGTCGGGCGGCGTCATCGAGGCCGTGACCGACGAGCAGATCCTCGCCGCGCACCGCATCCTGTCGGCCGAGGCCGGCGTGTTCGTCGAGCCCGGCTCTGCGGCGGGCGTCGCGGGCATCCTCTCGCGGGCCGAGCGTGGCCTCGTCCCGGCCGGTGCGCGCATCGTCGTGACGGTCACGGGCCACGGCCTCAAGGACCCGCAGTGGGCCCTCAAGACGCTCGACGGTGCCGACGTCACCCCCATCCGGGTCAGCGCCGACGTCGTCTCGATCGCCGACGCGCTCCAGCTCGGCTGAGCACACCTCGCACGTCCTGCCCGCCCCTGCCGCTCGCCCCGGCTGCACGCCGGGGCGGGCAGCGGACGGGCATCTCCCACACTTCACCTGACGAGAGGTCACCGCGATGCAGCTCGGAGCCGACCATGTGCGGGTGCGCGTGCCCGCCACGAGCGCGAACCTGGGGCCCGGGTTCGACGCCCTGGGGCTGGCGCTCGCGCGCTACGACGTCCTCGAGGTCCGCGCGCTGGGCAACGGTGACGTGGTCGTCGACGTCGAGGGGGAGGGGGCCGGCGAGGTCCCGGGGGACGAACGGCACCTGGTGGTGCGCGCGCTGCGCGCGGCCCTCGAGCTCGTCGGGGCTCCCCAGACCGGGCTCCACCTGACCTGCACCAACGCGATCCCGCACGGCCGGGGGCTCGGTTCGTCCGCGGCCGCGGTCGTGGCGGGCATCGCCGCGGCCCGCGCGCTCGTCGCGGACCCCGCAGCGCTCGACGACGCGGCGGTCCTGCAGCTCGCGACCGAGTTCGAGGGGCACCCCGACAACGCGGCCCCGGCGATCTACGGCGGCGCGACCATCGCCTGGACCAGCACGGTCGAGGGGCGCGAGGGCGCGCACGCCGTGCGGCTCGACGTCCACCCGGACATCGAGGCCACGGTCCTGGTCCCCTCGACGAGGCTCGCCACGAGCCGCGCTCGAGGCGTGCTGCCGGAGACCGTCCCGCACGCCGACGCAGCGCTCAACGCGGGCCGCGCGGCCCTGCTCGTCGACGCGTTGACGCGCTCGCCCCAGCACCTGTTCGAGGCCACCGAGGACCGTCTCCACCAGGAGTATCGCGCGGGCGTCATGACGGCCTCGTGGGAGCTCGTGCGTGCGCTGCGTCTCGACGGCCTCGCCGCGACCATCTCGGGAGCCGGGCCGACGGTCCTGCTCCTGGGCCGTGCGCAGGACCGCGAGCACGCGGACGCGGTCCTGCGCGAGCTCCTGCACGGCTCGGACCTGTGGCGGGCCTACCGTCCGGGGATCGACCTGGAGGGCGTCCGCTCGGAGCGGGTCGTCGGCAGCACGGGCCTGTCGGCATCGATGCGCTGAGCGACGCGTCGACCGGTGCGGCGACTGGTCTTCCCAGGTGCTACGGATGGTAGAATCCATTGAGCCTTCGCAGGTTCGTGATGATGCCTCGGTGATTCCTCGACGAATCTCCGCCGAGTCCCCGGGCATCGGCAGAGCAACGACTGACTGCGCCTCATACCCCGCGAGAAGGCAATCCAGCCCACGTCAGCTGACGTCGTCGTACCACTGACGCGTGGTTCCACTGCGTTCCGGCCGTCACGTGCCGAGCGTCGATCACCCGCGGCCCACCCCTCGCACAGAGCAAGTGGGCGCAAACGAGGGGAAGGGTCCTTCGTGACAGACACCACCGACACCGCCCGTGCAGGCGCACTCTCGACGCTGCGCCTCCCCGAGCTGCAGGCACTCGCCTCGCAGCTCGGTGTGAAGGGCACGTCCAAGATGCGCAAGAGCGATCTTGTCGACGTCATCCGTTCCACCTCCGGCGAGACGAGCGCCTCCGGGCGCCCCGCCGGAGCGTCCGCTCCTGCGCGTCGCGCGCCGGAGAAGGACACCTCGGCCGAGAAGGTCGTGCTGCCCGCCGTCGAGGCGCCCGCACGTCAGGCGACCGAGAGCATCGAGCGTCCTCGCCGCGAGCGAGGCGCACGCGCCGAGCGCGCCGGCACGGGCGAGAGCAGCGACAAGGCTGCCGACATCATCGCCCCGCTGCTCGAGCAGACCGCGCGTGCGGCCCGCGACGGCGGCGACCGTCCGGTCGCCGGCGAGACCCCCGACGAGCGCGCTGCACGCGCAGCCGCCGCGGTCGGTCTCGTCACGGGCTCCGAGCGCGGTTCGCGTCGTTCCGGTCGGGGCGCCGGTGCTCCGCGCGGCGGCGAGGCCGAGCAGGCTCGCGAGACGGCCCCCGAGGGCGGTGCGGCCCGTCAGGGCGGCGAGCGTCAGCAGCAGGGTCAGCGTGACCAGCAGGGTCAGCGTGACCAGCAGGGCGGCGACCGTCAGCAGGGCGGTCAGCGCAGCGACCGTCAGCAGGGTCAGCGCGACCAGCAGGCGCAGGGCAACCAGCAGGGCGGCCAGCGCACCGACCGTCAGCAGGGTCAGCGCGACCAGCAGGGCGGCGACGACTACGACGAGCGTGGCGGACGCCGCCGTCGGGGTCGCGACCGCAACCGCGACCGCGACCGCAAGCGCGGACGCACGCGCGGCGGGAACATCGACGTCGCGGGCCTCGACGAGATCGAGGTCACCGAGGACGACGTCCTGCTGCCCGTCGCGGGCATCCTCGACGTCCTCGACCAGTACGCGTTCGTGCGCACGAGCGGCTACCTGCCCGGACCGAACGACGTCTACGTCTCGCTCGGACAGGTCAAGAAGGCGGGCCTGCGCCGCGGCGACGCGATCATGGGTGCCGTGCGTCAGCCCCGCGACGGCGAGAGCTTCCAGCAGACGGGACCGCGCAACCAGAAGTTCAACGCGCTGGTCCGTCTCGACTCGGTCAACGGCATGGCCCCCGAGGCCGCCCGCAACCGCGCCGAGTTCAACAAGCTCACGCCGCTCTACCCGCAGGAGCGCCTGCGTCTGGAGACGGGCGAGGTCGGTCGCCTCACGCCGCGCGTGATCGACATCGTCGCGCCGATCGGCAAGGGGCAGCGTGGCCTGATCGTCGCGCCGCCCAAGGCCGGCAAGACGATCATCATGCAGCAGATCGCCAACGCGATCACGACGAACAACCCTGAGGTCCACCTCATGGTCGTGCTCGTGGACGAGCGACCCGAAGAGGTCACCGACATGGAGCGCACGGTCAAGGGCGAGGTCATCGCCTCGACCTTCGACCGTCCGGCGTCCGACCACACGATCGTCGCCGAGCTCGCGATCGAGCGCGCCAAGCGTCTCGTGGAGCTGGGCCAGGACGTCGTCGTGCTGCTCGACTCGCTCACGCGTCTCTCGCGCGCCTACAACCTCGCGGCTCCGGCCTCGGGGCGCATCCTGTCCGGTGGTGTCGACGCCTCGGCGCTCTACCCGCCCAAGCGCTTCTTCGGCGCGGCGCGCAACATCGAGAACGGTGGGTCGCTCACGATCCTCGCCTCGGCGCTCGTCGAGACCGGCTCCAAGATGGACGAGGTCATCTTCGAGGAGTTCAAGGGCACGGGAAACATGGAGCTCCGGCTCTCCCGCTCGCTCGCGGACAAGCGCATCTTCCCGGCCGTGGACGTCAACGCGTCCGGCACGCGCCGCGAGGAGATCCTCATGCCGCAGGACGAGCTCCGCATCGTCTACAAGCTGCGCCGCGTGATGGGTGCGCTCGACCAGCAGCAGGCGATCGAGCTGCTGCTCGGCAAGCTCAAGGAGACCAAGTCCAACGTCGAGTTCCTGCTCCAGGTGCAGAAGACGACGCCGGGCGGTATCCACAACGACGAAGAGGTCGGCCGCGCCGTCTGACCCGTCCTGCGGGTCGGTCGCACCCTCGTCCTGACGGCCGGCCGACCCGCAGATTTTTCGTGTGCCGGACCCGTCTGGCACAATGTCCTGTTGGTTTCCCCGTCCCCGGTTCACGGCTGCTGTCCAGGCAGGCGACCCGGGGGCACCCCACTGAGGAGAGTCCTGTGAAGGCTGATATCCACCCCACGTACGTCGTGACCGAGGTGACCTGCACCTGCGGTTCCACGTTCGTCACGCGCAGCACCGAGACGTCCGGGCGCATCTCGTCCGACGTCTGCTCCGCCTGCCACCCGTTCTACACGGGCAAGCAGAAGATCCTCGACACCGGTGGCCGCGTGGCTCGCTTCGAGGCTCGTTACGGCAAGAAGGCCGCCGACAAGTAGCGACTCTCCAGCGCCGGTGGTCCGAGCGCCCGTCCAACCTCTCCAGGGGCAGGCGGCGTGCTCGTTCCACCGGCGCTGTCGTCTTTCCCGGTGGGCGGGTGCCCGGCGCGCACGTGCCGGAGGCAGCCGCACCGAGCCGCACCCAGCCATACCGGCCGCGCAGAGTCGCACGCAGCCGGACAGCCCTAACCATCCCTCTCGTCAGGACACCCTCGTGACCGAGTCCTTCGCCGCCGTCGAACACCTGCTCGCCGAGCACGCCGAGATCGAGACGCTGCTCGCCGACCCCGCGGTCCACGCGGACGCCGGCCGTGCGCGCACGCTCGGGCGCCGCTACGCCGAGCTGGGCCAGGTCGTCGCGGCCTACCGCGCGTGGCGCGACGCGACCGACGACGTCGAGGCCGCGGCCGAGCTGGTGGCCGAGGACAGCTCGTTCGCCGCCGAGCTGCCCGCGCTCCAGGAGACGGCCGCGGCCGCGACCGAGAAGCTGCGCCGGGTCCTCGTGCCGCGCGACCCCGACGACGGGCGCGACGTGATCCTCGAGATCAAGGCGGGCGAGGGCGGCGAGGAGTCCGCGCTGTTCGCGGGCGACCTGCTGCGCATGTACCTGCGCTACGCCGAGCGCCGGGGCTGGAAGACCGAGATCATCGAGGCCACCGACTCGGACCTCGGCGGCTACAAGGACGTCCAGGTCGCGGTCAAGGCGCGAGCGGGCGCCACGGATCCCGCGGACGGCGTGTGGGCCAACCTCAAGTACGAGGGCGGCGTGCACCGCGTCCAGCGCGTGCCCGTGACCGAGTCCCAGGGCCGCATCCACACCTCGGCCGCGGGCGTGCTCGTGTTCCCCGAGGTCGAGGACGCGGGCGAGATCGAGATCGACCAGAACGAGCTCCGCATCGACGTGTACCGGTCCTCGGGCCCGGGCGGGCAGTCGGTCAACACGACGGACTCCGCGGTGCGCATCACGCACCTGCCCACGGGGATCACGGTCTCGATGCAGAACGAGAAGTCCCAGCTCCAGAACCGCGAGCAGGCCATGCGCGTGCTGCGCGCCCGCCTCCTGGCCGCGCGCCAGGAGGAGGAGGCGGCCGCCGCGAACGACCTGCGCCGGTCCCAGGTGCGCACGGTCGACCGGTCCGAGCGCATCCGGACCTACAACTACCCGGAGAACCGCATCGCGGACCACCGCACGGGCTACAAGGCGTACAACCTCGACCAGGTCCTCGACGGCGACCTGGAGCCCGTGATCCGTTCGGCCATCGACGCCGACGAGGCGGCTCGCCTCGCCGCAGCGGCGTCGTGACGACGGTCGGGGTCCCGGGCCCGGGCGCGCTGCCCGCAGGCCTGCCCGACGACGTCTCGCGCCTCCTGCGGGAGGCTGCGGCCGGTCTGGCGCAGGCGGGCATCGACTCCCCGCGCGTGGACGCCGAGCTGCTGCTCGCGCACGTCGCGGGCGTGCCGCGCGAACGGGTCGTCTCCGCGGCCGTGCTCGGCAGGCCGGTCGCGTCGCTGCTGCTCGCGAGCGGGAGCGCGCCGGGCGTGGACCGGACGGCCGAGCAGGTGCTCGACGAGATGTCCCGTCTCCTCGCGGCCCGCGCCGAGCGCGTCCCGCTCCAGCACCTGACGGGCTCGGCGCCGTTCCGGCACCTCGAGCTCCTCGTGGGGCCGGGCGTGTTCGTCCCGCGCCCCGAGACCGAGCAGGTAGCGCAGGTCGCGATCGACGAGGCCCTCGAGGTCGCTGCGCGCAGACCCGGAGAGCCCGTCGTCGCCGTGGACCTGTGCACGGGTTCGGGCGCGATCGCCCTCGCCCTCGCGACCGAGGTCCCCGCGGCCCGGGTGCATGCGGTCGAGCTCGACCGCGACGCCCACTCCTGGGCCGAGCGCAACGTGGCGCGCACGCGCGCGGCGAGCGGCGCCGTCGTGCACCTCGTGCGAGGGGACGCGCGCACCGCGTTCGCCGACCTCGACGGGGCGTGCGACGTCGTCGTGTCCAACCCGCCCTACGTCCCGCCGGGCGCGGTCCCGCGCGACCCCGAGGTCGCGCTGCACGACCCGCAGGTCGCGCTCTACGGCCTGGGCGACGACGGCCTCGAGGTGCCGCGCGGCGTGACGCGCGCCGCGGCCCGGCTCCTGGTCGACGGCGGGCTCTACGTCATGGAGCACGCCGAGGTCCAGGCCGAGGCGGCCCGTGACATGGTGGCCCAGGTCGGCGGGTTCGACGAGATCCGGACCGTCGACGACCTGACCGGCAGACCCCGCATGGTCGTCGCGCGCCGCGTGCGCGCGACGAGCGACGCACCGGCCGCGCAAGCGGACCCTTCGGACATGGAAGACTGAGAACCGTGAGCTCTGTGCACCCCGTCACCGACCCGAACGCCTGGGGATCGTCGATCGACGAGGCGGTGAACGCCGTCTCGCGCGGCGGGCTGATCGTCCTGCCGACCGACACCGTCTACGGGATCGGCGCCGACGCGTTCGACGCCCAGGCCGTCGCGGCCCTGCTCGCCGCGAAGGGGCGCGGGCGGCAGATGCCCCCGCCCGTCCTGGTCCCGGACACGCGGACGCTCGACGGCCTCGCGACCGACGTGTCCGCGGACGCCCGCGCGCTCGTCGAGACGTTCTGGCCCGGTGGCTTCACCATCATCCTGCCCGCCCAGCCGTCGCTCGCCTGGGACCTGGGGGAGACGCACGGCACGGTCGCGCTGCGCATGCCGGACCACCCCGCGGCCCTCGCGCTCCTGCGCCGCACGGGACCGCTCGCGGTCTCGAGCGCGAACGCGACGGGTCGCCCCGCAGCCCTCGACGTGACGACGGCGCAGGAGCAGCTCGGCGACTCGGTCACGGTCTACCTGGACGGCGGCGACGCACCCGGGGGAGTGGCCTCGACCATCGTCGACGCGACCGGTCCGCACCTGCGCGTCGTCCGAGAGGGGGCCGTCTCGCTCGAGCGCATGCGTGTGATCGCGCCCGTGCTCGGGCTCGGCGAGGAGCCGCAGGAGCCCGACGACGAGGCGCAGGCCCCCGAGCCGGCCTCGGACGCCGCGGGCTCCGACGAGGTGCCCTCAGACGGTGCAGCCGTGGTCGGCGACGCGCCGTCCGAGCCCGGGCTCGTGCCCGCACCCACCACGGACGCCGCCCCGACCGCCACGACGAGCGACCCGGAGGCGAACGACGGGTGAGGGTCTATCTGCTCGTCCTGCTGATCGCGGCCGCGGTCACGTACCTCCTGACGCCCCTCGCCTACTGGGTCGCGGCGAGGACGGGCGCCATCACGGCCGTGCGCGACCGCGACGTGCACACCGTCCCGACCGCCCGCCTGGGAGGGCTCGCGATGACCGCGGGCCTCGTGGTCGCGGTGACGTTCGCGTCCCAGATGCCCTTCCTCAGCGGGGTCTTCGCGACCGACCAGCAGGCCTGGGCCATCGTCGGCGGCGCAGTGATCGTGTGCCTGCTCGGTGTCGCCGACGACATCTGGGACCTCGACTGGATGACCAAGCTCGCGGGACAGGTGCTCGCGGCGCTCTTCATCGCCTGGCAGGGCGTGCAGCTCGTGACGTTCCCCATCGGCGGGCTCACGATCGGCTCGCCCCGGCTCTCGCTCATCGTCACGGTGCTCGTGGTGGTCGTGGTGATGAACGCCGTCAACTTCGTCGACGGGCTCGACGGCCTGGCCGCGGGCCTCATCGCGATCGGCGGCACGGCCTACTTCGTCTACACGTACAGCCTGACCGTCGCGGCGAGCCCGACCGACTACTCGAACCTCGCGACGCTCGTCATGGCCGGGCTCGTCGGCATCTGCCTCGGGTTCCTGCCCCACAACTTCTACCCGGCACGGATCTTCATGGGGGACTCGGGCTCCATGGTGCTCGGGCTCGTGCTCGGCGCGGCGGTCATCGTCGTGACGGGCAACATCGACCCCGGTGTCGCGGTGGACCCGAGCAAGCAGCGCACGCTCATCCCCATCCTGCTGCCCCTGGCCGTGATCCTGCTCCCGCTGCTCGACATGGTCCTCGCGGTGCTCCGCCGGGTCGGGACGGGCAAGTCACCCTTCCACCCGGACCGGCTCCACCTGCACCACCGGCTCCTCGCGCTCGGGCACTCGCACCGCCGCGCCGTGATCATCATGTACCTGTGGACCGCGGTGTTCGCGTTCGGGGCCGTGTCGCTCGTGTGGTGGCCCGCGGAGACCGTGGCGATCGGGCTCGGCGTGGCGATCGTGATCGCGCTGCTGCTCACGCTCGGGCCCCTGCGCTCCCGTGGCCGGTTCCTCGACGACGACGCGGTGACCGCGCCCGAGGGCATCCCCACGACCGTCCCGCGGCGCGCGGGAGCGCCGAGCGGCGCCTCGCCCGTCGTCCGCAGCACGGTCTCGGGCGCGACGCCGAGCGCCACCGCGCCCGTCCCCGATCCTGACCCCCGACCGGCCCGCACCGGCCCGGCCCACCCTGAAGGAACCTCCCGATGACGACTCCCACGCCCCACGGCGCCGACGACCCCACGACCCCTCCGGAGCAGCCGGCCTCGCAGGCCCAGCCCGGCGAGGTCACGGCCGACGCGGTCGGTGACGCCGTGAGCGCCGTGTTCCGTACCGCGCTGCGCGACACCCTGATCCTGCTCGTCGGGCTGCTCGTCCTGGGTGTCGCGCTCGGCGCGCTCCTGGCCGGGACGGCCGGCGTGTGGGGAGCTCTCATGGGCGTCGGGATCGCGCTCGTGTTCTCCGGGACGACGATCGTGGCCATGGCCCGCACGGCCCGCTCGACCCCGACGACCACCGCCGCCGTGGTGCTGGGCAGCTGGCTCGTCAAGATCGTCCTGCTCGGGATCGTCCTCGCGGTCCTGCGGAACTACGAGTTCTACGACCGGGTCGTGTTCGCCGTGGTGCTCCTCGTGGGAGTGATCGGCTCGGCGCTGCTCGACTACCGTGCGGTCGACCGCGGTCGCATCCCGTACGTGACGCCCAAGCCCTGAGGTCGCGGGCCGGTCGGGACCGCTCCCGACGGCGCAGCGAGACTCGGCCGCCGGGGCGCACAGCGACCGGTGCCGGGGCATCTTAGACCCACCTCGCGCAGATCTGCCCGACGTGAGTGACCTGTGAAGGTCCGAACATGCGTTAGGCTATCGGCGAATCCATGAAGGCCTGGTCCGACGGCGTGCCCGCGCACGGCCCCGGAAACCGACGACCACTGGGAGTCCACCCTGTTCACGCTCGCGACCCCCTCTCCCTTCGTTGCCGCTGCAGAAGGCGAAGGCGGCTTCCACGCGCCGACGATCGGTGAGTTCTTCCCCGACGCCATCCTCTTCGCCGGCACCCCGTTCGAGTTCAACCGGCTGCAGCTCATCCGTGTGATCGCGACGATCGTCCTGCTGACGATCTTCCTCATCGCGGCCCGGCGCGCCAAGCTCGTGCCCGGCAGGTTCCAGAACGGCGTCGAGATGGTCCTCGACTTCGCTCGCGTGAACATCGTCGAGGAGATCATGGGGACCGAGCGGGCTCGCCGCTACGTCCCGATGATCACGACGATCTTCGTGACGATCCTCGCGTTCAACCTCACGGGCGTCGTGCCCGGCCTGAACCTCTCGGGCACCTCGGTCGCCGGCGTGGCGATCCTCCTGGCCCTGTGGGTCTTCGTGGCCTACTGGGCCGCGGGCATCCGCCAGCACGGCCTGTGGGGCTACATCCGGGCGAACCTGTTCCCCCCGGGCGTGCCGTTCCCGATCTACTTCATCCTGGCGCCGATCGAGCTGCTCCAGCTCCTGATCATCCGCCCGGCCTCGCTGGTCATCCGACTGACCGCGAACATGGTCGCCGGCCACATCATGCTGGTCCTGTGCTTCGCCGCCACGAACTTCCTCCTGCTCGAGGCCGCTCCGGCCCTCAAGGCGATCAGCGCCCTGACGCTCGCCGGGGGCATCGCGATCACCCTCTTCGAGGTCTTCGTCGCGGGCCTGCAGGCGTACATCTTCGCGCTCCTCGCCACGGTCTACATCAACATGTCGATCGAAGAAGAGCACTGACCCGCACCGCAGACCCTGGTTCCGCCGCCTCGGCGTCGGCGCCGTCCCTGAGCTCCACCTGACGCAACGCACCTGACGCCCGTTCGCACGACCGGGCGCCCAACGGAAGGAAACACCGTGGACGTCACCACCCTCGCCGCTGTCGAAGGCAGCATCAACACCATCGGCTACGGCATCGCCGCGATCGGCCCGGGCATCGGCCTCGGCATCCTGATCGGCAAGACGGTCGAGGGCATGGCCCGCCAGCCCGAGGTCGCCGGCCAGCTCCGCGGCACCATGTTCATCGGTCTGGCCTTCGTCGAGATCCTCGCCCTGCTCGGCTTCGTCGCTGGCTTCATCTTCTGATGTCGACCATCGGCCCCCAGGCGGTCCTCGCCGCAGAGTCTGGCGAGGTCGACCCCATCCAGCTGTTCCTTCCGCCGTTCTACGACCTCTTCTGGTCGGCGGTCGTCCTGATCATCATCGCGGTCGTCTTCTACAAGATGGTCCTTCCCAAGTTCCAGGCGGTGCTCGACGAGCGCACGGCCAAGATCGAGGGTGGCCTGGCCAAGGCTGAGTCCGCTCAGGCCGAGGCCGCGGCAGCGCTGGCGGAGTACCACCAGCAGCTCCAGGAGGCACGCACCGAGGCTGCGAAGATCCGTGAGGACGCGCGCGCCGAGGGCACGGCCATCGTGGCCGACCAGAAGGTCAAGGCCGGCGAGGAGGCCGCTCGCATCGTCGAGACGGCACACCGCCAGATCGAGGCCGAGCGCCAGCAGGCGTCGGTCTCGCTGCGCAACGACGTGGGGACGCTCGCGACCCAGCTCGCGTCGAAGATCGTCGGCGAGTCCCTCGAGGACTCCGCACGTCAGTCGCGTGTCGTGGACCGCTTCCTCGACGAGCTCGAGGCTGCGGGAGCCGGGGCTGCCAGCGCGGCGGCCAACGGCAAGGAGGGCTGATGCGCGGGACGAGCGGAGCCTCCCTCGCGCAGGCTCAGGAGCGTTTCGAGCCGGTGCTGCGCGCGGCGGGTGAAGGAGCCTTCGCCCTGGGCGAGCAGCTCCTCACCGTCGCCGCGGCGCTGGACGCCTCGGTGCCCCTGCGTCGCGCCCTCGCCGACCCGTCGCGGTCGGGCGAGGAGAAGGCGGCCCTGGCCGCCGACCTCCTCCGGGAGGGCTTCGACGGTCGTGTGGTCGACCTCGTCTCGGGCGTCGCCCGCGGACGCTGGGCGCGCGACGTGGACATCGCGGACGCCGTCGAGCACCTCGGTGTCGACGCGGTCCTGGCCTCGGCCGAGGCCCGCGGCGCGCTCGAGCGCGTCGAGGACGAGCTCTTCCGCATCACGCGGTCGCTCGTCGGGGAGCGCGAGGCACGTCGAGTGCTCACCGAGACCTCCACGGACCCCGCTCGTCGCAAGGCGTTCGTCGACGCGCTGCTCGCGGGCAAGGTCGACCCGGTCACCCAGTTCCTCGCGGAGCGGGCGACCATCGCACCCCGGGGGCGTCGCTTCGTGGCCACCCTCGTGTGGCTCGGGGAGGTCGCCGCACAGCGTCGTCGTCGTCTCGTCGCCTCGGTGACGACCGGTGCGGTGCTCAGCCAGGCACAGCAGGACCGTCTGTCCGCGCTCCTCGAGCGCGCGTACGGCCGGGCAGTCCAGCTGAACGTCACCGTGGACCCCGAGGTCCTCGGCGGCCTGCGCGTCCAGGTCGGAGCGGACGTCGTCGACTCGACGGTGCTCTCCCGCCTGGCCGATGCACGCAGACGACTGGTCAGCTGACCTGTTCGCCCGAACACTGAGGTCCTCGCGGCCCCCGGTGTCGTCGACACCCTGCCGGCTCCCGAGCCGGCGAACTGACAAGAACGTTCGACCGTTCCCGCACCTCGCGGGGCGGCCACGACAGGAGAAGAGCAATGGCTGAGCTGACGATCCGGCCCGACGAGATCAGGGCCGCGCTGGACAGCTTCGTGAAGTCCTACGAGCCCCAGGGTGCGGTGACAGAGGAAGTCGGTCGTGTCATCCTTGCCGGCGACGGCATCGCCCAGGTGGAAGGCCTTCCGGGCGCAATGGCCAACGAGCTGCTGCGCTTCGAGGACGGCACCCTCGGCCTTGCCCTGAACTTGGACGTTCGCCAGATCGGTGTCGTCGTCCTGGGTGAGTTCACCGGGATCGAGGAGGGCCAGGAGGTCCGCCGGACCGGCGAGGTCCTCTCGGTCGCCGTCGGTGACGGCTACCTGGGTCGCGTCGTCGACCCGCTGGGTCAGCCGATCGACGGTCTCGGCGAGGTTGCGACCGAGGGCCGCCGCGCCCTCGAGCTGCAGGCCCCCGGCGTCATGGACCGCAAGTCGGTCCACGAGCCCCTGCAGACCGGCCTCAAGGCGATCGACTCGATGATCCCGGTGGGCCGCGGCCAGCGCCAGCTGATCATCGGTGACCGCCAGACGGGCAAGACCGCGATCGCGATCGACACGATCATCAACCAGAAGGCGAACTGGGAGACCGGCGACCCGACCAAGCAGGTCCGCTGCATCTACGTCGCGATCGGCCAGAAGGGCTCGACCATCGCCGCCGTCCGCGGCGCGCTGGAAGAGGCCGGAGCGCTCGAGTACACGACGATCGTCGCGGCCCCGGCCTCCGACCCGGCAGGCTTCAAGTACCTCGCGCCCTACACCGGCTCGGCCATCGGCCAGCACTGGATGTACGGCGGAAAGCACGTCCTCATCGTGTTCGACGACCTGTCGAAGCAGGCCGAGGCCTACCGTGCCGTGTCGCTGCTCCTCCGCCGCCCGCCGGGCCGCGAGGCGTACCCCGGTGACGTCTTCTACCTGCACTCCCGTCTGCTCGAGCGTTGTGCGAAGCTCTCGGACGAGCTCGGTGCGGGCTCGATGACTGGCCTGCCCGTCATCGAGACCAAGGCGAACGACGTGTCGGCGTACATCCCGACCAACGTCATCTCGATCACCGACGGCCAGATCTTCCTCCAGTCGGACCTCTTCAACGCCGACCAGCGCCCCGCGGTCGACGTCGGTATCTCGGTCTCCCGAGTCGGCGGTGCCGCACAGGTCAAGGCCATGAAGCAGGTCTCCGGCACGCTCAAGCTCGAGCTCGCCCAGTACCGCTCGCTCGAGGCCTTCGCGATGTTCGCCTCGGACCTCGACGCGGCCTCGCGCGGCCAGCTGACCCGTGGTGCTCGCCTCATGGAGCTCCTCAAGCAGGGTCAGTACTCGCCGTACCCGGTCGAGGACCAGGTCGCCTCGATCTGGGCCGGCACCAAGGGCAAGCTGGACGACGTGCCGCTCGAGGACGTGCGCCGCTTCGAGAGCGAGCTGCTCGACCACCTGCGCCGCAACACGGACGTGCTCGGCACGATCGCCTCGACCGGCAAGCTCTCGGACGAGGTCGAGTCTGCGCTCGCTCAGGGCATCGACGACTTCCGCAACGGCTTCCTCAAGGGCGACGGTTCGCCGCTCGTCGGTGGGGACGCTGACGAGGAAGAGGGCGTCGTCGTCGAGCAGGAGCAGATCGTCCGGCAGAAGAAGGCCTGACATGGCCGGATCCCAGCGCGTCTACAAGCAGCGGATCAAGTCGACGCAGTCCCTGAAGAAGATGTTCCGCGCGCAGGAGCTCATCGCGGCGTCGAGGATCGGGCGCGCCCGCGCCCGGTCCGCCGAGGCCGGCCCGTACGCCCAGGCGATCACGCAGGCCGTCTCCGCGGTCGCGACGCACTCCACGACGCGGCACCCGCTGACGTCCGAGCGCACCGACACGAACCGTGTCGCGGTGCTCGTGGTCGCCTCGGACCGCGGCATGGCTGGCGCCTACTCGGCGTCGATCATCCGCGAGACGGAGCGGCTCGTCGAGCGCCTCACGCACGAGGGCAAGGAGGTCGCGCTCTACGCCGCCGGGCGTCGCGCCGTCACCTACTACACGTTCCGTCACCGTGAGCTCGCCCAGTCGTGGACCGGCGGTTCGGACGCGCCGACGGCGGACGTCGCCCGCGACATCGCCGACACCCTGCTGGAGGCGTTCCTCGCCCCGGCGGACGAGGGTGGCGTCGGTGAGCTGCACATCGTGTACACGCAGTTCGTGAACATGGTCACGCAGCGTCCCCGGGTCGTGCGGATGCTCCCGCTGGAGGTCGTCGAGGGCGTCGCACCCGCGGGCCAGCACGACGTGCTCCCGCTGTACGACTTCGAGCCCTCGTCCGAGGCCGTCCTCGACGCACTGCTGCCGCGCTACGTGCGCAGCCGCATCTACAGCTGCCTCCTGCAGGCGGCCGCGTCGGAGCTGGCTGCCCGCCAGCGTGCGATGCACACCGCGACGGACAATGCCGAGGACCTGGTCCGCATGTACACGCGACTTGCGAACCAGGCACGACAGGCCGACATCACCCAGGAGATCAGCGAGATCGTCTCGGGTGCCGACGCCCTCGCGGCGTCGTGAGGTACCGCATGACGAACACGTTGATCTCCATCACCTGCACCGAACCTGCCGGAGCACTCTCCGGCCCTGCGAAGCGAGGCCAGTAATGACCGCCACCACCGTGGAAGCCCAGGTCGAGCACCAGAGCGGACCCGGCGTGGGCCGTGTCGCCCGCGTGATCGGCCCCGTCGTCGACATCGAGTTCCCGTCCGACGCCATCCCCGAGATGTACAACGCGCTGACCGTGGACATCGACCTGTCCGGTCAGGGCGAGGGGGAGAAGTCCTTCCGACTGACCCTCGAGGTCGCGCAGCACCTGGGTGACTCGCTCATCCGTGCGATCGCCCTCAAGCCGACCGACGGCCTGGTCCGTGGCGCGGTCGTCACCGACACGGGTGCGCCGATCAGCGTCCCCGTGGGTGACATCACCAAGGGCCACGTGTTCAACGTGACCGGTGACGTGCTCAACCTCGCGGAGGGCGAGAAGCTCGAGATCACCGAGCGCTGGCCCATCCACCGCAAGCCCCCGGCATTCGACCAGCTCGAGTCGAAGACCAACATGTTCGAGACCGGCATCAAGTCGATCGACCTCCTGACGCCGTACGTACAGGGTGGGAAGATCGGCCTCTTCGGTGGTGCGGGCGTCGGCAAGACGGTCCTCATCCAGGAGATGATCCAGCGTGTGGCGCAGAACCACGGTGGTGTCTCGGTGTTCGCCGGTGTCGGCGAGCGCACGCGTGAGGGCAACGACCTGATCGTCGAGATGGAGGAGGCGGGCGTCTTCGACAAGACGGCACTCGTCTTCGGCCAGATGGACGAGCCGCCGGGCACGCGTCTTCGCGTCGCGCTCTCCGCGCTCACCATGGCGGAGTACTTCCGTGACGTCCAGAAGCAGGACGTGCTGCTCTTCATCGACAACATCTTCCGCTTCACGCAGGCCGGTTCCGAGGTCTCCACGCTGCTCGGGCGCATGCCCTCCGCGGTGGGCTACCAGCCGAACCTGGCCGACGAGATGGGTCTGCTCCAGGAGCGCATCACCTCGACGCGTGGTCACTCGATCACGTCGCTCCAGGCGATCTACGTCCCTGCCGACGACTACACCGACCCGGCGCCGGCGACCACGTTCGCCCACCTGGACGCGACCACCGAGCTCTCGCGTGAGATCGCCTCGAAGGGTCTCTACCCGGCGATCGACCCGCTGACCTCGTCGTCGCGCATCCTCGACCCGCGGTACGTGGGCCAGGAGCACTACGACGTCGCGACGCGCGTCAAGTCGATCCTGCAGCGCAACAAGGAGCTCCAGGACATCATCGCGATCCTCGGTGTGGACGAGCTCTCCGAGGAGGACAAGACGGTCGTGGCGCGTGCGCGCCGCATCCAGCAGTTCCTCTCGCAGAACACCTACATGGCCGAGAAGTTCACGGGTGTCGTGGGTTCGACGGTTCCGCTGACGGAGACCATCGAGGCGTTCAAGAAGATCGCGGACGGCGAGTTCGACCACATCTCGGAGCAGGCGTTCTTCAACATCGGTGGCCTCGAGGACCTCGAGCGCAACTGGGCCCGCATCCAGAAGGAGTACGGCGTCTGATTCGACGTGAGCGCGCCGCGCGCTCGGCCCACCGGCCGAGCACGCGGCGCGCTTCGTCAGACCCGTGCACCGACATGAAGGAGTTCAAGTGGCACAACTGAACGTCGACCTCGTGGCGGCGGACCGCAAGATCTGGTCCGGTACCGCGCGCGCCGTGAGCGCGCCGGCCGCCGACGGTGAGATCGGTATCCTCGCGGACCACTCACCGGTCCTGTCCGTCCTGGAGGCGGGCACCGTCCGGATCACCGGGGTCTCCGGCGAGAAGATCGCCGTCAAGGTCACCGGCGGGTTCCTCTCGGTGGACTCCAACCAGGTCATGCTCGTGGTCGACGACGCCGAGGTGCTCGACGCCTCCGCCGTCTCCGGCCACTGACGGGACCAGGTAGCACACGTGCCGCTCCCCGCCTGGATCGCGATCGGACTCCTTCTGGTGGTCCTGGTCGTGGTCGGGCTGGGAGCGTTGCGTCTTCGGGCCATCGCCCACCGGGTCGGCTCGTTCGAGTGCAGCGCCCGCCCGGCGGGCGCCGAGCAGGCCTCGTGGTCGCTCGGCATCGCGCACTACGGCGTCGGACGCATCGACTGGTGGCGCTGCTGGTCCCTGTCTCTGCGCCCCGCGCGGTCCTGGCGCCGCCAGGACCTCGTGATCGTGTCCCGTCGCCCCGTCGAGGCCCCCGACCGCGACCTCTTCCTGGTCGAGTGCTCGTACGAGGGCACGCGGTTCGAGCTGCTCATGTCGAGCGGGGCCTACGCGGGCCTGGCATCGTGGCTCGAGGCCGCCCCTCCCGGCCGCCGCGGCGTGGTCGTCTGAGGCCCTGCCGGTAGCCTGGCCGTCCGGCAGCGGCTCGCCTGCCCTCCTGGACAACGTCGCCCACCCGTCCGCCCCGCCGGCGCCGCACCCCGTGAGCTGCCGGCTCACCCGTCCGTCCCGGTCGGCGCTGTGCCAGCGTCGCTCTCCGTCGTCGTCCCCGGTCTTGCGTCATCCCGGTCTGAGGAGTTCTTCGTGCGTCTCGTGGTTGCCCAGTGCTCGGCCCACTACACGGGTCGGCTCTCGGCCCATCTCCCGCTCGCGACCCGTGTGCTGCTCGTCAAGGCGGACGGCAGCGTGCTCCTGCACTCGGACGGCGGCTCGTACAAGCCGCTGAACTGGATGAGCCCCCCGTGCTCCATGGCGGTCACCGAGCCCGACGAGACGGCGCGCGAGCGCGGCGTGACCCAGGTCTGGGCGGTTCAGCACGCCAAGAGCGACGACCGCCTCGAGATCGAGCTGCACGAGGTCCTGCACGACTCGGCTCACGACCTCGGGATCGACCCGGGCCTCATCAAGGACGGCGTCGAGGCCCACCTGCAGGAGATGCTCGCGGCGCAGATCCAGCTCCTCGGGACGGGGCACACCCTGATCCGCCGGGAGTACCCCACGGCGATCGGTCCGGTCGACATCCTGGCCCGCGACAAGGACGGCGCGACGGTCGCGGTCGAGATCAAGCGCCGCGGAGACATCGACGGCGTCGAGCAGCTCACCCGGTACCTCGACCTGCTGAACCGCGACCCCTTGCTGGCCCCCGTGCGCGGCGTGTTCGCGGCGCAGGAGATCAAGCCGCAGGCGCGCGTCCTGGCGACCGACCGGGGGATCGGCTGCCTGGTCCTGGACTACGACGCGATGCGCGGGGTCGACGACGTGGACTCGCGCCTCTTCTGACCCGCAGCCCGTACACCCGCGCGGTGTGCGGGCTTCTCTCGTGCTACATTTTTGAACATGTTCAAAAACCCGCGCACCGCGACCGGGGCGACCTCATGAGCCCCACCCCCAAGTCGGAGGAGACCCGGGCCAAGGTCCTCGGGGTGGCCCTCGCGATGTTGCGCGAGCAGGGCTACGAGGCCACGACCATGCGGTCCATCGCGTCCGCGGCGGGCGTGAGCACGGGCAACGCCTACTACTACTTCCCGTCCAAGGACCACCTGGTCCAGGAGCTCTACCTCGACGTCCTGCGTGCGCACCGGGTCGCCGCCGACGAGATCCTCGCGCAGGGCGGGTCCCTCGCCGACCGGCTGCGCCGCGTGCTCGACGCGTCGATCGACGTCTTCGCGCCCTACCACTCGTTCGGCGCGGAGTTCGTCTCGGTCGCGATCCGGCCGGGCGCGGCCGCCAACCCGTTCAGCGAGGCGTCGCGCGAGGCTCGCGAGCTCTCGCTCGGGATCTTCGAGGAGCTCGTGGCCGGCGCCTCGCCCGCGGTGCCGCCCTCCCTGCGGGCGCAGCTCCCCGAGCTGCTGTGGTTCGCCCAGCTCGGGGTGACGCTCTTCTGGGTCCAGGACTCGTCGTCGGGCACTGCGCGCACGCGGCGCCTGGTCGCCGGGGCGAGCCCGATCGTGGGCAAGCTCGTGCGCCTGTCCCGTCTCCCGGTCGCCCGCGGGGTCGTCGACGACGTCGTGCGCCTGACGTCGTCCCTTCGAGGCTGAGGTGTCCGCATCGACCGCCCTGCTCGTGGACCTCGTGGTCGCGTTCGGGCTCGTCGTGGTCCTCCCGCTCGGGCTGTCGCTGCTCGGGCCCCGCGTCGTGCCCGGGGCGGGCGGGCCGTGGTGGCCCGTGGCCGGGGCGGCGGCCGCCGCCGGGGCGTGGCTCCCGCCCGCCCCCTGGGCGCAGGTCGCGACCGCCCCCTTCCTCGCGGGATCGGCGGTGCTGCTCGTCGCCGCGGTCCGCTCGGCGCTCCCCGGCCCGACGGCGCCACGCCCGCTCGGCGTGCGGCTCGCGGTCGGCGTGGCGCTCGTCCTGCCGAGCGTCGGTGCCGCAGCGATGCTCGCCGACCGCAGCGGCTGGGGGCTGCTCGGCTTCTCGGGGACCTACCTCGCGCTGACGGTTCCGCACATGCTCTTCGCGGGGTTCGCCGCGGCCCTGGTCGCGGGGCTCGTCGCCGGGCAAGGTGCCGGGCACGACGACCCCCGCGACCCGGACACTTCCGAAACCCACGGGGCCCCGGACCGGGGCCGCGCCGCGCGAGCGGGCGCGTGGGGCGTCCCGGTCGGCACGGGGCTCGTCCTCGTGGGCTACTTCGTGGGCGACGCGGCCGAGCTGGTCGGCGCGCTCGTGCTGACGGGGGCGCTGTGGTGCACCGCGTGGGCCGTCCTCGGGCTCGCGGCCCGGGGCTGGGCGCGAGGACTGCTCGTCACCGGATCCGTCGCGGTGGCCTGCTCGATGCTGCTCGCGGTGTGGTGGGCGGTGGGTGAGGCGACGGGGCTGCCCCACCCGAGCATCGGGCAGATGGCGTCGACGCACGGCGTGGCCAACGCGGTCGGGTTCGCGCTGTGCACGCTGCTGGGGCTCCGAGCGGTCCGGGGCGCGGCGGGGGAGCGGATCGAGCGCAGGGGGCCCGCAGGCCCCGCGCTGCAAGGAACGGCCATCCGGCCACACAGACCCAGCAGGACCCCAGGACGGAGACAGGCATGACGCAGAGCCGTACGACCTACCCCGAGGTGGGTGCGACGCGCGCCCCGGAGCTGCCCGCGGGGTACGCCCACCTCCGCCTGCGCCACCGGCTGTCCGAGCGGCCCTGCACGGTCGCGGAGCTCGGACGCCTGGGCGAGCAGCTCCTGACCTGGCAGGTGCACGCGGCCGCCCACGTGCGGATCGAGACGTCGGCCCCGGTCGCGGAGCCGGGGGGCCGTGTCGTCACGCGGCTCGGCGTGGGCAGGGTGCGGCTCGACGAGCCCTGCGAGATCGTGTGGGTCGAGCGCGAGGAGCAGCGCATCGGGTTCGGCTACGGGACGCTGCCCGGCCACGTGTTCGTGGGCGAGGAGGCGTTCGTGGTCGAGCGGGACGCCGCCGGGGACGTGTGGTTCGTGGTCGACGTCTTCAGCAACCCCGCGGTCCGCTGGGTCTCGGCGCTGCGTCTGTTCGTCCCCACGTTCCAGCGGCTGTACATCGCACACCTCGCCAGGGCGGCACGCAGGCTCCTGCGTGAGGGCTGACGGGCCGTCTCGGTCCTCGACCGCTGACCGGCAGGTGCGGTGACCATTCGTGCGTCGTCCGAACGAAGTGCGCAAGAATGAGGACATGACGTCGAACGCCGCCCCGCAGCCCATCGTCCCGTCGTCCGCAGGAGCCGCCCGCTCCGCCCTGCGTGGGCGCGTGGTCACCCCGCAGGAGGTCGTCGAGGACGGCGTCGTCGTCCTCGACGGGGCGACGATCGCGTGGGTCGGTGACCGTCGTGACGCGGCAGCCGCCGGGTACGGCGCCGAGGTCGAGGCGGCCGACGCCCCCGTCGACGGTCAGGTCGTCCTGCCGGGGCTCGTCGAGCTGCACAACCACGGCGGCGGCGGAGCGAGCTTCCCCGACGCCGAGGACGCGGAGCAGGCGCTCGTCGCGGTGCGCGAGCACCGGCGTCACGGGACGACGAGCCTCGTCGCCTCGCTCGTGACGGCCGAGCGCGAGACGCTCCTGCGCCGGGTCGCGACGCTCGCCGACCTGGGCGACGCCGGTGAGATCGCAGGCATCCACCTCGAAGGACCGTTCCTGTCGGAGGTGCGGTGCGGCGCCCAGAACCCGCACGACATGCTCGCGGGGGACGCCGAGCTGGTCCGTGCCATCGCGGAGGCCGGACGAGGACACTTCCGCACTATGACGTTCGCGCCCGAGGTCCCTGGGAACACCGGTCCCGGGGGCGTCGTCGAGACGCTCGTCGAGGTCGGCGCGGTCCCGTCGATCGGGCACACCGACGCCTCGTCCGAGCAGACGGACGCGGCGATCGTCGAGGGGGTCGCAGCCCTCGCGGCGCGCCGAGCAGCGCAGGCCGCGGCGGGCGAGCCGGTGGGCCCCGCGCCGCGCCTGACCGCGACGCACCTGTTCAACGGCATGCGGCCACTGCACCACCGGGCGCCCGGCCCCGTCGCGGCGTGCCTGGCGGCCGCGGCGCGCGGAGAGCTCGTGGTCGAGCTCGTGGCAGACGGCACCCACCTCGCGGCCGGGACCGTGCGCAGCGTGTTCGAGCTCGTGGGGCCCGACGCGATCGTGCTCGTCACGGACGCCATGGCCGCTGCGGGCATGGCCGACGGCACCTACCAGCTCGGCCCCATGGCCGTGACGGTCGCGGACGGCGTCGCGCGGCTCGACGACGGCACGCCCGAGGGCTCGATCGCGGGCGGCACGTTCCACCTGCTCGACGTGGTGCGGGCGACGACCGGCTTCGGGATCCCGCTGGTCGACGCGGTCAAGTCTGCCTCGTACACGCCCGCCGGCGTCCTGGGACGCTCGGACATCGGTGCGCTGGAGGCCGGGCGACGCGCCGACGTCGTCGTGACCGACGCCGACCTGACGCCCCTCGCGGTGTGGCGCGGGGGCCGGCCGGTCGTCTGACCCGGCCCACGCGCGGCTCGCTGCCCGACGGCGGGCCGCGCCTCCCACGGGCGGGCGGCCTCGCCGGGGTCCCGGCAAGCGGGCGCGCCTCGCGCCGAGACGCCCACCTCGCCCGCCTCAGAACCGGATCGAGGCGAGCCTGGCGGCGCCCTCGAGCCGGGCGAGGAGGTCCACGGCACCCGTGATCGTGTCCGGGACGTCGAGGGCCGCGTCCTGCCACGCGTAGCGGCCCGAGGCCCGGACCTCGACCCGGCCCACGGGCTCCCAGGTGCCGGCTCGGTCCCCGGCGCGACGGACCAGGAGCTCGACGGCCCCCACGGTCGGGCCGTCCGGCGACCCCGGACCACGGGTGCCCGGGCGGGACCCGTCCCCGCTCCCGCCGGGCGCTCCGCCCGTGCCGGGCCCGGCGGTCGAGGCGACCGACAACGTCGCGCGCCGCACGCCGTCGAGCACGAGACCGTCGTAGCGCGCCCAGCCCGACCTGCTGCCGGCCGCGACCTCGATCGCCGAGCCCTCCTCAGGGGTGCGGTCGCTCGTGAGCACGCCGTCGTAGGCGTCGAACCCGTGGGCGTGGAGCGCCGCACCGCCGAGCGGTCGCGCGGGGCGGGGAGCGCCCATGACGCGCAGCGGAGCGCGGACCGGGAGGTCGACGCTCGAGGGGCCCGTGCCGATCTCGTAGTCGCCCGGCTGGAGGTGGAACGCCCCGGGGGTCGAGGTGCCGGGGCCGTCCGCGCTCACGCCGACGTCCCAGACGGCGAGGCGCGACACGTCGATCTCGAGCGCGACGCTCGCTGCCTCGCCCGGCGCGAGGTGGACCCGCGTGCGGGCCACGAGGCGACGTCGCGGCGCCGTGACGGGGAGGTCCGGGGCGAGCGCGTACAGGGCCACGAGCTCGTCGACCGGCCGGGCGCCCGTGTTGCGCAGGCGCACGGTCGCGACGAGGGGTGTGCCGGGAACGCCCCCAGGGCCCGAGGTGGGCGACACCGCGGCCGCGAGCTCCCCGGTGGTCGTCCCGGTCGTGGCGGTCAGCCCGGGCGTCGAGAGCGTGATCGCGTCGTACGCGACCGCGGACCAGGACAGGCCGTGCCCGAACGCGTACAGGGGGTCGGCGTCGCTGTACCAGTAGGTCGTCCCGGCGGACACGACGTCGTAGTCGAGGATCTCGCCCGCGTCCCGGGTGTCGCGCCACCACGTCTGGGCGAGGCGTCCCGTGGGCTCGAGGTCGCCCGAGAGCACGTCGACGAGTCCTGGCCCCAGCTCCTGCCCGCCGTGCGACGTCCACACGACCGCGGCGGCCTCGTCGGCGACGGGTCCCAGGGCATAGGGGTAGCTCGAGACGACCACGAGCACGGCGGGGCGGCCCGACTCGTGCGCGACCCTCCAGATCTCCTGCATGCCTGCCGGCAGGTCGAGGTTCGGGCGGTCCTCGGTCTCCCGGCCCAGCACGTGCGGGTCGTTGCCCACGGCGACGAGGACGACGTCGGCCTCCGCGGCGACCCGGGCGACCTCCGGGGCGCCGGCCCGCACGGTCCGCACCGTGAACCGCTCGGCGGCCTCTGTGTCGTCGGCGTCGGCGACCAGCAGGCCGCTGCCGTGCTGGACGCGCACCCACCGGCGGCTCCCGACGTGCTGGAGCGACCAGGACCCGTCCGGGTGGCGGTGCGAGCGGAAGGTCTCCTGCGCGACCCAGCCGCCGATCCGCTCGGCGTCGGCCGCGAGGATCCACGAGGCCCCCGTGAGCATCCGGCCGCTGACGACCGAGCGCAGCGTCAGGACGCCCTCGCCCCAGTCGGTCACGTCGAGGTGGGTGCTCGGGGACGCGGTCGGGGACGACGCGGTCAGGACCGACGCGTCGTCGCTCACCGCGACGTACGCGCCTGTCGAGCGTGAGCGCAGCGCGACCCGGTCGGCTCCGTCGGCGACGAGGACCTCGGCGTCCGGGTAGCGCGCGACGAGGGCCGCGGCGATCGACGTGGTGTACGGCGGCGTGCCCGAGTACCAGTCGTGGACCACGCGGTCGGCGTGCGGGCCGACGACCGCGACCCGGGTCGGGGTGGCACGGAGCGGGAGCACCCCCTCGTTCGAGAGCACGACGACGCCTCGCGCGACCGCCTCGCGGGCGAGCGCACGGTGCTCGGGCAGGTCGATCGCGTCGGGGGCGATCGACCGGTAGGGATCCAGGTCGGGCGGGGAGAGCTCGCCCGTCCGGGCGCGCAGGACGAGGAGGCGCAGAACCGCGCGGTCGACGTCGGACTCGGTGACCAGCCCGGCGGCGAGCGCCGCCGTGACACGTTCGATCGTGAGCCGAGGATCCGCGTCGTTGTCGGTGAACGAGTCGACGCCGGCCCGCAGGGCAGCCGCGTGCGAGGCGGTGTGCGTCGGGAAGTAGCGCTCGGACTCGACCAGGTTGGTGGGGGCGGCGGCGTCGGAGACCACCGCGATCGAGCCCGGGGCCCAGCTCCGCAGCTCGTCCAGGAGCTCGCGCGCGACGTGGTTGGGACGCCCGTTGACGAGGTTGTAGGACGGCATGACGGCCCCGACCGCGCCTGAGGCGACCGCGCCCTGGTAGGCGGGGAGCTCGTACTCGCGCAGCGCCTGGGGCGGGAGGTGCGAGCTCGTGACCGACCGGTCGACCTCGTTCGAGTAGCCGAGGAAGTGCTTGAGGGTCGGGACGGTCTTCCAGACCGTCGGGTGCGCGCCGCGCAGGCCCCGGGAGTAGGCGGTCGCGAGCTCGGTGGTCAGGTGCGGGTCCTCGGAGAAGCACTCCTCGCCGCGACCCCACAGGGGGTGGCGCAGCGGGTTCACGACCGGCGCCCAGACGTTGAGGCTCACGGACGGGTCGCCCGCGTGCTTGGCCCGCACCTCGGTCGCGACCGCGTCGCCCACACGGGTGAGCAGGTCCTCGTCCCACGAGGCCGCGAGGCCCACGGGCTGGGGGAAGACCGTCGCGGTGCCGAGCCACGAGACCCCGTGCAGGGCCTCGGTGCCGGTGCGGAACGGGGCGAGCCCCAGGCGCTCGACGGCCGGGGCCGCCTGGTGCAGCATTGCGACCTTCTCGTCGAGCGTCAGGAGCGCGAGGACCGCGCCGGCCCGAGCCTCGGCGGGGTCCAGGACCGGGGCGTCCCGAGCCAGGTCGGGGGCGTCGTGGAGAGAGTGCATGGCTCCTCGTTCTTCGAAACGGTTCGACAATGAACCGGGTACGTACAGGCCAAGAGGGGTGTCGGTATCGTCCACCAGATCGTGCGCCGAGGCAAGGTGGTCGCGTTTCCACGGTTGCTATTGCTTCACCCGGTGCGCGTGCCATAGAGTCCTGGGCGTCGAACCGCTTCGACGTTCTTCGAGGCTGACGACGAGCATCCACGAACGGTCTGGCTCCGCCGGTCCGCACCATGGCACGATGCCGTGCCGCGTTATCCACGAAGGAGTGAAGAACGCCCATGAAGAGGCAATCAGCTACCGCACCGATGCAGGGCACGCTCAACCGCCGCTCGTTCCTCGGCCTGCTCGGCGCCGGGATCGCCGTGGTCGGCGTGCCCTCGCTGCTCTCGTCGTGCAGCACCGCGGGCGCCGGGGTGAACGCCGCCACGGCAGGCAAGGTCAGCGCGGGCGTGCTCCCGGGGTACTTCCCGGTCGAGTACGTCTCGCCCGACTTCCCGAGCGTCAACGGTTCGACGGCGGGCTACGCCTCGATCCCGAAGGAGCTCGTCAAGGCGTACCCGAAGCCGCCCGGGAGCGGCGGCACCTACACCGCGATGACGCCGCTGTGGGGCACGATCCCGCCGACCAAGGGCAACCAGTACTTCGACGCGGTCAACGAGGCGTCGGGGACCACGCTCGCGTTCCAGATCAGCGACGGCAACACCTACGGGGACAAGCTCGCTGCCGTGCTCGCCTCCGCGAAGGACGTCCCGGACTGGGTCTCGATCCCCTCCTGGAACGTGCCGCCGCGCTTCGGTCAGGCCGTCGACGCGCTGTTCGAGGACCTCACGCCGTTCCTCGCGGGGGACGCCGTCAAGAAGTACCCCAACCTCGCGAACATCTCGACCGACACCTGGAAGTTCTGCGTCTTCAACGACAAGCTGTACGCGCTGCCCTTCCCCGGCGAGATCATCACCGACGCCACGTTCTACCGTGCGGACGTGTTCGACGAGCTCGGCATCACGGCGCAGCCCACGAACGCCCAGGAGCTGCTCGACCTCGCCAAGGAGGTCACGGACCCTGCGGCCAAGCGGTGGGGGGCCAACGACCTGTGGGTCACGGCCACGCAGATGTACTCCGTCCCCCCGAAGTGGAAGGTCGACGACGCGGGCAAGCTGGTCCACCGGGTCGAGACCGACGAGTACCGAGCGGCGCTCGAGTGGCAGTCCAAGCTCTACGCGCAGGGCTCGGTCCACCCCGACGCGGTCGCGGACAACTCCGGCGACGCCAAGCAGCGCTTCGAGTCGGGCCAGGTCCTCATCTCGAGCGACGGCCTGGGCGGCTGGCACGAGGCGCTGGGACGCAACCTCCCCATCAACGCCGCCTACTCGCAGCTGCCCTTCGCCCCCTTCGCGGCCGACGGCGGCAAGGCCACGCTCTTCAAGGGCAACCCCGCGAACATCTTCAGCTTCCTCAAGAAGAACTCCGACAAGGCCAAGATCGAAGAGCTGCTGACGGTCGCGAACTTCCTGGCGTCCCCGTTCGGCACCGAGGAGTTCGCGCTCATCAACTACGGGGTCGAGGGCGTCCACTACGACCTGGACGAGAACAACCTCCCCGTCTCGACCGACCGGGCGGCGACCGAGCTCCAGCCGACCTTCATCTTCCTCACCGACCCGCCGGTCGTGAACGCCAAGGTCCAGTACCCGGGCTTCGTCGAGGCCTTCTGCACCTGGATGGCCGACGCCGCGAAGACGACCGTCGACCCGGTCTTCTACGGACAGCAGATCACCGAGCCCAACCAGTACGCCTCGATCGCCCAGCCGTTCGAGGACCTCGAGAAGGACATCGCGCGCGGCCGCAAGTCCATGACGGACCTCGACGCGGCGATCACCACGTGGAAGTCCGCCGGCGGTGACGAGCTGCGCGCGTTCTACCAGGACATCCTGGACGCGCAGTGACGCTCCACGTCGGAGACCGGGGCCGGGTGCCCACCGCGGCCACCGGCGACGGCGAGGTTCCGGGCCCGGCGGACGCGACGCCGTCGGGCCCGGGAGGGGGCGCCGCCGCCGTCGCGGACCCCGCAGCCCCGCCCGCCCCGGCGGTCCGCACGATCCCCTGGCGGGTCCGCCTCCGGCGCGACCGGTCGCTGATCCTCATGACGCTGCCCGCGGTGATCCTGCTGGTCGTCTTCGCGTACGTCCCCATGCTCGGCAACGTCGTCGCGTGGCAGGACTACTCGCCCTACGTCGGGATCGGTGGCAGCCCGTTCATCGGGTGGGCCAACTTCGAGCGCATCTTCACCGACCCGCTCTTCCTCGACGCGATCGTCAACACCCTGACGATCACGGCGTTCCAGCTCGTGTTCTTCTTCCCCGTCCCGATCGTCCTCGCGCTCCTGCTCAACAGCGTCGTGACACCGGGCGTGCGGACCATGATCCAGTCGATCGTCTACCTGCCGCACTTCTTCTCCTGGGTGCTCGTCGTGACGATCTTCCAGCAGATCTTCGGCGGGGCCGGCTTCATCAACCAGCACCTCGCCGCGGCCGGGCACCAGGGGTTCGACCTCATGACGAACCCCGACACGTTCCTGCTGCTCATCACGGCGCAGTCCGTGTGGAAGGACGCGGGCTGGGGGATCATCATCTTCCTCGCCGCGCTCAGCACCGTGGACCCGGCGCTGTACGAGGCCTCGGCCATGGACGGCGCGGGCCGGTGGCGCCGCATGTGGCACATCACGCTGCCCGCGCTGCGGCCCGTCATCATCCTGCTGCTCATCCTGCGCCTGGGCGACGCGCTCACGGTCGGGTTCGAGCAGCTCATCCTCCAGCGAGGAGCCGTCGGGGCGGGCGTGTCCGAGGTCATCGACACGTTCGTCTACTACCAGGGCGTCGTCAACGGCGACTGGGCCTTCGCGGCCGCTGCAGGGCTGGTCAAGGGGATCGTCTCCCTGCTGCTGGTCCTCGGCGCGAACAAGCTGGCGCACGTCTTCGGAGAAGCGGGAGTGTACAAGCGAGCATGAGCACCACGACGAACGCGGACCGGGCCCCGCGCAGCGGGCCCGACACCACGGGCGCCCCGGGCGATCCCGGCCGAGCGACCCCCGGCGCGTCGGGCGGAGCCACGCCCCTCAAGCGGCGCCGGCGGTCCAAGCACCGCGCCCCGTGGGAGGGCGACCCGCACCCCGTGGGGGCCGTCGCCAAGGTGGTGATCCTCGCCGCGATCGTGTTCGTGGTGGTCTTCCCGCTCTACACGATCATCCTCACGTCGCTGTCCTCGCAGGCCGACATCACGCGCTCGGGGGGCCTGGTCACGATCCCCGGGTCGCTGAGCCTGAGCGCGTACTCGCAGATCCTCGCGGGCGGGATCGTCACGCAGGCCGCGCTCGTGAGCATCGGTGTCACGCTCGTGGGCACGCTGCTGTCCACGTCGGTGTCGGTCCTCGCGGCCTACGGGCTGAGCCGTCCGGGCTCGTTCGGGCACCGCCCGTTGCTGTTCACGCTGCTCGTGACCATGTTCTTCGGGGCAGGCATGATCCCGACCTACCTGCTGGTCAGCGCGCTCGGGCTCATCGACACGTACTGGTCGCTGATCCTGCCGGGCGCGGTGTCGGCGTTCAACGTGCTCATCCTGCGTGCCTTCTTCATGGGCATCGACCGGAGCATCACCGACGCCGCGCGCATCGACGGCGCGGGGGACTGGCGCATCCTGGGCCGGATCGTCATGCCCATGTCCAAGGCGTCGATCGCGGTCGTCGCGCTGTTCTACGGGGTCGGCTACTGGAACGCGTTCTTCAACGCGATGCTCTACATCAACGACAACGCCAAGTGGCCGCTCCAGCTCGTGCTGCGCTCGTACGTGCTCCAGGGCGTGACCCTGCCGGGCAGCGGGGTCAACCAGGTGGACGTCGCGGCGGGGGCCGTGACGGGACTGCCGGTCAAGATGGCCGTCATGGTCCTGGCCGTGATCCCGATCCTCGCGATCTACCCGTTCGTCCAGCGGCACTTCACCAAGGGCGTGATCTTCGGGGCCATCAAGGGGTGAACTGACGGCTCCGGACGAACGACCGGCGGCTACCGCGGCGCCCTGCGGGTGCTGCCACGGTCGGTCAGCACGGGGGCGAGCAGCCTGGTCTCGGCCGGCTGGTCGCCCCCGAGGCGTGCCACGACCATCTCGACCGCGACCCGGCCGATCGCCTCGGCCGGGATGTCGACGCTCGTCACGGGGGACTGCATCGCGAGAGCCACGTCGGTGGGGCACACGGCCACGACCGAGACGTCCTCGGGCACCGACTTGCCGCGCTCGCGCAGGTGCGCGAGCACGTGCGGCAGGGCGACCTCGTTGTGCACGACGACGCCCGTGACGCCCGGCATCGCGTCGAGCAGCCGGTCGACCGCGTCGTACGCCCCGGCCACGGACGACTCGGCGGGCTCGATCGCGTACGTCGCGCCGGCCTGCTCGCACGCCGTGGTGAACCCGCGCAGCATGCGCTCGGCGTAGGACGTGTGCCGCTCGAGCACCGCTGGCGGCGAGCCGATCAGCGCGACGTGCCGGTGCCCCTGGTCGAGCAGGTGCCGGACCGCGGTGCGCCCGGCGGCCTCGAAGTCCAGGTCCACGCAGCTCAGGCCCGCGGGGTCGCGGGGGAGCCCGATCAGCACGGTCGGCTGCTTGAGGCCCACCAGGACCGGGATGCGGGGATCGTCGTCCTCGACGTCCATCATGACCAGGGCGTCGACCATCGAGCCGCTCGCGACCCGGTCGAGGCCCGTGGTGTCGTCCTGGGTCAGGAGCAGGACGTCGTGGTCGACCGCCCGCGCGCTCGTCACGACCCCGGCGACGAACTGCATGATGACCCCGACGTTGACGCCCACGCGCAGCGGCGCCATGAGTGCGATGACGTTGGTGCGTGCCGAGGCCAGGGCGCGCGCCCCCGCGTGGGGTCGGTAGCCGAGCTGCTCGATCGCACGCTCGACCCGGTGCCGCGTCGCCGCGGAGATCGGGCGCTTGCCCGACAGGACGTAGGAGACGGTCGAGGCGGAGACCCCGGCGGTCTTCGCGACGTCATCGATCGTGGCCACGGTGTGCTCCTTCTCGGGCGGGGACGGCAGGGGACGGCGGCCCCCCGGCGGGTGGTCCGGCGGCGTGGCCGGCGGGGTCCGGGG
>NZ_MAQA01000014.1 GCF_001692445.1 Oerskovia enterophila | reverse complement strand
GCCGTGGCCGAGGGTGCCGTGGTCGCCGAGGGCGACCTCATCGTGGTCCTCGAGGCCATGAAGATGGAGCAGCCTCTCGTCGCGCACCGTGCGGGGCGCATCACGGGCCTGACGGCGGGCGTCGGCGTCTCCGGCGTCTGGCGGTCAGACCGTGGTCGAGGTGTGCTCGTCCGCCGCACGCATGGCCCGGCGCCCCGAGGGAAGCAGGGTCGCGACCGCGATCACGACGAACATGAGCGCGCCCGACACGATCAGGAGCGACTCGACCGAGTACCGGTCCGCGAGCGGGCCGAAGATCAGCATGCCGAGCGGCATCGCGAGCGCCATCACGATGCCGACGAACCCGAAGACACGCCCCTGCCGGTCGGGTTCGACCGTCTCCTGCAGGACCGTCATCGAGGTCGTGGCGAAAGCGGGCACGGCGACGCCGAGGAGGAACATGAACGTGAAGAAGACCCACATGTTCGTCGACAGGCCCAGACCGACCGAGAGCACGCCGAACACGAACGTCGCGCCCACGATCATCGCGACCCGGTTCTTGAGCCCGCCCCAGGTGGCGAGCAGCACGCCGCCGACGATCGCGCCGAACGAGAACGCGAGCTCGTTGGCCGTGAGCTTCCAGACCTCCTCGCCGAACGTCCGCACGACCATGAGCGGCGTGAGATAGGACGGGGCCACGATCAGCAGGAACACGATCGCGTAGAGGCCCAGGACCCAGCGCACGAAGGTGTGGCCGCGCAGGTAGCGCAGGCCGCCCACGAGGTCGTCGAAGTACCCGACCTTCTCGCCCGCCGCCAGGTCGGCGCGCAGCACCTTGGTCACGGGGATCAGCGCCAGGAGGCCGATCCCGATCACGGCCGTGACGACGTCGACGAAGAAGATCGCGACGATCGAGGCGCTCGCGTAGACGCCCGCCGCGACCGCGGGGGCGAGCAGCGTCATGGCCGACTGGATCGACCCGTTGATGCCGTTGACCCGCATGAGCTTGCTCACCGGGACGAGCTGCGGGAGGAGCGAGGACACCGCGGGCATCTGGATCCCGGCACCGACCGAGCGGATCGCGAGCGCGGCGTAGATGAACCACAGGTCGTCGCTGCCCGAGAGCATGAGCAGCGCGAGGGCGAGGGTCGTGACCGCGATCGAGGCGTCGGCCGCGATGATCAGGAACTTGCGGTTGAGCCGGTCCGCCCAGACCCCGCCGAAGATCGACACGACCGCCTGGGGCAGGAACCCGAAGACGGTCGCGAGCGCCAGGACCGACCCGGACTTGGTCTCGAGCGTCAGGTGCCACATGATCGCGTACTGCACGAGCATCGACCCGAACAGCGAGACGGTCTGCCCGCCCAGGAAGATCGTGGCGTCGCGACGCCAGCGCGGCTTGTCGGCCTCGTCGTCGGTCGGCGGCGGGCCGGACGGGCTGGCGGGGTCAGCCTGGTCTGCGGGCTCTGGCTGGCCCGCGGGACCGTAGGGAGCGGCCGCAGGATCGGCGGGCTCGGCGAGGGAGGAGGGACTGGCGTCGGCGCCTGTCGAGGCATCCTCTGCGGTCGGGTCGGACACGATGTTCGGCTCGGGATGACTCACCCGTCCATGGTGCGGGGCGCAGGACCGTGCGTCCACCGAATTCGAGCCCGTCGTCCGCCCGCAGTCGAGTCGTCCGGCCCGCCCGCTGTCCCGGACCGCCCCCCGGAGTCGGCACGGCCGTCTCTCCGCCCGGTTCCCGCTCGCGGCACCGTCGTGGTGGCAGGGTGGGCCCGTGACGTCCGAACCGCCCGCACCGCTCCCCGCCGGGAGCCCCCGCGCCGCCCCTGCCCGGACGGTCGACCTGCTCACGGGCCCCGTACCCTCCCCCGGCCTGGTGCGCGCCTCGTCGGTCTCGGCCGTGGTCGCGGGCCTGGTCGCGGTCATGGTCTCGTTCGCCGGACCGTCGCTCATCATCCTGCAGGCCGCGCACGACGGCGGGCTCACGACGGCCCAGACGACCTCCTGGCTGTGGGCCGTCTCGATCGGCAGCGGACTGACGGGCGTGGTCCTGAGCCTGCTGACGCGTCAGCCCGTCATCACGGCATGGTCGACGCCCGGCGCCGCCCTGCTGCTCGGCACGCTGGGCGACTTCGCGTTCTCCGACGTCGTGGGCGCCTATCTCGTCGCGGCCGTGGCAGCGCTCGCGCTCGGCGCGAGCGGGGTGTTCGGACGGCTCCTGGCGGCGGTCCCGCCCCAGATCCTCTCGGCGCTGCTCGCGGGGGTCCTGCTCCCGTTCGTCCTGGGGGCGGTCGTGAGCGCGGTCGGCTCGCCCGCGATCGGGGCGAGCGTCGCGGTCGCGTTCGTCGTGGTGCGTCGCCTCGCGCCGCGCTACGCCGTCCTGGCGGCGCTGCTCGCCGGGGTCGTGGCGGCGCTCGTCGCGGGCGACGTCTCGCGTCCGACGACCGCGCTCGCCCTGGCCGTCCCCGAGTGGACCACCCCGACGCTCGACCTGGGCGCGGTCGTCGGGATCTCCGTCCCGCTCCTGCTCGTGACGCTGAGCGCCCAGAACGGCCCGGGCCTGGAGATGCTGCGCGCGAGCGGATACCGCCCGAACAGCCGGCTGCTGGTCGGCGGGACCGCGGCGGCCTGGGCCTTCCTCGCACCGTTCGGTGCGCACGGCATCAACCTGGCCGCGATCACCGCGGGTATCTGCACGGGCCCGGAGGCCCACGAGGACCGCACGCGCCGCTACGTCGCGGGGGTCGCGTGCGGCGTGGGATACCTGGTCGTGGGGACGTTCGCGGGGAGCCTGGTCGGCCTGTTCCACGCCGTGCCGACGGCCCTGGTCACGACCGTCGCGGGCGTCGCGCTCGTCGGTGCGCTCACGGGTGCCCTCGCGGGGACCTTCGCCCCCGCGGCCTCGACGCCCGGCGCGAGCCCCTCTCCTGCGGCACTCGAGGCGGCCGTGCTGACGCTCGTCGTCACCACCTCGGGGATCGTGGTCGCCCACGTCGGGTCGGCGTTCTGGGGAGTCGTCGTCGGGCTCGTCACCTACGGGGTCCTCACGGTCGGCAGGCGTCGCCGCGCGGCGTGAGGGCCGCCCGGGCCGCGTGGCGCCGTCGGGCCGGTCCTTCCTCCTGCCCGACGGCGGAGCCTCCGTTCTCGTCGCACCTCGCCCGTGCGGGGCTGCTGTCCACGACGTGGTCACCGCGGCCGGGCGCTGTCCCGGCGGGCCCGCCGGATGGCAGGGTGGGACCGTGACGATCCCGACCGAGCCCACGCCTCCGAGCCCCACGACCGACGCGCCCCGCGCTCCCCGCCACCTCCAGCCCGGGGACGGCTGGGTCGAGTGCACGTGCGGCAGGCGGCACTGGGGGCTCGCGGGAGCCGCGGGCCTGCTCGTCGCGCGCCGGGGCGAGGACGGGCGCGTGAGCCACGTCCTGCTGCAGCACCGGGCGACCTGGAGCGACCAGGGCGGCACGTGGGGCGTGCCCGGTGGTGCGATCCACCCCGACGAGACGCCCGAGCAGGGCGCGCTGCGCGAGGCGCACGAGGAGGCCGGCGTGGACCCCGCACTCGTGACGATCGTCGGCGACCGGGTCCTGGACCACGGGCCGTGGCGATACACGACGGTGCTCGCGGAGGTCGTGCCGGGTGCGCACCTCGAGGCACGAGCGACCGACGCCGAGAGCCTCGAGATCGCGTGGGTCGCGGTCGAGGACGTCACCTCGCTCCCCCTGCTGGACGCGTTCCGGGACGCGTGGCCCGAGCTCGTGGGGCGATTCGCCGAGGTCGCCTGACAACGTCGGCCGCCACGCGAGGCCCTGGTGCGCGAACGGCCCGTGGCGCTAGTGCTCCGGTCCGTCCGCCGGGGCGCTCTCGACCTCGGTGGGCGCGGGCTCCTTCGCGGGTCCGTGCGGGACGAGCTTGAGCCCCACGACCGCGGCGATGATGCCCGCGATGAAGACGACCTTGCCGACGGAGGCGGACTCGTCGCCCGTCAGGATCGCGTAGGACACGGTCAGGGCCGCACCGATGCCGACCCACACCGCATAGGCGGTGCCGATCGGGATGTGCTTGACGGCCCAGCCGAGCCCACCCATGCTGACGGCGAGCGCGACGAAGAAGACGATCGACGGGACGAGGTTCGAGAAGCCGTCGGACTGGCCCAGGGCCGTGGCCCAGACGGCCTCGAAGACGGCGCTGACGAGCAGGACGATCCACGGCATGTCAGCTCACCACCTTGAGGCCGACCACGGAACCGACGAGCAGGACCAGGAGCAGCCCGCGCAGCCAGGTGAACCGCTCGGCGCCGGTGAAGAATCCCCAGACGACCGTGAGCGTGGCGCCGATGCCGACCCACACCGCGTAGGCCGTACCCGTGGGCAGCGAGGTCATCGCCCAGGCGAGACCGACCATGCTCAGCGTCAGGGACAGGGCGAAGACGACCGTCGGTCGCTTGCGCGTGAAGTTCTCCGATGCGGACAGCGCCGTCGCCCAGACGGCCTCCAGCATCCCGGAGAGGACGAGGACAACCCAAGCCATGACAAGTAACCCCTCTGAGTCAGTCTTGTCCGTGCGGGTACTGCTCCCTCGTCCGCGCGTTCCTCGTCGGAGGAACTTGGTACCAGTGTACCAAGAGTGCGCCGCTGCGGCCAGGGAGAGGATCCAGGGTGGTGTGGGACAGGTCACGCGGACTCCGGTTCCCGCACCCGGGCGACGGGAGTACTGTTCTCGCGGAGGAAGGCAAGCCTTACCAAACTAGGACGCGAGTCCCAAGTCGGCCGGGCCCCACCGCTGCGACCACCGGCCGCCCCGGCCTCCGGCTCCCGGGCTCCCCCGCCCCGCGACCCGTCGAAGGACTCCCGTGTTCGCCAACTTCCTCATCGGCCTGCGTGAAGGCCTCGAGGCCGCGCTCGTCGTCAGCATCCTCGTCGCCTACCTGGTCAAGACCGGTCGGCGCGACCTGCTCCCGTACCTCTGGCTCGGGGTCGGCATCGCCGTGGCCGTCTCGATCGGCTTCGGCGCGGCCCTGACGTACGGGCCGCAGGGGCTGACGTTCGAGGCCCAGGAGGCCATCGGCGGCACGCTGTCGATCGTCGCGGTCGGACTCATCACGTGGATGATCTTCTGGATGGGCAAGACCGCCCGGCACCTCAAGACCGACCTGCAGCACAAGCTCGACGACGCCGTGGCGGCCGGGAAGTGGGCCGTGGTCGTCATGGCGCTGCTCGCCGTCGGGCGCGAGGGCCTCGAGACCGCGCTCTTCCTGTGGGCCGGCGCCCAGGCCACGGGCACCACGACCAAGCCGCTGCTCGGAGCCGTGCTCGGGCTGGCCGTGGCCGTCCTGCTCGGCTGGGCCGTCTACAAGGGTGCCGTCAAGCTCAACCTGCGCGTCTTCTTCGCCTGGACCGGCCTGTTCCTGATCGTCGTCGCCGCAGGAGTCCTCTCCTACGGCGTGCACGACCTCCAGGAGGCCGGCATCCTGCCCGGGCTGCACAACCTGGCGTTCGACGTCAGTGCGCAGATCCCGCCCTCGAGCTGGTACGGCACGGTCCTCAAGGGCGTCTTCAACTTCTCCCCCGCGACCACCTGGCTCGAGCTCGCCGCCTGGTGGCTCTACCTCGTCCCCACGCTGTTCTTCTTCGTCCGGACCGTCTGGTTCAGCGCGCCTCGCAGCAGTGCCCCCGCGCAGGCCAGCACCCCGGCAACCATCGTCACGACTCCCGGAGGAAACCGATGACCCGCTCACGGGCCACCCGCGTCGCAGCGCCGCTGCTCGCCGTCGCACTGCTCGTCCCCGCCCTGGCCGCCTGCACGCCCAACGACCCGCCCGCTGCCGGTGCGACCGGTGCCGCGGACGGTTCCGCGAAGCTCACGGTCGACTCCTCGGCCGACGCGTGCAAGCTCTCGGCCGCAGAGGCGCCGTCGGGCAACATCGTCTTCAGCGTGACCAACACGGGAGACGACGTGACCGAGTTCTACCTGCTCGCCGAGGACGGCCTGCGGATCGTGTCCGAGGTCGAGAACATCGGCCCGGGCATCAGCCGCGACCTGGTCCTCACGGCCAAGCCCGGCCGGTACGTGACGGCCTGCAAGCCCGGCATGATCGGCGACGGCATCCGCTCCGACTTCACCGTGACCGACTCGGGCAAGGACGTCGAGCCCACGGGCGCGGTCGCCGACCAGATCGCCCTGGCCTCGACCAACTACGTCGCGTACGTCAAGGACCAGACCGAGCAGCTCCTCGAGGGCACCCAGGAGTTCGTGACCGCGTACAAGGCGGGCGACGACGAGGCGGCCAAGGCCCTCTACGCCCCGGTGCGCGTCCACTGGGAGCGCATCGAGCCCGTGGCCGAGTCGTTCGGCGACCTCGACCCCAAGATGGACCTGCGCGAGGCCGACCTCGAAGAGGGCCAGGAGTGGACCGGCTGGCACCTGCTCGAGAAGGACCTGTGGCAGCCCGCGCCCGACGCCAACGGCGGCGAGACCTACGTGGCCCTGACGCCCGAGCAGCGCACGCAGTACGCCGACCAGCTCCTCGCAGACACCCAGGAGCTCTTCGACCGCACGCACGAGGCGTCGTTCGCGGGCGGCATCGACGCGCCCGCGATCGGCAACGGGGCCAAGGGCCTGCTCGACGAGGTCGCGACGGGCAAGGTCACGGGCGAGGAGGAGATCTGGTCGCACACCGACCTGTGGGACTTCCAGGCCAACGTCGACGGCGCCAAGGTCGCCTACGACGGTCTGCGCGACGTGGTCTCGGCCAAGGACGAGAAGCTCGCCACGACGCTCGACGAGCGCTTCCAGGCCCTTCAGGGCCTGCTCGACGAGCAGAGGCAGGGCGACGGGTTCGTGCTCTACACCGACCTCACGCCCGAGCAGGTCAAGGCGCTCTCGCAGGCCGTGGACTCGCTGAGCGAGCCGCTCTCGCAGCTCACCGCCGCCGTGGTGCTCTGAGGACCGACGCACCATGACGACCTCGCCCGACCAGCCCGACTCCCGCCCCTCCACGCCCGGCGCCCCGGCGGGACCTGCCGAACCCGCGCACGAGGCGCGACGCATCTCGCGGCGCGCCGTCCTGGGGATGGCCGGCGTCGGGCTGGCCGGTGCGGGGCTCGCCGGGGGCTTCCTCGCGGGGAGCGCCGCGGCCTCGGCGCGCGACACCGCGCCGAGCGCGGGCCCGGCCGAGGGGGACGGAGCGTTCGCGTTCCTGGGCGAGCACCAGGCGGGGATCACGACCCCGGTCCAGGACAGCCTGCACTTCGCGACCTGGGACGTCACGACCCAGGACCGCGACGAGGTCGTCGCGCTGCTGCGCGCCTGGACGCTCGCGGCCTCGCGCATGACGCAGGGCCTGCCCGCCGGGGAGTTCGGCCCCATGTCCGGTCCGTACGACGCGCCGCCGGACGACACGGGCGAGGCCGAGGGGCTGCCGGCCTCCGGGCTGACGATCACGTTCGGGTTCGGCCCGTCGTTCTTCACGGCCGCCGACGGGTCTGCCCGCTTCGGCCTCGACGGGCGCAAGCCCGACCTCCTCGCCGACCTGCCGCACTTCCCGGGCGACATGCTCGAGGACGCGCGCTGCGGCGGCGACCTCGCCGTCCAGGCGTGCGCGAACGACCCGCAGGTCGCGGTCCACGCGATCCGCAACCTCGCGCGCATCGCGTTCGGGACGGCGTCGGTGCGGTGGAGCCAGCTCGGCTACGGGCGCACGTCCTCGACCACGACCGCGCAGCCCACGCCCCGGAACCTGTTCGGCTTCAAGGACGGCACGGCCAACATCACGTCCGAGGAGTCCTCGGCGATCGACGAGCACGTGTGGGTCGCGCCGGGCGACGGGGCCGACTGGCTGGCGGGCGGCTCGTACCTCGTCGCGCGCCGCATCCGCATGACGATCGAGACGTGGGACCGCGCTCCCCTGCGCGAGCAGGAGACCATCGTGGGGCGGACCAAGGGCTCGGGGGCGCCGCTGTCCGGCGGCGAGGAGCGCACCGAGCCCGACTTCGAGGCCGCGGGCCGCGGGGGTGTCCCGCTCATCGACCCGGCGTCCCACGTGCGCCTCGCGCACCCCACGAGCAACGGCGGCGCGCGCATGCTGCGCCGCGGCTACAACTACACCGACGGCTCGGACGGGCTGGGCCGGCTCGACGCTGGGCTGTTCTTCCTCGCGTACGTGCGCGACCCCGCGACCCAGTACGTGCCCATGCAGAACGCGCTCGCCAAGCACGACCTCATGAGCGAGTACCTGCGGCACACCGGCTCGGGGATCTGGGCCGTGCCGCGCGGGGTCGCCGAGGGGGCCATGCTGGGCGGGGACCAGGGTGCGTTCGTGGGTCAGGAGCTGTTCGCCTGACCCCGCCCGGGCCGGGGCGTCACCCGCGGACCCGGCCCGCCTCCTGGACCGCGGGACGAACCAGCTCGCCGTAGGCCTGGAGCGTCTCGTCGTTCGCGTCGTGCTGGAGGTAGAGCGCGAACTGGTCGACGCCGAGCGCCTTGAGCTCGAGCAGCCGCTCGACGTGCCGCTCGGGCGGCCCGACCAGGCAGAACCGGTCCACGATCTCGTCGCTCACGAACGCGGTGTGCGTGTTCCCCGCGCGCCCGTGCTCGTTGTAGTCGTAGTCGACGCGCCCGGCCACGAAGTCGGTCAGGGCACGAGGGATGCGCGGGCCCGCGTCGCCGCCCGGCCCTGTGCCCGTGCTCTCCCCCGCCCCGTAGCGCGCGACGATCTCCGCGACGTGGTTGCCGACCATGCCGCCGAACCAGCGGCACTGGTCGTAGGCGTGGGCGAGCGACCGCCCGCCCGCGCTCCCACCCGTGCCCGACGGCGCCTCGTCCGTCACGTACGCGGGTGCGGCCACGCAGATGGTCACCTCGGCCGGGTCGCGGCCGGCCTGCTCCGCGGCCTGGCGCACCGCGTCGATCGACCAGGCCACGATGTCGGGGTCGGCGAGCTGGAGGATGAAGCCGTCCCCGACCTCGCCCGCGAGCGCCAGGGCGCGCGGGCCGTACGCCGCGACCCACACGGGGGTGCGGCTGTCGGGCGCCCAGGGCAGGTGCAGGGTCGTGCCGTGGTACTCGACCGACTGCCCACCGGCGAGCCCCCGGATGGCCGTGACGGCTGCCCGCAGCTCGGCCAGGGTCACGGGCTTGCCGTTGGTCACCCGGACCGCGGAGTCCCCGCGACCGATCCCGCAGACCGTGCGGTTGCCGAACATGTCGTTGAGGGTCGCGAAGAGCGAGGCGGTCACGGTCACGTCGCGCGTCGCGGGGTTGGTGACCATGGGCCCCACGGTCACGCGATGGGTCGCGGACAGGATCTGGGAGTAGATGACGAACGGCTCCTGCCACAGCAGGTGGGAGTCGAACGTCCAGACGTGGCTGAACCCGTGGAGCTCGGCGCGGCGCGCGAGGTCGACCACGCGCCAGGCGGGCGGGTTGGTCTGCAGGACGACGCCCAGGTCGAGGCGCGCGGCGGTGCCTGCTGCGGTCATGGCTGGTTCCCGCCCGTCATCGCAGGTAGGCCGAGGTGCTGCGGCGCAGGTACCGACCGTGCCCGGGGTGCCCGTGGTACTCGCCGTCCGAGATCAGGACCGTGCCGCGCGAGATCACGACGTCCACGTGCCCGTCGATCTCGAAGCCTTCCCACGCGGAGTGGTCCATGTTCATGTGGTGGGTCTTGCCGTTGCCGTCCGAGGGGTAGCCGATCGAGGTGTGCCCGGCGGGGTCGTAGACCACGACGTCGGCGTCGGCCCCCGGGGCCAGCACGCCCTTGCGGTCGCCCAGCCCGAACATGCGCGCCGGCGTCGTGCAGCACAGCTCGACCCAGCGCTCGAGCGAGATCTTCCCGTCGACCACGCCCTGGTACACGAGGTCCAGGCGGTGCTCGACGCCGCCGATCCCGTTGGGGATCTTGGAGAAGTCACCGAGCCCGAGCTCCTTCTGCTCCTTGAAGCAGAACGGGCAGTGGTCGGTGCTCACGACCGACAGGTCGCCCGTGCGCAGGTAGCGCCACAGCTCGTCCTGGTGCTCCTCGGCTCGCGAGCGCAGCGGGGTCGAGCAGACCCACTTGGCTCCCTCGAAACCGGGCGCCCCGAGCTGTTCCTCGAGCGAGAGGTACAGGTACTGCGGGCACGTCTCGCCGAACACGTTCCAGCCGTCGTCGCGGGCCCGGGCGAGCGTGGCCACGGCCTGCTTGGCCGACATGTGCACCACGTAGAGCGGGGCGCCCGCGAGCCGCGCGAGCATGATCGCGCGGTGCGTGGCCTCCTCCTCGGTCTCCCAGGGGCGCGTGGTGCCGTGGAAGTAGGGGGCCGTGTCGCCGCGGTCGAGGGCCTGACGCACGAGGACGTCGATCGCGATGCCGTTCTCGGCGTGCATCATGACCATCGAGCCGTTGGTCGCGGCCTTCTGCATGGCCCGCAGGATCTGGCCGTCGTCGCTGTAGAACACCCCGGGGTAGGCCATGAAGAGCTTGAAGCTCGTGATGCCCTCGGCCACGAGCTCGTCCATGGCCTTGAGCGAGTCGTCGTCGACCCCGCCGAGGATCTGGTGGAACCCGTAGTCCACGGCGCAGTTCCCCTCGGCCTTGGCGAACCAGGCGGCGAGCGAGTCCTGGACCCGCTCCCCGGTGCGCTGGACCGCGAAGTCGACGATCGTCGTCGTGCCTCCCCAGGCCGCGGCGCGCGTCCCGGTCTCGAACGTGTCCGAGGCGGCCGTGCCGCCGAACGGCAGCTCCATGTGGGTGTGCGGGTCCACCGCGCCCGGGATCACGTACTTGCCGGTCGCGTCGATCACCGTCTCCGCGACCGAGGCGAGGTCCACGCCGAGCGTCGTGTCGCCCGGGCGCACGAGCGCGGCGACCTGCTCGCCGTCGAGCAGGACGTCGGCGCGCGAGCGCCCCGTGGGCCCGACGACGGTGCCACCCGTGATGAGGGTCAGTGCCATGGTGCGGTCCTCTCGTTCGTCGGTCGGTCTTCTGCGCGGGGGCCGGCTCCGAGCTGACGAAGTGCCTGCTCGGGTCCGTCGGCTCAGGGCGCCGTCAGCGGGCCGTACGCGTCCGGGCGGCGGTCGCGGTAGAACTGCCAGCGGTTGCGGACCTCGGTCAGCAGGTCGAGGTCAAGGTCGCGGACCACGAGCTCCTCCTCGTAGGCGTCTGCCGTCTCCCCCACGAACGCTCCCTCGGGGCTCACGAAGTAGCTCGTGCCGTAGAAGTCGTTCGACCCGAGCTCCTCGAACCCGACCCGGTTGATGGCCCCGACGTAGTACTCGTTGGCCACGGCCGCCGCAGGCTGCTCGAGCTTCCACAGGTAGTTCGACAGGCCGCGGCTCGTGGCGCTCGGGTTGAACACGACGGTCGCCCCGGCCAGGCCCAGGGCCCGCCACCCCTCGGGGAAGTGCCGGTCGTAGCAGATGTAGACCCCGATCCGCCCGACCGCGGTGTCGAAGACGGGGTAGCCGAGGTTCCCGGGGCGGAAGTAGAACTTCTCCCAGAACCCGGGCAGGTGCGGGATGTGGGTCTTGCGGTACTTGCCCAGGTAGCTCCCGTCGGCGTCGATCACGGCCGCGGTGTTGTAGAGGATCCCGGGCTGCTCGAGCTCGTACACGGGCAGGACGATCACGATGCCCAGCTCCCGGGCGAGGGCCGCGAAACGCTCGGTCGTGGGGCCCGGAACCGGCTCGGCGTAGGAGTAGAACGCGGCGTCCTCGACCTGGGGGAAGTAGGGAGCGTTGAACACCTCCTGGAAGCAGATGACCTTCGCCCCCTGGTCTGCGGCCAGGCGCGTGAACGTCTCGTGGGCCGCGAGCATGGACTCCTGGTCACCGGTCCAGCGGACCTGGGTGAGGGCGGCTCGCACGATCATGGGTTCTCCTCGGGTCGGTGTGGCTGCTGGGTCGGCGGGTCTCCTGCGGAGGGCGGACCGGCTGGTCCGGCCGGGCCCACCGCCTCGGAGGGCGGGTGCGGTCAGGTGGGCGAGGGGTCGACGACGTACCGGTCGGCGACGTCGAGAGCGGCGTCGATCACGTCGAGGCCGTGCTCGAGGTCCTCGACCGACGTCACGAGCGGTGGGGCAAGGTGCAGCCGGTTGACCTGGGGGAAGGGCCAGACGCCGCCCGCCGTCACGGCCGCGACGACCTGCGCCATGGGCGCGTTCTGGGCAGCCGTCCCCTGGAAGGGCACGAGGCGCTCGCGCGTGGCGGGGTCGCGGACGAGCTCGATCGCCCACAGGAACCCGAGCCCGCGCACCTCCCCCACGCTCGGGTGGCGGGCTGCCATGTCACGCAGGCGCGCGCCGATCACCTTCTCGCCCAGCGTGCGGACGCGGTCGAGGATCCCCTGCTCCTCGAAGACCCGGATGCTCGCGACTCCCGGCGCGCACGCGAGCGGGTGCCCCGAGTAGGTCAGGCCGCCGGGGAACGCAGCATGGTCGAAGCTCGCGGCCACGCGCTCGGAGATGATGACGCCGCCGAGCGGCACGTACCCGGAGTTCACTCCCTTGGCGAAGACCACGAGGTCCGGCACCACCCCCCAGCGGTCGACCGCGAACCACTCGCCCACGCGACCGAACCCGACCATGACCTCGTCGGCGACGTACAGGATGCCGTGCTCGTCGCACAGCTCGCGGACGCCCGCGAGGTAGCCGTCGGGCGGGACGAGCACCCCGTTGGTCCCCACGACCGTCTCGAGCAGGATCGCCGCGATCGTCGCGGGGCCCTCGAGCTCGACGACCTCGCGCAGGTGACGCAGCGCTGCCACGCGCTCCTCGGCGTCGTCGGCGGCGCCGAACGCCGAGCGGTAGGTGTAGGGCCCGAAGAAGTGCCGCACGCCCGGGTCCACCTCGTTCGGCCAGCGGCGAGGGTCCCCCGTGGCCGTCACGGCCGTGCCGGTGTTCCCGTGGTAAGAGCGGTAGGCCGCCAGGACCTTCTGACGCCCCGTGTGGCGACGTGCGAGCCGCACGGCGTTCTCGACCGCGTCGGCGCCGCCGTTGGTGAAGAAGACCCGGGTCAGCCCGCCGTCGGCGCCTCCCGGCGCGCGCTCGACGACGAGCCGCGCGAGCTCGCTGCGGACCGGGTTCGCGAACGACGGCGCGACCGTCGCGAGACGCCCGGCCTGCTCCTGGATCGCGCCCACGAGCGCGGGGTGCTGGTGCCCGAGGTTGAGGTTGATCAGCTGTGACGCGAAGTCCAGGTAGCGGCGCCCGTCCGTGTCCCAGAACCAGGCCCCCTCGCCGCCCGCGATGGTCACGGGGTGGATCAGCTCCTGGGCCGACCACGAGTAGAAGACGTGGGCGTCCTCGCGGTCGCGCCGCCCCGTGCCCGTCACCTCGTCCGTCATGCGCCGGTCCTCCGTCCGGTCGTCGGCCCGCTCCCCGCGCTGGGTCGCGCGGTCACGTGCCCTCACCTGTGCTCACGGGTCGTCACCTGTTGCGGGGGAAGCCGAGGTCGATCGTGCTCGTCGCCGGGTCGGGCCAGCGCGACGTCACGACCTTGGTCCGTGTCGAGAAGTGGATGGCCTCGGGTCCGTAGATGTGCGAGTCGCCGAACAGCGAGCCCTTCCAGCCCCCGAACGAGTAGTAGCCGACGGGCACCGGGATGGGCACGTTGATCCCGATCATCCCGGCCTGCGCCTCGACCTCGAAGCGTCGGGCCGCGCCTCCGTCGCGCGTGAAGATCGCCGCCCCGTTGCCGTAGGGGTTCTCGTTGACGAGGCGCAGCGCGTCGTCGAACGTCCGGACGCGGACGACCGAGAGCACGGGGCCGAACACCTCCTCGCGGTACACGGTGTGCTCGGGCAGCACGTGGTCGACCAGGCTGGGTCGCAGGAAGAACCCGCCGCTCACGTCCACGCCGTCGGCCCCGGGGGCCACGGGCGGCCCCGCGCGTCCGTCCACGACGAGGCTCGCGCCCTCCTCGAGCGCGCTCTGCACGCGCGCCGCGACGCGGTCGCGGTGCTCGGCCGTGATGAGCGGCCCCATCTGCGAGGTGGGGTCGTTCCCCGGCCCGACGACGAGCCCCTCCACGCGCGTCCGGATCGCCTCGACCAGCCGGTCGCCGATCTCACCGACCGCGACCACGACCGAGATCGCCATGCACCGCTCGCCCGCGGACCCGTACCCCGCCGAGACCGCCGCGTCCGCTGCGGCGTCGAGCTCGGCGTCGGGCAGGACGACGAGGTGGTTCTTCGCCCCGCCCAGGGCCTGGACCCTCTTGCCGTGGCGCGTGCCCGTCTCGTAGACGTGCCGCGCGACGGGCGTCGAGCCGACGAAGCTGACCGCAGCGACGTCGGGGTGCTCCAGGAGCCGGTCGACCGCGACCCGGTCGCCCTGCACCACGTTGACGACGCCGTCCGGCAGCCCCGCCTGCGCGAGCAGGCGCACGAGCAGCAGGGAGACCGAGGGGTCTCGCTCGCTGGGCTTGAGGACGAACGTGTTGCCGCACGCGATGGCCGTCGGGATCATCCACAGGGGCACCATGGCCGGGAAGTTGAACGGCGTGATGCCCGCCATGACGCCCAGCGGCTGCTTGACCTCGTGGACGTCCACGCCCGTCGCGACCTGCTGGCTGAACCCGCCCTTGAGCAGGTGCGGGATACCTGCCGCGAACTCGACGTTCTCGAGCGCGCGCGAGACCTCGCCCTCGGCATCGCTCACGACCTTGCCGTGCTCGGCCGAGACCAGGTGCGCGATCTCGTCGCGGTGCGAGCGCAGGAGCTCGTGGAACGCGAAGAGGATCTCGACACGCCGGGACAGGCCCGTCGAGGCCCAGCCCGGGAAGGCCGCGAGCGCCACGGCGACGGCCCGGTCGACGTCGTCCACGGAGGCCAGCGCGACGTGCGCCGTGACGTGTCCCGTGGCGGGGTCGTGGACCGGGCCGAACCTCTCGGCCTCTCGCACGGGTCGGCCCCCGACGACGTGGCCGACCACCCCGGCAGGCGGGGCGGGGACGGTGCTCGTCATGCTGGCCTCCCTCCCGGGCGTGGCTCGGTGAGCGGTGGCCCGGGTCGTCGACGACTGCTTCTCAGTGTGGCACGATCGCCCTGATTCTGTGATCCGGATCACAGTACGGCCGTGGGAGGGGGTGAGCGACCTGTGAACGTCGCGCGTCCCCCGCCGCGGCGTCAGCGGCCCCTAGTACCGTCGGGCCGTGACCGACGACCACCGCACCCGTACCGACCTCCCGGACGACCCGCCGGCCTCGGCCGCTCTCCCTGCCACGGACGCACCGCGGGACGCGCCCTCGACACCCGCGACCCGGGCCGAACGTCGCGCCGCCCAGCGCGCCGCAGAGCTCGCGGACCTGGCCCGGCGGTCGGACAGCACGGTGCACCGCGTCCCCACGCACACCGCGGCGATCGGCCAGGTCGCGCCGGCGCCCTCGCCCGACCCCGCGGCACCGGAGGCCGACGCGCGCTTCGCGCCGTCCCCGTCGAACCCGCCGGCACGGTCGCGTGCACGGTCGAGCGCAGGTCCGGCAACGGCATCGGCTGCGGCGTCGGCTGCGGCCGTGCCGGCGGCGCCCGCGTCGCCGACAGCCCCCTCGGCCACCCCGGACCCGGTCGACGACGCCTCGCGCACGCCCTCGACGGAGACCGCCGGTGACGAGCCTCCCTCCTCGGCGGGCCCCGCGACCTCGGGCACCGCACCGCACACGACGCGCCGCCAGATCGCGCACGCCGCACGCCGGGTCGCGAGCCTCGGACGCGGCAACGCGGCGAGGCTGCTGCTCCTCACGGTGGTGACCGCGCTCGCGGTCGAGATGATCCGGGCGAGCGGGCCCCTGCTGGACCACGCGTTCACCTCGGGGGTCGTCACGGCCGCGGTCACGGCACTGGTCACCTACGCCGCGCCGGCCCTCGCCGTGACCATCGTCGCGGCCCGTCTGCCCGTGAACGGGCGCGTCGTCGTGGGCGCCGTGGTCGCGCTCGTGGTCTGGCGCCTGGGCCTGCAAGGACTCGGGATCGCGGCCGCCTCGGGCTCCTGGCTCGGCACGGCCCGCTACGGGCTCGGGCTCGGGGGCGCCGCGCTCGCGGTCGCGACCGTCGTCCTGGTCGCCGGGTTCGCGAGCGGCACCCGGCCTCATCCCGCGACCGAGCTCGACGCTGGCCGTGCGGGCCCGCGCCCGGCGAACGGCCGGATGGTCGCGATGGGCATGGGCCTCGGGGTCCTCGGCGCGGCCGGGGTCAGCCTGCTGCACGGCACGTGGGACGCGTACTGGCGCACCGACCTGCTCGGCTGGGTCGCGCCGGTCGTCCTGGGCGGCGTGGCCGTGGTCGCGGCCTGGCTCTTGCGTCGCGACCCCGCCACCCCGGGCTCGCGCGGCCTGTGGGTGCTCGGGCCCTACCTCGCGCTGGGCGTCATGGTCTTCGGCAACCCCGCGTTCGTCGCGTCGCAGACCGGCCTCTCGCTGCCCGTGGCCGGTGGAGCGGTCGCCGTCACGGCCCTGGTCGTCGGGCTGCTCCCGCTCTGGGGCGTCGCCGGGACGAGCACCCCCGCCGCTCGCACCCTGGCGTCGACGGGCCGCTGGGTCTCGCTCGTGCTGCTGCCCGCGTTCACCGCGGTGCTGTTCCTGGTGCCCGGGCGCACGCAGGACGTCTCGTCGCCGCTCGGCTGGGCGCTGCTGGTGTGCGTCGTGGGACTCGCCGCGACCGCGACCGACGCGGTCCGACACGCCCTGACCCGACCCGCCCACGAGCTCGGGTGGGCCCGCCTCGCCGGGGCGAGCACCGCCGTCGGGCTGGGCCTGATCCTGCCGCTGCTCGTCTACCAGCTCGACTACGACGTCCCTCTGCCCGTGCCCAACGCGACCGTCCCGGTCGCCGTCGCGGTCGTGCTCGCGGTCGCGGGCCTGCGCCGCGCACGCGGCGGTCCGGCCGACCTGCCCGAGGCAGCCGGCACAGCCGCGGGCGCCGCAGCCGACGCGGCCCACGCGCCCGCACCGGGGCTGCGCATCTCCCTGCCGGTCACCGCGGCCGTCGCGGCCCTGGCCGCCGCCGGTGCGGTGCTCGTCTCGACGAGCGCGACCCCCGTCGCGGTCGGCGACCGCGAGCAGCGCCTCACGGTGCTCGACTGGAACCTGCACTACGGCGTGAGCGCGACGCCGTCGGTCGACCTCGACGAGGTCGTCGCGATCGTCCGCGACTCGGGCGCCCAGGTCGTGACGCTCCAGGAGGTCTCCCGCGGCTGGGTGCTCGGGGGCGGAGTGGACATGGCGTCCTACCTCGCCCGCGAGACGGGGCTGGAGGTCGAGTTCGTGGGTGCGGCCGACCGCCAGTTCGGCAACGCGATCCTGTGGAACCCCGACGTGGTCGCGGCGAGCGACGTCGCGCGCCTCGCCCTGCCGCTGGGCGCCGGTCCGCAGAACCGCTCGACCGTCTCGGCCACGTTCACGCCCGTGGACGGCGACACCTCGTGGCCCGACGGCGTCCGGGTGACCTCGGTGCATCTGCAGCACCGCGAGGCGAACACCCCGACGCGCCTCGACCAGCTCGGCACGCTGTTCGCGGCCGAGCCCGTGGCGGGCCCGTACCTGCTCGCGGGAGACCTCAACGCCGAGCCCGGCTGGGAGGAGATCGAGCTCGTCGAGTCCCACGGTCTCGTCAGCGGGCAGGACGACGTCGGGGACCCCGGCGACCTGACCTCGCCCGCGGACGCGCCCGCCTACAGGATCGACTGGGTGTTCGGCGCGGGGCTGGAGTTCCAGCGCGTCACGGTGCTCGACGTCGCCTGGTCCGACCACCGCCCGCTCGTCGCGGTGGTCCGGCCGAGCGGCACGGAGCAGGAGTAGGAGGCGGACGGGCCGCAGCCGTCACGGCCGCGGCCCGTCCCCGTCGCACGCGACGACCAGGTGCCCGACGGCGCCGCACGCCCTGGGCGTGCGGCGCCGCTCGCGTGGTGGCTCAGTCCTCGCGGTGGTGGAGCATGCGGGCGACCTCGGCGATGGACCCGCTCAGCGACGGGTAGACCGTGAAGGCCTCGGCCACGTCGTCGACCGTGAGGCGGTGCGCGACAGCGAGGGTGATCGGGAAGACGAGCTCGCTGGCCCGCGGCGCCACGACCACGCCGCCGAGCACGACGCCGGCCTCGGGGTGCGCGAACAGCTTGACGAACCCGTCGCGCATGCCGAGCATCTTGGCGCGCGGGTTGCGGGCCAGGGGCAGCGTCGTGGTCACGTACTTGGAGCCCTGCTCCTTGAGCTTCTCCTCGCTGTACCCGACGGTCGCGATCTCGGGAGCCGTGAAGATGTTCGCCGCGACCGTGCGCAGCTTGATGGGGCTCACGGCGTCACCCAGGGCGTGCGACATGGCGACACGGCCCTGCATCGCGGCGACCGACGCGAGCGGCAGGATGCCCGTGCAGTCGCCGGCCGCGTAGATGCCGCGCACCGACGTGCGCGAGACCTTGTCGACCTGGACGTGGCCGCTCGGCGTGAGACGCACCCCCGCCTCCTCGAGCCCGATCCCCTGCGTCGAGGGGATGGACCCGACCGCGAGCAGGACGTGGGTTCCCTGGACGACCCGGCCGTCGGCGAGCGTGACCTCGACCCCGTCCTCGGTGCGCACGGCGGCCTCGGCCCGCGAGCGCGACATGACCGTCATGCCCCGCGAGCGGAAGACGCCCTCGATGAGCTCGGCGGCGTCGGCGTCCTCGCCCGGCAGGACGCGGTCGCGGCTCGAGACGAGCACGACGTCCGAGCCGAGGGCGTTGTACGCCCCCGCGAACTCGGCGCCCGTGACGCCCGAGCCGACGACGATCAGGCGCTCGGGGAGCTCCTTGAGGTTGTAGAGCTGGGTCCACGTGAGGATGCGCTCGCCGTCCGGGACGGCGGTCGGCAGCACGCGCGGCGTCGCGCCGAGCGCGAGCAGGATGACGTCCGCGTCGAGCGTGACGGGCGACTCGTCCGCGTCCGCGGGCGTCACCTGCACGCGCGTGGGCCCGTCGAGGCGGCCCTCGCCGAGGAGCACGCGCACGCCCTCGCGCTCGAGGCGCGCGTGGATGTCGGCAGACTGGGCGGCCGCGAGCGCCATGACACGGGTGTTGACGGCGTCGAGGTCCACCATGTGCCGGCGCATGGCCGGGTGCGCCGCCTTGACGGTGTCGACCGGCAGGCGGATGCCGAGGTCTGCCGCGCGGTCCGCGATGGTCATCCAGTCGGCGGTCGCGATGAGGGTCTTGGAGGGGACGACGTCGGTGAGCACCGCGGCTCCCCCGAGCCCCTGGCGCTCGACCACCGTGACGTCCGCGCCGAGCCGACGGGCGACGAGAGCCGCCTCGTAGCCTCCGGGACCACCGCCCACGATCACGATACGGCTGGCCTGCAGGTCACTGTTCTCGTTCGTCACGGGTGCCATTGTGTCAGGAAGTCCGAGGTCACCGTGTCAGCATGCGGACAGATCGGTCACCCGGTCCCCGGGTGGGTCTTCGGCGGGGCGCGAGGCCCAAGAACGGCTAGCCTCGTCCTATGACGACGACCTTGTCTCTCGACGACCCCACCACCGACCCGTTCCTCGTGGCCCGCGCCGCTGCCGACCACATCGCCCACGCCACCGGGATCGAGGGGCACGACGTGGCCCTCGTGCTCGGGTCCGGCTGGGGCGGGGCTGCCGAGCTCCTGGGCGACGTCGTCGCGGAGATCCCCACGAACGAGATCCCCGGCTTCTCCAAGCCTGCCGTCGCCGGGCACGTGGGCACGACCCGCTCGATCCGGATCGAGCGCGCCGACGGCTCGGTCCGCCACGCGCTCGTGCTCGGGTCGCGCACGCACCTGTACGAGGGCAAGGGCGTGCGCCACGTCGTCCACGGCGTGCGGACCGCTGCCGCGACCGGCGCGCAGACCGTCATCCTGACCAACGGCTGCGGTGGCCTGAACCTGGACCACGGGCCGGGCACCCCGGTCCTCATCCGTGACCACATCAACCTCACCGCGACCTCGCCCCTCGAGGGGGCCACGTTCGTCGACCTCACGGACCTGTACTCCCCGCGCCTGCGGGACCTGGCCAGGTCGGTCGACGGCTCGCTGGGCGAGGGCGTCTACGCGCAGTTCCCCGGCCCGCACTACGAGACCCCGGCCGAGGTCCGCATGGCCGGGATCCTGGGCGCGGACCTGGTGGGCATGTCGACCACTCTCGAGGCCATCGCCGCACGGCACGCGGGCCTCGAGGTGCTGGGCATCTCGCTCGTGACCAACCTCGCCGCCGGGATCAGCCCCACGCCGCTCTCGCACGGCGAGGTCATCGAGGCCGGCCAGGCTGCCGGTCCCCGGATCAGCTCCCTGCTCGCCCAGATCGCGAAGTTGGTGTGAGATGACGAACCCCGAGCCCCTGGCCAACGAGGTCGACGACCCCGGGTACGAGGCCGGCGCCGGCCACGCGGCCTTCCTCGCGCAGGTCGAGGCCTGGATCGAGGCGGATCCCGAGCCGGCCGACCAGCTCGAGCTGCGCACGCTGCTCGCGGAGGCCGACTCCCCCGACCCGCGCGACCACGAGGTGCGTGCACGGGCCCGCGCCGAGCTCCGCGACCGCTTCTCCGGGACGCTGCAGTTCGGCACGGCCGGCCTGCGCGGCGAGATGGCGGCCGGCCCGAACCGCATGAACCGTGCGGTGGTCATCCGCGCCGCCGCGGGTCTCGCATCGTTCCTGCGCGACGCGCTGCCCGGCCAGACCCCGCGGGTCGTGATCGGCTACGACGCCCGCCACCACTCGCACACGTTCGCGCAGGACAGCGCCGCGGTCTTCACCGCCGCCGGGGTCGAGGCGTCGATCCTCCCGTCGGCCCTCCCCACGCCTGTGCTCGCCTACGCCGTGCGCCACCTGGGCGCCGACGCGGGCGTCATGGTGACCGCGAGCCACAACCCTCCGCGGGACAACGGCTACAAGGTCTACCTGGGTGGGCGGGTCGTGACCGACTCGGGCCAGGGCGCCCAGATCGTGCCCCCGTACGACGCCGAGATCGCGGCGGCGATCCACCGCGCCCCCGTGGCGGCACGGGTCCCGCGGGCGACCGACGGCTGGACGGTCCTCGGTCGCGACCTGGCGCTCGGCTACGTCGAGTCCGTGGGCCGCCTGTCCGACGGCGCGGCGCGCGACCTGCGCATCGTCGCGACCCCGCTGCACGGCGTGGGCGGGGCGGTCGTCAACCGGGTCCTCGAGAACGCGGGCTTCACCGACGTCATCAGCGTCGCCGAGCAGTTCGAGGCGAACCCCCTGTTCCCGACCGTGGCCTTCCCCAACCCGGAGGAGCCCGGCGCGATCGACCTCGCGCTCGCCTACGCGCAGGACGCCAAGGCGGACCTGGTGATCGCGAACGACCCGGACGCCGACCGGTGCGCGCTGGCCGTCTACGACCCGCGCGTCGGGACCTACCAGGGCGCCGAGACCGCGCGCTCGAACGGGTGGCGCATGCTGCACGGCGACGAGGTGGGTTCGCTCCTCGGCGAGGAGATCGGCAAGCGGGCGGAACGGCTGCGCACCGCCCCCGGCACGCAGTTCTTCGCGAGCTCGATCGTGTCCTCGCGGCTGCTGCGCAAGATCGCCGAGAGCCACGGCCTGGGCTACTCCTCGACGCTCACGGGGTTCAAGTGGATCTCGCGCGTCGACGGCCTGGTCTACGGCTACGAGGAGGCGCTCGGCTACTGCGTGGACCCGCAGAACGTGCGCGACAAGGACGGCATCAGCGCTGCGCTGCTGCTCGCACAGCTCGCCAACCGGCTCAAGGCCGAGGGGCGCACGCTCGTCGACGCGCTCGACGACCTGGCGCGCACGCACGGCCTGCACGTGACCGACCAGCTCTCGGCCCGGTTCACGGACCTGGACCAGATCACGGCGGCCATGTCACGGCTGCGCGCAGCCCCTCCCCGGACGCTCGCGGGTTCGGGCGTGAGCGAGGTCGTCGACCTGTCGGACGGTCTCGACGGCCTGCCCCCGACCGACGGCGTGCGGCTGCTGTCCGCGGACGGGACCCGGGTCATCGTGCGCCCCAGCGGCACGGAGCCCAAGGTCAAGTGCTACCTCGAGGTCATCGTCCCGGTCGCACCCGACGCGAGCTACGACGACCTCACGGCCGCCCGCGCGTTCGCACGGACCCGGCTCGACCACGTCCGCCGCGACGTCGCGGCGGCGCTCGGGATCTGACCCGTCCCTCCCGCGCCCGCCTCGGGCCGCCGCGCAGTCCCCGTCCAGGGACGCGCGGCGGCCCGAGGCGTGCGGGCAGAAGTCCGCGGATCAGGACCGCAGCGCGGGCTCCTCGTCGCGCGCCACGGCGGCCTTCCAGTCGGCCTTCTCGGCGCGCCAGCCCTCCTCGGTGCGCCCGCGGCGCCAGTAGCCCGACGCCGAGAGCGACGTCACGGGCACCTGCCGCTCGAGGCGGACGTGGCGGCGCAGCGTCCGCACGAACCCGGCGTCGCCGTGCAGGAAGACCTGGGGCGTCCCGGGCAGGAACGTGAGGCTCTCGACGGCCTCGACGAGCGCCTCGCCGGGCGCACGGTCGGGGTGCTCGTCGCGGCGGACCCACCGCAGGTCGAGCGCTCCGGGCGAGGTGAGGGGCTGCTCCTCGTCCGCGGAGGCGACCTCGACGACCGCGAGGACGGGCACGCCGTCGGGAACTGCCTCGAGGGCCGCGGCGATCGCGGGCAGCGCGCTCTCGTCGCCCACCAGCAGGTGCCAGTCCGCGGTGCCCGACGGCGCGTAGTCGCCTCCCGGACCGAAGAAGGAGATCGGGTCGCCCACCCGTGCGGCGGACGCCCAGGGGCCTGCGAGCCCCTCGTCGCCGTGCGCGACGAAGTCGATGGCCAGCTCGCGCGCCGCGGGGTCCCACGAGCGGATCGTGTACGTGCGCATCGGGACGCGCCCCTCCGGCCCGGCCGCCTCGGGGAAGAGCAGCTTGACGTAGCGGTCGGTGTACGGGCCGGCGTCGAACCCGTCGAGCCCGTCCCCGCCGAGGACGACGCGGATCATGTGCGGCGTGAGCCGCTCGGTGCGCACCACCACGGCGTGGGTCGCGACGCGCTCGGGCCTGCGGGGGGTGGGGTCGGTCATACGGTCCTCCAGGGTGCGCTCCGCCGGTGATGGCGAAGTGAGGCTAGCCTAACCCTGGACGTGCCGAGGGGTAGCCGCCCGTCCAGGCTCGGCCACCCCTCGGTCGTGACGAACGGGTCAGTAGCCCGAAGAACCGCCCTCGGCGGGCTCGATCCCGTCGAAGCCCGCGAGCACGGCCGCGGTCCCGGAAAGGCCCAGGCGCGTCGCGCCGTGCTCGATCATCGCGAGAGCGTCGGCGAGCGTGCGCACGCCGCCCGAGGCCTTGACCCCGAGCCGGCCGCCCACGGTCTCCGCCATGATGGACACCGCGTGCGTCGAGGCGCCACCGGCCGGGTGGAAGCCCGTCGAGGTCTTGACGAAGTCGGCACCCGCGGCCTCCGAGGCGCGGCACGCCTCGACGATCTCGTGGTCCGTCAGTGCCGCGGACTCGATGATGACCTTGAGGACCTTGGGGGCCGGGACGGCGGCCCGCACGGCCGCGATGTCCGCCTGGACGTACGCCCAGTCCCCCGCCTTGGCCGCGCCCAGGTCGATGACCATGTCGACCTCGTCCGCGCCGTCCGCGATCGAGCGGGCCGCCTCGGCGGCCTTGACCTCGCTGTGGTGGGTGCCCGACGGGAACCCGCACACGGTCGCGATCTTCAGGCCCTTGCCGTCGAGCGGCAGGACCGAGGGCGAGACGCACACCGAGTAGACGCCGAGCGCCACGCCCTCGTCGACGAGCGCCTCGAAGTCCGCGCGGGTCGCCTCGGGCTTGAGGAGGGTGTGGTCGACGAACTGCGCGAGGGACGCGCGGTCCAGGGGGGACGTGCCTGCGGTGCTCACAGCTGTGCTCCTTGGATCTCCTGGTAGCCGGGGAGGATGACGTCGTCGATGAGCGCGCGGCGCTCGTCGTGGTGGATGAAGGCGCTCCACGCGGCCGTGGCCGTCACGTCGTAGAGGTCCTCGAGCGTCCAGCCGGCCTGCTCGACGAGCAGCGTCATCTCGTGGGTCATGGACGTGCGCGACATGAGGCGGTTGTCCGTGTTGAGCGTGACCGCGAAGTCGAGCTCCTTGAGGCGCGTGATGGGGTGCGTCGCGATCGAGCCCGCCGCACCGGTCTGCAGGTTCGAGACGGGGCACAGCTCGAGCGGGATCTGGTGGTCGCGGACCCAGTGGGCGAACTGCCCCAGGGCCGCGGTGCCGTGGCTCTCGTCGAACGAGATGTCCTCGATGAGGCGCACGCCGTGGCCCACGCGCGAGGCCTGGCCCAGGTGGACCGCCTCGGCGATCGACGTGACGCCCGACGCCTCGCCCGCGTGGATCGTCACGGGGAAGTTCTCGTCGGCCAGGTACTGCCACACGTCGGGGAAGCGCGAGGGCGGGAAGCCGTCCTCGGCCCCGGCGATGTCGAACCCGACGACGCCGTTGCCCCGGTTGGCGACCGCGAGCTCGGCGATCTCCTGCCAGCGGTCGGCGTGCCGCATCGCGGTCACGAGCTGGCCCACGCGGATGGTGCGCCCCTGGGCCGCGGCGAGGGCAACGCCCTCCTCGAGCCCGGCCTGGACCGCGTCCACGGTGTCCTGCAGGCTCAGGCCGCGCTGCACGTGCTGCTCGGGGGCCCAGCGCTGCTCGGCGTAGACGACGCCGTCCGCGGCCAGGTCGAGGACGGACTCGCGGGCGACGCGCGCGAGGGCCTCGGGCGTCTGCATGACGGCGATGGTGTGGTCGAAGGTCTCGAGGTAGCGCACGAGCGAGCCCGAGTCGGCCGACTCGACGAACCAGGTGCCCAGCGCGTCCGGCTCGGTCGCGGGCAGGTCGTGCCCGATCGCGGCGGCCAGCTCGATGATCGTCGCGGGGCGCAGCCCGCCGTCGAGGTGGTCGTGGAGGACGACCTTGGGGAGCGCGGCGATCGCCGCGACGGTCTCGCTCACTGAGGAGGGTGTGGAGGTCATGCGCTCACGCTACCGGGCACGGGACGGGTGCACCCGACGTCCGCCCCGCCGGGCAGGTCACGGCTGCGTCACGGGCGGTCATGCGGTCTCACGCGCCGTCGCCGCCGACAGCGCCCGGGACGTCCGCATCCTCGTCCCCGCCCTCGCCGACCGGGACCACAGCAGCCTGCTCGACGACGTCGGCCTCGGCGGCCTCACCGTCCAGGTCGGGCCGCGGGGTCCCCGGGGTGTAGTCCTCGGCGTCCTCGGGCGAGGGCGGCGGGTCGCCCTGCGACTCCTCCTCGACCAGGTTCGTGGGGACGTCGTCGGGGGTGACCAGCCCGGCGTCTCGCCAGGCCTCCGCTCCGGGCACGGTGCTCATGGGGGTGCTCCTCTCGCCGTCCCTCCATCGTCACCCGACCCGGCGCGACCCGCCAGCCCGTCCGGCGGGCAGGACCGCCCAGGTCACGTGCGGCCAGCCCCCGAGCGCGCGGCGCACGGCCTTGCTCGGCTCCCCCGCGACGCGGGTGCCCGCCAGGAGGTCCGCGACCCGCACGCGGTGCAGCGCCCCGGACGACGGCTCGTACACCGAGCACCAGCGCCCCCCGTGCGCCTGCGTCCCGTCGTCCCCTCCCGCCTCGGCCTGAGGACCGCTCACCCCGGCCAGGAGCACGACGTGCCGCGGCACCGCGGTGGACCACCCGGTCCCGACGTCGCCGCCCGTGTACAGCGGGACCGGCACGCCCGCGGCCACGGACCGCAGCGCGCTCGCGAGCACCGGGTCCCCTGGGCCACCGCCCGCGACGATCCGGTGCGTGAAGCGCACGTCCGCGTAGCGGGCGTCGCGTGCGGCCGTCCAGGGCGGCGTCCCGAGCCTGCCGGGCCACGGGAAGGGGCCGAGCGCGGCCCGCGTCGTGCGCGCCTTGAGGAGGCGCTGGAGCGCCTGGAACCGGCCCGACGACGTCTCGAGCTCCCGGGCGGTCGCGTCCACCTGGCCCTCGCTCACGACGTGCTCGCAGGCCCCTCGCGAGACGTCCGTCCCGGCGACGAGCCACAACGAGACCACCGGGTCCCCCGCCGCGGCCAGGACGGCCAGCACCGCGGACCCGCACGTCGTCTCGTCGACCTGGACCGCGCGGGCCCGGCCCAGCACGAGCGGTTCGGGGAAGCGCAGGTCCGGGCGCCCCGGGGCCGACCCCTGCCCCTGACCGACCGGCCGCCCGGCCGTCAGGTCGGGGTTGCCCGCGAGGTCACGGCGCTGGTCGGGCGCGACGGAGCGGCGACGCAGCGGGTCGAGCACGTGCTCGCGCTCCCACGGGCGCAGCGACTCGAGCACCGTGACGAGCCGGTCGGCGACCTGCCCGGGATGCCCCGCACGCAGGGCGGCCCGACGGGCCGAGGAGGCTGCGCCGTCGGGCAGGGCATAGCGCCCCGACGGAGGCGGCAGGGGCAACGGACCCCGGCCCGCGCCCGCTGCGCGCAGGACCCGGGTGAGCTGGAGGTCGGCGAGGATCATCCGGACAGCCTGCCATCCTTCGCACCCCCCGAGCGCCTCGCTCCTCGCACCGCCGCCCTCAGAGCAGCCGGACGAGCGCGCTCGCCGCGCCCAGCAGGCCCAGGACGCCCACGAGCGCGGCGACCCGGACCAGGAAACCCCACGACCTCAGACGGCCGTCCCGGGGCAGACCGCCCGACGGCGGCCGGAGGACCGCGGGCACGAGCGTCGCGACCGCGAGCGTCCCCGCGCACGCCGCGAGGACCGGCTGTCCCGCGCGCAGACCGGCCACCGCGAGCAGGATCGCGCCGATCACGACCGCGAGGACCGTGCGCTGCCAGGCCAGGGCCGTGCGCTCTGGCTGGAGCCCCGGGTCCCGGGTCGGCGGCGTCACCGCCGCCAGACCTCGGTGACCGCGTACCCGGCCACGAGCAGCGCGAGCACGACGACGCCCGCGACGAGCACGGGCAGACCGGTCGGGGACGGCAGCGGGTCGCCCCGGCGGATCGCCCGCTCGACGCGCTTCCAGGAGAGGAGCGCGTACCCTGCGAACCCGGCCCCCGCGAGGCAGGCCACCGCGGCGATCAGGTCGACGAACCCCGTGAGGTCCGCGAACGACGCGAACGACGTCAGCGCGACACCGCCCGCGACCAGTCCGAGCCCCGTGCGCACCCAGGCCAGCGCGGTGCGCTCGTTGGCCAGGCTGAAGCGGATGTCCGGCTCCTCGCCGACGCCGTAGACCGAACGGGGTCGGCGGTCGTCGGGCGGGGAGGCCTCCGGGTCGCGCGGTGCCGCGCCCCCCGAGGCCTCCCCCTCCGCCGTCATGTCAGGCGAGCCGGTCGAGGATCAGGGCCGGCGTCTCGACGGCCGTGCCCGGGTCCGCGACGGACCAGGCGCCCTCGAGCGCCTCGACCGCCCGGTCGAACCGCTCCGGGGTGTCGGTGTGGAGCGTGAGCAGGTGCTGCCCCTTGGTGACCACGTCGCCCGGCTTGGCGTGGATCTCGATCCCCGCCCCGGCCTGCACCGGGTCCTCCTTGCGGGCACGGCCCGCACCGAGGCGCCAGGCCGCGACCCCCACGCCGAACGCGTCGAGGTGCGAGAGGACGCCGTCACGGTCGGCGACCACGTGCTCCTTCTCGCGCGCCACGGGCAGCGGAGCGCGGGCGTCGCCGCCCTGCTCCGCGATCATCTCGCGCCACTTGTCCATGGCCCGGCCGTTCGAGAGCGCGTGCCGCACCTCGTCCTCCGGGACGGGCCTGCCCGCCGCGTCGAGCATCTCGACAGCGAGCGCGACCGTCAGGTCGACGACGTCGCGCGGCCCCCCGCCCGAGAGCACGTCGAGCGTCTCGCGGACCTCGAGCGCGTTGCCTGCCGTCAGCCCCAGCGGGGTCGACATGTCGGTCAGCAGCGCGACCGTGCGGACACCCGCGTCCGTGCCCAGGTCCACCATGGTCCGCGCGAGCTCGCGCGCCTGCTCGATGTCCTTCATGAACGCGCCCGAGCCGACCTTGACGTCCAGGACGAGCGCACCCGTGCCCTCGGCGATCTTCTTGCTCATGATCGAGGACGCGATGAGCGGGATCGCTTCGACCGTGGCCGTGACGTCGCGCAGCGCGTAGAGCTTGCGGTCGGCCGGGGCCAGCCCCGAGCCCGCCTGGCAGATGACGGCGCCCACGTGCTCGAGCTGGTTCATCATCTGCTCGTTCGTCAGCGCGGCGCGCCAGCCGGGGATGGACTCGAGCTTGTCGAGCGTGCCCCCCGTGTGCCCCAGACCGCGCCCCGAGAGCTGCGGCACCGCGACCCCGAAGACCGCGACGAGCGGAGCGAGCGGCAACGTGATCTTGTCCCCCACGCCTCCCGTCGAGTGCTTGTCGGCCGTGGGGCGCGAGAGCGCCGAGAAGTTCATGCGCTCGCCCGAGGCGATCATGGCCGCGGTCCAGCGCCCGATCTCCGTGCGGTCCATGCCGTTGAGCAGGATCGCCATGTTGAGGGCGGCCATCTGCTCCTCGGCCACGACACCGCGCGTGTAGGCGTCGATGACCCAGTCGATCTGCTCGGCCGACAGACGGCCCTTGTCCCGCTTGGTGCGGATGACGTCGACCGCGTCGAACGACTCGGTCTCCTTGTTCGGCAGCGCGCCGGAGGCGCCCACCGGAGTGCTCTGCGTGCTCATGCTCGCTCCACCAGATCTTCAGGCCCGAAAGCGTCGGGCAGCACATCGGTCATGGGCTTGATGCCTCGGGTCGTCTCCACGAGCAGCCGGGGCCCGCCGTGCTCCCACAGGAGCTGGCGGCACCGTCCGCACGGCATGAGCACGTTGCCGTGCCCGTCGACGCAGGCGAAGGCCACGAGGCGCCCGCCTCCGCTCCCGATCAGGTCGCTCACGAGCGAGCACTCGGCGCACAGCGTCACGCCGTATGCCGCGTTCTCGATGTTGGCGCCCGTGACCAGCCGGCCGTCGTCGACCAGCGCGGCGGCCCCGACCTTGAACGAGGAGTAGGGCGCGTACGCCTTCTCCATCGCGGCCCGGGCAGCGACCCGCAGGCCCTCCCAGTCGATCGTCGGTGTCTCGTCGCTCATCCGGTCATCCCTTCACGTACGGTTCGCCCGCGGCAGCGGGCCCGCGCACGCGACCGACCAGGCCGGCGACCGCGAAGATCGTCACGACGTAGGGCAGCATGAGCATGAACTGGTTGGGGATCGGGGTCTCGAGGACGCCGAGCACCTGCTGCAGCTTGTCGGCGAACCCGAAGAGCAGCGCGGCGCCCAGGGCCCCCCACGGGCTCCAGCGGCCCAGGATCATCGCGGCGAGCGCGATGTAGCCCTTGCCGGCCGTCATCTCCTGGCCGAACGCACCCACGGACCCGATCGTGAAGAACGCACCGCCGAGGCCCGCGACCATGGACCCGAGCAGGACGTTGCCCCACCGGGTGCGGTTGACGTTGATGCCGACCGTGTCCGCGGCCTGGGGGTACTCCCCGACCGATCGGACGCGCAGGCCCCACCGGGTGCGGAAGAGCGCGATGCTGATGACGATGACCGCGACGTAGAGCAGGTACACGATGATCGACTGGCGGAACAGCACCGGGCCGATGATCGGGATCTCGGAGAGCAGCGGGATCGGGAGCGTCGGCAGGCGCGGGGGCGTGTTGAGCGTCGCGGGGTCGTTCTTGAGCACCGAGGAGAACAGGAAGCTCGTCAGGCCCACGGCGAACACGTTGAGCACCACACCGACGATGATCTGGTTCACGTGGTACTTGACCGTGAACAGCGCGAGCATCGCGCCGATGAGCAGCCCCGCGAGCGGAGCAGCGACCAGACCCACGTACGCGTTGCCCACGACCGAGGCGAGCACGGCGGCGCCGAACGCGCCCGTGAGCAGCTGACCCTCGATCGCGATGTTGACGACGCCGGCCCGCTCGTTGAGCAGACCGCCGAGCGCACCGAACGCGAGCGGGACCGCGAGGAGCAGCGAGCCCTGCAGGAGGCTCACGATCGACGTGCTCTTGTCCGCGACGGCCCACACGAGGAACGTCAGGACCCACAGGACGCCGAAGACCGCGAGCACCCAGCGCCCGACCGGCTTGTCCGCGCGGACCCGCAGGGTCGCGTAGCCGGCCAGGAGCAGGCAGAGCACCGAGAGCACGATCGCGGTGGCCCGCGTGGGGAGCTCGACCGGGTCGAACTTGAGGAGGTCGGCCCCCGTGGAGATCCCGAAGGTCGTCACGGAACCTGCCGGCCCCAGGAGGCCGAACAGGACGAACGAGAGCAGGCCGAAGACCCCGAGCGTGATGGGGACCTTCCAGCTGCGGGTCGCCGTCACGGCAGCGACCTGGGTACGCGGTGCGGCCATGGCGGTCATGCGCTGGCTCCCTTCACGACGACGGGGTTCGGGGCGGGCAGCCGGAAGATGGCCCGGACGAGCGGCGGGGCCGCGATGAAGAGCACGACGAGCGACTGGATGACCAGGACGATGTTGATCGACGTACCCGTCGAGGCCTCCATGGCCCGTCCACCCACGTTGAGCCCGGCGTACAGCAGGCCCGCGAAGAAGATGCCGAGCGGCTTGGACCTGCCCAGCAGGGCGACGGTGATCGCGTCGAACCCGATCGAACCGGCGATCCCGCCGGTCAGCGCCTTCTCCGTGCCGAGGATCTGCACGGCGCCCGCGAGGCCCGCAAGGGCACCCGAGACGACCATGACGAGCACGAACGACGACGCCACTCCCATGCCTGCGGTCCGGGCGGCCTGCGGGTTGGAGCCCACCGCGCGGAACCGGAAGCCCCACGTCGAGCGGGACATGAGCCACCAGACGAAGACCGCGGCCAGGATCGCGACCAGGAAGCCCGCGTTGAGGCGGAACTGGTCGCCCAGGAGCAGCGGCAGCTGGGCCGTGTCCTTGACGCCCGGGCTCTTGGGCTGGTTGGAGCCCGGCCGGGTGAACGCGCTGGTCGTGAGGAACCAGGCGACGAGATAGAGCGCGACGTAGTTCAGCATGATCGTCACGATCACCTCGTGCGCGCCCGTACGGGCCTTGAGGAAGCCTGCGATGCCGGCCCAGAAGCCACCGGCGAGCACGCCGCCGAGCAGCGCGAGCAGCAGGTGCAGGACGGGCGGCAGGTTCCAGGCGAAGCCCACGTAGCCGCCGATCGCAGCCCCCATGAGGACCTGCCCCTGCGCACCGATGTTGAACAGGCCCGCACGGAAGCCGACGGCCACGCCGAGGGCCGCGATGATGAGCGGCGTCGAGACGGTCATGGTCTCGGTCAGCGAGCGGATGCCGCGGGCGAACGTCGGGGCCTCGTAGTTGTAGACCGCGCCGCGGAACATGGCCGAGTAGGCGTCAGCCACCGCGCTCCAGGCCGCACCGAAGAAGTCGGCGGGCTTGGCGAAGAGGTAGCTCGCGGCAGCCGTCACGTCGGGGTCTGTGACGATGATCAGGAGCCCGCCGATGACGAGCGCCAGGACGAACGCCAGGACGGTGACGCCGAACGGGCCCGTCGTGATCTCCCGGAAGGTCGCAGCCCAGCGGGCGTCGCTCGCTGGCTTCGCCGCGCGCGGCGCCTCGGGGGCCGGCTCCCCCGTCGCCGGAGGGACGGGCTGCTGGTCGGTCACTGGGTTGCTCCCGTCGTGTCGGTCTGGTCGGTCACCTGTGCGGTGGCCTCGTCGTAGGGCACGCCGGCCATCATGAGGCCGAGCACCTCGCGCGACGTCGTGGGCGGGACGAAGCCCACGATGCGCCCGCGGTACATCACGGCGATCCGGTCGGCGAGCTCGACGACCTCGTCGAGCTCGGTCGAGACGATGATCACCGGGGTGCCGTTGTCGCGCTCCTGGACGATGCGGCGGTGCAGGAACTCGATGGACCCCACGTCCACGCCGCGCGTCGGCTGGCTCGCGATGAAGAGCTTGAGCGGGCGCGAGAGCTCGCGCGCGAGGACGACCTTCTGCTGGTTGCCGCCCGAGAGCCGGCCGACCTCCTGGCCGGGGCCCTGCGTGCGGATGTCGAACTCGCTGATGCGGTGCTCGGCGTTGCGCCGGATCTCCGGCAGGTTGAGCGCGATGCCCCGCGCGTACGGGGACTTGTCGTAGAGGTCGAGCACGAGGTTCTCCGCGACCGTGAAGTCGAGGACGAGCCCGTCGACCTTGCGGTCCTCGGGCACGAACCCGATCCCGGCGTCGAGGGCCGCGTCGGGCGAGAGCCCGCGCAGCTCCTTGCCGTGGAGCGAGATCGCCCCCTCCGCGGAGGGCAGCAGCCCGAGGATGGCCTCGGTGAGCTCGGTCTGCCCGTTGCCCTGCACGCCCGCGACGGCGAGGATCTCGCCCTCTGCGACCGAGAACGAGACGCGGTCCACGACGGCCTGCCCGTTGGGCGCGAGGACCGTGAGGTCCGTGACCACGAAGGTCTCTTCACCGAGCTGCGGGGGTGCCTTGTCGAGACCGAGCGAGACCGAGCGCCCCACCATGAGCGACGCGAGCTCCGTCTCGGAGGCCGACGGCTCGGCCGTGCCGACGACCGCGCCACGACGGATGACCGTGATGACGTCGGCGACGGCCTTGACCTCGCGCAGCTTGTGCGTGATGAAGACGATCGACGTGCCCGAGGCCTTGAGCTGTCGCATGATCTCGATCAGCTCGTCGGTCTCCTGCGGCGTCAGCACCGCGGTGGGCTCGTCGAGGATGAGGACCTTGGCCTCGCGTGCGAGCGCCTTGACGATCTCGACGCGCTGCTGCACGCCGACCGGCAGGTCCTCGACGACGGCGTCCGGGTCCAGGCCGAAGCCGAACCGCGCGGACAGGTCCCGCACCCGGGCACGTGCGGCCTCGAGGTCCAGGAATCCCCCGGCCTTGACGTCCTCGTGCCCGAGCATGACGTTCTCTGCGACGGTGAACACGGGCACGAGCATGAAGTGCTGGTGCACCATGCCGATCCCGGCGGCGAGCGCGTCGCCCGGTCCCCGGAAGGCGCGCTCCTCGTCGTCGAGCAGGATGGCGCCCGAGTCGGCCTGGTAGAGGCCGAACAGCACGTTCATCAGCGTGCTCTTGCCTGCGCCGTTCTCCCCGAGAAGGGCATGGATCTGCCCCGGTTCGATGACGAGGTCGATGTGGTCGTTGGCGACGAGCGGTCCGAACGACTTGGTGATACCGCGGAGCTCCAGCTTCACGTACGGTCCCTTCGATGCACAGGCAGCCTTGCCTGTGACGTTAGCCCAAGACTGGTCGAGCCGGCCCGGCGAGGATGCCGGGCCGGCTCGGACCACGAGGTACAGCGTCAGGTCACGGCGAGCTCGGGGACTCCACGACGATGGTGCCGTCGATGATGTCCTTGCGGAGCTGGTCGATCTCGTCCTTGAGCTCCTGCGGGACCTTGGAGTCGAAGTCGTGGTACGGCGCGATGTCCACGCCGCCGTTCTCGAGCGTGCCCACGTAGGGCTCGTTCGAGAACTCGTCCTCGGAGGCCGCGGTGATGACGTCCTCGACGCCCGCACCGATCTCCTTGAGGACCGAGGTCAGGATCAGGTCGCCCGAGTCGGGGTTGGTCTCGAAGCCGTCGGCGTCGACCCAGATGACCGACACGTCGGTCGCGTCCTTGGCCGCGGCGAGCGTGCCGACACCGACCGGACCGGCGACGGGCATGATGATGTCCGCACCCTGGTCGATGAAGGTCTGCGTGAGCTGCTGGCCCTGGGACTGGTCCTCGAAGCCACCGGCGAACGAGCCGTTCTGCGACTCCTTGTTCCAGCCGAGGGTCTTGACGTCGGTGCCGTGCGTCTCGTTGTAGTTCGCGACGCCGTCGACGAAGCCGTCCATGAAGATCGTCACGGACGGGATCTGCAGACCGCCGTACGTGGCGACCGTGCCCGTCTTGCTCATGCCCGCGGCGAGGTAGCCCGCGAGGAACGAGGCCTGGGCGGTGTCGAAGCTGATGGGCTTGACGTTGTCGAGCTCGATCGTGTTGCCGTCAGCGTCTTGCGCCGTCGAGTCGACGATCGCGAAGTCGACGTCGGCGTTCGCCTGGGCCGCGTCGCCCGTGGCGGTCGCGAGCAGGAAGCCGACCGTGACGATGATGTTGCAGTTCTCGGAGATCAGGTTGTCGATGTTCGGAGCGAAGTTCGACTCCTCCTTCGACTCCGCCGTGGCGGTCTGGATGCCCAGGTTCTTCTCCGCAGCCATGAGGCCGTTGTAGCCCGACTCGTTGAAGGACTTGTCGTCGAACCCGCCGGCGTCGGACACCATGCAGGCCTTGAAGCTCGACTCGGAGCCTCCCGCCGTTCCCGTGCTGCCACCCTCGTCGGGCGCGCTGCCACATGCGGCCAGCGTCAGCGCGGCGACCGCCGCGAGCGCGGTCATCTGCGTTGCTCTCTTCACCATGAGCTCCTGTCGATCTCGTCGATGGCCTCACGGAGATGACCGGGACCCACCCGCGCGCCGTTGCACGGGAAGGTCACGGAGTCCGTCGGCCTGTATGGATCGAACACTAGCCACGTCCAGGAATCGCGGACGTTACTTGCGGGTAACGACGCCGCTTCGTTATGGAAGCGTCATCTGGCGTCTCAGCCGTGGTCGTTCTCGGTCCACGGATCGGACACCTGGTTGTGTCGAGCAACCACGACGCACCCTCGAGAGACGCCGCCACGGCTCCCGGGCGGCCTCCCCCTCAGCCCAGCGCGACGCGCGCGAGCAGCCGGACCCCGGCACCGATCGCCGACTCGTCGACCTGCAGGTCGCCCTGGTGGATGTCGTACGACCGGCCGCCGGGAGTCCGGGTCCCGAGCCGTGCCATGGCGCCCGGCACCTTGGTCAGGTACCAGGCGAAGTCCTCCCCGCCGAGCGACTGCTCGGTCAGCAGCACCGAGGTCGGCCCGAGCACGTCGCGCGCGGCCGCCTCGAGGGCGCCCGTGCAGTCCTCGGCGTTCTCGACCGGCGGCACGCCGCGCGTGTGGTTCACGGTGACCTCGACCTCGTAGGGCGCGACGACCTGCTCGACCGCGTCGTGGAGCACCTGCCCGGCGAACTCCCAGGCCCGCACGTCGAGGCAGCGCAGCGTCCCCCGGACCGTCCCGGTGCTGGGGATCGCGTTGTGCGCCGACCCCGCGTGCACGGCACCCCACGTGAGGTTGACGCCCGAGCGGGGGTCGAGCCGGCGCCCGAGCACCGCGGGCACCTGGGTGATGACCTGGCCGAGCGCGTAGACGACGTCGCCCGTCAGGTGCGGCCGCGAGGTGTGCCCCCCGGGCGACGTGATGGTCACGGACACCTCGTCCGAGGCCGAGGTGATGGGCCCGATGCGCGTGCCGATCTGCCCCGCGTCGACCTTGGGGTCGCAGTGGACCGCGTAGATCTCGTCGACCCCGTCGAGGCCCCCCTGCGCGATGACGTCGAGCGAGCCACCGGGCTGGACCTCCTCGGCGGGCTGGAAGATCAGCCGGACGGGGCGGGCGAGCTCACCGCGCTGCGCGAGCTCGGCGAGGACCAGACCGGCCCCGAGCACCACGGTCGTGTGGACGTCGTGGCCGCACGCGTGCGCGACCCCCGGGACGGTCGAGGCCCACGGCAGCTCGCAGCGGTCCTGGAGCGGCAGCGCGTCGATGTCGGCGCGCAGCGCGACCCGGCCGCGCGTCTCGCCGTCGGGACCCTCGGCACCGCCGATGTCGCACACCAGACCGGTGCCCTGCAGCAGGCGCGGCGAGAGCCCGGCCGCGCGCAGGCGGTCGGCGATCAGTGCCGTGGTGCGGGTCTCTGCCCGCGAGACCTCGGGGTGCGCGTGGATGTCGCGCCGGATCGCGACCAGCTCGTCCGCGGGCGACGCCGCGACGGCCGTGACGCGGTCCCCCGCCTCGGTCCGCCCCCCGCCCGAGGGCAGCGACGGGGACCGGTCGTTCTGGGTGCTCTCCTCAGGCGTGCTCACACGCCGAGACTAACGCCGACCCGTGCAGGTGGGGCGGGGGCGGCCACGCACCGGGACGGCGAGAGGCCTGCGCGGGCCGCGCTGCGCCGCCGGGCCGCGAGCGATCTCCCGCCCGCGGCCCGACGGCGCAGCCCGCCCAGGTGCGCGAGCGCACGCCCGCCCCGGGTGCACGGGTGAGGAGAGTCAGAGCAGCTCGTCGAGCCCGCGCTCGCGCACCGCGTCGACCATGGACTTGACCTGCTGCGCACGCGCACGCGTGGTGACCAGGAGCGCGTCGGGCGTGTCGACGACCACGACGTCGTCGAGGCCGAGGATCGTCACGACGCGCTCGCTCGCCGGGACGACGACCGAGCCCGCGCTCTCGAGCCGGACGACCCGACCGGCGTCCCCCAGGACCTTGGAGCCCGACTCGTCCGCAGCGGGCAGCAGGGCGGCGAGCGAGTTGAAGTCACCCACGTCGTCCCAGCCGAAGTTCCCCGGGACCACGGCGACCCCGCCCACGGCCGCGACGGGCTCGGCGACCGCGTGGTCGATCGCGATCTTCTCGAGCCCGGGCCACTCGTCCGCGAGGACCTGGTCCCGCTCGGGCGTGTCCCAGGCCGCGGCGATCCGTCGCAGCCCGTCGTGGAGCTCGGGGCGCTGGTCTGCCAGGTGCCCGAGCAGGACCGAGGTCCGCGTGATGAACATGCCCGCGTTCCAGCGGTACTCCCCCGAGCGCACGTAGCGCTGCGCGGTCAGGGCGTCGGGCTTCTCCGTGAAGCCCTCGGCGTGCAGACCCGTCGGCGCCCCCTCGAGGCCGAGCGGCGCCCCGCTGCGGACGTAGCCGAATGCGGTGGAGGGCCTCGACGCCGCGATGCCGACCGTGACGACGTAGCCCGCCCGCGCGGCCTCCACGCCCTCCCGGACGGCCTGCTCGAACGCCGCCTGTCCCGTGATGACCTGGTCGGCCGCGAACGAGCCGATCACCACGTCGCCGTGACGCTGCTCGAGGACCGCGGCCGCCAGCCCGATGGCCGCCATGGAGTCGCGGGGGGACGGCTCGGCGAGCACCGAGTCCTCGTCGAGCCCCGGCAGCTGCGTCCTGGCCGAGGCCACGTGCTGGCGACCCGTGACCAGGACGATGCCCCCCTCGCCCGTCAGGGGCGCCAGGCGGTCGACCGTGGCCTGGAGCAGCGAGCGCCCGGTACCCGCGAGGTCGAGCAGGAACTTGGGGTTGCCCCGCCGGGACAGAGGCCACAACCGTGTCCCGGCCCCGCCCGCGGGGATCACGGCATAGAAGCCGGGGACGGCCCGGTCGTCCGTGGACGACCCGCCGGGAGCAGGGGCAGGCGCAGGAGTGGTCGACATGCTCGAAGCATAGTGACCACGGGTCGAGACGCCGTCGGGGACGCCCGCGAGACCGGTCCTCGGCAGTTCCCCGAAGCCATGTGGAATGAGTCACAATCCGGGGTGGGCAGGGCGCCTGGAAGCCTCGGCGGTCCGCAACCTGACGCCGATGTCACTATGGTGGAACCCCAGAGACGGATATCGACGGACTCCGGCGAGCCCTGGATCTGCCGCTCCTCCCGACTCCTCGGAGCCTCGAGACGGAGCGGTCGTGAACGGCCACCGGCGGACGACGTCGTCCAGCTCGATATCTCACCCCTGAACTCGCCACAGGAGGCCCCTAAAGTGCCCAGTGCACCTGCTGGCACGCTGTACCGCGGCCGTGAAGGCATGTGGTCGTGGGTCGCGCATCGCGTGACCGGCGTGCTCATCTTCTTCTTCCTCCTCGTGCACGTGCTGGACACAGCGCTGGTACGAGTCTCGCCCGAGGCGTACGACGCCGTGATCGGCACGTACAAGACCGTGATCATGGGACTCGGTGAGGCCGGCCTGGTCGCCGCCATCGTGTTCCACGCCTTCAACGGTGTCCGGATCATCCTCGTGGACTTCTGGGCCAAGGGCCCCAAGTACCAGCGCACCATGCTGTGGGTCGTCGTCGGTCTGTTCGCCGTGACCATGGCGGGCTTCCTGCCCCGCCACCTCATGAACGTCTTCGGAGGTGGGCACTGATGGGCACCACGACCACCAGCTCGCCCCTCGCGGCCCCCCGCGACCCGTACAAGCGCCAGAAGACGACGCGCTCGAACTACGAGCTGTACAGCTGGGTCTTCATGCGCGCCTCGGGCGTCGTGCTGATCGTCCTGATCTTCGGGCACCTCTTCGTCAACCTCATGGTCGGCGAGGGCGTCCACGCGATCGACTTCGGCTTCGTCGCCGGCAAGTGGGCCTCTCCGTTCTGGCAGGTCTGGGACCTCCTGATGCTCTGGCTCGCGATGATCCACGGCACCAACGGTGTCCGCACCATCATCAACGACTACGCCCAGCGCGACGGCACCCGCATGGTCCTCAAGTGGGCCCTGTACCTGGCCTTCGTGATCGTCACCGTGCTCGGCACCCTCGTGGTCTTCACGTTCGACCCGTGCCCGCCGAACGCGCTGGACTACCAGCTCCCGTCGTTCTGCACCGCCTGACGGACCTGCCGGTCGGCGTTCCCCCAGACGCCGCCTGACAGCCCCCGTCCCCCTTCCCACTCGTCACAGGAGGCATCGACACCGATGCAAACCCATCAGTACGACGTCGTCATCGTCGGAGCAGGCGGCGCCGGCATGCGCGCGGCGCTCGAGTCGTCCGGCAAGGTCCGCACGGCGGTCATCTCGAAGCTCTACCCCACCCGGTCCCACACCGGCGCGGCGCAGGGCGGCATGTGCGCCGCCCTCGCGAACGTCGAGGAGGACAACTGGGAGTGGCACACGTTCGACACGGTCAAGGGCGGCGACTACCTCGTCGACCAGGACGCCGCGGAGATCATGGCCAAGGAAGCCATCGACGCGGTCCTCGACCTCGAGCGCATGGGTCTGCCGTTCAACCGCACGCCCGAGGGCAAGATCGACCAGCGTCGCTTCGGCGGTCACACCCGCAACCACGGCGAGGCCGCGGTGCGCCGCTCGTGCTACGCCGCGGACCGCACGGGTCACATGATCCTCCAGACGCTCTACCAGAACTGCGTCAAGCAGGACGTGGAGTTCTTCAACGAGTTCTACGTCCTGGACCTCATCACGGACCACGACCTCGCCGCCGAGGACGTCCCCGACGGCGAGACGGTCAACGCGACCGGCGTCGTCGCGTACGACCTGGCGACCGGCGAGATCCACGTCTTCCAGGCCAAGGCGATCATCTTCGCCACGGGCGGCGCGGGCAAGATCTTCAAGACGACCTCCAACGCGCACACCCTCACGGGTGACGGCATGGCCCTGGCCTACCGTCGCGGTCTGCCGCTCGAGGACATGGAGTTCTTCCAGTTCCACCCGACAGGTCTCGCCGGCCTCGGCATCCTCCTGTCGGAGGCGGCCCGCGGTGAGGGCGGCATCCTGCGCAACGGCGAGGGCGAGCGCTTCATGGAGCGCTACGCACCCACCATCAAGGACCTCGCACCGCGTGACATCGTCGCGCGGTCGATGGCGAACGAGGTCCGCGAGGGACGCGGCGCCGGGCCGGACAAGGACTACGTCCTGCTCGACCTGACGCATCTCGAGCCCGCGCACATCGACGCCAAGCTGCCGGACATCACCGAGTTCGCGCGCACGTACCTCGGCATCGAGCCCTACACCGAGCCCGTGCCCGTCTACCCGACCGCGCACTACGCCATGGGCGGCATCCCGACCAACGTCGGCGGTGAGGTCCTCCGCGACGGTCACAACGTCGTCCGCGGCCTGTACGCGGCCGGCGAGGTCGCGTGCGTCTCGGTGCACGGCTCCAACCGCCTCGGGACCAACTCGCTCTTGGACATCAACGTGTTCGGCAAGCGGGCGGGCCGCCAGGCCGCCGCGTACGCCGCGACCGCCGAGTACCGCGAGCTGCCGGAGAACCCCGCGGCCGCGGTGATCTCCCAGCTCGACGAGATGCGCAACCGCCCCGACGGCGAGCGCGTGGCGGACGTCCGCAAGGCGCTCCAGGAGACCATGGACGCCAACGCGCAGGTGTTCCGCACGGGTGAGTCGCTCAACCAGGCGCTCTCGGACATCCGCACCCTCCAGGACCGCTACCGCAAGGTCTCGGTCCAGGACAAGGGGCGCCTGTTCAACACCGACCTGCTCGAGGCCATCGAGCTCGGCTTCCTCCTCGACATCGCCGAGGTCACGGTCATCGCGGCCATCAACCGCAAGGAGTCGCGCGGCGGTCACTACCGCGAGGACTTCCCGGACCGCGACGACGCCAACTACATGCTCCACACGATGGCCTACCGTCGCCCCACGGCTGCCGGCGACACCGCCGACGGGCACGTGGAGGGATACTTCGACCACGTCGAGGAGTTCGATTCCTACAAGATCGTGCTGGGTTCCAAGCCCGTCACCCAGACCCGGTACGAGCCCATGGAGCGTAAGTACTGATGACTGCCACACTCGAAGCCCCTGCCGGTTCGGAGAAGACCGAGGTCGGCGCCGTGCCCTCCTTCGAGGTCACGATCAAGCTCCGCCGCTACAACCCCGAGTCCGAGCACGGTGAGGACGCGTACTGGGAGGAGTACACGGTCCTGGCCCACGGCACGGACCGCGTGCTCGACGCGCTGCACAAGATCAAGTGGGAGCACGACGGCTCGCTGACCTTCCGTCGCTCGTGCGCCCACGGGATCTGCGGCTCGGACGCGATGCGCATCAACGGTCGTAACCGACTGGCCTGCAAGACGCTCCTCAAGGACGTCAACCCGGACAAGCCGATCACCGTCGAGCCCATCAAGGGCCTGCCGGTCATCAAGGACCTGGTCGTCGACATGGAGCCGTTCTTCGCCTCCTACCGCGAGATCATGCCGTTCCTCATCACGTCGGGGAACGAGCCGAGCAAGGAGCGCCTGCAGTCTGCCGAGCAGCGCGAGCGCTTCGACGACACCACCAAGTGCATCCTGTGCGCGGCGTGCACGTCCTCGTGCCCCGTGTTCTGGACGGACGGCCAGTACTTCGGCCCGGCCGCGATCGTCAACGCGCACCGCTTCATCTTCGACTCGCGCGACGACGGTGCGACCCAGCGCCTGGAGATCCTCAACGACAAGGAGGGCGTGTGGCGCTGCCGCACGACCTTCAACTGCACCGAGGCGTGCCCCCGTGGCATCGAGATCACCAAGGCGATCCAGGAGGTCAAGCGCGCGATGATCACCCGCGCCTTCTGACGCCCTCCCTGCACTGCCCGACGGCGGTCCCCGGCTCCGGCCGGCGGGCCGCCGTCGTCGGTCGCGGGCTCGAGCCGAGCTGCGGCGCTCAGACCTCGGCGTGCACCCGCGGCGCCCGGCCCCGGCGCACCCCGCGCACCAGAGGGCTCCAGGGATATCCGTAGCCGGCCCCTCGCCGGACCTCCGCGTCCAGCCGCTCCTCCTGCTCGGCCTCGGCCTGCGCGCGCAGCTCGTCGACCGTCGGCTGGGCGGGCGGGTCGGCGATCCAGGCCGCGACCATGAGCAGGATCCGGGTCACGAAGTTCGCGAGGAGCAGGATCGTGACGAACGTCGCGAACGAGCCCAGCAGGGCGTTGCGGGACGAGCTGCCGACGATCACGCTCGTCCCGAGGTAGCGCAGGACGCCGAACGCCGCTGCGGCCGTCATGGCCCCGATGTACAGGTCCTTGCGGGGCGGACGTACTCCCGCCACGAAACGGATGATGAGCAGGACCACGAGCGCGTCGAAGACCAGGCCCACGAGGATGCCCGCCACGGGCACCAGGACCGAGGCGAGCGCCCCGTCGCCGAAGAGCGTCGCTCCCAGCGTCTGGACGACCACCGTGGCCGCTGCCGAGATCACCACGCTCAGCCCCAGGACGGCGAACCCGCCGAGCTCGCGCAGCTTGGACAGGACCGGGTTCTGGCCCACGTTGGTCAGCGAGAACATCGCGCGGGTCGAGGTGCGCAGCGCAGCCATGAACGACACGGCGCTGAAGAGCAGCACGAACACCGCGACGACGCTCGAGACGCTGAGCCCCGAGTTGATAATCAGGTCGTCGGGCGAGAGGATGCCGCTCCCCGTCGGAGTCGTCTTGATCAGCCCCGGGATCGCCTTGTCGATCTGCGCGAAGATCTCGTCGCGCAGCTCCTCGCGGTTGCCCAGGAAGGCCATGAAGGCCGTGTAGAAGATCGTCAGGCCCGCGAACAGCGAGAACAGCGCCGAGTAGGCCATACCGCCGCAGAGGAGCGCCCCTCGCTGGACCCCGTACTGCGCGAGGGCCCGGGCAGGCCGGGTCGTGTTCCACCAGGCCTGCACCGCCTTGGCCCGGGTCGTGAGCCGAGCCACCAGGCCGGGAGCCTCGTCGTCGGGCGTCGTGGGAGAGGTCATCGCCCGAGCCTAGGAGAGGAAACCTCGACTCACCCGTCCGACAGACCGGAGAGCTCGAAACGGCGAGCCGGACGCCAGACCCCGTCGTCCCCGTGCTCGTAGAGGTGGATGCCCGTGACGTCGAACGATGCCTCGAACCCTGCCATCTCCTCGAACGCGAGGTCGAGCGCCTCGTCGTCGACCTCGTGGGCGACCGTGACGTGCGGGTGGTAGTTGAACCGGAGCTCCTGGTCCAGCACGCCCGAGCGCACCGCGCCCTCGAGCTCCTCGCACTCCGCGATCCCCTGCGCGACGATCACGAAGACGACGGGCGAGACGGGACGGAACGTCCCGCTGCCGCGCAGGATGACCCGGAACGGCGCAGCCTGCGCGGTCACGCGGTCGAGGTGGGCGTACACGTCCTCGAGGGCCGACTCGTCGACGACCGTCGGGCCGAGCAACGTGATGTGCGGCGGGATGTCCCCGGCGAAGGGGTCGCCGAACGCCGCACGAGCCTCCTGGAGCGCAGGACCGAACGGCTCGGGGATCTCGATCGCGATGCCGATCCGCACCTGCGACGGACCGCGCTCGGGCAGGTTCATCAGCGGGTCCGACGAGCCGGCAGCAGACCGACGCGGTCGTAGATGCGGTCCAGGGTGGTCTGGGCGAGCCCTCGCGCGCGCTCGGCCCCGCGGGCCAGGACCGCGTCGAGCTCGGCGGGGTCGGACAGGTACTCGTTCGCCCGGGCCTGGAACGGCGTGAGGAAGTCGACGACGACCTCGGCCAGGTCCACCTTCAGGCGCCCATACCCCTTGCCCTCGTAGTCGGCGGCGATCGCCTCGACCGGACGGGAGGTCAGTGCCGAGAAGATGGTCAGCAGGTTGGAGATGCCCGGCTTGCTCGCCGGGTCGTAGCGGATCTCGTTCTCCGAGTCGGTCGCCGCGGAGCGGATGCGCTTGGCGGCGGCCTTGGGGTCCTCGAGCAGCCAGATGACGCCCTTGCCGCCCGACGACGACTTGCTCATCTTGGCGGTGGGTTCCTGCAGGTCGTAGATCTTCGCGACGGCCTTGACGATGTGGGGCTCGGGGACCACGGCGGTGTCCTCGCCGAACCGCGAGTTGAGGCGCTCCGCGAGGTTGCGGGCCAGCTCGAGGTGCTGACGCTGGTCCTCGCCCACGGGCACGAGCGCCGCGTCGTAGAGCAGGATGTCCGCGGCCATCAGGACCGGGTAGGTGAAGAGGCCCACGGTCGTGCCGTCGGTGCCCTGCTTCGCGGACTTGTCCTTGAACTGGGTCATGCGACCCGCCTCGCCGAACCCCGTCTGGCACGACAGCACCCAGGCGAGCTCGGCGTGCTCGGGGACGTGCGACTGGACGAACAACGTCGAGGACTCGGGGTCCACTCCCCCGGCCAGGTACTGCGCCGCGGTGCGCCGCGTACGCTCGCGCAGCTTCGCGGGCTCGGGGTTGACCGTCAGGGCGTGCATGTCCACGACGCAGTAGATCGCGTCGTACGACTCCTGCAGCGCGACCCATTGGCTCAGAGCCCCGATGTAGTTGCCCAGCTGGAGCGAATCCTCCGTGGGCTGCATCCCCGAGAAGATGCGTGGACGCCGTTCACCGGGAACCTCGTTGACCATTGCCCCATTCTGACAGGTCGACGTGCCTCGACCGAATCCGGGCTCGTCCGCTGGGACGCCGGGCCTGCGCTCAGGTCGCCTCGTCGTCGAAGGGGGCCGGGACGCGCACGCCGTCCGCGTCCACGGGCGCGGGGGGCGGCGGCGGGACGGGGGACGCGCTGCGGGGCCGCGAGGACGTGCCCATCAGGTCGTCGTCGTCGAGCAGCGCCTCGCGGACGATCCGTCGCGGATCGTACTGACGAGGGTCCAGCTTGGACCAGTCGACGTCGCCCACCTCCGGCCCCAGCTCCTCGTCGACGCGCGACTTGGCGTCCTTGAGGAAGCCGCGGGCGGTGCGGACGAACGCGCCGAGCTGCTCGGCATAGCGGGGCAGTCGCTCGGGACCGATGACGATCACGGCGACGACGAGGAGGACGACGAACTCGGCGCCGTTGATACCGAACACGCGGTCAGACTACTCGCTCGTGGCTTCGTCGAGCACAACGCGGACGTCGCGCTCGGCGTCGCCCGTGCGCACGCGCAGCGTCACGGTGTCTCCGGGGGCCTTCGCGCGGATCGCCACGATGAGCTCGTCGCTCAGGCTCACGGGCCTCCCGTCGATCGCGAGGATGACGTCCCCGGCCTGGATCCCGGCCTCGTCCGCCGGACCGCCCGCGGTCACGGGCGACTGCCCGCCCTGCGGTTCGGTCGTGACCTGGACGCCCTCGCCCTGGTAGCGCGAGTCGAGCAGGACCCCGATCACGGGGTACGTGGCGGTGCCCTTCTCGATCAGCTCCTCGGCCGTCCGCCTGGCCTGGTCGGAGGGGATCGCGAACCCGAGGCCGATGCTGCCCGTCGCGCCACCCGTCCCGGGCGGCTGCGCGATCGCGGAGTTCACGCCCACGACCTCGCCCGCTCCGTTCACCAGCGGGCCGCCCGAGTTCCCCGGGTTGATGGCCGCATCCGTCTGGATCGCGTTGATGAACGCGGTCTCGGCCGAGTCGCCTGCCGCGACGGGACGGTTCAGCGCACTGACGATCCCGGTCGTGACGGTCCCGTTGAGCCCGAGCGGGGCACCGATCGCGACGACGGGGTCCCCCACGACCACGGCGTCCGAGTCGCCCAGCACGAGCGGTGTCAGACCGGCCTCGTCGACCTTGACGACCGCGAGGTCGTAGTCCGCGGTGCGACCGACGATCGTGGCCGGACGCTCGCTGCCGTCCGCGAAGAGCACCGTGACCTTGCCGCCGTCCGCGCCACCGGCGACCACGTGGTTGTTGGTGAGGATGTAGCCGTCCTCACGGATCACGAAGCCCGAGCCCGTCGAGATCCCGTCCGCGCCCTCGACCTGCAGCGACACGACGCTCGGCAGCACGGTCGCCGCGATCGCCGCGACCGAGCCCGCGGGACGCTCTGCCTCGGGGGCCGTCCCCGCGAGCGGGAGCGACGCGCTGACCGGGCGACGCTGGGTGCCGTCGACGATCCGGTCGGCCGCGATGCCACCGACCGCCCCCGCCACGAGGGCGAGCGCAGCGATGCCGGCGACCGCGCCGGCACCGATGCGGCGACGGGGCTTCTGCGCGGGCGGCGGGGGCGGGGCCCCCCACGGCTCGACGGGCGTCGTGGAGCCGTGCGGGTCGGGCTCTCCGGGCAGGCTGCCCGCTCCCTGATACGCCGGCTGCGGCGGGGTGGTTCCGTGCTGCGCGGGCCCGCCCGGCGTGGCCGTGGCGTGCTGGTACGCGGCGGCGTACGGGTGCTGCCCGGCCGGTGGCTGCGGGGCATATCCGGGAAGGCCGGGGCGGGCGACGGGCAGTGTGCCCAGGGGCGCTCCGTACGGGCGCGTGTCGTGCGGACCGGGCGGAGGCACGGGGCCGGGAGCTGCGGGGCGCGCACCCGGCGCGACGGGGCTCAGGGGTGCGGTCGTCGTGGACCGGAACGCCGACGGCGGAGCGAAGGGGTTGGGAGCGGCCGGAGGCTGCGTGGGGGCCGGGCGAGGCACCGGTACCTCCTCGGTGCGCTGCTCTCCCACGGGTGTGGGTGTCTGCTCCGAAGAGGCGCCGGGCGCCAGGGCCGACGGCTCACCGCCTGGCTCGCGCTCCGACGCGGGAGCGTCCGGTGCCACGACTGCCGTCTGCGCCTCGACCGTCGACCGCCCCGAGGGGCCCTCGGGGGCGTCGGCCTGCGAGGTCGACGCCCGCTCGGGCGACGACGGAGCAGCCTCGACCGTGGCGGGGTCGCTCGCGGTCTCGGGGGCCTGCGAGGGCGATGGCGCGTGAGGCTGCGCAGCGGGCTGCGGCTCGGCGGGGTCCAGCGCTGAGTCGTGTGCGGTCATGGGGTGCCCAAGGCTCCTGTCATGGTCGTCCAGCCCCGGGAGATGCGGGCCGGGACCCCCGCGTCGAAGTCGTGCGCGGGGAACGTCGCCACGAACGAGGCGAGGACGTCCTTGCTCACCTCTGCCACGACGTCGATCACCGTGTCCCCAGCCTGCCACACCAGGTGGGGCGGCTCGTCGGACAGGACGTAGACGGCGCGCCCCTCGAAGCCCTCGGAGCGCGAGAGGCTCGACGTGTCGAGCCGACCGACCTGCTCGCGGACCACGATGGTCCCCTCGGGGCCCGTGAGGTCCACACGGAGCACGTCGCGCTCGGGCCCGACGAGCTGGACCGAGGTGACGTCGAACCCGTCGAGGATCCCCGTCGGGCTCGTCCATCCGTGCTCGGCCATCCAGGCGAGCGCGGTCGAGTCCGCGAGGTCCACGCTGCTGGCACCGTCCCCGGCGCCCGCGGCGTCCGAGACCTCCGGCAGGACGGGGACGAGGGCCACCTCGGTGGCCCCTGCCGCCGTGGCACCGCCGGCCTCTGCCAGCACCGTCAGCGGCGACGCCACGTGCCGGTCCGGCACCACGACGGGACGGTCACCGAGCGTGAAGAGCGCGACGGCCAGCACGGCGACCCCGCTCGATGCCGCGACGAGCACGCGACGCGAGCGGCGTCGTCGGGCATGGGCAGCGATGTCTCCCGTGAGCGCGCAGCTCAGCGCCCCCGCCTCGGGAGCGGGCGCCCACGGGTCGCGCGCCGCCGGCCCCTTGCGCAACGGGTCGCCCTCGGCGTCGGGGATCTGTGCCGAGAGCGCGAGGAGCCGGGAGGTGAGGTCGGTCGTCGGCAGGACGTCCCGCGCGCACGACAGGCGCTTGCGGACCGCACGCGCGACCGCGAGCTCGGCGGCGCACTGGTCACATCCCGCGACGTGCGTCAGCGCCCGCTCACGCGTCGCGGGCGGGAGCTGGTCGTCGGCCAGCGCGCTGATGAGGGTCCCGAGGTGCGTCATGGTCCCCCCGGTGCGGTGCGGGTCCCGAGTGCCGTCAGCTCGTCGACCGCGACGTCCCCGGACGGTGCACCGTCCGTGGCGGCGCGCTCGGACGGGTCACGGTGCGGAAGGGCCGCACGCAGCTGCGAGCGCGCGCGGTGGATGCGCGAACGCACCGTGCCGAGCTTGATGCCCAGGGTGACCGCGATCTCCTCGTAGCTCAGCCCCTCGATGTCGCACAGCACGACCGCCGCCCTGTACTCGGGCGACAGGGCGTCGAGCGCACGCTGGACGTCGTGGTCGAGGTTCGTGTGCTCGTACCCGCGCTCCGGGTGCGTCATCTCCCCCGTGGCCGCGTACTGGGCCGAGTCCTCGCCCATGGCCTCCATGCGGATGCGCTGCTTGCGACGTACCTGGTCCAGGAACAGGTTCGTGGTGATGCGGTGCAGCCACCCCTCGAACGTCCCCGGGGTGTAGCTCGACAGCGACCGGAAGACGCGGATGAACGTCTCCTGGGTCAGGTCCTCGGCGTCGTGCTGGTTCCCGGTCAGGCGGTACGCCAGCCGGTACACGCGCGCGGAGTGCTCCCGCACGATCTGGTCCCACGAGGGGGGCGTCCAGGGCTGGGCACTCACGTCACTGCTCACACGGTCCATTGTCCCCGTACAACGCGGTGCGTCGCGCATCCGTTCCCGACGTCGCACGGACGTGCGCACCACGTCCACGAAACCTCCCCGGGACGTGGGCGCATCCAGCGCCACGGAGCCCGCGGGCCGGTACGATCGCCTCACCTGCACCGCGCAGGACGGCAGCACCGCAGCAGTCCGTCCGGGGTTCCCCGGAGGCGCGCGGTGCCCGAGACCAGGAGGGCCCTATCACCACCGACATCGGCCGGACCAACGCCAAGGCGTCGAGCTGGACCTACTGCGAGGAGTTCGTGCCGGAGGACGACGTCCTCCTGCGCGCTCGCGAGCGTGCCGCCGAGCTGGGTTGCCCCGCCGTCCTGCCAGGCGTGGGAGCAGTGCTCCAGGCCCTCGCGGCCGCCCTGGGCGCCCGCTCGGTCGTCGAGATCGGCACCGGCACGGGAGTCGCGTCGCTCTGGCTCCTGCGCGGGATGCCCGAGGACGGCGTCCTGACGACCATCGACGTCGAGGTCGAGCACCAGCGTGCCGCCAAGGACGCGTTCGCCGAGGCCGGGATCCGCGCCACCAGGACCCGGACGATCCCCGGCCGTGCGAGCGACGTCCTGCCCCGCCTCACCGACGGCGCGTACGACCTGGTCCTCGTCGGCGCCGACCGTCACAGCTACCCCGAGTACGTAGAGCAGGCACTGCGTCTCCTGCGTCCGGGCGGCATCGTCGCGGTCGACGGCGCGCTCGTCGGCGACCGCGTGGCGGACCCTGCCCGGCGCGACGAGATCACCACGATCGTGCGCGAGGTCGGTCGCTCGCTGCGCGCCGACGACCGCGTCCTGCCCGCACTCATCCCGAGCGGCGACGGACTGCTCCTCGGCGTGCGCCGGTAGCGCACCGTCGCCTCCCGCGGCGCTCCGCACGCAGCCGCGCGAGCGTGAGCACGACGAGGGCCCCTCACCCGCCGAACGGGTGAGGGGCCCTCGTCATGTGCCCGGCAGGTCGCCGGTGCCGGCCTCAGCGGAGGTCGGTGAGGTACCGGAGCAGCAGGCGCGCCCCGTACCCCGTCGCCCCCTCGGTGACCTCGTGCCGCGACGACGTCGCCCGTGCCGGGCCGGCGATGTCGAGGTGGACCCAGGGCAGCCCTCCCGTGAACTCCCGCAGGAAGAGCGCAGCCGTGATGGATCCGCCACCCCCGGCCTCGAGCGGCACGTGCCGCAGGTCCGCGACGGTCGATCGCAGCGCGGACGTGTAGTCCTCGACGAGCGGCATGTGCCAGACCCGTTCACCCGTCGCGGCTGCGGCGGCCTCGAGGCCGGTCACGAGCTCGGGAGCGGTCGCGTAGAGCGCCGCGTGGCCCCGCCCGAGCCCGATGCTCGCTGCTCCGGTCAGGGTCGCGACGTCGATCAGCAGGTCCGGCGCGAGCTCGGCGATCGCATAGCCGAGAGCGTCCGCGAGGACCAGTCGCCCCTCGGCGTCGGTGTTCGCGACCTCGACCGTGCGTCCCGAGTAGGTACGCAGCACGTCCCCGGGACGGTAGGAGTCCGCGCCGAAGTGGTTCTCGGCGAGCGGGAGGACCGCGGTGACCTGGTGCCGCACACCGGCCTCTGCCGCGCCGAGCACCACGGCCAGCGCGACGGCGGCCCCCGCCATGTCCGTCTTCATGGGCACCATGGCCTCGCGCGGCTTGATCGAGAGCCCGCCGGTGTCGTACGTGATGCCCTTGCCGACGAGGACCACGTGCTGCTCGGCGTCCTCCGGCACGTAGGTGACCGTCACGAGCCGGGGAGGGCTCGCCGAGGCAGCACCCACGGCCAGGAGACCGCCGAAACCCTTCGCCGCGAGCTCGCGCGGACCGAGGACCTCGGTCTCGAGGCCGGCGGCACCCGCGAGGCCGGTCGCCTGCTGGGCGAACCAGGCCGGGTCCTTGATGTTGGACGGGGTGTTCGACAGGTCGCGCACGAGCCAGGTCGCGCTCGCCGCGATCCGAGCAGCGAGGATCTGCTGCTCGGCTCCCTCTCCGAGGAGGACGAGCTGTTCGGCGGCCGCGTGCGGGTCCGGGGCGGGCCCGCGCACCTTGCGGCTCGGGGCGAGCCCGCCGAAGCGTGGCGTGCGGTAGGCCGCGAGCAGGTACCCCTCGACGAACGCCGTGACGCCGCTGGGGGTGGCGTCGGCCGTCGCGGCGCTCACGACGCGCTCGAGACCCCGCGTCGCCCCGGCCAGCGCCGCTCCCGCACGCCGGAGCTCGAGGTCGGAGCCTGCGCCGATACCGAGCAGAACGATCGTGGACGGGAGACCCGCCCAGGGCAGCGGGTTGGCCGCTCCGGCGTGCGTGCGCGGCAGGTCGACGGTCGTGACCTCGCCGGCCGCGCCCCGGAAGCTCGAGCCTCCGGAGCGGTCGGCCAGCTCTGCGAGATCGATCCCGTAGCGCGCGGCCGCGTCCACGGTCCCCGCACGCGGCTGCAGCCCGTCCTCCTCCTCGAGAGGAGGGGCCACGGCCACCACGAGGGCCGAGACCGCGTCGTCCGTCAGGAACGGGCAGTCCAGGACGGTCCCCGGCGTCTCGACCACCTCGGGGAGGTGGCGGGGAGCTCCCCCGACAGGAGGAAGGTCCAGGAGCGGCTGTGCGTCGCGCGCGGTCAAGGCGTCTCAGCCCACGACGGCTTGGAGCGCCTCGCCCAGCTCGCTGGCCTCGGTCGCGTTGAGCTCCACCACGAGTCGACCGCCACCCTCGAGCGGGACACGCATGACGATGCCGCGGCCCTCCTTGGTGACCTCGAGCGGGCCATCCCCCGTACGCGGCTTCATCGCAGCCATTGTGGGCTCTCCATTCCGTAGTCCAGTACTGCTGTGGTCGGCGCCCCGGCAGGGTGGCAGCACGTCACCGCGCCGACCGCCCGAGGACGCCCGTGCACCATTCTAGTTCACCCGTGCGACACGCCGTCGCGGCAAATGCGCAGATCGTGACCTGGTTGCCGCTAGGGCGGCCATCCGCTCGGCGGGGTGAGCCTCCACAGGCCCCAGACCCACCAGGCCTGCCCCGCGACGCACGCTACGACGCACCCCCAGAACCACCACCGCGACCGGGTCCACCCGAGCGTCACGGCTCCGAGCGGGAACGCGAGCAGGAGGAACCGGACCAGGCTCGTCCAGGGCTCGATCACGGCGACGAGGTATCCCAGGTAGGCGAGCGGCCACACCTGGAGCTCAGGGCCGAGCCGGCGCGCGACGGGGCTCAGGCCCACCGCGGCCACGGCGGCCAGGACCGCCACGAGGACCCAGGGGCCGGCGCTGCCGAAGAGCATCTGCGAGACCTGGACCCAGGGCACGAACGGGACGACCGGTCCGGTCCCACGCCAGGCCTCCTGCGTCAGGAAGTAGGCGTCGGGCCGACCGGTCACCAGGCCGCACAGGACCTGCCACACGAGTCCGCTGAGCACCGTGACGACGAGGAGCCCCCCGATGCGGGCGACGTCGCGCCAGGGCACCGCCACAGGACCAGCACCCGGCTCCAGCCCGACCACGCGCCTGGCGCGCCACCACACCCTCCCCCGGACCACCGCGTGCCACGCGACGACCAGGGCGAGCGGCAGCGCGACGGCACGGCTGAAGCCGAGCAGCACGACCACGAGCCCCGCCCACTCGTAGCGGCGCGCCCACACCAGGTACAGCGCGCCGGCGATCAGCAGGAGCGCGAGGGCCTCGGTGTAGGCCACCTGGAGCACGACCGACGAGGGGAAGACGCTCACGAGCGCGACCGTGGCGAGCGGGAGGCCCGGACGGCGCGCCACGGCGAGGCGACCGGCCCGCTCGACCAGGCGGTGGATCACGAGCATCGCCCCGGCGCCGCACAGCAGCGCCACGGTCGGTGCGACGACGTCCCATCCCAGGCCGGTGACCTGCTGCACGGCCCGCACCAGGAAGGGGAAGAGCGGGTAGAACGCCCAGACGTTCTGCTGCACCCGCCCGTCGCCCCCTACGGGCAGCTCGGCGGGGTACCCGTTCTCGGCGATCTGCTGGTACCAGGACGCGTCCCACATCCGCCCCGTCCACGCGGAGTACGACGGCGCCGCGTCGGTCCAGAGGTTGGCCTCCTGCGAGCGCGCGACGACCAGGAGGATCACCGCGGTGACGAGCCGCGCCGCAGCGTAGACCGCGAGCACCTGCACCCACCACGTCCACCGTGCGGGCGCCCGGAGGACTGCCAGGAGCGCGGAGTCCCGCCCGGACCGTGCGGCGTCGCCCCCGGTCGGTGGGGCCGGCGCCCTGGCCCCGGGCCGGGTCGCGCGCTCGTCGCCGGGTCGCTGCACCGCGGCAGGCTCGCTCACGCGAGCCCGCGCAGCGCGACCGCCGGTGGCGCGTCGCCCCGGATCGCGGCCACGGTGTCCAGCGTCCGCCGTGTGGCCGCCACGTCGTGGGCGCGGAAGACCCGGGCGCCGAGCCACGCGGCGACTGCCGTCGCGGCGAGCGTCCCCTCGAGCCGCTCGTCGGCCGGGAGATCGAGCGTCTCGCCCACGAAGTCCTTGCGGGACAGCGCCATGAGCAGCGGGAAGCCGAGACCCGCGAGCGCCTGGGTCCGGCGTACGAGGTGCAGCGAGTGCCACGTGTTCTTGCCGAAGTCGTGCGTCGGGTCGACGAGCACCGAGGCCGCGGGCACCCCGCACGCGACCGCACGCGCGGCAGCCGCGGTGAGGGTCGCGACGACGTCCTGCACGACGGCGTCGCGAGGGTCGTCCGGCCGGGTCGCCGCGCCGTCGTCCTCGTGGGAGCGGTAGGCGACCCGGAACGGGTCCGTCCGCGGCGTGGCGCCGCCCGTGTGGGAGCACACGACCCCGACGCCGAGCTCACCCGCGACCTCGACCAGGCGTGGGTCGTGCCCTGCCCAGGTGTCGTTGATGAGGTCCGCACCGGCCAGCGCCGCCTCGCGCGCGACCTCGGCTCGCCAGGTGTCGACGCTCACGAGGAGGTCGGGGAAGTCGGCCCGCACCCGTTCGACGAAGGGCACGACCCGACGGATCTCCTCGGCCGGTGTGACCTCGGGCCCGGTCCCGGCACGCACTCCCCCGACGTCGACGATCGCCGCGCCCTCGGACCACGCTCGCGCGACGGCCTCGAGCGCGGCGCCGTCGTCGAGCTGTCGCGCGGGCGCGTAGAACGAGTCCGTCGTCCGGTTGACGATCGCCATGACCACGGGGCGCACGGGGCGACCTGGCACGCTCTCGTCGACCCCCACCTCCCGCCCCCGCAGGACGAGCGGAGCGCACTGCGGGGGAACCGGCGCGAGGGGTCCGGTCGAGGACGTGTCGTCGCCGGCCCCCGGGCCTCCCGACGCCGGGGTCGCGGCGCCGGTCACCGGTCGCCGGCAGCCCGCTGCTGGGCCGCCGCGGTCTCCTCGACGGACTCCCGTTCCTCGGCGCGGAGCTCCGCGCCCCGCTCGCACACGTACTCGACGGCCTCGGCCGGGTCGTCGCACAGGTACAGCAGGTCGAGGTCGTGCGCGCTGATCATGCCGCGCCCGGCCACGGTCGTCCGTGCCCAGTCGAGCAGGCCCTGCCAGTACTCGGTGTCCACGAGCGCGATGGGGAACTCGGTGACCTTGTGCGTCTGGACCAGGGTCAGCGCCTCGAAGAGCTCGTCGAACGTGCCGAACCCGCCCGGCAGGACCACGAAGCCCTGCGCGTACTTGACGAACATGGTCTTGCGGGCGAAGAAGTACCGGAAGTTCACGCCGAGGTTGACGTACTTGTTCATGCCCTGCTCGAACGGGAGCTCGATCCCGAGGCCGATCGACAGACCGCCCGCCTCGTTGGCACCCTTGTTCGCGGCCTCCATGATCCCGGGGCCACCACCCGTGATGACCGCGAGGTCGCGCTCGGCGAGGAGTCGGCCGACCTGCTCGGCCAGCGCGTAGTCCGGGTGGTCGGGACTCGTGCGCGCCGATCCGAAGACCGACACCGCCGGGCCGACCTCGGCGAGGGCTCCGAAGCCCTCGACGAACTCGCTCTGGATCCTCATGACCCGCCACGGGTCGCTGTGCACCCAGTCCGCGCTGCCGGCGGTGTCCAGGAGGCGCTGGTCGGTCGTCTGCTGGGGGATCTGCTCGCCCCGCAGCAGCACCGGCCCCTTGCGGTAGCCGGTGCCTGCCTGGGGAACTCCGTCGTCGCTCATGCTCTCGAGCCTAAGCGTTCACAGGACCCGTGGCGGGGACGATCAGCGGGTGAGCCACGCGTGCAGCGCGTCGTGGCACAGCGCGAGGTGCCCGACCGGGCAGCGCTCGTCGTCCTTGTGCGCGAGCAGCGGGTCGCCGGGGCCGAAGTTCACGGCCGGGACCCCCAGCTCCGCGAAGCGCGCCACGTCGGTCCAGCCGTACTTGGGCGCCGGCCGGCCGCCCGTGAGGCTCAGCACCGTCTCGGCGAAGTCGGCGGCGATCGGGTCGTCGAGCCCGGGGCGCGCACCGGGGGCGGCGTCGGTGACGACCACCTCGAATCCGGAGAAGAGGTCGCGGACGTGCGCCTCGGCGTCGGGCAGCGAGCGCGAGGGCGCGAAGCGGTAGTTGACCGTGACCACGCACTCGTCCGGGATGACGTTCCCCGCGATGCCGCCGCAGATGCCGACCGCGTTCATGCCCTCGCGGTAGACGAGCCCCTCGACCTCGATCGACGCGGGCTCGTAGGCCGCGAGGCGGTCGAGCACGACCGACGCCGAGTGGATCGCGTTGGACCCCATCCACGCCCGCGCCGAGTGCGCCGTGACCCCGGGGACGCGGACCTCGACCCGCAGCGTCCCGTTGCAGCCGCCCTCGATGCCCGCGGCCGTGGGCTCGCCGAGGATCGCGAAGTCGCCCTGGAGGAGCTCGGGGTGGTTGCGGGCCAGGCGTCCCAGACCGTTGAGGTCGGACGCGACCTCCTCGAGGTCGTAGAAGACCCACGTGACGTCCTGGTTGGGCGAGGTCAGCGAGGCCGCGAGCGCGAGCTGGATCGCGACCCCACCCTTCATGTCGACCGTGCCGCGCCCCCAGACCTCGGCCTGGGCACCCTCGCCGACCACGCGGGTGGGCAGGTTCGGCGGGTCGGTGAGCGGGACCGTGTCGATGTGCCCGGCGATCACGACGCGGCGCGAGCGCCCGAGGTGCGTGCGGGCGACGATCGCGTTGCCGTCACGCACGACGTCCAGGTGCGCGAGCGGTCGCAGCGCGGCCTCGACCGCGTCGGCCAGAGCCCGCTCGTCCCCGCTCACGGACGGCACGTCGCACACCGCGCGGAAGAGCGCGGTGAGGTCGCCGTCGAGGTCGAGCCGGATCACCGGTACCGACGACACCGGCGGTGCGGTCTGGTCGGAGGACTGGTCGGGAGTCTCGTCGCTGGTCACACGCAGACCCTACCCGGACAGTTCACCCCCCGGCCTGGAGTGACGGATAGGGTGAAGGCATGACTTCAGCGACTCCCACCGGCGCCGCAACGGGCCCCCGCACCGCCTGGGCCTTCGGCCTCGCCACCGTGACCGACGAGGGCGCCGTCCTCGACGTCTGGTACCCGTCCCCCGTGCTCGGGGAGGCCCCCTCGGACGAGACCGTCCCCGCGTCGCTCGACGCGCTGACCGAGCACGACGAGGCACGCCGCGTGGACGTCGTGGTCGTGCGCACCGTGATCGACCTGGACGCCGCACCGTCGGGCGCGGCGGACGCCTACCTGCGCCTCCACCTGCTCTCGCACCGCCTCGTGGCCCCCCACGGCCTCAACCTCGACGGCGTGTTCGGCGCCCTCGCCAACGTCGTCTGGACCAACCACGGCCCCTGCGCGGTCGAGGGCTTCGAGGAGACGCGCCTGCGCCTGCGCGCCGCGACGGGCCAGCCGGTGCAGGTCCTCGGGGTCGACAAGTTCCCCCGCATGGTCGACTACGTGGTCCCCTCGGGCGTGCGCATCGCCGACGCCGACCGCGTGCGCCTGGGCGCGCACCTTGCCGCGGGCACGACCGTCATGCACGAGGGCTTCGTGAACTTCAACGCCGGCACCCTCGGCACCTCGATGGTCGAGGGCCGCATCTCGGCCGGCGTGGTCGTGGGCGACGGGTCGGACATCGGCGGCGGCGCGTCCATCATGGGCACGCTCTCGGGCGGTGGCCGCGAGATCATCTCGATCGGCCAGCGCTCGCTCCTCGGCGCCAACGCCGGGCTGGGCATCCCGCTCGGCGACGACTGCGTCGTCGAGTCCGGGCTCTACGTGACTGCGGGCACCAAGGTCACCCTCGTGGGACGCAGCGGTCCCGACGGCGGGCCCGTGGTCGTCAAGGCCCGCGACCTGTCGGGCCAGGACAACCTCCTCTTCCGCCGCAACTCCCTCACGGGCGGTGTCGAGGCGGTCTCGCGCACGGGCGTCGGGATCGAGCTCAACGCCGCGCTGCACGCGAACTGACATGTCCTCCGTCTTCGGCGCCCCGGGCCACCAGGGCGCCCCGTCCGCTCCTGGGCAGGAGGGCACGAGCCTCCACGCCCAGGGGCGCGACGTCCGCAGGCGTCGGCGCCGCCCGCTGCGCCTCGCCGTCACGGTCGTGACCGTCCTCGCGGTCGCGAGCGCCGGGGTCGTCATCGCGCTCAACCGGCTGACCGACCACACACCCGTCGCCGAGCGCTGCTCGGCCGAGGCCGACGGGCAGGCCTGGCACCTCTCCCCTGCCCAGGCTGACAACGCCGCCCTGATCGCCGTCACGACGGTGCGTCGCGGCATGCCCGCACGTGCCGCGACGATCGGCCTCGCGACGGCGCTGCAGGAGTCGCGGCTGCTCAACATCGACTACGGCGACCGCGACTCGATCGGGCTGTTCCAGCAGCGCCCGTCCCAGGGCTGGGGAACCGTCGAGCAGATCATGGACCCCGTCTACTCGACCACGGCGTTCTACGACGGCCTCGACGCGGTGGACGGCTACGAGGACCTCCCGGTGACGGTCGCGGCCCAGACCGTGCAGCGTTCCGGCTTCCCCGACGCCTACGCGCAGCACGAGTCCAGGTCGCGCGCGTGGGCCTCGGCCCTGACGGGCAACTCCGAGGGCACCCTCTCGTGCGAGCTCGTCGCGGTCGACCCGGCCACGCTCGTGAGCGTCGAGGACTCGAACGAGGCGCTGAGGGCGCGCGTCGTGCGCGACCTCGGAGACCTGCCGGTCACGGTCGAGGGAGCGAGCACCGTGGTGGACACCGCGCCGCTCACGGGAGTCGCGTCGGAGGCCCGCCGGACCGGGTGGGCCGTCGCCCAGTGGGCCGTCGCGAGCGCCGACGCGACGGACGTCGTCCGGGTGGACGTCGGTGACAGCACCTGGACCCGCGAGGACCCCGTGTGGACGCCGTCGGGCGACCTGCCTCCGGACGAGGCCGGCGATGCCCTCCCGGTCGGCCAGGTGCGGGTCACGGTCGCCACGGCCGACGAGGCGTGACCCCTCGCGCGCAGCGACCGTCAGGGCTGAGCGGTCGCGCTCCCTCCTACCGAGCACTTCCCGCACGCGACGACGGCGCCCCGCACCGAAAGGTGCGGGGCGCCGTCGTCAGCGATGGCGATCGACGAGGTCAGCGACCGTCGACCGGCAGGTACGGACGCTCGGTCGCGCCCGTGTAGACCTGGCGCGGGCGCCCGATCTTGGTCTGCGGGTCCTTCATCATCTCGCGCCACTGCGCGATCCACCCGGGCATGCGGCCCAGGGCGAACAGCGGGGTGAACATGGCCGGCGAGAAGCCCATGGCCTTGTAGATCAGGCCGGTGTAGAAGTCGACGTTCGGGTAGAGCTTGCGCTCGATGAAGTAGTCGTCGTTGAGCGCGATCTCCTCGAGCCGCAGCGCGATGTCGAGCAGCTCGTCCTTCTTGCCGAGGGTCGAGAGCACCGCGTCGGCCTTGGCCTTGACGATCGCCGCGCGCGGGTCGTAGTTCTTGTAGACCCGGTGCCCGAAGCCCATGAGGCGGACGCCGTCCTCCTTGTTCTTCACCTTCTTCATGAAGGTGTCGACGTCGAAGTCGCTGTTCTGGATCTTGTCCAGCATCGACAAGACGGCCTCGTTGGCACCACCGTGCAGCGGGCCCGAGAGCGCGTTGACGCCCGCGGCGACCGACGCGTAGAGGTTGGCGTGGCTCGAGCCCACGACGCGCACGGTCGAGGTCGAGCAGTTCTGCTCGTGGTCCGCGTGCAGGATGAGGAGCTTGTCGAGCGCGTCGACCACGGTCGGGTCGGACTCGTACTTCTCGTAGGGCGTCGCGAACGTCATGCGCAGGAAGTCGTCGACGTACCCGCGCGAGTAGTCCGGGTAGAGCAGCGGCTCGCCCACGGCGCGACGGTGCAGGTAGGACGTGATGGTCCGCGTCTTGGCGAGGAGCAGGACCGTCGCGAGCTCGACCGTCTCGTCGTCGAACGGGTCGAGCGACTCCGGGTAGAACGTCGACAGCGCGTTGATCGCCGACGACAGCACCGCCATGGGGTGCGCGTTGCGGGGGAACGTCCCCATGAACGTACGGAAGTCCTCGTGCACCAGGGTGTGGCGGTTGACGCGCTCGACGAACGCGTCGAGCGTGGGCCCGTCCGGGAGCTCGCCGTGGATCAGGAGGTAGGCGACCTCGAGGAACGTGGACTTCTCCGCGAGCTGGTCGATCGGGTACCCGCGGTAGCGCAGGATCCCCGCGTCGCCGTCGATGTACGTGATCTCCGACTCGCACGAGGCGGTGTTCATGAACCCGGGGTCCACGGTGACGAGCCCGGTCGACTTGAGCAACGAGGACACGACGATGCCGTCGTTGCCCTCGGTCGCTGCGACCACGGGCAGGTCCTGGCTCGATTCGTTGACGACGAGCCGAACGGTCGCCTGCTGGGTGGTGGTCATGTCTTCCTTCCTTGCGCGCTGCCGCTCCCCCTGCGGGTGGCTGCGCGTGTCTTCCGTGGTGTCGCCGCGAGATCGCCACCTGTCCGGCCGAGCCGTCGGTGGCCGAAGTGTCGGACAGCGTTGGCCTGGGTCGACGGTACTCGCTTCACCCACACGTGACCAATCTGGAACGGTCACACAACCGACACTCGCCTGTGATGCGGGTCACAGGCGAGAACGAGGCGCAGTTCGCCCAACAATCGACAGGTGGGTCACACCGCGGTCAACCGGGCCGCCGCCTCGTGCACCCGCTCGTCGCTCGCGGTGAGCGCCACGCGGACGTGACCCGCCGCCGTCGGGCCGTAGAAGGCCCCGGGACCCACGAGGATGCCGAGGTCCGCGAGAGCCCCCACGGTCTGCCAGCAGTCCTGGTCCTCCGCCGCGCCCGCGGGGCGCGACCAGAGGTACAGACCCGCCTGCGACCCGTCGACCTCGAGACCCGCGTGCCCCAGCGCAGGCAGGAGCACGTCCCGACGTCGCCGGTACACCTCGCGCTGCGCCGCGACGTGCGCGTCGTCCGTGAGGGCCGCGACCATGGCCGCCTGGACCGGGGCCGGCACGATCATGCCCAGGTGCTTGCGCGTCGTGAGCAGGTCGGCGACCACCGCCGGGTCGCCCGCGACGAACGCGGCCCGGTACCCCGCGAGGTTCGACTGCTTGGACAGCGAGTAGGCGGCGAGCAGGCCCTCGTTCGACCCGCCGCTCACGCGCGGGTCCAGGATGCTCGGCACGCCGGAGCTCGCGAACGGCTCCTCCCACGCGAGCTCGGCGTAGCACTCGTCGCTCACGACGACCGCGCCGATCTCCCGGGCGGCCGCGACCACCCGCGCGAGCTCCTCGACCCCGAGGACCTCGCCCGTCGGGTTGCCCGGCGAGTTGACCCAGACCAGACGCACGTCGTCGCGCCCGGCCCAGTCCTCGACCCGGTCGGTCGCGAGCGGGGTCGCCCCGGCGAGCCGGGCACCCACGTCGTACGTGGGGTACGCGGTGGCCGGGTGCACGACGACGTCCCCCGGGCCGAGCCTCAGCAGCGACGGCAGGAGGCCCACGAGCTCCTTGGAACCGACCGTCGGCAGCACGGCGTCCGGGTCCAGCCCGGGCACGCCGCGACGCCGCGCGAACCAGTCGACGACGGCCTCGCGCAGCGCGGGCGTGCCGTGCGTGGTCGGGTAGCCGTGCGCGTCACCGGCTGCGGCGAGCGCGTCGCGGACGACGGCGGGGGTCGGGTCGACCGGCGTGCCGATCGAGAGGTCCACGATCCCCCGCGGGTGCTGACGGGCGCGCTCGGCGAACGGCGTGAGCGAGTCCCACGGGTAGGCGAGGCCACCCAGGCTGGCGAATCCCATGGTGTTGTCCGGCCTCCGGGCTCAGGCCTGGGGGGCCAGGGCAGCGATCATCGGGTCGTCCTTCTCGATCATGCCCATCTTCGCCGCACCACCCGGCGACCCCAGGTCATCGAAGAACTCCACGTTCGCCCGGTAGTAGTCGCTCCACTCCGAAGGCACGTCGTCCTCGTAGTAGATCGCCTCCACCGGACACACCGGCTCGCACGCACCACAGTCCACACACTCGTCAGGATGGATGTACAACGACCGCTTGCCCTCGTAGATGCAGTCCACCGGACACTCCTCGATGCACGCCTTGTCCTTCACGTCCACACAAGGCTGAGCAATCACGTACGTCACGTCGGAGGTCCTTCCACCTTCTGCACAGGGCACTTCCCCCTAGTATCTCTCAGGAGACGGACATCCTGGCCACCCGCCGACCAAGGGAGCGTGACGACTGCTGTGAACCCCTCGCACCGCTTCCCCGCCGTCGACCCCGATTGGGCCGACTGGCCCACGGGCACGCGCGTCGTGCTCCGCCGGCGCCTGAGCGCCGCGGAGTCGCTCGCGACGCGCGACGCGGCGAGCGGCGAGGCCGCGAAGACCGTGACCGACGTGATCGGGATCGTCCTGTCGACCGTGCCCGGCCGGTCCGTGACGGTCCGCACCGACGCCGGCGGATCGCGCGAGGCGGTCGAGGTGACGATCCCCGCCGACCAGCTCGTCGCGGCCAAGCGCATCCCTCCGAGGCCACCCCGCCGGCTGCCCCGCCAACCGGTCGACTGAGCCCGGCACCGGGCCGAACCCCGCGCGCGGGGCCGTCCCCGCCCGGCCTCAGCCCGGGACGACCGCGGCGATCGCGCTCACCTCGATCAGCGCTCCCGGCACCCCGAGCCCCGCGACGCGCGCTGCGGTCACCAGCGGCGGCGCCCCGGAGGTCGCCAGCCGCGGCGCGATCGCACCGTAGGCCGCACCGAGGTCCGCGTCGGCGACCAGCAGGACCGTCCACTGCACGACGTCGGCGAGCGAGGCCCCCGCTGCCTCGAGCGCGATGCTCACGTTGTCGATCGTCCGGACCGACTGCTCGACGACGTCGTCCGAGACGACCGCGCCCGTGTCGTCGACGCCGTTCTGGCCGCCCACGTAGATGGTCGCGGCGCCCGCAGGGACGATCGCGACATGACTGAACGCCGGGCTCACCACGAGCCCGGCCGGCTGCATCCGTGTGATCTCCATGGCCCCCACGGTTCCACGGACCCCCGACACCGGCAGCGCGAGGGGCACCCGGGCGGCACCCGGGCGGCACTCGAGCGGCACCCGAGCGGCACTGGGGTGGCCCGCGGAACCGGGACCGGCTCTCGGCGGCGCAGGACAACGGCTCCACGGCGGGACCGCCGTGCCGCCGAAGGCCGGGCCTACCGGTGCAGGCCCACGAGCGAGTCCTGCACCGAGACGACGGCCCAGCCCGCGAGGCAGAGCTCGACGAGCTCCGCTGGACCGTCGGGCTCCGCGAGGTCGACCGTCAGCTGCTCCCCCGAGCCGTCTCTCACCGGTACCCCTGACTCGCCCGACGACGGCCCGGCGGCGCCCCGAGGCTGCCAGGTCGACCGGACGTCGTCGGCCCGGTCGAAGAACTCCGACGTCGAGGCGTTGGCCTCGAGCGCCGTCGCGAGCGCCTCCAGGTCCCGTGCCGCGAGACGCAGGGCCGGGGCGACCCACCCCGCGTTCTCGGTGAGCATGGCCTCGGTCCGGCGTGGATCGGTCCGGCCCACCCGGGTCCCGTCCCGGAAGCTGCCCGCCGCGAGCGCCAGCGCGACGTCACGCACCGGGGCCGCCGAGACCAGGTTCAGCAGCTCGATCGCGAACGCGTGCGGGACGTGGCTGACGAGCGCCGCTGCCTCGTCGTGCACCTCGTCCGTCAGGACGTAGGCGCTCCCACCCGCGGGTCCCGTCACGAGCGCGAGCAGCCTCACGAGCAGGTCCGCCCGCGTGCGCTCGGTGACCGTGACGGCCCACCGCGCGCCGTCGAGCAGCGACGCCGAGGAAGACCCGAAGCCAGACTGCTCGGTACCCGCCATGGGGTGCGCACCGACGTAGCGCTCTCCCAGCCCGCACGCGTCGAGGACGTCGCGGACCGGCCCCTTGACCGACCCGACGTCCGTGACGAGGGTCGTCGCCGGCACGTGGCGTGCGACCTCGGTGGCCACCGGACGCATGGCCCGCAACGGCACCGCGAGGACCAGGACGTCGGGGGCAGCGCTGCACAGGGCCTCGACTTCCGCCGCCACGAGGATCCCGGCCGTCGCGGCCTCGGCGCGCGTCGCGGCCGAGGAGTCGTACCCCGTGACCTCGATCCCCTGGGCCACGAGCCGCCGGGCCAGTGACCCACCGATGAGCCCCAGGCCCAGGACCGCGACGGTCGGCGGCGTCATGCCCACAGCAGCCCCCGGTCCAGCTCGTCGGCTCCGGCGCCCGCCCCTACCGACCCCACCGGGACGTGGTCGCTCGAGAGCGCCTCGTCGATCTCGCCACGGGCCGGGAAGACGCCGAGCGTCTTGACCGAGTCCCCCGCGGCCAGCAGGCCCTCGAGGACCTCACGCACCGCCGGTTCCCACGGTGCCGCGTCGGCCGTCAGGACGAACACGTACTTGCCCTCGAGCGCCTTGAGCGGACGCGTGATGAGGCTCGACAGGTTGACCCCGCCCGCCCCGAACGCCTGCGTGATGCGCGCCAGGACCCCCGGTCCCGTCACGAGGGGCGTGAGCGCGAGCATGGTGCGCCACTGTGCGGGCCCCGCGGCCCGCGCCGCCGCGAGCGCGTCGCGCGCCCGGTCTCGCCGGACGATCGTGAGGAACCGGGTCCGTGCGCCGTGGAAGTCCTCGACGCCCGCCTCGAGCAGGTCCAGGCCGTAGAGCTCTCCGCAGATGCTCGGGCCCAGCGCCACCTGGTGCACGGTCGCGTCCCGGCAGGCCGCCGCGTTGGACGCGGCCGGCACCGGCAGCGCCCCCGAGCGCGTCACGAAGCCCTGGCACTGCGCCAGGCCGTGCGGGTGCGCGGTCACTTCGGTCAGCTCGCCGTGGCCCGGCCGGACGAACGCGTCGAACGTGATCTCGAGGACCACCTCGTCGATCGCGACGACGTCCTCGCTGCCCACGATCGCGTCGAGCGACGGGACGACGTAGCCCTCGACCGAGCTCTCGATCGCGACGATCCCCTGGTCGAAGGCCCCCGAGGCGACCCCCGCGTAGACGTCCGTCACGGCCTGGACGGGCACCAGCTCGACGGGCACGCCGTCAGGGCGCTCGGCACGGTCCGAGGTGCCGGGTGATGCCGGGCCCGCAGCGTGCTGCGCCTGGGACCGGACCCACTCCACGGCCGCCTGGTGCGTGAACGTGCCCTCCGGCCCGAGGTAGGCGACCCGGCTCACGAGCCCACGTGCTCCGGCGCCCACTGCGGCACCAGGGCGTCCGGACCGGGCAGGAAGTCACGTCCCGGGAGCACCGCGAGGACGCGGTGCGCGACGTCGCGCGCCGCGAGCTCGGTCACGAGCGAGGACAGGACCGACGCGTCGGGGCACGAGAACGACGAGAAGAAGATGTGCGGCCCCGCGAGCGAGCGGTGGCTGCGCAGGTGCTGCATGTCGATCCCGCTCTCCGCGATGACCGACAGCGTCTGCTGGAGCGAGCCACGGTGGTCGTCGCGCGGACCGAACGCGAACCACACCTGCGCCTGCCCCTCGACGACGGGCGCGGGGCGCCTGGCCTCGACGAGCCCATACCAGATCGGGGCGCCCGCGCTCAGCTGCTCGCTGCCCGGGATCTCGGCCCATCCGGCGGGGATCTCCGAACGCTCGACCACGAGGGTCCCGTCCCGGCCCGAGAGAGCGATGCGCTCGTCGAGCGCGGTCCGCGACGGGACCAGGCGGGGGTTCGCACCCAGGGTCCGCAGGACGTGACGGCAGTCGCGCATACCGGCCTCGTCGACGACCACGCTGCCCGTGGCCTGCCCGGGCCGACCCACCCACACCCACTGGGCGGGGACCGCGACGGCCGACGTCACGACCAGGGACGGCGACGCGGCCAGGAGCGCCCGCTCGAGGTCGTGCGACGGCTGTGCAGGGTGCCCGATGTGCATGACGGCCGCCAGGTCGTCGATGCTCGCGACCGTCGCCAGGGTCGACGTCGTGGACCCCAGGTCCAGCAGGTCGTCGGCGCCGGTCCCCGCGGGCAGACCGTCCGCGCCGTGCCACTTCGCGATCTGCGCCGCGAGCCGCGCGTGGGCCCCCGACTCGCGTTCACTACGTCCGAGCATCGAGTGTCTCTGCCTTGCCTCGAGGGGTGGCTGCGCGAGCGCAGCGCCGGTCAGCGTCCGCCGAGCAGTCTAGCCGCGGGGGCACGACCTGGCGGCGGACGCCAGACCCTGTGGGACGGCCCGGATCACGCGCGGGCCCCGACCCTACGTGCGGTGACAGGCGTGGTGCGCCCCACGACGGAGCGGGCCGCGGCCTGGTGGCCACGACCCGCTCCGTGATGGTGCCCGGCGCCATGCCGCGCACCCGACAGCGACCCGCCGACCTCCGGTGGGAGGTCAGCAGGTCAGCTCGTCAGGGCGCGCAGACGACCTGGTTGTCCGGCTTGTACGTCCACGTGTTCTTCTCGTCCTTGACGACCTTGCCGTCGAGCAGGACCTTGCGAGGCGTCGTGATCGTGAAGCCGGGGTTGCCCTTGGGCTGCGGCACGCAGTCGGCACCCGAGTGGGTCACCGTGCTCGGCTGGACGACGTTGCGCTTCTCGCCCTCGCTCGTCTGCACCTCGTAGTACTTGGTGCTCCAGATCGCGACGTGCAGCTCGCCGCCTGCGACCCACGACTGCATGAGGACGCCGTAGGGCGTGTCGTTCTTGAACTTCATGTCGATCGAGCCGACGAAGATGGTCGCCTCGCGCCCCGCCGGGTAGCGGGTGAACCAGTAGCTGTGCTGGCGGTGCTCGACGTCGTCGAGGCCCGCGAAGAACCCGGCGTTGTAGGTCGTGGTCGCCATCTGCGACAGACCGCCACCGATGCCGTCGACGTGCTTGCCGTCCTGGACGATCCCGGCCGAGAAATAGCCGCCGGCCTTGGTGATCGGCGACAGCGTCTCGGTCAGAGAGAACGTCGCGCCCGGCAGCACGAGGGTCCCGTTGACCTTGCTCGCACCCACGCGCAGGTTCTCGGTCCGCTGGGCGTCGTTCGTCAGGGGCGTCGAGAACTCGGAGATCTTCTCCTTGACCCCGAGAGCCTCGAGCGCGGCGACGGACTGTGCGGGGTCCGACTCGACGAGCTCGACGGTCGCCGTCCGCTCGGTGCCCGCCCCAGCGGTCGCGACCGCTGCACTGAGGGCTGCGGGGTCGATCGTGGTCCCGGGTGCACCGCCCTCGATGACGGGAGCGCCGTTGACGAACACGAACTTGGCGTCGGCCGCCTCGTTGAGCAGGTTGTCCGTCCCGTCGACGACCGCCTCGAGGAGCGTGGCCCCGTCGAACGTGAGCTGGAGCGAGCCGTCCGCCGCGTTGAAGGCCGCGGCCTCGGCCAGCACGGCCGGGCTCAGCTCGGCGCGCTGTCCGCCGACCTCGACCGTGACCGGCGCGGAGACCAGGGTCGTGGCCTGCGCCAGCGCTGCGTCCGTCTCGGCCTGGGTGATCGCCGGGGCGATCGGGTCGGTCGGCAGCTCGAGCGGCTGCGCGGCCGTGAGCCACGACGACTCGATGATCGTGGTGGCCTCGTCCGCGACGACCTCGGCGCCGTCCTGCGCCGGCGTCGCGGTCGGCTGCCCGTCGGTGAACACGACCGAACCGTCGACCGGCTCGAGGTTGAGGCCCGCCTCGATCTCCGCGACCTGGGCCGCGAGCTTGGTCTTGTCGACCGTGGTGACGGGCGGCTCGTCCTCGCCACCGAAGAGCTGCTTCCACAGCTGGACCGGGCTCATGGAGAACGACGTCAGCTCGTCGGCCGTCGCCTGGGCGTCGAACGCGAGACCCGCTGCCGCAGGGTCGAGCGTCGTGGTCGCCTCGCCGGCCTGGAGCGTGATCGGCTCCTTGGCACGTCCCGAGAGCCCCTTCTCGAGGGCTGCCACGGCGGAGGTCCGGTCGAGGCCACCGACCTCGACGCCCGCCACCGTGGTCTCGGGCGGCACCTTGTCCGAGTAGAACCACTGGGCACCCGTGTAGAGACCACCGAGCACGACGACACCGATGCCCGCCCACAGGGCGACCTTGGGCAGTCGGCTCGGAGCCTTGTCACCGGACAGGCCTGCGAGCGGCGAGTCGTCGGCCGGCGGCTCCACGTTCGCCGGGGCAGACGCCCCGACGGGCGTGAAGGCCGAGGTGACGGACGTCCGCGCAGGAGCGGACGGTGCGGGGGGCACCGCAGGGCCCGACGTCGCGGCACTCGTCCACGCGGACGTCGCCGGAGCGAAGGGTGAGGTGGGCACCTCGGAGGCCGCGGGCGCCTCGACCGGGGTCGCGGGCACCTCGGGGACGTCCTGCACGGGCGCGATGACCTGGGTCGCCTGGACGTCCGGGGCCGGGGCGGCCGGGGCCGGGTCGACGGCCGCGGCCTCAGACGCAGCGGCGGCGGGCGCGGTGGGCTCTGCGGAAGCGACGGGCGCAGCGGCGGCGGGCGCGGGTGCGTTCTCCACGGGCGGCAGGACCTCGGTCACAGCGCCGGTCGGCGCCTCGGTAGCCACAGCCTCCGTGGCAGCGTCCGACTGATCGAACGCGAAGACCCGCGGCGAGTAGGGGACGTCGTCGTCATCGTCGAACGACGGACCGCGCGGTGCCGCGGAAGCCGTGGCGGTCGACTCGGGAGCGACGGCCTGCTCGGCAGCGCTCGCCGACACGGTGGGCGCGGCAGCTGCCGGCACGGTGGGCTCGGCAGCCGCCGGCGCCGGTTCGATGGGTGCAGGTGCGGCAGGAGTCACGGCCTGGGCCTCCGACACGGGGGCCGCGGGCTCGGGCGTCGTGGTGCCGATCGGCTCGGGCGTCTCACCTGCGGGAGCTGCTGCCGCTGCGGGAGCGACCGGCTGGGGCGCCGTCGGGAGGACGGGGTCTGCGTCGGAGACGACCGGCGGAGCGTCCGCAACGGCTTCCGCCGTGCCCTCTGCACCGAGCACCTCGGCGGGCTGCTCGTCCGGGGACGGAGTGTCCGCAGCCGATGCTGCCTGGTCCACGAGGACGGTCGGCTCGCTCGACGTGGAGCTCTCGACCGGAGCCGGCTCGTCCGCGGGCTCGACGATCTCCGGACCGGAGGCGGCGGTCTCGGCCTCGGGTGTCACCGTGTCCGACACGGTCGCGGAGGCCTCGCTCGCCGGGCTCGCCGGAGCGCCGGCCGCACCGGGCACCCCTGCCGGGGCTGCCGCGGACTCAGCGACCGGGGCTCCTGACTCCACAGGAGTCGCAGTCCCGTCGCTCAGGCTCGGGTCGGGCGCGTTCTCACGCTCGGTCGGGTGTCCCATCGACTGTCTCCGTGATGATGTGGGTGCGCGGTCGAGCCGCGACGAAAGTGGGGGGATGCGGGAGCCCGCACGGGGGCAATTCTATGCGTCTGTACCGAAGTGTCCGGTGGTTGTCCGGGGTGAAGATCCCGTGGTGATCTGCGGCTGCGACGACTCGTCGCTCGCGCGGGCGACGGCCCGCACGGGCCGGTCGCTGAACCAGGACGCCGGCAGGAAGGCGGTGACCGCCACGAGCAGCATCCCGCCGTAGACCCACACGAGCCCGACGGTCTGGTTGGGAACGAGCAGGTCACCACCCGGACCGCGCATCGACAGGACCTGGACGGCGACGACCCATCCGATCGCGAAACCCACGACCCCGGCGTAGCCGGCCCAGGCCCGCGCGAGGGTCCCGGCGGCCAGCACCGCGAGCAGCGCGACGACGACCCCCACGGGAAGGAGGTGGTCGGTCACCACGACTCGGTGCATGACCGTGCCGACGATGCCCACGACGAGGCCCAGCAGCACGCACAGCAGCGCATGCGTCAGGCGACGGGTTCCGGTCTTCTTCACGACGTCCACGCTACTGGTCCTGTCTGATCATTTCCCGTGAACGTGCGAGAGGCTCCCGCAGACTCCGAGGTCACCGTGTAGAACTCGCGTGAAGGAAGGGCAGCGAGGACGTCGTTGCTCAGCGCGTACCAGCCGAGCGCCTCCGCGGCACCACCCTGGCCCCCCTCCCTCGTCGGGTCCCCGTCGCCGCTCCCCAGCGCGACGCCGACGTGCTGCACCTGGGTCGCGTGCGCACGCAGTGCGCCGACCACGGCACCGAGCACCGGCCTGACGTCGACCACCACGACCTCCTCGAGACCCTTCTTGGCCACGGGGGGCAGCGGCTCGTCGGGGTCCGGCAGCGTGAGCTCCGGGTGCTCGGAGCGCAGCGTGGCGACGCCGGGCAGGACGGCCAGCTCACGGCGAGCTGCTCGCGCGACCTCGGCGGGCACCACCGACTGCCACAGCTCGAGGTCGTGACCGGCCGACGGGTCGCCTGCGCGAGCACCACCCACCCGGACGACCTCCGGGTCCGACGCTCCGCCGTCGGGCACCACGGAACCCTCTTCCCGGGCGATCTCGATCGCGCGGACCGTGATCTCGTGCGCCCGCACGTGGTCCGGGTGGCCGTAGCCGCCCGACGGCTCGTACGTCACCACGACGCGCGGGCGTCGCTCGCGCAGCACGTGCGCGAGCCGGCGCGCCGCCTCGTCGAGCGGGACCCCGACCAACGCCCCCTCCGGGAGGTCCGCCTCGGCCGCAGCCCGGGCGATACCCGGCGCGGCCCACGCCATGCCCGAGTCCCGGAAGGCACGCTCACCGGCCTCACCCGGCGAGCTGCGAGGCTCGTCGGGCTCGACCTGGTCGAGGAACACGTGGTCGGACACGCCCAGGCTCTCCAGCGCGGCGGCCAGCTCGCCTTCCCGGTGCGCCGCGAGGGCCGGACCGTCGCCCTCGAGGTGCGCGAGCTCGGCGCCGATCACCTCGCCCTGCTCGCCACGCGTGCACGTCACGAGCGTCACGGGTTCGCCCGACGCCGCCCAGGTCGCCAGCAGCGCGCCGGTCGCGAGCGTCTCGTCGTCGGGATGGGCGTGCACGGCGAGCAACCCGCCGCGGGGCCGGACCGGCTCGGTCCTCATGCGCTCTCCAGAGGGGCAGGAAGCGCGGAGCCCGCGCCGCCGGTCACGAGGACCGGCGGCACGGGCTGCACGCTCAGGCGGACGGCTGAGCCGGCGCTCAGGACTTCTTCGCGCGGGAGAACGCGCGGGCGCGCTCGGTCTGGTCGAGGATGACCTTGCGGATGCGCACGACCTCGGGGGTGACCTCGACGCACTCGTCCTCGCGGGCGAACTCGAGGGACTCCTCGAGCGTCAGGTGCTTCGGAGGGGTGAGGTTCTCGAACGTGTCGCTCGACGCGGCACGCATGTTCGTGAGCTTCTTCTCCTTGGTGATGTTGACGTCCATGTCCTCGTTGCGCGAGTTCTCGCCGACGATCATGCCCTCGTAGACCTCCTGCGTGGGGTCGACGAAGAAGGAGCCACGCTCCTGCAGGTTGATCATCGCGAACGGCGTCACCACACCGGAGCGGTCCGCGACGAGCGAACCGTTGACGCGGGTCTCGATGGGGCCGGCCCACGGCTCGTAGCCCTCGGCGATCGAGGACGCGATGCCCGTGCCGCGCGTGTCCGTGAGGAAGCGCGTGCGGAAGCCGATGAGCCCACGAGCCGGGACGACGAACTCCATGCGGACCCAGCCCGTGCCGTGGTTCGACATGGTCTCCATGCGGCCCTTGCGCTGCGCGAGGAGCTGCGTGACGTTGCCCAGGTACTCCTCGGGCACGTCGATCGTCATGCGCTCCATGGGCTCGTGGCGCTTGCCGTCGACCTGCTTGGTGACGACCTGCGGCTTGCCGACGGTCAGCTCGAAGCCCTCACGACGCATCTGCTCGACGAGGATGGCGAGCGCGAGCTCCCCACGACCCTGGACCTCCCACGCGTCAGGACGCTCGGTCGGCAGGACGCGCAGCGACACGTTGCCGATGAGCTCCTTGTCGAGGCGGTCCTTGACCTGGCGGGCCGTGACCTTGTGGCCCTTGCCGCCCTTGCCCGCGAGCGGGGACGTGTTGATACCGATCGTCATCGAGATCGCCGGGTCGTCGACCGTGATGAGCGGCAGCGGACGCGGGTCGTCGGGGTCCGTGAGGGTCTCACCGATGGTGATCTCCTCGATGCCGGCGACGGCGACGATCTCGCCCGGGCCCGCGGAGTCCGTGGGCACGCGGGTGAGCGCCTTGGTCTCGAGGAGCTCGGTGATCTTGACGTTCTGCATGGTGCCGTCGGCACGGGCCCACGCCACGGTCTGGCCCTTGTGGATGGTGCCGTTGAAGATGCGCAGCAGCGCGAGGCGGCCGAGGAACGGCGACGCGTCGAGGTTGGTGACGTGCGCCTGGAGCGGCGCGCCCTCCTCGTACGTGGGGGCCGGGATCTTGTCGAGGATGACCTTGAACAGGGGCTCGAGGTCCTCGCTGTCCGGGACCGAGCCGTCGGCCGGCTGGACCGTCGAGGCGCGCCCGACCTTGGCCGCGGCGTAGACGACGGGCATGTCGAGGATCGCGTCGAGGTCGAGGTCGGGGACCTCGTCCGCGAGGTCGCTCGCGAGACCGAGCAGCAGGTCGGTCGCCTCGGCGACGACCTCCTCGATGCGCGAGTCGGGACGGTCGGTCTTGTTGACCACGAGGATCACGGGGAGCTTGGCGACGAGCGCCTTGCGCAGCACGAAGCGCGTCTGGGGCAGCGGGCCCTCCGAGGCGTCGACCAGGAGCACGACACCGTCGACCATGGACAGGCCGCGCTCGACCTCACCACCGAAGTCGGCGTGGCCCGGGGTGTCGATCACGTTGATCGTGATGCCGTCGGGCTGACCGGCGGCGATCGCTGCGGGACCGGCATAGTGCACGGCGGTGTTCTTCGCGAGGATCGTGATGCCCTTCTCGCGCTCCAGGTCACCGGAGTCCATGGCCCGCTCGTCGACGTGCGCGTGAGCGCCGAAGGCGCCGGACTGGTGCAGCATCGCGTCGACCAGGGTCGTCTTGCCGTGGTCGACGTGGGCGACGATCGCCACGTTGCGCAGGTCAGAGCGCACAGACATACAGAACTCATTTCGGGAGAGGAGCAAGCGACGGAGGTTTCCGCCCCGGAGTTGGTGGCCAGCAGACGGGCGCCGCCCGCGCAGAGCACGCGCGCGCCGTCGTCCGGGCACGGCTATCTTACCGGGTGCAGGCCAGTGCGTGGAGGGGGTGCTCCGTCACACCCCGCTCCCCTGCCCGCAGACGCGAGATGCCCGACGACGGCGCGTGCCGTCGTCGGGCATCTCACCCGCGCTGTGCGCGAGACCGGTCAGACCGGCTGCTGCGGGATGCGGTCGCCCTCGAGGTCCTCGCGGTCCTCGTCCTGCGTACGCGCGAGAGCGCCGAGCTCCTTGCGCTCGTCGCGCGCCAGGTCGTTCTTGGACGCGTCGAGCAGGGCGTCACGCACCTCACGACGCCGACGCTGCTCGGCAGGGTCCGGCACCGGCACCGCAGCGAGCAGGCGCTGCGTGTACGGGTCCACGGGCGCGTGGACGATCTGCTCGGTGGTCCCGACCTCGACCAGCTTGCCCTGGTGCATGACCGCGACGTGGTCCGAGAGCATCTCGACGACCGCGAGGTCGTGCGAGATGAACAGGCACGCGAACCCGTGCTCACGCTGCAGGTCCTGGAAGAGGTCCAGCACACGGGCCTGGACCGAGACGTCGAGAGCCGACGTCGGCTCGTCCGCGACCAGCAGCTTGGGCTCGAGCGAGAGCGCGCGGGCGATGCCCACACGCTGACGCTGGCCGCCCGAGAGCTCGTGCGGATACCTGTTGCGCATGGCCCGGGGCAGCTCGACCTGGTCCAGCAGACGCTCGACCTCGGCACTCAACGCCTTGCCCTTGATGCCCTTGTGGAGCATGAGGGGCTCGCCGATCGACTCTCCGATGGGCAGGCGCGGGTTCAGGGACGAACCCGGGTCCTGGAAGACGATCCCGACCTCCTTGCGGAGCGGGCGCAGCGCCTTCGGGGAGACCCCGACCATGTTCATGTCGCCGACGCGCAGCGAGCCACCCGTCACGGGCAGCAGCCCGACGACGGCGCGGCCGATGGTCGTCTTGCCCGAGCCGGACTCGCCCACGAGGCCGAGCACCTCGCCCTTGCGGATCGAGAAGCTCACCTGGTCGACGGCACGGAACGCCTTCTGCCGACGGCGGGCCGGGTACTCGATGATCATGTCGGTCGCCTCGAGGACGACGTCCTTGTCCACGACCGGAGCCGTGGCAGGTGCACGGTGCGTCACGGACTCGACGCCGGTCTTCGACGTACCCAGGTGCGGGACGGCGTCCAGCAGACGACGCGTGTACGGGTCCTTCGGCGCGCCGAAGACCTCTGCCGAGGTCCCACGCTCGACGACGTGGCCGTCCTTCATGACCATCATGGTGTCGGCCATGTCCGCCACCACGCCCATGTCGTGCGTGATGAGGATGATCGCGGCGTCCACCCGGTGACGCAGGTCGCGGAGCAGGCGCAGGATCTCCGCCTGGACCGTGACGTCGAGCGCCGTCGTCGGCTCGTCGGCGACCAGGAGCTTGGGGTCGCAGGCGAGGGCCTGGGCGATCATGGCGCGCTGACGCTGACCGCCCGAGAGCTGGTGCGGGTACGCGTCGAAGCGACGCTCGGGCTCGGGGATGTCCACGAGACGGAGCAGCTCGATCGCACGCTTCTTGGCCTCCGAGGGGCCGACCGTGAAGTGCGTGCGGATCGTCTCCACGATCTGGAAGCCGACCGTGTAGACGGGGTTGAGCGCGGTCATGGGCTCCTGGAAGATCATCGAGATCTCCCGCCCACGGATGTTGCGCAGGCCGCCCTGCGTCAGGCCGATGAGCTCGCGGTCGCCCAGCTTGGCACTACCGCGTGCGCGCCCGTTCGAGGGCAGCAGACCCAGCAGGGCGAGCGAGGACTGGGACTTGCCCGAGCCCGACTCGCCCACGATCGCCAGGACCTCGCCCGCGTACAGGTCATAGCTGATGTCGGTCGCCGCCGGGTACCAGACCCCGTCGACGTAGAAGTCCACGCCCAGGTCGCGCACCGAGAGCACGGGGCTCCCCGTGGGCGTGAACTGAGGCACGGAAGATGTGTCGATGGCCACGATGATCAGTGTCCTTCCAGCAGGTGGGAGACCTGGCGCTCGTGGCGCCGCATCTCTGGGAACATGGGGCCATGGGTCCCACGAAGGTCTTCTTCTCGATGTACGGCCGAGTGCTCACCGTGGCGGTGGGCGTGGTCGGTGTGATGCTCTGCGCCGCGATCTGGACGTCCGACGGCGCGGCCGCGGGCCTGCGCACGCTGCCCGGCGCGGCACTGGTGACCTGGGCGGTCGCCATGCTGTTCTGGGCGCCACGCGTCGAGGTGTCCGACGGCGGGATCGACGTCCACAACGTGGTGCGCAGCGTGCACGTCCCGTGGCCCGCGTTCGAGGGCGCCGAGACACGCTGGTCGCTCGAGGTCAGGTACCGCGGCGGCTCCGTGACCGCCTGGGCCGCGCCCCGGTCGAGCGGCAGCGCACGCTGGCTGCGCACCCGCCGTGACGGTACCCAGCGCGGCAGCGGCGCCACGCGGCCCTCGTCGCGGCGGGCTACCTCGATGCCCGCCGCGACGACACGCCCGGCGCCAGCACCCGCTGGAACGTCCGCCAGCTCGCCGTGCTCGGCGCCCTGGTGGTCGCGACGATCGTGGTCACGACCGTCGGAGGGTGACCCGACGCGCCGTGGCGCGCAGGTCACGGGGTGCTCGGTTCCGCAGCGGCACCCGTGCCGTCGGTCGGGCGCGTCGTGGGCAGCGGACGCTCGATGCGGCGCGCACGCGCCATCTTGCGCAACGAGGGGATCCGCTTCTGACGCGGGTCGAACGCGTCGCGCAGACCGTCACCGATGAAGTTCACGCACAGCGCGATCGACACGATGAAGGCACCCGGCCACCAGAAGAGCCAGGGGCGCGAGGCGAACGCCTGCTGGTAGTCGTTGATCAGCAGACCCAGCGAGATGGACGGCGACTTGATGCCGACCCCGAGGTAGCTGAGCGACGTCTCCAGCAGGATCGCCGAGCTCAGCAGCAGCGTCGTGTTGACGATGATGACGCCGACCGCGTTGGGCAGCATGTGCTTGAAGATGATGCGCGTGTTGCTCGCACCGGCGACACGAGCCGCGTCGACGAACTCCCGCTCGCGCAGCGAGAGGAACTCGCCACGCACCAGACGGGCCAGCGGCGGCCAGAGGATCAGACCGAGGAACGCGCCGAACACCGCAGCGTTGTTGCCGCCCGACATCAGACCGAGGACGGCACCCAGGACGATCACGGGCATCGTGATGATGAGGTCCGTGAAACGCATCAGGAGCGAGTCCGTCGTGCCTCGGAAGAACCCGGAGAGCGCGCCGACGACGATGCCCATCACGGTCGCGATGAGGCCCACCGAGAACATGATGATGAGCGACGTCTGCGTGCCGCGCATGACGCGGGCGAAGATGTCACGACCGGCCTCGTCCTGCCCGAAGGGGTGCACCGAGCTCGGGGCGCCCCCGTTGACCAGAGGGTTGGTCGCTCCCTGACCGGACGGGACGAAGTTCCACCAGCCGGTCCACGAACCGAAGCCGACCGAGGTGACCGCGAGGACCGTGATCAGCGCGAGGACGACGACCGAGATGACCGCGCCCTTGTGGCGGAGGAACCGCCGGCGGACGATCTGGTTCTGCGAGAGCCCCTCGACCTCCTTGAGCTCGATCTGGTTCTCGACGTTCGGGTCGAACGTGGAATCTTGAGGAGAAATGGCGTTGCTCATGCGTTCACCCGGATCCGCGGGTCGAGGGCTGCGTAGATCAGATCAGCCACGATGTTGGCGATGATGGCGAGGGCCGCCACGATGACGAGGTACGCCATCACTGGATCGACCTCAGCACCCTGCAAGGAGTCGATGAACAGGGTGCCCATGCCCGGACGGGCGAAGACCTTCTCGGTGATGATCGCGCCACCGAGGAGCGTGATGACGTCGATCGGGACGATCGTCGCGAGCGGAATCAGCGTGTTGCGGAACCCGTGGCGCATGATGACCGTCCGCTCCGGCAGGCCCTTGGCGCGCGCGGTGCGGATGTAGTCCTGGCTCATCACCTCGAGCATGCTCGACCGCGAGTAGCGGGTGTAGCCGGCGAACTGGATGAGGACCAGCGCGATCGTCGGCAGGAGGAGGTGCGTGAAGCTGTCCAGGGTCCCGACCCAGAAGTTGCCCCCGAGGTTCGGGGTGGCGTCTCCGATGGTCGCGAGCGGCCGGCCGTTGATCGCCGGGGCCTTGAGGTAGGCGGGCCAGATCGACATGACCTTGTCCACGAAGATCATGGACGCCACGAGGAACGCCGTGATCGCAGCGCTGCGCGCGGAGATTCCTCGGTCCGGTCCTCCCCAGAGGTAGCCGATGCCGATGCCGACGGCGATCGTCAGGACCGCGAGGCCACCGACGAGAGCCCAGCTGTCGACCGCACGGAGGACGGACCTCAACGGGTAGTAGAGCGCCAGCCCCAGTGCCACGGTCGACAGCGCCGCGCCCAGGGCCCGGCGGTTCTGCAGACCGGCCGTGAGTGCGGTGATCGCGAAGGCGAGCGCCGTACCCGTGATCAGGATGATGACGGGGCCGAGGTTCGGCTGGAGCCACCAGTTGGAGAGCTGGAGGTAGTAGAGCGCGCCGACGGTGACCAGGAAGGCGCTGCCGAACGTGATGAGCCGCTTGCGGGCCGTCCCGCCGAAGGCGAGCATCCAGGCAGTCCCTGCCAGCGCACCGGCGACCGCTATCACGAGCGGACTCAGCGACGGATCCTTGAGGAAGTCGTTGAAGCCGATCGCCCCCCACTGCTTGAGCAGCACGGCGACCCAGAAGGCCGGGAGCGAGTAGAGCACGAAGGACAGGAAGATCGTGATGTAGTCGAACGAGCTGTACTGGCGCAGCGCGCTCACGATGCCGATCATCACGCCGAGGATGATCGCGATGACCGTCGCCGCGGCGACGAGCTGGATCGTGGAGGCGACGGCCCCCTGGAGCAGGCTCGAGACGGGCTGACCGGAACGCCAGCCGACGCCGAAGTCGCCGGTCACGAAGTCACCGAGCCACTTGAAGTAGCGGATCACCGGGTGCGTGTTGAGATCCAGGATCTCGGTACGCTCGGCGATCCTCTGCGCCTTGACCGCGCCGTCCGTCAGCGACTCGAGGTCTTCGAAAGGCCTGATCGACTTGCTCACGAGCAGGTACATGGCGAACGTCGACACGAGCAGGGTTCCCAACCCTGCCAGCAGACGCCGCGAGATGAAAGAGAACATTGGAGGGCATACCTCGCTGAAACTAGGGACCCAGGTTAGGGCCGGGCAAGTCTACGCGCGGGTAGCGCGAGGAGACGTTCAGCCGGCGCGAGGTGAGGGTCATGGTGGACTCCTGCCGCACAACCCACGACGAGGACACCGGTGATCGAATCGACCGGTGCCCTCGTCGTGCGACGCGCCGAGCACGGGCCGGCACCAGGCGTGGGCCTGGTGCCGGCCGGGGGCTTGGCCCCGTGCTCAGGAACGGATGGGCTCGACGCTACGCGCCGAGCTCCCAGTTCCAGAAGCCGTAGAAGATCGTCGGGCTGATGGTGATCGCGTCGACGCCCTTCAGGTTCTCGTTCCAGCCCTGGATCGCGGGGAACTGGAAGATCGTGGTGCCGAAGGCGTCGGCCCACAGGTTCTTCTCGACCTCGAGCTGCAGCGCGAACTGCTCGTCGGGGTCGGTCGAGACCTGGAGCTGGTCGAGCGCAGCGTCGACGGCCGGGTTCGAGTAGAAGCCGTAGTTGTTCAGGCCACGCTCGGGCGAGTAGCGGAAGTTGGCGTCCGACTCGGTGACGGCGGTCGAGGTCGACTGCCACCCGAAGAGCGATGCGTCGTACTCCTGCTGGCCGGTGCCGAGGAGCGTGCCCCACGTAGCGGCCGGGCGGCCGGTGTCGACGATCTCGAAGCCGGCCTGCGACGCGGTGTCGGTGATGAGCGCGACCTGGTTCACACGGCGCGCGTTCTCGTTGTTGTACGCGAAGCGGACCTTGACGGGGGTGGTCACGCCGGCCTCGGCGAGCAGCGCCTTGGCCTTCTCGACGTCACCCGCGGGCGGGTAGAAGTTCGAGCCGTTCTCCTCGACCATCTTGTCGTAGTTGGGCGAGCCCGGGATGAGGATCTGCGAGTTGCGGACCTCGGCGTCAGGGTTCAGCGGGACGATCAGGTTGTCGACGATCGTCTGGCGCGGGATGGAGAGGAGGAACGCCTGGCGGACCTTCTTGGCCTTCTCGGCGTCGCCGCCGTAGGTCGCGGGGCTGAAGGGGCCACCGTTCTCGAAGACCAGGTCGACGTGCTCGAACGTGCCCTCGACGCTGTTGTTGGTCTCGATCGCGGGCAGGGCCTCGAGGGCGCTGCGCACGTCTGCCGAGGCCTGCGGGCCGATGAGGTCGACCTCACCGTTCTGCAGCGCCTGGACCTGGGCCATCGGGTCGTCGATGTAGCGGACCGTGATGGTCTCGACCGACGCCTTGTTCTTGCCCTTGAAGTCAGGGTTCGCCTTGAGGGTCAGGTACTGGTTCTCCTCGTACGCGTCGAGGAGGTAGGCACCGTTCGAGAGCACGAGGGACTTGTCCTCGGGCATCTTGGTCATCTCGAAGCCGGAGTTCCAGAAGGTCGCGATGGGCGAGAGCTTGGCGACGTCGGCGTTCAGGATGGCGTCACGCAGAGCGTCCTTGGCCTCCTGCGGGTCCTGGATGTCGAGCGTCTTCTGAGCGACCACGTGCGCCGGGACGAACTGGTTGGTGAAGTTCAGGGCCCAGTCACCGAAGGGCTTGTCGTACACGAAGGTGATCGACTTGCCGTCTTCGCTGATCTCCGGGACCGCGCTGATGAGCGAGGCGCCGGGGGTCGTGCCGTCGAAGTAGACACCGGCGTCCAGGGCGGCCTGGTTCGTGACGTTGCCCTCCTCGTCGGTCTCGGGCTGGACGTTGTTGAACTTGGCGGAGGTGCCGGCCCACTGGAGCAGGATGTCCGTCGCGTCGAACGCCGTGCCGTCGGACCACTTGGTGTCGTCGGCGACCGTGTACTTGACCGTCAGCGGGTCGTCGGAGACCTTCTCGTACGAACCGAACGAGGTGTCCTCGACAAGGTTGAGGTTCTCGTCGTAGTAGTTGAAGCCCGAGTTCAGCATGTAGCCGATCACGGCGTTCTGCGTCGCGTTGCCGTTCGTCGAGCTGAGGTTGAGCTCGTTGAGCGGTGCTTCCCAGGCCACGGTGACCGCGGACTCCTGGTTGATGCCTGCGTCGTCAGTTTCCGCCTCGTTGGCCGTGCCACCGCATGCGGTCAGCACCAACGCGACCGAGGCCACGGCCGCGGTAACGGCACTTGTGCGCCTGATGTTCAATGTTCCTCCTCAAGGGGATGGCGACTCCCTTGCCTCGAGGACCGCGCGGGTGACCCGCAGGGCGTCCTCGGCGGCGTCGTCAGGGAAGCCCACCATGGTTTGGGGCAACGGTACCGACCAAGATGGGTGACTTCACCCGGTTGCGCCTTTCGGGCAGCCGATCGTTACCGAGTTGATACTGGCCGGTACGGTCCTGTTTCCGTCCGGATACCGGGAGAAACCGGTACGTAACACCCTGGACACGAAGAACGGGCACCTGCCGCGTCTCACGATACGGCGGCGCCCGTCCCACGAACGGGGAGTGTGACCGGCCTCTCGGAGACCTCCGTCACGCAGCCGATCCTCCTGCGACCCACACGTCGCAGGAGCTTCGCCATAGGCTCCTCGTCGTGACAGTGCCCCCTCCGGCGACAGCCGCCCTCCCCTCCAGGACGCTGCGCACCGCCTCGATCGTCGTCCTCGCCTTCGCGGCCGTGTTCCTGCTGTTCGGCCTGAGCATGCTCGGAGCCGCGCTCGGACCGGGCCTGGAAGCCAGAGAGCTCGTCGCGTCGGGGCAGTCGGGGACCGTGACCGATGCCCGCGTGCACTCCTGGTCCGCGGACCAGCAGATGCACAGCTCGCTGGAGCTCACGTTCACCGGCACCGACGGAGAGCAGCTCGTCGCCGAGACCGACCACCGGCCGGAGTACGTCCGCGGTCGGTCCGTCACCGGGTGGGCCGACGAGTTCCAGGGAAAGGAACAGCTCATCGGCCGACCTGTCACGTACCTGCTCGACCCGCCGACCGTCGAGCTCACGAGCGAGCTGCCGGCCCTCGCGTCCGGCGGGTGGGGCTTCCCGCACTTCCTGGGACTGGCGTTCGTCGTGATCGGCTGCGGCGCCGCCGTGGGCGGGCTGATCAGCCTGCACCGTGCCCGGCGGCGGATGGCGCTCGAACGGTCCTGAGCACGCCGCGCACGGGGAGGCAGACCAGGTACTGGTCGGGCCGGACGCATCGAACGGGCTAGAGAACCTTCTTGACCACGCTCGACTTCAGCTGCATCTGCCCGAACCCCGGCACCTTCGCGTCGATGTCGTGGTCACCTACGCCGTCGGAGATCAGCCGGATGCCGCGCACCTTGGTGCCGACCTTGACGACTCCGCCGCCGGCACCCTTGACCTTGAGATCCTTGGCGATCGTGACGTCGTCGCCGTCCTCCAGCGGATTGCCGACGGCATCCTTCACGACACGTGCGTCTGGCGCGTCGGCGTCGTCGGTCTCCTCGACGCTGCCGGGCGCCCACTCGTGGCCGCACATCGGGCACACCAGCAGCGCACCGGACTCGTAGGTGTAGTCGCTCGCGCACGAGGGGCACGGGGGCAGCTGATCAGACATTGGACCTCCAGGTCGTCGTGTGTCGAGGAAGCGGCCTCGAGCCGGTTCTGGTTCCCCGTCGAGGTGCGGGTGCCTCGAGCCGGGACTACCGGGCGTCGCGCCGCCGGCGTGCACGCTCGAGCTCGGCGGCATCCGACATCCACGGGCCGTGCTGGTCGAGCCCCGCGCAGCCGCCGCGGACGAAGGCGCTCACCACGGTCCGGTACCCGCGCATCCCGTCGACCAGACCGTACTCGACCCGGTACTCCGGTTCCGCCCCGCCGACACCCTTGCGCACGGTCGTGACCCGGGCGATCGAGTCCGCGTAGAAGTGGAGCTGGATCCCTTCGCCCATCGTCTCGTCCTCGATGGTGAACACCTCGTTGTCCGAGGCTGACCGATCACCGACGAACTCCCAGAACTCCGCGTCGGCAGTGCGTGGGCCACCCTGCTGCCACCGCTTCTCGACCTCCTTGTCGTCCGTGAACGTCAGCCTCGTCTTTCTCGCGCCGGCATGGTCGCCCAGCACCACGGCTTCGTCCTCCACGGGCAGGTCCCGTGTGCGGTCCGCGACCTCCGAGCACATCAGGAAGCTCACGGTGCGCACCGCGTCGTCGACGAGCTCAGGGTGTGCGCCCCGCACGGCGGCCTCGACCACCCCCGCCACGCGGTCCCACTCGCGCTTGTCCGTGGCACGCTTTCCCCGTCGCGGGTCGATGCCGATCCGCATCTCGGAGCTCGCCTGCTCTGCGGTCGCGATCACGCGCACGACGTCGGAGAGCAGCGCAGGGTCGACGGCGTCCGGAAGGCGTCGCGGGATCGTCGCACCGTGCAGGTGCTGTCCGGTGAACTTCAGGATCGCGGTGTCGAGCGGGCCGAGGACCACCCCACGCTCGGCTCGACGACGGTCCGCGGAGTACACCTGCGCTCGCCTCCCGTCGGGCGTCTCGGTCGCCGCACGCATCGAAGCGCAGACCTGACCCCGCTCGAGCAGGTCGATGTCGGCCCCGTGCGCGACGAGCCGGCTCCTGTCCCACGGGATGCGCTCGAACAGCGCGTCGACGTCGACGGACGGGGAGAGGAGCACAGGGTCCAGGAGCGCGACAGCGACGTCCTCGTCGAGGCGCCCCCGGGTCCCGGCCGCGTCGCACAACGGAAGGACCGCGCTCCACAGCAGCAGGTGTCTCGCCAGGTCCTCGCGGATCACCGCCAGATGGGCTTCCCCGATCGGGAAGGTGAACGTCCGCGGGTCGTGGTTGGCGTCGGCCCCGGCAGCGAGCATCAACCTCAGCTCGCCGTCCTCCCGGATCACGGTCGGGATCCAACCGCTCGCGCGCGTGAAGACGACGTCCCTCATGACCACTTCTCGAGCTCGACGTCGAGGCGTTCGTCGGTACGCACCCAGACCTCCCCTGCGGCGGCCCCGGCCGGGGCAGCGACCCGCTGGAGCCCGAGGAACGTGATCAGTCCGAGCAGCTCGGCTCGATCTGCCGGGGCATCGTCGAGAGCGTGCGCATCGAAGAAGACGTAGAACTGGTCGCTCGGGTCGACGATGCCCGAGTCTCCCCAGATCCGAGCGACCTTCTCGATCGCCTCGGCTTCGGTCGTGATCGCCGCGGCGCGGGCGGCACCGCGAGCCTCCGGCGACGCGTCGAGGTCGGCGAGCTCCGGGAGCCACTGGCCGAAGCGGTCCAGGCCGGCATACCCGTTCTCGAAGAACAGCATGGCGCTCGGCAGGTAGCGATGGGGCCCGTCGACCGTGAGGTACTCGCTCCGGGCCCGTCCCGTCACCTCGCTCCGCGCGATCACACCTCGACCGGGCATGAGCACCAGGCGTTGGCCTGCCGGCTCGTCGTCGACGGTGTAGGTGTCGGACTCTCGACCTCTGAAGAACGCAGAGAACGCGACGTAGGCCTCCTGCGGGTCACCCACGGAGACCTCGTGGTCGTTGCCGTCGCCGACGCCGAAGACGAACTGCTTCGGTCCCGGGTGGTACGGGCGGGCCATGACTGTCCTCCGTCGTCGTTCGTGCGGTCCCCGCCGGCGTCGTCGACCCGACCCGACCCGGGCTGGCGCCGACCTGGCCCGGCCCGGGCTTCCGTGCGACTACACGTTGAAGCGGAACTCCACGACGTCGCCGTCGACCATGACGTAGTCCTTGCCCTCGATGCGGGCCTTGCCCGCCGCGCGGGCCGCCGCGACCGAGCCGGTCTCGACGAGGTCGTCGAACGAGATGACCTCGGCCTTGATGAAGCCGCGCTCGAAGTCGGTGTGGATGACGCCCGCCGCCTGCGGCGCGGTCCAGCCCTTGCGGATGGTCCAGGCGCGCGACTCCTTGGGCCCGGCGGTCAGGTAGGTCTGCAGGCCGAGCGTGTCGAAGCCGACGCGCGCGAGCTGGTCGAGCCCCGACTCCTCCTGGCCCGTCTCGGCGAGCATCTCGGCCGCTTCCTCGGGCTCGAGCTCGGCGAGCTCGGACTCGAACTTGGCGTCCAGGAAGATCGCCTGGGCCGGCGCGACGAGCGCGCGCAGCTCGTCCTTGCGGGCCTCGTCCACGAGCCCCGCGTCGTCGGTGTTGAAGACGTAGATGAAGGGCTTGGCCGTCATGAGCTGCAGGCTCGCGATCTCGGCCAGGTCCAGGCCCGCGGCAGCGGCGCCCTGGAACAGCGTGATCCCCTGCTCGAGCAGGGACTGGGCCTTCTGCGCGGCCGCGACCAGGACGGGGTCGCCCTTCTTGATCTTGACCTCCTTCTCGAGGCGCGGCAGCGCCTTCTCGAGGGTCTGGAGGTCGGCGAGGATCAGCTCGGTGCTGATGGTCTCGATGTCGTCAGCGGAGTCCGTGGACCCCTCGACGCGGATCACGTCGGGGTCGTCGAACGCACGGGTCACCTGGCAGATCGCGTCCGCCTCGCGGATGTTCGCGAGGAACTTGTTGCCGAGGCCCTCGCCCTCGCTCGCACCCTTGACGATGCCCGCGATGTCGACGAACGAGACCGTCGCGGGCAGGATGCGCTCGCTGCCGAAGATCTCCGCGAGCTTGTTCAGCCGGGGGTCCGGGAGGGACACCACACCGACGTTCGGCTCGATCGTCGCGAACGGGTAGTTCGCTGCGAGGACCTGGTTGCGCGTCAGGGCGTTGAAGAGGGTGGACTTGCCGACGTTGGGCAGGCCGACGATGCCGATTGTAAGAGCCACGGGGCCTGAGTCTACGGGAGCGGCGCACGGGCCCGCTCGCGCTCTCGGTGACCCGCTGCCCGACGGCGTCGCCCACCCGGGTGCGCGCGTGCAGGACGGCGCGTGCGCACCCGGGCGAGAGCCGGCGTCGGGCCTGCTACTTGTAGCTCATGACCTGCTGGAGCAGCTCCGGCCCCCGCTGGTCCACCAGGCGGCCGCCCCAGCGCATGCCCAGCACCAGGAAGAGCCCACCCAGACCGATCCCCACGACCAGCGCGAGCCAGCCCCACACCGCGTCGCCCGTCAGGACGTTCGTGAGCGCCAGGCCAGCCGCCGGCAGCGACAGCGCGAGGAGCACGAGCATCGTGATCATCTGGGCGAACATGGTCGCCATCGCGGCCCCCTGGGGCGACTTGAAGGGGCTGTCCCCCGGCTTGGGCACCGGGTAGAGGAGCCGCGCCGAGACCACGCTCGACACGCCGAGCCCCGTCGCGAGCACGCCCAGGCTCAGCCCGACCGTGGCGACCAGGAGGTCCCACCGCCCCGTGAAGGCGACCGAGACGACCGCGAAGACCGTCACGACCGGGACCCCCAGCACGGCGGCCGCGAGCACACGACCCGCACGGTCCGCGAAGCCCGTGACCCCGGACGAGAGCTGCGTCCAGAACGCCGTGTGGTCGTAGGCGATGTCCGCCGAGATCGCGAACCCGAACGTGAACGCCGTGAGCGGCCCGAGCACGAGCATGAGCTCGCGGAACCCGTCACCGCCGTCGATCCCCATGCTCGAGCCGACGAACCACAGCAGGACCGGGAGCAGCGGGACGACCGCGATGGACCCGGAGTAGCGCGGGTCGCGGAACCAGTACGTGAGGCATCGCGCTGCGACGGCCCCGACCGGGGTCGCCGGGAAGCGGTCGAACCAGCCCAGGCCCTTGGACTTGCCCGCGCTCGCACCGCCGCGCGGGGCGACGAGCGCCTTGGCGAGCGCACGGTCCCACACGACCCACGCCAGCGCGACGACGACCACGGCGATCGCGAGCCGGGCGAGCGCGAGGCCCCAGGCGCCGTCGGCGACCGCGGACGCGACGGCCCACGGCGCCCCGAACGGCGTCCAGCCCAGGACGGCCGCGATGACCGGCAGGACGTCCTGGCCGCGGGCGATCGCCGCGGTCGCCCAGCCGATGAGGGGGCCGGCGAGCATGAGCGGCACGAACGCCGCGATCGACAGGACCTCGCGGTAGCGACGCGAGTCGAGCAGGGGCGCGAGCGCCGTCGTGGTCGCGCGCGAGCCCACGACGCACATCGCGACCGCGAGCAGCCCGCCCACGACCGCGGCGAGAGCCGCGACGGGAGAGCGCCACCACGCGAGCGTCGTGCCGAGCGAGACCAGGAGCGTCACGACGCCCGGGATGCCGACCAGGCCCGCGACCGCGAGGCCCGCGAGGAGCTGACGCTGGGGCACCGCGAACGTCACGAAACGCTGCGGGTCGAGCGTGGCGTCCACGCCGAACGCGAACAGCGGCACGACCCACCACGCGATGACCACGACCGAGCCGACGATCGTCACGATCTGCCCAGCGGTCTCCGGGGCCGTGGTCCCCAGGACCGCGAGCCCGATCAGCGCCATGGTCGCGATGCCGAGCCCGTAGAGGATCCCGAGGGCCAGGCCGATCGTCTGCCACACGCTCTTCTTGAGCGTGTTGCGCATGAGCGTGAGCTTGAGCCTTACGAGGTGCGCAACCACGACAGCCCCTCCGTGGTGTGACGGCCGCCGACGAGGTCGACGAAGCGGTCCTCGAGGCTCTGGCCCGCGCGGACCTCGTCCACGGTGCCCGCCGCGAGCACGTGCCCGCCCGCGATGACCGCGACGTGGTCGCACATGCGCTGGACCAGGTCCATGACGTGCGAGGAGACGATCACGGTGCCGCCGCTCGCGACGTACCCGTTGAGGATCTCGCGGATGTTGGCCGCGGAGACCGGGTCGACGGCCTCGAACGGCTCGTCGAGCACGAGCAGGCTCGGCGCGTGGATGAGGGCCGAGGCGAGCGCGATCTTCTTGGTCATGCCCGCCGAGTAGTCGACGACGAACGTGTTCGCGTCGGCCGCCAGGCCCAGGGCCTCGAGGAGGTCCGCGGTGCGCTCGGCGACCGTCTGCCGGTCCATGCCGCGCAGCAGGCCCGCGTAGGTGATGAGCTGAGCGCCCGTGAGGCGGTCGAACAGACGCACGCCGTCGGGCAGGATGCCGAGCATGCGCTTGCCCTCGAGCGGGTTGGCCCACAGGTCCAGGCCGTGCACGTGGACCGCGCCGAAGTCGGGGCGCAGCAGACCCGTGGCCATGGACAGCGCGGTCGTCTTGCCCGCGCCGTTGGGGCCGACGAGCCCGTAGAACGATCCGGCCGGGACGTCGAGGTCGATCCCGGCCACGGCGATCTTCTCGCCGAACTTCTTCCACAGCCCGCTCACCGAGAGCGCGGGGGCCGCGGGCCCCTGCGTCGCCGGGGTCGGCGGTGCCGCGGGGGCGAGCACGGGAGCGGTCGGGGCGGACGCCTCGGGGTGTGCGGGAGCGCCGAGCGCTCCCGTCGTCCCAGGGGTCGCGGGTGGGAACTGGTCGCGGGGCTCAGGATCGTGGGCCATACGGACAAACGTAGCGGAGCGGGGCCGCCGCTCCCCCTGTGAAATGTCACTACTTTCGAGGTGGGAGGCTCGTCCGCAGGCCCGACGGCGTCGCTCACCGGTCCTGTCGGTGGCACCTGGCAGAGTGCGGGCATGGACAACGCCTTGCCGTGGTTGATGCTCGTCGTCGGGCTCCTCGTGGGTGCCCTCCTGGGGTGGTTCGCGCGGCGGTCCGCGCCCGACTCGGGACGGGAGGAGATGGGCCGACTCACAGGCCTGCTGTCCCAGGCGCAGCAGGAGGCCGCGCGCGGCGCCGGGCTCGCCGAGCGCCTCGCGGCCGAGCGCGAAGGGTTCGAGCGCCAGCTCCGCACCGAGCGCGAGGGGTTCGGACGTCACCTCGCGGGCGTCGAGCGAGCAGCGGACGAACGGTTCGACATCGAGCGCGCCAACCACGAACGGGCGATCGAGGAGCTGCGCGCGGGCTCGGAGAAGAGGCTCGGCGAGATCCGCGGCGACCAGGCCCGCCTCGAGGCGCAGTTCGAGGTCCTGGCCCGCAAGGCCCTCGCGACCAGCAGCGAGCAGTTCCTCACCCAGGCCGAGGAACGCTTCAAGCGCAGCCAGCAGGTCGGCGAGTCCGAGCTGGCCAAGCGTGAGCAGGCCGTCCAGCAGCTCGTCGAACCCCTGAGCAAGGCCCTCGACCAGGTCAAGGCCGAGGTCACGGCCGCCGAGCAGGCCCGTCGGGAGGCGCACGGCACGCTCACGGAGCAGGTGCGCAGCATGCGCCTCGACTCCGAGGCCCTGCGCTCGGAGACGGCCCAGCTCGTCACGGCCCTGCGGTCCTCGCAGGTGCGCGGGGCGTGGGGTGAGCTCCAGCTGCGCCGCGTGGTCGAGGCCGCGGGCATGATCCCGCACGTCGACTTCATGGAGCAGGACCAGGTCAGCACCGACGACGGCGCGCTGCGCCCGGACATGGTGATCAGGCTCGCGGGCGGCAAGAACGTCGTGGTCGACGCCAAGGTCGCGTTCCTCGGCTACCTCGACGCCCAGCAGACCGCCGACCCTCGGGTGCGTGCAGAACGCCTGGCCGCGCACGCCCGCCACTTCCGCAAGCACATCGACGACCTGGCGGGCAAGCGGTACTGGGACCAGTTCAGCCCCGCCCCGGAGTTCGTGGTCATGTTCGTCCCCGCCGAGTCGTTCCTGTCGGCCGCGATCGAGCAGGACCCCTCGATCCTCGAGTACGCGGTCGCCAAGAACGTCATCATCGCCGCCCCCATGACCATGATCGCGCTGCTGCGGACCGTCGCGTACGCCTGGCGCCAGGACGCCCTCGCGGCCAACGCCCAGCAGGTGCTCACGCTCGGCAAGGAGCTGCACGGTCGCCTCGCCGTCATGGGCAGCCACCTGGCCAAGCTGGGACGGTCCATCCAGGGCGCCGCCGAGTCGTACAACAAGACGGTCGCGTCGCTCGAGACCCGTGTCCTCGTCAGCGCCCGCCGGTTCGCCGACCTCAACGTCGTGGACGAGGACCTCGAGACCCCCGCCCCGGCCAACCCACAGCTCAGCGCCGTGAGCGCCCCCGAGCTGCTCGCCTCGGTCAACGAGTCGGTCGTCGCGCTCGACGAGCTGAGCGGCCCCTCGGGTACGGGCGCGGAACACGGCCTGCGCAGCGACAGCGGGTCCAGCGTCCTCGACGCGGGCATGCTCGGGACGATCAACGGGCCCGGGCGGCACGAGCGCGACCGCGGGGCCGACGCGTCCTGACGCGCAGCGCGACCCGGGGTCGCCGCGAGGCGAGCGTCCCGTGCCGTCGGCCTCCGCATGCCGTGAGCGGCACGTGCGGTGAGCGGCGCAGGATGGGAGGCACGGTGACGGACGCACCCCGGTGAGCGGCGCCGTCGGGCCGGACGACGAAGGCCCGCCCCCGGCATCGGGGGGCGGGCCTTCGTGCGGCTGCTGCGTGCGGCCGTACCCCCGACGGGTCAGACGGGCTCGACCGAGAGCGACGTCCGGTTCTCGCGGCGCGGGCGCGCAGGCGCGTTGCCCGCGGCCTTGAGGTCCGCGCGCAGCTCCTTGGGGAGGGAGAACATGAGGTCCTCGGTCGCGGTGCGCACCTCCTGCACGTCGCCGTAGCCGCGCTCGGCCAGGTACGCCAGCACGTCGTTGACGAGGATCTCCGGGACCGAGGCCCCCGACGTCACACCGACCGTCGTCACGCCCTCGAGCCAGGACTCGTCCATCTCCTGCGCGCGGTCGATGCGGTACGACGCGTCCGCGCCGGCACCCAGCGCGACCTCGACCAGTCGCACCGAGTTCGACGAGTTGGCCGAACCGACCACGATCACGAGCTCGCACTCGGGGGCGAGCTTCTTCACGGCGACCTGACGGTTCTGCGTCGCGTAGCAGATGTCGTCCGACGGCGGGTTCTGGAGCGTCGGGAAACGCTCGCGCAGGCGGTCGACGGTCTCCATGGTCTCGTCGACCGACAGCGTCGTCTGCGAGATCCAGACGACCTTCTCCGGGTCGCGGACCGTGACGTTCGCGGCGTCGTCGGGCGAGTTGACGACCTGGACGTGGTCCGGCGCCTCGCCGGCCGTCCCCTCGACCTCCTCGTGCCCCTCGTGACCGATCAGCAGGATGTCGTAGTCGTCCGCCGCGAAGCGCACGGCCTCCTTGTGCACCTTGGTGACCAGGGGGCACGTCGCGTCGATCGTCTGGAGGTTGCGCTGGGCGGCGGCCTCGTGGACGGCGGGCGAGACCCCGTGGGCCGAGAACACGACGCGCGCGCCCTCGGGTACCTCGTCGGTCTCGTCGACGAAGACCGCGCCCTTGTCGCTCAGCGACTCGACGACGTACTTGTTGTGGACGATCTCCTTGCGGACGTACACGGGGGCGCCGTAGTGCTCGAGCGCCTTCTCGACCGCGATCACGGCGCGGTCGACTCCCGCGCAGTAGCCGCGGGGGGCGGCGAGGAGGACACGCTTACCAGTCGGGGAAGTCACCCCACGAGTCTAGGCGACGGGCCCCCGGGGCCGGGCCGTGCGGGTGGGTCGGCGTGCGGTCCGGGCCAGGTCCTGGCAGCAACTCCACAGGATCCCCACGGGTCGGCGCGCACACGGTGGCCCTGTCAGTCCCATGAGGCAGTCTTGACCCGTGACCGACCGACCCGCCGACACCGCCGACCCCACGAGCCCCGCCC